>JAZQQB010000025.1:0-16032 GCA_045628865.1 Lachnospiraceae bacterium | reverse complement strand
TGTGTCTCAAATGGTCTGGCTGCAGCTCCACCTGGATTAGCTACAAGCATTGGTGTCTCTACTTCCATGAAATCCTGATCTGCCAGGAAACTACGGATCGCAGCTAAGATCTTTGAGCGCTTTACAAATGTATCCTTGCTTTCAGCATTCATAATAAGATCTACGTATCTCTGACGATAACGGGTATCTGTATCTGTTAATCCATGGAACTTCTCTGGTAAAATCTGTAAACTCTTTGTTAAAAGGATCATTTCTTCTGCATGGATAGAAATTTCACCTGTCATAGTTCTAAATACAAATCCCTTAACACCATAAATATCACCGATATCTGATTTCTTGAAATCAGCATATGGTTCTTCACCAATAGAGTCCTTTGAAACGTAAGCCTGAATGTTACCCTTCAAATCCTTTATGTTACAGAAAGAGGCTTTACCCATTACACGCTTAAACATCATACGTCCAGCGATAGAAACATGGATTGGATTTGCATCCATGATAGCTCTTCTTTCGTTGTAATCTTCCTTTAATTTCTGTCTTGCTTCCTGCTCTTCCAAACCATCTACATTAGGAGCTACTCTTCCTGCAAGTAACTTTGCTTCTAATTCTTCATATAAAGCTTTCGCTTCATCTGTGTGATGAGTCTGGTCATACTTTGTAATCTGGAAAGGATCCTTGCCAGCTTCCTGTAAGGTAGCTAATTTCTCACGACGAACCTTTAATAACTGGTTGATATCCTGTTCCTGTGCTGGTTTATTCTGGTTATTATTCTCTGCCACTTTTCAAAACTCCTTTACAACACTCTTTCATACTAATCTCTAATCTCCATTTCGCCTCGCGAAACCCGGATTGATCTATTCCTCATATAAGTTTTTCAAAAAAATCTTAAACCATATGCTTCCCGCATGCTTATGAACGGTTACACATAACAAATGCATGAAGCCTCATTTCTGAAGCCCCATGCCCTTATTTTTCACTATAATCAGTCTTAGTTAGCACTTGAACGCTGGATTCCTAATACACGATATTTCACTTCGCCAACCTGAGTTTCAACAGTTACAACATCGCCAACCTTGGAACCAATCAATGCTTTACCAACTGGTGATTCGTTAGAAATCTTACCTTTCAAGCTGTTAGCTTCTGTAGAACCAACAATTTTATATTCTAATTCTTCTTCAAATTCCATATCAAAAATCTTTACAAGACATCCGATGTTGATCTTCTCTAAATCTACTTCATCTTCATCAACAACTTCTGCGTTCTTTAAGATTTTCTCTAATTCTTCAATTCTTGCTTCAATATCACGCTGCTCATCTTTCGCTGCATCATACTCAGCATTTTCTGATAAGTCACCCTGTTCTCTGGCTTCCTTGATCTTCTGAGCAACTTCCTGACGTTTGTTAACTTTCAGATCTTGTAATTCATCTTCGTACTTTTTTAATCCTTCATAGGTTAAAATATTCTTCTTTTCTTCCATCTTCCAATCTCCATTCTAATCAGGAACTACACTCTCCCATAATCTTAGGTATTATACTATAAGACACCAAATGTGTCAATATTTCTACGCCAAAACCATAGCCAAAATCGCCTCTAATTCTTCAAAGGTTTCCACCTGATTAATAGAACCTCTTAGTTTAGCAGAATTAGGATATCCTGTTAGGTACCAGGATACATGCTTTCTCATTTCACGGATTCCAATGTATTCCCCTTTGTATTTTTTCTGGAGTTCTCCATGTCGCAAAATAGTCTGCTTCACTTCTGCGTGTGTTGGTTTATCAGGAATCACGCCTGTTTCCAGATAACTGTTGATCTGATGAAAGATCCAAGGATTTCCCCTTGTGGCTCTTCCGATCATGATACCATCACAACCAGTATACTCAACTAACTTTTTCGCAGTTTCCGGACCGGTTACATCCCCGTTTCCGATTACGGGAATCTTCACTGCATCCTTCACTCTTGCAATAATATCCCAGTCAGCATTTCCTGAATAGTATTGCTCTCTTGTTCTTCCATGAACCGCCACTGCCGCCACACCACAGGATTCTGCAATCTTTGCAATTTCAACTGCATTCACATGTTCATCATCAAAGCCCTTTCGAAATTTTACAGTAACCGGCTTATTCACTGCCTTTACAAGCTTGGTTAAAATCTCCTCTACCAGCTTTGGATCCTTCATAAGTGCTGAACCCTCATGGTTATTCACAACCTTCGGTACTGGACACCCCATATTAAAATCGAGGATAGCAAAAGGTCTTTCCTCGATTTTTTTGGCAACCTCAGAAATGATATCCGGATCTGAACCAAAAAGCTGTAAGGAGACTGGTACTTCATCTGGATGGATTTCCATCAATTCCTCTGTATTTTTATTCTTGTAATGGATTGCTTTCGCACTAACCATTTCCATGCAAAGCAGTCCTGCTCCCTGTTCCTTGCATAACAAACGAAAAGGCAGGTCTGTTACGCCTGCCATTGGAGCTAAGATCAAATTGTTCTCTAAAGTTACATTTCCAATTGTTAATTTGCTCACTTTTATCTCCTCAAAAAAGAGTCCTTATTTCTCGTTCTTTTCATAGATCAATCGAAGTCCATCTAATGTCAAAAATGCATCATATACATCAATCAATTCAGTCTGTTCAGAAATGGCTCTTCCAAGACCACCTGTTGCAACAACCTTCATGTTCTCATAGCCTGATTCCTTCTTAAACTGCTTGATGATATATTCAGTCTGACCAATCTGACCATACATAACACCGGCCTGCATTGCACTGATGGTTTCCTGTGCCATGATGCTCTTTGGCATCTTGATCTCAATTTCTGGCAGCTTTGCAGTATCTTCCCACAAAGCCTTTGCAGAAATACGAATACCTGGTGCGATAACACCTGCAACAAAAACACCCTTATCTGTGATCAGGTCATATGTAGTTGCTGTACCGAAATCGATAACAAGCACTGGTCCACCACATAATTCATACGCTGCAACAGCATCTACGATACGGTCAGCACCTAATGCACGTGGATTTTCTGTGGCAATGTTGATACCTGTCTTTACGCCAGGTCCAACAATGATTGGTGTATTTCCAATATATTTGATAATTGCAGAAGTAAAAGAATGCATAATATTCGGGAAAACACTTGCAATAATTGTACCTTCAATATCTGCTGTCTTTACTCCATTTTTTTCTAAAAGTTCAACGATGGTATTTCCGTATTCGTCAGAAGTTCTTGGTGTCTTGGACATAATACGGAAGGTTGCTTTCATTTCCTTCCCTTCATAAATACCAAAAGTGATATTTGTATTTCCAATATCGATTACTAGTATCATTCCGAAACCTCTCTATTCTTCCAGTAAAGTGCTCACATCCTCATGGAGCATAAATACTTTATAATATAATTCCAGGGACTGCAACATTTCTTCACGATTTCTTTGAATTTCATGTACCAAAAGTCCACTGCTTATTTCATCGTATAGATAATCTTCCTCTGCTGCGGT
Organism: Lachnospiraceae bacterium; assembly: GCA_045628865.1. Lineage (GTDB taxonomy): Bacteria > Bacillota > Clostridia > Lachnospirales > Lachnospiraceae > JAZQQB01. Next base: position 12,545 of record JAZQQB010000025.1, on the reverse strand, counting down.
TGTTTCGATTACCAATGTTCCATCCTTTTCAAAAACAAAAGTAATGATACCACCAACCTCTTCTGTAAACAAGACACAGGTTATATGTAATTGCTCCTGAATAGATTCAGGAACTTTCGAAAAATCTTTGTTAAAGTAGTATTTTTTTTCGTAAGCATTCGCTCCACATAAAACGATTCTGCCATCTTCTAATGTATTTTCATTTTTCTTTGCCATAACGACCTCTTTATCTTACTTTTTTCATACATAACCATAGATGCCTCGTACAGATACTTCTCCTGCATATACTGTAACCGTTGTACCATCTTCTTTTTCAACCAAAAGCTCACCCTGTTCATTGATTCCATGGGAAATACCATTATATTCCCCTAAAGGATCCAGAACACGAACTTCCTTGCCCATACTTACAAGCTGGTTATTGTAAGTTTCTACCAGTCCCTTTAAATTTCCATACTGGCAGTATATTTCATAATATTCTTCATAACATTTCATCACTTCTGCGATCAATTCTGCTCTAGAAATATTCGAACCGGTTTCCAGTCGAAGTGATGTTGCAGTAGTTCTAATTTCTTCAGGGAATTCAACACCATTTACATTGATTCCAACACCAATGACAACATAATTTATAGCATCCATTTCTACACTCATCTCAGTCAGGATACCACAAATCTTCTTCCCATTCGCCACAATATCATTCGGCCACTTGATCTTTGTCTGAAGACCAGTCACCTTGGATATAGCCTCGGAAACTGCCAATGCCATAACCAACGTAACTCCCGGCGCCACATTAGGCGCAAAAACAGGACGAAGCAGTAAACTCATCGCTATGTTGGTTCCTTTCGGTGTCTCCCAGACTCTTCCACGTCTGCCTTTTCCAGAAGACTGTGCATCAGCTACCACAAGAGTACCCTCTGTGGCTCCCTGCTCAGCCATCAGCTTACTATCGTTATTCGTAGAACCCGTTATATCATAAAATACCACCTGTTGTCCAGCCCATTTTGTAGAAAGCCTGCTTTTGATTTCAGCCTCGCTTAATACATCCTCCTGACTAACCAGACGGTACCCTTTATTCTGCACAGATTCAATCTCATATCCTTCTTTTTTCAACTGACTCATAACCTTCCAGACTGCTGTTCTGGAAACACCATATTTTTCACATAGTTCCTGACCAGAAACATACGAGTTTCTTTCTCGTAGTAGCGTCAGGATTTCATCCTTTTTCATGCCTCGTCCTCTTTATCAACTTACTAGCATTTTTATATATTTATGCACCAAGTGTTGCTGCCATGACAGCTTTGATTGTATGCATTCTATTTTCTGCTTCATCAAATACAATGGATGCATCTGATTCAAAAACAGCATCTTCCACTTCCAACTCCTGGAAGTTATATTTTTCACCCATTTCTTTACCAATAACAGTCTTTAAATCATGGAATGCTGGTAAACAGTGCATGAAACGAGCCTGTGGTCCTGCCATTTCCATAACCTTTGTGGTTACCTTGTATGGAGTAAGGTCTTTGATTCTTTCTTCCCAAACCTCAGCCGGCTCTCCCATGGATACCCACACATCTGTATAAATAACATCTGCACCTTTAACTCCTGCTTCCACATCCTCTGTTAAAGTGATAGTTGCTCCACTCTCTTTTGCGAAAGCCTCACACTCTTTTACCAAAGCTTCGTTAGGGAAGTATTTCTTTGGTGCACATGCAACAAAATGAAGACCTAATTTCGCACAAACGATCATAAGTGAATTACCCATGTTGTATCTGGCATCACCCATATATACAAGCTTCTTGCCCTGTAAAGAACCAAAATGTTCCTTCATGGTAAGCATGTCTGCAAGCATCTGTGTTGGATGATATTCATTGGTTAATCCATTCCATACTGGAACGCCTGCATATTCAGCAAGTTCATTTACGATTTCCTGACCATAACCACGATACTCGATACCATCAAACATTCTACCTAGTACTCTTGCTGTATCCGGAATACTTTCTTTCTTACCGATCTGGGAACCTGATGGATCTAAGTAAGTTGTTCCCATTCCAAGATCATGAGCTGCAACTTCAAATGCACAGCGTGTTCTTGTGGATGTTTTTTCAAAAATCAAAGCGATATTTTTACCACGTAATGTATCATGTGGAATTCCCTGTTTCTTCTTAGCCTTGTATTCAGCTGCAAGCTCGATCAAATACTCGATCTCTTCTTTGGAAAAATCCTTAAGTGTCAAAAAATGATAACCTGTTAAATTCATAATTTCCTCCTCATAAAAAAAGGGACATGCCCATTTATTCTTCTATCTCTTCTGTTGCTGGTGCATCCTTTGGTTTCTTTTTGCCTAGCTTGAAATTTACTTTTTTCATTTTTTTCTTGGCATTGCCCATGAGTGATCCTTCGTCTTCTCTCACCTTCATAGCTTCTTCAATAACCAAAACACCATCTTCAACAGCTACTACTTTCACCACGGTACCCTTGGTTAATACCAATTCTTCGGATGATGTCTTCGCTCTCATAAGCTTACCATCAATGAAAACACTTCCTTCCTCAAAAGTCGCATCTTTTGTAAGAACAGCCTGTCTGGATAACATTTTTTCCTCAAGCGTTCTTATGTGAAAGGAGCCTGTCTCCATAAACTCTGCAAATAAATGTCTGACAAAGAACAGTAGCAAAAAAGAGACTACTACAAAAATAATCAACTGTGCATACCATGGAAAAGCTAACAATTGAAAAATCACTGCAAATAATCCACCGATTGCGAACCACAAAGTGATATAGGAACTCGTCAACATTTCTATCAACATCGATAAACCCATTACACATAACCAGAGAATCAGTAATTTCATAATTATTTTCCCCCATGACTTTGAAACAAGTTTTTTTCTCATAGATACTCATTATTATACATGATTTCGTAAATGTATACAAGGGAGTGGTTTTCGTACAACTACCAGACACTTGTTTGTTACAGTACACACTTTGTGTGTACTATAACTTTTCCTTGCCTCTTTCATTCACAAAAAAGAAGCAGTCAAAACCATCTGCTTTGACTGCTTCTTATCATGATCACTACGATTAATTTTACCAAAATACGTGGTTTCCGATAACAACACCTTCACGACCGTTGTTACGTCTGAAGTGGGTAGCGGTTCCAACGTTGGTATTTCCGGCAAGCGCATCCTGCGCGGCCTGTAAACAAGAGCTTGAAATATTTCCGTTTGCTAATACGGTGTCAACTTTACCATTTCCTGCTGGGGTAAACTGACCTGATGCGTATATAACACCCATGATGGTGCTAGGGTATGAACCACTTCTCACACGGTTCAAAACAACTGCACCTACTGCCAACTTTCCTTCATAGCATTCTCCACCAGCTTCACACTGGATTAATGCTGCCAGTAACATTTCATCAGAGGCTGAGGCTGCATAAACTCCGTAGTTGGCCTTGAGTTTCGCCTTCTTCTCTTCTTCCTCTCTGATCTTCACTTCTTCAAGTGTTTCGCCCGCGTCAATGATGAACTCAATAGATACGAATTCAGAGGATACATAACCGTCTGTTCCTTCGAAATCGATACAGATCCATTCGTCATCCTGACTTACGACTTCATAATTATCGCCACCTGCAACCAATCCGTACACTCCGGAATCGGTATTTGGCTCTTTCCTTACTCTCAGGGTTTCTGTTTCAATAGTTGCCATGGAGATTCCAACATTCTCGGCGTATTCTTCTGCTTCCTCTCCAAAAATCAAGTATTCATCAGATGCCCATCCGACTAAGTTTCCTGACTGTATTTTCGTCCAACCATCCTGTTGATCTAAGATCACACCACCACAGTCTGTGTAAAGGTAACCAACCTTTGCAGAATCTGAGTTCGGCTCTTCACGCACATTTAAGGTGTTCTTAACATCCGCCATTACCAGGTTGGACTCTTCGGCATCCGCTTCCTCGTCTTCGATGCCATCATCCTCGTCAATACCTAACAACGCTACGACATTGTTTTGGGTCTTGCCCAAATCGTCGTTTAAAATAATTGCTGCTCCTGCTCGTAATGATTCATATTGATCCAGGCTCTTTGCTTCAACTACGTTAGCACTGGAACAAATGTGTGCTGTGATAATCGTTGTTAAAAAACCAGCGATTCCCATCAACACGGTCTTACGCTTTGTGTTCATGTTTTCCTCCTAAAGAACTGACAATTATGTCTTTAGTTTTTCAAGTATTACAAAAATGTTACATGTGCGATAATATCAAACAATTTCAGTTTTGTCAAGTTTTTTACAGAATATGGTTTTTTTCCATACAGGCAACCATAGCATCAATGACTGCTGCACGCATACCTTTTTCCTCTAAAACCTTGACTGCTTCTATGGTTGTGCCACCAGGTGAACACACCATATCCTTCAATTCTCCTGGATGCTTTGAAAGTTCCAAAACCATCTTGGCACTTCCAAGAACAGCCTGCGCTGCAAATTCATATGCCATCTTTCTTGGCATACCACCTAAAACTGCTGCATCCGCCATGGCTTCAATGAACATGAACACATAGGCAGGTGAACTTCCGCTAACTCCAACAACCGCATCCATCATACGTTCCTCGATCAGATGCGCTTTTCCAAAGGACTCCATAATGCTGACAGCAAGTGCCTTTTCTTCTTCAGAAACCTGCTCGTTTACACATACCGCTGTACATCCCTCCAAAACAAGTGCTGGTGTATTTGGCATACAACGTACCAGCTTAACTTTCTTTGCAAAAACCTCTTCAATCCAGCCTAATGTTTTTCCTGCTGCAATACTGATCACCAATGTATTCTCAGTAACGAGATCCTTTATTTCACCAATTACCTGTGCAAAAAAGATTGGTTTGACAGCAAGCACCAAAACATCTGCTTTTTCTGCAACTAATCTGTTATCTGTAAAGGTTGTGATTCCAAATTCCTTTGCAGCTTTCTGCGCGGTTTCATTTGTTTTGGCAGAACCACAAATATCCTCTTTTGTGACAATACCCTTTTTTAACAATCCGCCAATCATGGCTGTAGCCATGTTACCTAAACCAATAAATCCAATTTTCATTTTTCTCTCCTCATAAAGTTTTTATACAAATTTACAATTGTTTCTTTTGTATATACAATTTATTTTCATGTTTTTTATCGCAATTACGACAAAATTTCAAATTTCTAATTTCTTCTTTGTCTTGCAGTTTCAAACGCTAAAATTGACGTCGCAATCGCCGCATTTAGTGATTCTACCTGACCCTGCATAGGTATCAGTATATATTCATCTGCAAGTTCAGCGGTCTCATTTTTCAGTCCGTTTCCTTCATTTCCGATAAGAAATGCCGTACCTTTTTTATACGAAATTTCGTCATAATTCTGAGTTGCCTTTAAATGTGCAGCATATATTTTCACACCATTTTTTTGTAATTCTCTTATAGTATTATGCAAATCATCTGTATAAATATGCGGAACTCTAAAAATGGATCCCATGGTTGATCTTGTCACTTTCGGATTGTAAATATCAACCGTATTCTGACTCATGATCACGCCTGCTGCTCCAGCTCCCTCTGCTGTACGCAATATCGTTCCTAAATTTCCAGGATCTTGAATATCTTCCAATACAATCAAAAGTGGATTTTCTTTTTGAAGTATCTGTTCTAACGTGAATGATTGCCATGAAAGCAACGCAAGGATTCCTTGTGGAGTCTTGGTATCCGTCATTTTTCCAAAAACCTGATCAGATACTGTTTCATAACCGATTTTTTCCATTTTTTCTGTAGGTTTATTCCTTTTTAAAAAGCTCTCTGAGACATATACTTCTTTGATCAAATGCTCTGGTGCTTCTTCAAACATTTTTAAGCCTTCTACAATGAACTCCTGATTGGCTCTTCTTTTTCCTGCTTTTTCGCTAATCATCGCGATATATTTTACTCTTTGATTTGATGTACTTGTGATCATAGCAATCACCTTTCTTATGATGTAAAGAGAGTTTCGCTTGCGAAACTCTCGCGCCGCTTTGGCGTCGCATAAGCGATAACTTCCCCTGTCAAAGTGTGTGCATCCCCCTGCAGCGCTTTTAATTCAATAGGCAAGTTCGGAGAACTTTCCTACTGAATTAAAAGAGAGAATCTTACGATTCTCTCTCATTTTTTATCTTGATAAAAACTTACTTACTTCTAACTGGTAAGGATTAATTGTCTTCTTCATTGCTAATGCTTCTTCAATATCATAATCTACAAATTTACCACCTGTGTAAGCAACAACTCTGTTTGACTTACCCTGGCAAAGGATATCTGCTGCATAAGCTCCCATGATGGATGCATAGTAACGGTCTTTACATGATGGGTTACCACCACGCTGCATGTAACCTAAGATAGTAGCACGTGTTTCAATACCTGTAGCTGCCTCAATTCTCTTAGCCATTGAGTTTGAATGACCAATACCTTCTGCATTGATGATCAAATGATGTGTCTTACCTTTTTTACGGGCTGCGATGATGTTGTTGATCAATCTCTGTTCATCATAATCATATTCTTCAGGTAATAAGATATCTTCAGCACCAGTTGCAACACCAGTCCAAAGAGCGATATAACCGGCATTTCTACCCATTACTTCGATTACAGAACATCTTTCATGTGAAGAGGATGTATCACGAACCTTATCAATCGCTTCCATAGCTGTATTGATAGCTGTATCAAAACCAATTGTATATTCTGTACATGCGATATCCAAATCGATTGTTCCAGGAACACCTACAGTGTTGATTCCTAAACGGGCAAGACACTGCGCTCCCATGTAAGAACCATCACCACCGATAACTACTAAACCATCGATGCCATGTTTCTTACAGATATCTGCTGCCTTCTGCTGTCCTTCTGGTGTACGCATTTCAGCACAACGAGCTGTACCTAACATAGTACCACCACGCTGGATAATATCTGATACACTGTGACGATCCATATCTACGATTTCTTCATTCATCAAACCAGCGTAACCCTTCTTGATACCTTTCACAGCTACACCATTTCCAATGGCTTTTCTAACGACCGCACGAACTGCAGCATTCATACCTGGTGCATCTCCGCCGCTAGTTAAGACACCAATTGTCTTGATTTCCTTAGCCATAACCTTTTCCTCCTTAACCTTCACAAAAATCCTATTTCATTTTGTGATTTCACTGTCAAAAAACAGTGCATACCTTATATTTTCATTAGTATGTTAAAATTTAATCAATTATTTTTCCAATTTATGATAAACCCATTTCATTTATTTTTCAATACTTTTGTAGCAGTTTCCGAAACATTACGACATATTTTTATCATATATGACATCAATATGTTTTTTTCGAATGGTTTATCACGCCTGCCAAAAATGTTTCTACCTATTAAATTATACCAGCTTTACATTCTCTTTTCCAAGCATATTTTCTAACTGATGAATCAGCTCTGGTGTTGCAGATATGCTTTGATTTGGAGGAAGTTCCTTTTTTGCTTTTCTTTCTTCTATATATAATACGACTTTATCTTTTCCGTCAGAAGTGGAAAGTACCTTCATCATTTCTTCTTCTGTATTTAATAAAGCCTCCATTGTCGAAAACTTTAGCCACAACTTTTTCGGAACCTCATCAAAAGCGGTAATTGTTTCACAAATCACTTTTCCGTCCTTGTCCTCTTCCGCATTGACACGTCCCTTGATAAAAATTTTGTTATCTTCGATAAGCTTTGCACTGTTTTTCTCATAATCCCTTGGAAAAACAATGACCTCAACGGTGCCATACAAATCCTCTAAAGTCAAAAAAGCCATGATTTTGTCAGTTTTGGTATATTTTATTTTTTTCTCTGACAAAATTCCACCAATTGTGACACTACTTCCATCCACTACATGAATGCCACCTGCTTCCTCGTCAAAAACAAAGTCAGCTGTCGTTGCTGTAATATTCTTTTTCCAAATATCCTGATATTCCTCCAACGGATGACCACTGACGTATACACCAAGGACTTCCTTTTCAAACTGAAGACGGATTTCCTTTTCATACTCACCCACGTCGGGCATCTTCACTTCAAAATCATTTTTGTCTTCCTCTGAAACAAGATCAAATAAAGACATCTGTCCTGCCAAATTGTTTTTCTTGTCCTGGTGTTCCTGATCCATGACCTGCACATACACACTCATCAGCTGCTTTCTGGTAGCACCTAATGAATCAAAAGCGCCTGCTTTGATGAAGTTTTCTACTGCGCGCTTGTTAATATCGCAGTCTACTGTTCTTGTTACAAAATCCTGAAAGTTGTTAAAAATTCCCCTCTGTGTTCTTTCCATTACAATGGCATCAATTACTGGACGTCCAACATTCTTAATGGCAGTTAATGCATATCTGATTTTTTTACCATCCGCGGAAAATCCCGGTTCCCCTTCATTGATATCCGGTGGCATGATTTCAATTCCCATATTACGGCAGGCTAAGATATACTCCGTCACTTTTCCAGGATTATCTATCACGGATGTGAGTAACGCTGCCATAAATTCTACTGGATAATAATATTTTAAAAATGCTGTCTGATAAGAAACCACTGCATATGCCGCAGCATGAGATTTATTAAAAGCGTATTTTGCAAAATCCATCATGGTATCATAGATTCCATTGGCAACATCTGCTGAAATACCCTTTGACTCACAACCTGGTACATTCTCTGCAGCATTACCATGTACGAAATTCGCACGTTCTACTTCCATGACATGCTGTTTTTTCTTACTCATGGCTCTTCGAACAAGATCTGAACGTCCCATGGTGTAACCACCAAGCTCTCGTACAATCTGCATTACCTGCTCCTGATATACAATACAACCATATGTTGGCGCAAGAATTGGCTCTAGCTCAGGAGTTGCATAGGTAATATGCTCTGGATCATTTTTACCCTTAATGTATTTTGGAATGAAATCCATCGGACCTGGTCGATACAAGGAAATGCCCGCAATGACATCCTCTAAAGATTGTGGTTTTAACTCCTTCATGAAGTTTTTCATTCCGGCACTTTCTAACTGAAAGATACCATCGGTCTTACCTGTTCCAATTGATGCATAAATCTCTTTATCATCATAATCGATGTTTTCCATATCCAGGTCAATACCTGTGTTCTTCTTTATATTTTTACATGCATTCTGAATAACAGTTAAAGTACGAAGTCCCAAAAAATCCATCTTCAGCAAACCAAGTTCTTCAATGGTTGTCATGATAAACTGTGTGGTAATAGAACCATCACTTCCTCTTGACAATGGCACGAACTCATCTGCTGCCTTTGGACAAATTACAACACCCGCTGCATGCATGGATGTATGTCTTGGTAAGCCTTCCAAACGTTTACACATATCAATGAGATAATGTACCTGCTGTTCTGTATCATACAATTTCTTAAAATCCGGATTGATCTCGAGGGCTCTATCCAGCGTAATATTCAATTCATTCGGAACCATTTTTGCAATAGAATCTACATAAGCATATGGAAGATCTAATACTCTTCCCACATCTCGAATCACACCCTTGGCAGCCATGGTACCAAAGGTTACAATCTGAACAACTTTTTCTGCGCCATACTTTTTGCTGACATAGTCGATGACCTCCTGTCGTCTTTCGAAACAAAAGTCAACATCGATATCAGGCATGGTTACTCGTTCCGGATTTAAGAATCGCTCAAAAAGAAGACTATATCTTACCGGATCGATATCAGTAATCTTCAATGCATAAGATACAATACTACCTGCTGCAGAACCTCGTCCTGGTCCGACAGCAATATCATGTTCCTTGGCATAGTTGATGAAGTCCCATACAATCAGAAAGTAATCAACAAATCCCATATCATGGATAACACCCAATTCATATTCCATTCTCTTGTGGAGAGTGCCATCGTCATTTGGATAACGTTTTTTAAAGCCTTCTTCACAAAGATGATTCAAATAGGTCCACGAAGTGAATCCCTCTGGCACATCAAACTGTGGCAGCTTGTGATTACCAAATTCAATTTCAACCTCACATCTGTCCGCAATTTTTTGTGTATTATCAATAGCATCCAATGCATAAGGAAACAGCATTCGCATTTCCTCTTCACTTTTTACATAAAATTGTCCACCTTCATATCGAAGTCTATTCTCATCTGTCTGCTTTTTGCCAGTCTGAATACATAATAAAATGTCATGTGATTCCACATCTTCCTTATATGTATAATGCACATCATTGGTTGCCACTAGTGGAATATTCAATTCCTTGCTAATCTGCAAAAGCGCTGCATTCACAGTTCTCTGCTCTGGAATTCCATGGTCCTGTAATTCCAAAAAGTAATTGTTTTCTCCAAAACACTGCTGATACTTCAAAGCACATGCCTTTGCTTCCTCTAGGAGCCCCTTCATAATATATCTTTGTACTTCACCAGCCAGACATGCGCTGGTACAAATGATACCCTCATGATATTTCTGAAGGACTTCAAAATCCACTCGAGGTCTATAATAGTATCCTTCTGTAAAGCCCTTGCTTACAATCTTGCATAGATTAGAATAACCCACATTATTCTCTGCCAGTAAAATCAAATGATGGTATCTTTCTTCTCCACCATTTACTTCTTTATCAAAACGAGAATTCGGTGCAACATAAACCTCACAACCAAGAATCGGTTTGATTCCTTCTGCCTGACAGGCACGATAAAAATCAATCACACCATACATGACACCATGGTCTGTGATTGCTGCACTATTCATCCCTAATTCTTTAACTCTTTTCACATATTCTTTTATTTTATTAGATCCATCCAAAAGTGAAAATTCTGTATGGACATGTAAATGTGTAAATGCCATATTAATCTCCATTTCGCTTGCGAAATCCGTACGATTTGTTTTCGTATTATGAGATTTTTGCCTTCCCATTATATGACAGGATTTTAAAAATTTCTCATCACTTCTTCGTTTATTCTATCATATGGGCATTATCTTTTCACGTATTATTTACATTCCATAACGTAAAAAACCTGGAATGAATTCATTCCAGGTTTCTATCAATATCTCTTTTAATTATTTCTTATAAGTATTTCTTTAATACATCAACCTTGTTTGTTGCTTCCCATGGAAGATCAACATCAGTACGTCCAAAATGTCCATATGCTGCAGTTGGAGCATAGATTGGTCTTCTTAAATCAAGCATCTTAATGATTCCTGCTGGACGAAGATCAAAGTTCTCACGTACAATTGCAACTAACTTCTCATCACTTAACTTACCTGTTCCAAATGTATCAACCATGATAGATGTAGGCTGTGCAACACCGATTGCGTAAGATAACTGGATTTCACACTTATCAGCAAGGCCTGCTGCAACGATGTTCTTTGCAACGTAACGAGCTGCATAAGCTGCTGAACGGTCAACCTTTGTACAGTCCTTACCAGAAAAAGCTCCGCCGCCGTGACGAGCGTATCCACCATAAGTATCTACAATAATCTTACGACCAGTTAAACCAGCATCACCGTGTGGTCCACCAATTACAAAACGTCCTGTAGGATTGATAAAAAACTTTGTATCTGCATCAATCAATTCTGCTGGAAGAATTGGATCAAAAACATACTTCTTAATATCAGCATGGATCTGTTCCTGAGTTACATCTTCATCATGCTGTGTTGATAATACAACTGCTTCTAAACGAACTGGCTTGCCATTCTCATCATATTCTACAGAAACCTGTGTTTTACCGTCTGGTCTTAAATATTTTAAGGTACCATCCTTACGAACCTTTGTTAACTGTAAAGCAAGTTTGTGAGCAAGTGAGATTGGATATGGCATAAGCTCTGGTGTTTCGTTAGTTGCGTAACCAAACATCATACCCTGATCTCCAGCACCTGTATCTAAATCGTCAGATAAAGAACCTTCTTTTGCTTCTAAAGCTTTATCAACACCCATTGCAATATCAGCTGACTGCTGATCAAGTGCTACGAATACTGCACATGAATTTCCATCAAGACCCTTCTTTCCATCATCGTATCCGATATCAAGAACTGTCTTTCTAACAATACTTGGAATATCAAGCTTTGCCTTTGTTGTAATTTCACCTGTCACAAGAACAAAACCAGTACAGCTTGCTGTTTCACAAGCAACACGGCTCATTGGATCTTCTGCCATACATGCATCCAAGATTGCATCAGATACTGCATCACAAACTTTGTCAGGATGCCCTTCTGTTACTGATTCTGAAGTAAATAATCTTTTTTCCATTTTATCCTCCTGGTAAATACTAATTTGTTTTCCTTTTACTTCGCAAAAGTGAAACATGCGCCTGTTTTCGCAGTCGCTTGTTTTCCTTCCTCTTACTTCGCAAAGGTGATGCTTCGCATCATCGTCACTTCGTGACTCTTTTCTTTGCTCATGTACGCTCGGGTGAAAACAAATGCCTGCTTTCGCAGTCGCTTGTTTTCCTTCCTCGCTACAAAAAAAGAGAGTCGCAAATGCGGACTCTCTTATCGTCGATAATCAAATCCTCTTATTGCTCGATTTCATGCTCGCTCAGGTTGGCACCTTCCTTTAAGGG
>JAZQQB010000024.1:0-10532 GCA_045628865.1 Lachnospiraceae bacterium | reverse complement strand
AATCATGACCACCAGCGACAGCTGGTGGTTTGCTCTGAGCCTGTAAGGCTCGGTTACCGGCTTGGCCCTCAAAGGGCCCACGAAATTAAAGGCCCCAACCGCACCATATTCACTGATCGTCCCTGTTAAAGGGACATTTTTTATTTACCTTTGATTACTGGCTCACCCGTAAACGGGTCAATGTACTCTTTTAATGTTAATTGATCGTATGCGATATCATCTTGAAGTTGATTCTTTATATACTCTTCTATTTTCTTCGCATTTTTCCCGACCGTATCTACATAATAGCCTCTGCACCAAAACTTTCTATTTCCATACTTATACTTTAGATTTGCATGTCTATCAAATATCATTAACGAACTTTTTCCTTTTAAGTATCCCATAAATTCTGAGACACTTATGTTAGGTGGTATTCTCACCAACATATGTATATGATCTCTGCAACACTCAGCCTCTATTATTTCTACTCCTTTTCGCTTACATAATGTGCTGAGTATATTTGCAACGTCTGCTCTAATATTTCCATATATGATTTGTCTCCTATATTTTGGTGCAAATACAATATGGTACTTACACTCCCACGTAGTATGTGATAAAGTATTCTTATCCATTTTACCTCCTTTGTTATGTTGTGCGGTTGGTAGCCACACTTATTATAACATTGGGGGTATTGGTGTCTTAAGGCTAAAGCCGGCTGGTGTCCCACTTGCATAGCAAGTGGTTTATTGTTTTTTAGCAGATCTTGTTTATTGTTCTTTTTTCTTTCTTGATGCTAAAAAACAGGCCATACCAAAAAGAAGAGCAAATCACGTATGTACGCAATTTACTCTTTCTTTGGTTATTCTTCAAAGATCAGATTAGAGATGGTGAAGGTAATACTGATAGTTTGCGGGTTATCCAATGCGCTGCTGGTAAAGTTTAGCACATGGTCCTTCTCTGTTACTTCAAGTACTGCACTTCCATCCCAGGCATTGATCGGATCGTTAGTATCAAAAATGCCGGATGCCTTTAATGCAGTCTTTTTTCCATTTTCAGTAAGTGTTAATTCTACACCATCCACAACAACTGCATCGTACTGAATATCACAGGAAATAAGACCCGATGTGATCTTATCACCCTCCGTTACATCAGCGTCTTTGATATAGATTGCCATCAGATTGGATAAACCTGTAACACCTGCAGAAACTGCATCCTTTCCTAAATCGTTCTCACAGTCAAAGGTCACTGTATACTCACCATCTCCAGTTATTTCAATCATACTACCGACTTCATTTCCGTAATATTCCAACGTTTCATCGTTGTACAATACATTTAATGCAAGACGAAGTATTTTTTCAGATGTTTCCTCTTCATATCCTTCTACAATAACAGGAACTGATATTTCGTATCCATCAGATGCTGTGATCACAATCTGGGTTTCCCCATTAGCAACAGCTGTCACCTTTCCAAGTCTTGATACAAATGCAATGTTTGGATCCATGGATCTGTAGGTTAAAAATGTGCTTTCATCGCCACCTTCAAAGGTTGCGTTTAACCAGGTATACTTTCCTTGTGAAAGAGAGAGCTTAGAATCAAGCAGATAAATGCCCGTTATCCTTGCCTCTGTTTCCTGTGGAAGTACAGTAACCTCTATGGTCTGTGTCACCTTATTACTCTGGCTGTATGCATGAATTAAAGTAGTACCAATTCCTCTTGCAATCACTTCACCCTGATATACCGTAGCAACACTGCTGTCTTCAGACGCCCAAAGAATTACCTCATCTGCATCTGAAGGTATTTTCGTATAGCCTAGTTTTGCTCTGGTTCCTACTGGAATGAAAAAACCAGGTTCCTCTATCTGAATTTCTGATATTTCTTTTATTTCTTCCTTTGTACCAATTTCCTCTACGCTGGCAACCTGATCATCCAAAAAGTAACCTCGAAGCAATCCATCTGTAACCACTGGTTCGATGTTTTCAAAGGTTTTTCTGTCAATTAATGCATAGGAAAAATCCGGTTTTTCCATGGTTCTGTCATAGCTTCCCTGATCCCAGCACACAGGTACAATACCTGCCTTTTTACAAAGATAATTTACTACCTCATTGTAATAAGCTCTATCCTGCCCATTGTTTTTATTCACTGCTCCATATTCTGACAGAATTACCGGGATTCCCTTACCTGTAAAACTGTCTGAAAGTCTGTCACACATTCTGGATAAAAACATAACCCTATCCATATCAAATTCTGTAACAACCGTAGTATCTTCCTTGCCAAATCTCTGATCATAACAATGAACCGAAACAAAAAGCCGATCCTTCAGGAAATCCTTCGGAAGAGAAAAACCATATTGTTCATTGGTTGTCTGTTCAATATCTGCCATTCTTCCTGGAACTGACAGCCATCTTTTTGTATTATTGGCACCTGTAGAACGAACTACATTTACAAAAATCTGGTTTAAATTCATGATCATCTGGGTATCTGTATCAAAGCCATTTCCACTGCCTGAAATTTCATTCATAGATTCAAAAATCAGGTGTTCATCATAATCCTTAAATCGATTTGCGATACATCGCCAGACATCCTCAAACTCCTCATACACACTGTCGATATCATCTGAACCGATATTAAGCCATCCATCTTTTCCATCTCCATCATGATGAATATTGATGATGACATACATATCTTCTTCAATACAGTAATCAACAATATCCTGTACTCTGCTGATCCACTTATCATCAATTGTATATTCATCCATGATCATAGATCCCCAGGTTACTGGAATTCGTACTGTATGAAATCCCATATCATGAACAGCCTTGATGAGCGCCTTCGTTGTTATGGTATCCTGCCAAACAGTTTCTCCAGGTACATATCCATTGTGTCCCTCCATAGTATTGCCAAGATTCCAGCCTGTTCCCATATCTGCTACCATTTCATCGGCAGATAGTTCACGAAACGCCAGTGGTTTAGAAATGTCCTCTGCAGGTTTAAACTCCAACTTGCATCTTGCAATCTCAAGTTCCATCTGCAGTTCATCACATCTTGCATCATCTGCCCCATCCAAATATTCCGTATAAACATTGGCATAAACATTGACAAACTGATTCCAGGACTCTTCTGTATAACGCTCCATATCCGTGCTTTCTATGTATGCCAGAGTCTTTTCCAGTTTACCAGATAATGATTCCGAAGACCTTATGTCAAAATCATCTGTTTCAAATGTTTCAAAGCTCTCCATTTCATCCCAGTCACTTTCACTGCCTGCCGATGTCTGTTTATCCTTTGAACCACATGCCGACAGTAAACCCATGCCTAATACTAGGGATAAAAGAAGTATTCGTTTTTTGGTGCCTTTCTGTGCTCTTCTCATAAACCTTCCTCTTTCTTACAAAGCTACTCCATGCTGTCTTTTTATCCGGCACCCCCATATTGGGAGTGCCTTTTTATAATATCTACTGTTCCATATGTCTACCCAAAAATCCAGCAGCAGACAAAATCAGTTTTTTTTCTACATCCCCCATTTTATTCTTAGGGTCATTGTCTACCAGTATCACAGAACCAATCACATCACCTTCCGTAATAATAGGAACAATTGCTTCCTGCGCAAATTCCTCCATATCCTCAGGTGTTAATCGGATAAAACCTCTGTCATTTCTGGAGGCTAAGACCTGTTCTCTTGCCTCCATTTTCGCTTCCAGTTCTTTGCTAAGACTTCTTCCTATCAGACTTTTATAGCCACCTGCTGCTGCAATAAACTGGTCTCTGTCTGTGATCAGTGTACATCGTCCTGATGTTTGTGCAAGACTTTCTGCGTACTGCTTGGCAAAGGTTGTCATTTCTCCAATTGGCGAATATTTTTTTAAAACAATTTCTCCCTCTCTGTCTGTGAAGATTTCCATAGGATCACTCTCTCTGATTCGTAATGTTCTTCGAATTTCCTTAGGTATCACAATTCTTCCAAGGTCATCTATTCTTCTTACAATTCCTGTCGCTTTCATAGAATTTTTTCCTCCATTTTTGATACTAGTATCTGTAAACAAAGGAATTTTATACCTATGCCGGTATCCTTTTCTCTACTTCAGCAAACATTTCAAGATTAATTCCAATGAGTTCCTCAATAAACTGGATTACAATATTACTTGTTCGGCTACTGTAAATACATTTTTGTGCCAAAACTACATTATCCGTTATGATATTGTCCACATTCATGGCGATCATCTGATTGATCTGATATTCTGAATTCACAGTCCATGCATAAATTTCTTTACCGGCATTATGCACTGTTCGTACCAGATTTTCTGTAATAAAGCTATATTTGATACTAAAGCTGTCTGCTGCCTTAAGCTTATAAATATTGCCATATGCCACACTCATAACATATACCGTGTAGATTTCCTGATCATACTTTTTGATATTCTTCAAAACCTCATACACCTGAGAAGTCACAACACAGTTTTTCTGGTAATCATATGCACGAACAATGTCTACTACATGCTGTTCAAAATCCTCTTCATGTCCTGTTGGCTTCAATTCGATATTCAGACGCATATTATTTTCTTCTGCCAATTCAATAACTTCTGACAAAAGCATGATCGGTTCTCCGGTAAACTCTGTTGAGAACCAGCTTCCGATTTCTAATTTCTGAAGATCCTCATAAGTCATCTCCCAGATATTCACATCCTGGCCTGTTGTTCTCTTCAGGTTCGTGTCATGCATGACGATAATCTGTCCATCCTTGGTCTGTTGCACATCCAACTCGATCCAGTTTGCTCCTAGATTGATAGCCCCCTCAAAGGCACTGCGGCTGTTTTCCGGATATTGAGAGGACGCTCCTCGGTGAGCTGTAACATCAATATTTTTTACATATTCAATATTAAATTTCACCCTTCCAGCCTGTATCAGATAAATATATACGCTGCTAACAACCAGTGCCACCACAAGTACAATAACCTCTAAGATTCGCTCTACCTTTTTTGCATGAGGTCTTTCTTTTACCATTACCTGCTCTATCTGTGGAATCTCCTCATTCTGTCTTTCCTTATGCCCATAAAACATACTAGTGATACACACAAAACTAAATGGTGTGATCAACGCCACAAAAAGCAAAAATAAAACGTTCAAATAAACCAGGATCACAGAAAGGGAAATAGATTCTAACAATGCCTTTTTGGCAAAAATTTTAGTAATCACCGTGATGATTGCAATACCTGCTACAAATAAAACAATGAAGATCAGACCTGCAATCAGCTGTAACAAAAACAGCTTCATCATATCCTTAAATCTATGCTTTTTACTAAGCTTCTGACTCTTCTTACATGCTCTGAAAAAGTTCACTTTGCAGACACTAAAATAGTGAAAGCTGTAAATCCAGCGCATACAGATATACCAAAGTAACACTAAAATTACAATTGTTGATACCTCGTAATACCACTTTCTTCTAAGCACTGATAGAATCAAATCAGATAGAGAGATCATTCGAAAATAACTCCACGCTACGCCAATACTCATAAACGGAAGTATAAAATCTATTATAAGAAAAAAAACTATATTTTTAGGATGTAAAAATTTCCATAGACTTTGAAGTGCATACCGAAACATTTCTCTCAAACTGATCTTCTTATTCTGATAAGACATGTTGGTGTTGTAAATGATTGCACTGATGTCAAAGAAATTGAAAACAGCAATCAAAAGTAATAGCAACAACGCAAACAGCAATGTCAACGGATGCGTCAAATATCCAGAAAAATTTTCCACTGTTAAATATTTATATCCCGTTACATTCAAGGATACTGTGATCAACCTTGATAGAAGCGGAATAAACGCAAGCAAAAAGATCAGTTTGTAAAAAATCTCAAACTGAACCAAAGCCTTCATATTCTTACGAAGGATAGCATATACCCCTGGTTTTCTCTCTTTTTTGTTTCGTTTTCTGTTCATTACCTTATATTCCAATCAATTCTATACTTCTTTTTGTATATGATTATACCATTTTACCCTAAAGCAATACAAACAACATCTGCTGTAAAATATCCTCTACGGTTTTTAGCATAAGTTCTGCATCCTTTTCCACCAGCCCTGTCTTTTTGTAACGATACTCAAAGGTTGGAATTCCCTTCATGGAAAAGGACATTTCATTTCCATATCCACGTAAAAATTCTGGAATCATTTCCGGCTTGATCCTTGCCTGCGGATACATGGAAATAATAATTCGTTCATTTTTACCCACAATATCTGTGATAAACACTCTATGGGCTGTGGCTCTGATCAGCGCAATACGAAGCAAATTCTGTACAGATTTTGGCAGATTACCAAATCGATCCATAAGTTCTTCCTTCATATCCACAGATTCCTGTTTATTTTCTATACTTGCAATTCGCTTATAAATATCAAGCTTCTGCGCTTCATTCATGATAAACTCTGCAGGGATAAAGGCATCCACATCTAAATCTATGCTTGTAACAAAATCCGGTACTTCATCAATTCCCTTTAGATTTTTCACTGCCTCATTTAACATCTTACAATAAAGGTCATATCCAACTGCTGCCATGTGCCCATGTTGTGAAACACCTAAGATATTTCCTGCACCACGAATTTCTAGATCTCGCATAGCAATCTTAAAGCCACTTCCTAAATCAGTAAACTCTCTAATTGCCTGTAATCTTTTTTCTGCTACTTCCTTTAGCATCTTGTCTCGCTTATACATCAAAAAGGCATAGGCATTTCGATTGGATCTTCCAACTCGACCCCTTAACTGATACAGCTGTGACAAGCCCATATTGTCAGAATCATGAATAATGATGGTATTTACATTACTGATATCCAATCCGGTTTCAATGATGGTAGTTGCTACCAGGACATCAATCTCACCACTAATAAAATCCATCATGATACTCTCTAACTCATGTTCCTTCATCTGACCATGAGCGTAAGCAACATTTGCCTCTGGAACAAGAGCCTGAATCCTGGCAGACACATCTGCAATATCATTGACACGATTGTAGACATAGTACACCTGTCCATTTCTTGCCATTTCACGTGTGATTGCCTCACGGACCATTTCTTCGTTATATTCCAAAACATAGGTCTGGATCGGCATACGCTCATTAGGCGCTTCTTCTAGAACACTCATATCTCTGATTCCCACCAGACTCATATGAAGTGTTCTTGGAATTGGGGTTGCTGACAAAGTCAGTACATCCACATCATCCTTCAATTTCTTGATCTTTTCCTTATGTGCTACACCAAATCGCTGTTCCTCATCCACGATCAAAAGTCCAAGATCCTTAAATTCCACATCCTTAGAAAGCACCCGGTGCGTTCCGATCAAAATATCAACAAAGCCCTTGGATAGATCTGTCAAAGTCTTTTTCTGTTGGGCTGCCGTTCTAAATCTGGAAAGCATATCAACCTTAACCGGATAATCTTTCATGCGCTGTACAAAGGTATTATAATGCTGCTGGGCTAAGATGGTTGTTGGTACAAGAAGCACTACCTGCTTACCATCCTGTACCGCCTTAAAAGCTGCTCGGATTGCAATCTCTGTTTTTCCATATCCAACGTCTCCACAAACCAGTCGATCCATGATCTTTTTGCTTTGCATGTCTTTCTTGGTTGCTTCAATGGCAGATAACTGATCCTCTGTCTCCTCAAAAGGAAACATTTCTTCAAATTCTCTCTGCCATACATTATCTGCGCTAAACTGATAGCCCTCTTTCTTTTGTCTGACAGCATATAATTCTACCAGGTCCTTGGCTACTGCACCAACGGCTTCCTTTACCTTACCCTTGGTTTTTTCCCATTCTACAGTTCCAAGCTTGTTTAACTTCGGCTTTTTGGCTGCATCTGCAGATGCATACTTCTGAATTACATCCAGGCCCGTTGCAGGAATATAAAGATTTCCTCCATCCTTATATTCGATCTTCATGTAATCCTTAACGGTTCCCTGACTTTCTACCTTTTCAATACCCTTATAGATTCCAAGTCCATGACTTTCATGTACCACATAATCTCCAATGGAAAGTTCTGCAAAATCATTGATCTTCTGACCATCAAAATATTTTTTCTTCTTTTTCTTTTTTCGCTCTGCACCAAAAATATCTGTTTCAGTCAGCACAACAAACTTAAGCATTGGATATTCAAAACCCTTTGCTACATGTCCATAAAAAGTCATGATTTCCCCTGGCTGAATAACCCTGCTACGATCCTCTGTATAAAATGCAGTAAGCTCATGATCTCTTAAATCCTCTGCAAGTCTTGCTGCTCTGGTTCTTGATCCGGACAACAAAAGAACACGGTATCCTTGCTTTTTAAATTTGGACAGATCAGATACCAAAGCTTCAAAGCTATTATTATAGGAAGAAACACTTCTTGCCGTAATATCGTACTGCGTATCCCACTTTAGCAAAGAGGTCTTAATCTCTAGACCTGATAAACTCACCACAGTCTTTTTTAACACCTTTGACATGGTTTGAACACTTGGCTCTAGGATTTCCATCTGCCCTGGAAGTACATAACCCTTCTCAGCTCTATGGATCATACTTTCCTTAAATTCAAGCTCAATAGCATCAATGTGTTCCTTGATTCTTGCTGGTTCATCTAAAAACAGAATGGTAGAACCATTCTCAAAGGCATCAATAAAGCTGTCTGTGGATTCATAGAAATAATGAATATATCCCTCTAAATTTAGGGTATTTGAAAAGGCAATGGTTTGTTCCTTTAGGTCTTCTACCATATGACGCAAATGGGCTGCTTCTTCTGTTTTAAATTCACTGCGAAGCTTTTCAACGATTTCCTTGGCCTCCTGATCAATCTTGGTTAATCCTTTTTTCAAAAGATCCTCATCCAAAAGCATTTCTGTTGCTGGATAGATAGTAATCTTTTCTAACCGTTCAATAGAACGCTGGCTCAACATATCAAAAGAACGAAGCGATGTTACCTCATCCCCCCAAAGCTCTATTCGATATGGATTTTCCTCAGTCAGATCAAAGATATCAATGATACCACCACGGATTGCAAACTGTCCCGGCGCTTCTACCTGGAAGTTCTTCTGATAACCCATGGTGGTAAGTTTTTTTGCAACCTCTCGTTCATCCACGTTTTCTTCTAACGCAATTTCGATAACATTTTGTCGAAAAAGCGATAATGGCAACAAAGGAGTCTGTAATGAATCAAAGGTTGTAATGATTGTCACCGGTTCCCCACTTACAATCTTTTTCAACACTTTCATTCGTGCTTCTGTCAGTTCTGTACTATGGATATCTGCCTGATAGAAAATCAGATCCTTTGCCGGAAATACCAGAACATCTTTATCATAAAACTTATAATCCTCATATATTTCTTTCATACGAAGATCATTGTAGGTAATGATCAGTCTGTTCTGAAAGCCTTCGCTTAATCCATAGATCATATGCATTCTCTGAGAATCCATACAACCACTCAAAAGCGTTGAATTTCCAGGCTTTAATCTTTTGGCAATCTCTTCATATTCTCCAAGCTCTTTGATTGGAGCTTTCAAACAATCCACGTTTTTGCCTCCTACATTTTCTTTATTGATTAATTAAAATTATTCATTGCTTTATCAATCTCATCTGCCACAATCAGCTGGACTGCATTGACGGCATCCTTGTAAGCATCCTCTAACAGTTTCCTGTCATCCTTTGTAAAATGACCTAGTACCCAATCTGCCAGATCATAGCCCTGTGGTTTCTTACCAACACCTACTCGAACACGTTTAAAATCAGAAGTGCCACACTGTGCGATTATGCTTTTTAATCCATTGTGTCCACCGGCTGAACCCTTTTTACGAATTCTGATTCTTCCCACATCAAGCTCAATATCATCTGAGATTACAATCAACTCCTCTACCGGATCAATCTTATAGTAATCACAGATAGCGCGTAAACTATCACCACTTAAATTCATATAAGTCTGTGGCTTAGCCAGGATCACCTTCTGACCACCAATATATCCTTTTCCATAGATTGCTTTATGGCTGCGTTCTGTCACATTGATAGAATGCTCCTCTGCTAACTTATCTATGACATCAAATCCAACATTATGTCTTGTATTCTCATATTCTTTTCCTGGATTTCCCAGTCCTGCTATTAAATACATACTAATCTCTCATTTCTTTTCTTTACTATTTAGATTAAGGCGTCAAAAGCCCCAAAAACGGATTCTACGGATTGCTCCGCGCCTTGCGCACCCACACTTTCGCACATCACTGCGTGATGTGTTGTCATCTGGGCGAAAATGCTTTTCGCTGGGAACTCACTTGAATCCTATTTGTTATGATAAAAGAAATGGCGGGGGGTCTCCCCGCGGAACCTACGTTTTATTATATGATGAATCTTTATAAATGACAAGTAGAAAATATGTATAATGCCCTTCGGGCGCGTGTTTTTCTTCCTCTTATTCATATTTTCCACAGACTCCGTCTGTGTCGTTGCTTCGCAACTTTCTGAAAATACTCATATACGCTCGGGTAAAAACAAATGCCCTTCGGGCGCTTGTTTTTCTTCCTCGCTATAAAAGGCTGACGCACTAGCGTCAGC
>JAZQQB010000023.1:0-12599 GCA_045628865.1 Lachnospiraceae bacterium | reverse complement strand
GGCCCAGTGGCTCAGTTGGTTAGAGCGTCGCCCTGTCACGGCGAAGGTCGTCGGTTCGAGTCCGATCTGGGTCGTTTTTATTCATATTTTTGAATGTGGGATCTTAGCTCAGCTGGGAGAGCATCTGCCTTACAAGCAGGGGGTCACAGGTTCGAGCCCTGTAGGTCCCATTTTCATGTAAAGCTTTTGATGAAATGCCGATGTGGCTCAATTGGCAGAGCAGCTGATTTGTAATCAGCAGGTTATCGGTTCGAGTCCGATCATCGGCTTTTACAATTTCATATTGTAAGAATGGGCAGATTCCCGAGTGGCCAAAGGGGACAGACTGTAAATCTGCTGCAATTGCTTCGGTGGTTCGAATCCACCTCTGCCCATTAAATATTTTATCGCGGGGTGGAGCAGTCTGGAAGCTCGCCGGGCTCATAACCCGGAGGTCATAGGTTCAAATCCTGTCCCCGCTACTAGCCTTGTAGGCGAAAATGCCCAGATAGCTCAGTTGGTAGAGCGGAGGACTGAAAATCCTTATGTCGCTGGTTCGATTCCGGCTCTGGGCATTTTGTTTTGTAAAGTATATTAGTAAAATAGTACTAGTAGAGAACATGGGATATTAGCTCAGTCGGTAGAGCACTTGACTTTTAATCAAGTTGTCCGGGGTTCGAATCCCCGATGTCTCACGAAACCCTTGGAATATTTCCAAGGGTATTTTTTTGTCGTTTAATAGCAAGTAAAGGATACTTTCGAAGCATATGAAGATGTGATAGAATATTAGGTAACGTAACTTTAGAAGAAAGAATAAGCAATCGAGGAATGAAATGGGTTTACAAACATTAAAAAATAGACGAGAAAGAAAAAAAGAATATAAAAAGAAATTGGAAAAGTGGCAGACACAAAGACTACATTTTTATGCAGCAGATATCTTAGAATCACCGAATTTTCAAGCTAGCAAACAGAATATTCAACATGGTACAAAGTCAGTTATGGATCATAGTATGGATGTTGCAAAGATGAGTATCTGGTTAAGTAAAAAGTTTCATATTCAGTGTGATCATAGAGATTTGGTACGAGGTGCATTACTTCATGACTATTTTTTATATGACTGGCATACAAAGGGAGAAGGACATGGATTACATGGGTTTTATCATCCGGGAATTGCATTAAGAAATGCTTTAAAGGAATATGAACTTTCTGATAAGGAGAAAGAAATTATCAAGAAGCATATGTGGCCATTAACAATCATTCCTCCAACTTGTAAAGAGGCATGGATCGTAACAACAGCGGATAAGTATTGCTCCTTGTTGGAAACATTGAAAATTCGTAAGTAAAAAACCAGTTATAATTTTGACATAATTTAACAAAATATACGAAGTTGCAAATACGATTTATTGATGGTATGATAATAAAGGCATATTTTCCAGTTTTTATAAGGAGTAAATAGTGCACGAGAGATTATATGAAAAATTGGAGGCATATGATCAACAAGGGATATATCCTTGTCATATGCCAGGTCATAAGAGGCAGCTTTTTTTTGATACTTCTATGGACTGTGTAAAGATGGATATTACAGAGATTGAAGGATTCGATAATCTGCACCATCCTACAGAAATATTGAAAGAAGAAGAAGAAAGAGCAGCACGTATATATGGCGCAAGAAAAACATTTTTTTTGGTAAATGGAAGTACTTGCGGCAATTTAAGTGCAATCTGTGCTTGTGTAAAACGAAAGGGCACGGTATTGGTTGCAAGGAACTGTCATAAATCAGTTTATCATGCATTATACTTGAATGAGTGTAAAGTTAAATATCTCATACCAGAGATGATTGACGAATTATCCCTAGTGGGTGGAATTACACCAGAAAGTGTTGAAGATGCATTAAATAATAATAAAGACATACAGGCGGTGATGATCACATCACCAACGTATGATGGTGTTGTTTCAGATGTTTCTGGAATAGCGAGTGTGGTTCATAGATTTGGAATACCTTTGATTGTTGATGAAGCTCATGGTGCTCATTTTGGATTGGATGCATCTTATCCGAAAAATGCGTTACAAAATGGGGCAGATGTGGTGATTCACAGTCTTCATAAAACGTTACCTTCTTTTACGCAAACTGCATTATTGCATGTGCAGGGCGATATTGTGGATGATGTGCGAATTGCACAATTCCAGTCTATGTTTCAATCAACCTCCCCATCCTATTTATTATTGGCATCTATAAGCAAGTGTCTTAAGATCATGGAAGAAGAAGCATCTACGAAGATCAAACAAATGGAAACCATTTTGGATGATTTTTATAAAAAAGTAGAAAACTGTAGATGTTTAAAGGTTCTTAATCAAAAAATAATAGGAGAAAATGGAGTTTATGATTTTGACAGAACCAAAATTGTAATCTCTACAATTGATTCAGATATCAATGGGGAAGAATTATATGAAATACTTTTGAATCAGTACAAGATTCAAATGGAAATGACAGCCAACGATTATTGTCAGGCAATCATGACATTTATGGATAAAAAGGAGGGCTTTGACAGATTGTCAAATGCAATTCTTAGTATAGATCAGATGCTTTTTCATAGAAAACATACCGAAACAGAAAAAGAAAAGGTTGTACTTGGAAATATTTATCAAGAGGATTTGCTTCCAAGAAGTATATCGACCATTTATGATGCACAAGAAAGTGCTTGGGAATGGGTTCAACTGACAGAAGCAGGGAACAGGATCATGGCAGATTATATTATGCTATATCCACCAGGAATTCCATTACTGACACCAGGGGAATGTATAGAAGAGAAACATATAGGGGTAATTCAGGCTTTGTGTGAAAGAAAACTGAATGTTATTGGTGTTGAAGATGGAAAAATAAAAGTAATAGTGTGAGGTATATATATGAGAAAAACAAAAATTATTTGTACAATTGGACCATCATCAGAAGATGAGAGTACTCTTGAGAAATTAATGAACGCAGGTATGAATGTTGCTAGATTTAATTTTTCTCATGGTGATCATGAAGAACAGAAGAATAAATTTATTCATGTAGACAATGTTAGAAGAAAGCTTGGTCTTCCTATTGCTACTATGATAGATACCAAGGGACCTGAAATTCGATTGAAGGATTTTGAAAATGGAAAAATAGAATTGAAGACTGGACAGAAGTTTGCTTTAACAACTGATGAAATTTTGGGCACACAGGATAGAGCTAGCATCACATATAAGAACCTGAAAAATGATGTAAAAATAGGAAATATGATTTTAATCGACGATGGTTTGATTGGAATGGTGATTGAAGAAATTACAGACACAGATATTATTTGTAAGGTTATTAATGGTGGTAAGGTGTCTAACCACAAAGGAATCAATGCTCCAGGTGCAGTGCTTTCTATGGATTATATTTCAGAGGTTGATCGAAAGGATATCCTTTTTGGTATTGAAATGGGATTTGACTTTATTGCAGCATCCTTTGTAAGAAGCAGAGAAGATGTTTTGGATGTAAGAAGAATTTTGGATGAACATGGCTCAGATATGAAGATCATTGCTAAGATTGAAAATGTACAGGGTATCAGAAACCTACAGGAAATCTTAGAGGTATCAGATGGACTTATGGTTGCCCGAGGAGATATGGGTGTTGAGATTCCATTGGAGGATGTACCATCAATTCAGAAGAAAATGATCAAGGAAGCAGTTTCCAAGGGCAAATTCGTTATTACTGCAACTCAGATGTTGGATTCCATGATTCACAATCCAAGACCTACGAGAGCAGAAACAACAGACGTTGCTAACGCTATTTACGATGGAACAACAGCAATCATGCTTTCAGGAGAAACAGCAAATGGAGATTATCCAGTTGAAGCTGTTGAAACAATGAACAAGATCGCAGTAAAGACAGAAGAAGATATTGATTATGCTGGAAGATTGAAAAAGATTGAAGAAGAAAGTGTAAAGGATATTACTACAGCCATTTCACATGCAACCTGTACTACAGCAGTTGATCTTGATGCAAAGGCAATTATTACGGTGACCATGTCAGGTCAAACAGCACAGAGAATTTCACGATACAAGCCATCCTCTCAGATTATTGGCTGTACTTTGGATGAAAGAGTATGCAGACAGATGAATGCATTATGGGGTGTTACACCATTGATGATTTCAAAGAAAAGCTCAACAGATGAATTATTCAGAGAAGCAGTAAAGGCTGCCAAGGATGCAGGCTGTGTGAAGCCAGGAGATAAAGTAGTTATTACGGCAGGCATTCCACTCGGAAGAACTGGTACTACCAATATGATGCAGGTAGTAGAAGTATAAGACAAAAGCTACGAAGCTGAATCATAGACTAGTTACAAACGCATAATAAAAAGAAACAGCAGAAATGGAATGACAAGGAAACCATGGGGAAACTAATATATTTAATGGGTAAAAGTTCATCAGGAAAGGATACCATATACAAGAAGTTACTTGCCAATAAGGAGCTGTCCCTTGAAGCGGTAGTGATTTATACAACTCGTCCAATCAGAGAAGGGGAAAGGGATGGTGTGGAATATCATTTCACAGACGAAGCAGGTATGTATGTCTGGGAAGAAAAGGGCAAGGTTATCGAAAGAAGATCCTATAATACTTTTCATGGTGTATGGCATTATTTTACAGTAGATGATGAACAGTTTGATTTTGCAAACTGTAATAGGATTGTAATTGGTACATTAGAATCTTACCTAAAAACAAAAGCATATTTTGGGGAAGAAAAAATATTACCAATCATGATAGATCTTGATGATGGGATTCGATTGCAACGAGCGCTTGATCGCGAGAGAAAGCAAAAGAATCCGAAATATCAAGAGATGTGCCGAAGATTTTTGGCAGATGAAGAAGACTTTTCAGAGGAAAAACAGAAGGAAGCTGGGAAGCTGAACCATTTTTACAATGGGGATCTTTCTAAATGCTTAGGAGAAATTGAAGCATTTTTGGAGAAAAACCTGAATGAATAGGGGGCGGTTCTGTCTTGGATTTTAAAATAAATCAGACAAATCAGGTTACACAAACACAAAATGTGACGCAGGTACAAAGACCAGAAGAGGACTTTAAGTTTACCTTATTAAGTCATATTGAAGAGAAGGATCTTGCAGCAAGAATATCAGGAATGATGGAGGAGATTTCCAAGCAGGGTGCAGCAATTAGCAAAAAAAAGGATATCAGAGAAATGAAAAGATATCGAACCCTGATCAAGGAATTTATGAATGAGGTCACAGTTAGATCACATTCATTCTCCAGAGAGAATTTTTTGGATAGACGAGGAAGACACCGCGTATATGGAATTTTGCGCAGAGTGGATGAGACCTTGGACGAACTTGCGCAGGAACTTATGAAGGATGAGAAGGATCATGTACAGATCCTTGCCAAAATAGGTGAAATAGAGGGATTACTATTAGATATCTTCACCTGATAAAAAAATATAAGGGAGAGCAAAAAATGGCATATTTTCGAGATATTGTAGGCGAAGAGGCCATAAAGGAACATCTGCAGAAGGCAATTCGATTAGAGAAGGTATCCCATGCATATATTTTTCATGGAGAGAAGGGCTTTGGAAAAAAGATGACAGCGAAGACCTTTGCGATGGCACTACAGTGTGAGACTGGTGGAGAAGAACCGTGTCATGTTTGTAAATCATGTAAGCAGGCATTAAACGGAAATCATCCAGATATCAAGATCATCACACATGAAAAGCCAAACAGCATCGGTGTAGATGAAATACGTGCACAGATCAATGGTGATATTGCAATCAAGCCATATCAGGGGCCAAGAAAAATCTATATTGTACCAGAAGCAGAAAAAATGACCTTACAGGCACAGAATGCATTGTTAAAAACATTAGAGGAACCACCAGCATATGCTGTGATCATGTTATTAACATCCAGTACAGAGGTACTATTACAAACAATTCTAAGTAGATGTGTAGTACTGAATTTTTTACCATTACCAGATGATGTATTGCGTCAATATCTGATGCAGGAGATTCATATTCCCGATTATAAAGCAAAGATTTGCACAGCATTTGCAAGAGGAAACTTGGGAAAGGCCGTACTTTTGGCAACCAGTGAAGAGTTTGAGGAATTGAAATACGAAGTGTTGAATCTTTTGAAGAATATTAGTACTATGGAAATTTCTGATTTGGTAAGCCATGTGAAGCGAATTAATGAATATAAGATGAGCATAGAGGATTACCTTGATCTTTGTAATATATGGTATCGGGATGTTTTGTTATTTAAGGCAACAAACGATGTAAATCAATTGATCTTTAAGGATGAAATTCAGGCAATCAGGAAGGATTCTGATGCAAGAAGCTATGAAGGAATTGAGAAAAATTTAGAAGCACTTGAAACAGCACGAAATAGAATTAAAGCCAATGTGAACCAGGATCTTACATTAGAGCTTTTATTCATGTCATTAAAGGATAAAGCATAACAAAGAAAATAAGTGAGGTAAATAAATGATAAAGGTAATTGGAGTACGTTTTAGAACAGCTGGAAAGATATATTTTTTTGACCCATTAGATTTTGATGTAAAAAGAAATGACCACGTTATAGTAGAGACAGCCCGTGGTGTGGAATATGGAACTGTTGTAGGGGATCCTAGAATGGTGACAGATGATCAAGTTATCCAACCATTAAAACCTGTAATTCGAATTGCAACGAAGGACGACGATGAGCAGGAAGCAACTAACAAGAGCAAAGAAAAAGATGCATTTAAAATTTGCTTGGAAAAAATCCAGAAGCATGGATTGGAAATGAAGCTGATTGATGCAGAATACACATTTGATAACAACAAGGTATTGTTCTATTTTACAGCAGATGGAAGAATTGACTTTAGAGAATTGGTAAAGGATCTTGCAAGTGTATTTAGAACACGAATTGAACTTCGACAGATTGGTGTACGTGATGAAACTAAGATTTTAGGTGGAATTGGTATTTGTGGAAGACCTCTTTGTTGTCATGCACACTTGTCAGAATTTTTACCAGTTTCCATCAAGATGGCAAAGGAGCAGAATTTGTCCCTGAATCCAACTAAGATTTCAGGTGTTTGTGGAAGATTGATGTGCTGTTTAAAGCATGAAGAAGAAACTTATGAGGAATTAAACAGAAAGCTTCCTAATGTGGGTGATTTTGTTACAACATCAGATGGATTAAAAGGCGAGGTACATAGCGTCAGTGTACTGAGACAGCTTGTTAAAATTATTGTAGAGAACAATGATGAAAAAGAAATCAAGGAATACCATGTAGACGATTTGAAATTTAAGAAGCGTCATAAGAAAGAAAATATGGACTTGACACCAGAAGAATTAAAAGAGCTTCAGAAATTAGAGCAGCAGGATTTAATTGATTCTAAGAACGAAGAAGCACAGAATCATAAGGGTGGACAGAATAGAAACAATAATCGCGATAACAACCGAGATAATAATCGCGGTAACAACCATGGAAGAGAAAATGGTCGTGAAAACAGACGTGATAACAATGGACACGACAATAATCGCGACAACAACAAAGATGACAATAGAGAGAACAATTCTTCAAAACAAAATGGCAAAGGACAACAGAACCATCATGAAAATAGACCTGAAAGAAAACGAGAGAATTGATGATCTAGAAAGAAATGGATTAAAGATCATTCAGAATACACAAAAGTTTTGTTTTGGAATGGATGCAGTGTTATTGACCGGTTTTGCCCATGTGAAGGAAGGGGAAAAGGTTCTTGATTTAGGAACAGGAACAGGAATCATTCCAATCTTGCTTTCTGCTAAAACAAAAGCAAGTCATTTGAGTGCACTTGAGATACAGCCAGAAAGTGCTGAGATGGCCAAAAGAAGTGTTATGCTGAATGATCTGACTGATAAGATTGAAATCGTAGAGGGGGATATTAAGGAAGCCTCTTCCATATTTCCGAAGGCATCTTTTGATGTGGTAACCTGTAATCCACCTTATATGATTGGGCAGCATGGTATCAAAAATGACAAAGATGCCAAAACTATCGCAAGACACGAGATTTTGTGTACCTTAGAGGATGTAATCAGAGAAAGTGCAAAGCTGGTAAAGCCAGGTGGACGTCTCTATCTAGTTCACAGACCATTTCGAATTCCGGAGATCATAGGACTATCTTTACAGCATAAGTTAGAACCTAAGCGTATGCAGTTGGTATACCCATTTGTAGATGCAGAGCCAAATATGGTTTTACTTGAGATGGTAAGAGGTGGAAAGCCAAGAATGACAGTAGAAAAGCCCCTTATTGTCTATAAGGAAAAGGGTGTCTATACGGATGATATTTATGACGTATACGGCTATTAAATAAGTGTACAGAGGAAAGAAGCTATGTCAGGTAAATTGTACTTATGTGCAACTCCAATTGGCAATTTGGGTGATATGACAAGTAGAGTATTAGAGACTTTGCAAAGTGTGGACCTAATTGCCGCAGAGGATACAAGAAATTCCATCAAATTATTGAATCACTTTGAAATCAAGGTTCCAATGACAAGTTATCATGAATATAACAAGGTAGAAAAAGCCAAGGAACTAATTGAGAAAATGCAGGCAGGTATGAACATTGCGTTGATCACAGATGCAGGAACACCAGCTATCTCTGATCCAGGAGAGGTACTTGTAAAAATGTGCCATGAGGCGGGTATCATTGTAACTTCGTTACCTGGCGCGTGTGCCTGTATCACAGCACTTACTTTGTCTGGTTTATCTACAAGAAGATTTTGTTTTGAAGGATTTCTCCCAGCAGATAAAAAGGAAAAAAAGGATGTGT
Source organism: Lachnospiraceae bacterium (assembly GCA_045628865.1). Lineage (GTDB taxonomy): Bacteria > Bacillota > Clostridia > Lachnospirales > Lachnospiraceae > JAZQQB01. Next base: position 3,815 of record JAZQQB010000023.1, on the reverse strand, counting down.
TAAAGGATCTTGCTAGTGAATCAAGAACCATGATTCTATATGAAGCACCACATCATTTGAAAAGAACTTTAGAGGAGCTTTTAGAAACTTTAGGGGATCGAAAGGTGACACTTTGCAGAGAGCTTACCAAAAAGTTTGAAACTATCTGGCCCACTACTTTTCGTGAGGCACTAGAAACATATGAAACGGAAGATCCTAGAGGAGAGTATGTTTTGGTCATTGAAGGCAAGAGTTTTTCTGAGCAAAAAAAGGAAGAAGAACAAAACTGGCAGACCTATTCCATTGAGGAACATATGGAAATTTATGAGTCTCAAGGAATCGATCATAAATCGGCAATGAAAAAGGTTGCAGAGGATAGAGGAATTTCTAAGCGAGATGTGTATCAATATCTATTAAAAAATGTTGACAAATAATAGTGCAAAGTATATGATTTTGGTGTCAAGCTATCTATGACAGATTAAAAGGAGAATAATTATTATGTTAGAAAAAATTTCAGCAATTATCACAGAACAGTTAAACCTTGATGGTGTAGAAATCACAGAAGCTACTTCTTTCAAAGAGGATTTAGGAGCAGATTCTTTAGATTTATTCGAATTAGTAATGGCATTCGAAGAGGAATATGATATCGAAATCCCATCAGAAGACTTAGAGCAGATCACAACAGTTGGTGCTGTAATCGAGTACATTAAGAGCAAAGGTGTAGAAGCATAATCTACCCTAAATCATATAAGTAGTAGCAAATGATATCTGGTATCGAAAGAGAGAGATATTATTTGCGAAACCTACTTATCAAAGTAGCTTATTTATATAAGTGAAATAAGGAGGAGGCCATAAGACCTCTCTTTTTTTGAGAATAATAGTTTGAATATCAAATAATTTGAATTTCATAGTAATAAAAACTGAAACTACTAGTATTTAAAACCACATAGGATAGTGAAGACAAAATTGAAATCGAGGGGATTGTTATGAAAACCAGAATATTAGGAACAGGAAGTTGCTTGCCAGAAACAGTTGTAACAAATTATTATTTATCAACTGTAATGGATACATCTGATGAATGGATCACAACTCGTACAGGTATTAGAGAAAGACGTCTTGCATTAAATGAAACAACTGCAAGTATGGCCATAAATGCATCAAAGATTGCACTTGAGGACGCAGGCGTATCGGCAGAAGAAATCGATATGATCATTGTTGCTACTTTAACTGCAGATCATATGACACCATCAGCAGCCTGTGAGGTACAGGCAGGAATTGGTGCTACAAAGGCATTTGCCTATGATTTAAATGCTGCATGTTCAGGTTTTGTGTTTGCGTTACAGACTGTACAGGCATATTTTCAGGCAGGAATGGCAAAAACAGCGTTGGTAGTTGGTGTAGAAACATTAAGTAAGATTATGGATTGGTCTGACAGAAGTACCTGTGTATTATTCGGCGATGGTGCAGGTGCAGCAGTACTGAAAGCAGATGAAACAACTGGACTTATGGCTTGTAGGATCGGAAGCGATGGAACAAAGGGACAGGTTTTAAATTGTATCAATCGTAAAGTAAATAATATACTTAGGGAGCGCGATGACACTTTAGACTATGTCAAAATGGATGGCCAGGAAGTATATAAATTTGCAGTATCCACTGTTCCAAACAGTATTTTGGAAACATTAGAAGAAGCAGGGGTAGCGGTTGAGGATGTGAAATATTTTCTTCTTCATCAGGCAAATATCAGAATCCTACAATCAGTAGCAAAGAGATTGAAGGTAGATTTAGAAAAATTCCCTATTAGTTTAGATCACTGTGGAAATATCAGTGCAGCAAGTATTCCAATTTTATTAGATGAAACCAACAAAAAAGGATTATTAAACAGAGGCGATAAGATTGTATTGTCAGGCTTTGGTGGTGGACTCACCTGGGGCTCTGCCGTATTGGAATGGTAATATACAAATGATTTTTGTTACCATTACATGTAGTTTTAAAAACCTTGACAATTATAGGGTAATTCGATACACTCAAATAGTTGGGTTTTATAGAAAATTGAAGGAGAATTGAAGATGAAAACAGCATTTATTTTCCCAGGACAGGGATCACAATATGTAGGAATGGGAAAGGATTTTTATGATGCTTACCCAGTGGCAAAAGAAGTATTTGAAACAGCCAGCAAAGTAACAGGAATTGACATTGAGAAGCTTTGTTTTGAAGAAAACGAGCAGATCAATATTACAGAATATACACAGATTGCAATGCTTACAACAGAGGTTGCAATGTTAAAAGTTTTAGAAGAAAAAGGCTTAAAAGCTGATGTTTATGCAGGCTTAAGTCTTGGAGAATATGGCGCATTGGTAGCTAGTGGTGTTCTTTCTATGGAAGATGCATTCAAGGTAGTAAAGGCTAGAGGAAAGCTCATGCAGGATGCTTATCCAGTAGGTGGCGCTATGACAGCTGTTATTGGACTAGATACAGAGCTGATCAAAGAGGCATGTGCAAAGGTTGATGGAATCGTATCCCTTGCTAACTATAATTGCCCTGGACAGATCGTTATCACAGGTGAGCTAAATGCTGTAAATGAAGCGGCAGAGAATTGTAAGGCTGCAGGTGCTAGAAGATGTATCCCATTAAAGGTATCAGGCCCATTCCATTCAGCACTTTTAGAAGGAGCTGGTAAGAGCTTAGGAGAAGTTCTTGATACAGTAACAATCGACGACATTAAGACACCATATTTAACAAATGTAACAGGTGATTATGTAGCGAATAAAGAAGAAGTGAAAGATTTACTTGTTCGTCAGGTATCTAATTCTGTTTTATGGTATCCATCTGTAGAGAAAATGATTGAAGATGGTGTGGAATTATTTGTTGAAATTGGACCAGGTAAGACATTAACAGGATTTTTAAAGAAAATTAATGCAGAAGCAAAGGGCATCAATGTAGAAAAGGTTACAGATCTTGATGCAGTTTTAGAAGCTTTGAAATAAGAAGGAGGCGGAGTATGTTAACAGATAAGATTGCATTAGTAACAGGTGCAAGTCGAGGCATTGGAAAAGAAATCGCTATTACATTAGCGAAAAATGGTGCAACAGTTATCATTAATTATGTAAGCAATGCAACAAAGGCTGAAGAAGTAAAGGCTATTATTGAAGAAAATGGTGGTAAGGCACATTTGGTACAGTGTGATGTAGCTGACTATGCCGCAACAGAAATTATGATCCAGGACTTGATCAAAGAGTTTGGTCGTATTGATATTTTAGTAAATAATGCAGGTATTACAAGAGATAATTTAGTGATGAAAATGACAGAAGAAGATTTCGATAAGGTCATTGATACTAACTTAAAGAGTTGCTTTAATACCATTAAGCATATGTATCGCCAGTTCTTAAAACAGAGAAGTGGAAGAATCATCAACATCACATCTATCGCAGGTGTTATTGGAAATCCAGGACAGGCTAATTACTCTGCATCAAAAGCAGGTATGATTGGTTTAACAAAGACGATGGCGAAGGAACTTGCTTCCAGAAATATTACAGTAAACGCAGTAGCACCTGGTTTTATTGAAACAGAGATGACCGATGTTTTATCAGATGCAGTGAAAGAAGAAATGATGAAAGCAATCCCATTAAAGCGTGGTGGCAAGCCAGAAGATGTAGCAAATGCAGTTTTATTCCTTGCATCAGATTTATCCAGCTATATGACAGGTCAGGTACTTCATGTAGATGGAGGGATGTACATGTAAGCAACGAGGAAAATAAAAATTCCATCATGCTTGCATGAAATGGAATTTTTATTTGACGAGTGCCCATGATGAGCGTAGTGAAACGTAGCGAATTATG
>JAZQQB010000022.1:0-41976 GCA_045628865.1 Lachnospiraceae bacterium | reverse complement strand
CAAAAAAATAGCAAAAAGACTTCGAAGACATCCATCTACTATTGCTCATGAAGTTAAAGAAAACAGAACTTTCATAAAAGGTAATTATCCTAATGGAAAGGATTGTGGCAAGGTAAGACATTGCACGGTAAAGAATTTATGTGGGTGTGATGAAGAAGCCTGTAATACAAAGTGTAGACTTTGCAGAGGCATGGATTGTACCAAGGTGTGCGATAGATATGTATCAGTTGCTTGCCATAAGTTTGATTCTCCTCCGTATGTTTGTAATAACTGTAAGAATAAAAAGCTTTGCAACAAAGATAAGTATATTTACAGTGCGAAATTCGCTGATGCAGCTGTAACTCGTCGTAGATCGGAGAGTCGACAGGGAGTTAGGATTTCAGATGAAAAGAAGAAAGAATTAGATGAACTTGTGACTCGACTTGTAAAAAAAGGACAGCCTTTGACACATATATATGCAGAACATGAAAATGAAATGCCAGTGTGTCTGAGAAGTCTTTATAACTATATCGATGAGGGCGAATTAACGATTAAAAATATAGATTTGCGACGAAAGACAGGCTATAAGCCGCGAAAGAAAAAGTACAACGATATCAATGGATTTCATTCAATGGAGTTTAGACAGGGCAGAACATATGAGGATTTTGAGTATGTGATGAAAATCAAATATTCAGAGGATGAAGTGACAGAAATGGATACGGTAAAAGGCGTTAGAGAATCAGGAAAGCGCCTCCTTACAATGATTTTTAGAAAGAACAATGTAATGCTACTATTTCTGATGCCGGATGGAAAAGCAGAATCTGTAAAAAGGGTTTTTGACTATCTTGAAACAGGGCTTGGATTAGATGTTTTTAGGCGGTTGTTTCCGGTTATATTGACCGACAACGGCAGCGAGTTCAAGAAGGTAGATGAGTTAGAACTTACTCCAGACGAGGATGGACTCTTTGTTTATAGGACAAGCCTTTATTACTGTGATCCAATGGCTTCATGGCAGAAAGGATGTATTGAGAAAAATCATGAATTTATCCGTTATGCCGTGCCCAAAGGAAAAAGCTTGAATCCATACTCACAGGAAGATATGACATTATTGATGAATCATATCAATAGTGTAAAACGTCCTGGACTAGGAAACAAAAGCCCATATGAGCTCGTTGAAGAAGATGATGAAGATTTCAAAGCATTAATGTCATTACTAAAAATGCACCTCATCCCGCCAGATGAAGTGCACTTGATGCCAGATTTATTCGTTAAAAAGTAGTTTAGACCGAAAATGCAGATAGTAATCGATTTGTCAATAAATATTAAATAGACGGGTCGCATTTACTTTTGCATAAGAAGTAGCCAGCCGTCTGTTAATCATGCAAACAAATATATACCTGCTATCTGGAATGCTTTAATTATAGCATGATATTTGAATTTGAACATCCATTATTAGGGATTTATTTGACCTCAGAATAGAATTTTGATTATTAGACGTATTTTCAGTTGGGTTTTAGTTTTTCATTCAAGGAGGAAAGCATAGAAAAACAAACAAAGATTTTTATAAAAGATGAAGACTGTTCATTATCAGATTGCAATCTCTATTTATATGAGAGAGGTAAAGACTTCAGAATTCAGGCAACATAGAATCTTTTCTTGGGATATCATCTATAAAAATGGTTCAGATAATTGGACTTTACATGTATATGATAAAAATACAGGGGTAGAACGTGCAAAGTTGTGATGATTGTATATGAAAAGATTTAATAATGTAAGAGATAATTATAGATACAAGCCAATAAAAAAGAATTAAATAAGGAAGTATTTAACGATGATAAATATATAAAGATAGAATAAATCGATAATAGTACTAGAAAAGGTAGAATATTCAGAGTAAAATATAAATATTAATATTAAAAAAGTATATTTGTGAGAAAGGCGAAGAATATGAAAAAAATTGAACAATTTACAAACCAATATTCAGTTACCAAAACACTTAAATTTAGATTAAACCCTATTGGAAAAACAGAAGAAAATTTACGAATAAAGAGAGTATTAGAGGAAGATGAAGAGAGAGCGACGAAATTCAAACAGGCGAAGAAACTGATGGATTCATATCATAAGTTTTTCATTGGACGTGTTCTGCGCGAAGTTAAACTTGATTCGCTCGGGGAGTATGTTGTTCTTTTCAATAAAACAAATAAATCAGATACTGAAAAAAAGCAGATGTTAGACATGGAAAAAAAATTCCGAAATCAAATAGCTAATGCTTTTCATTCAGATGAAGACTATATGAAAATTAAGGGCGAAGACATGATAGATGATATTATGCCTAATTTCTTAGAATCTCAAGAAGAGAAAGATATAATCGCAAGCTTTAAAGGATTTTTGACAGCTTTTAGCGGATATATGGAAAATAGGGAGAATATGTATTCTTCAGAGGCAAAAGCTACTTCTATTGCAAATAGGTGTATTCATGATAATTTACCTAGATTTATTTCAAATTACAATTGCTTTAAAAAAATTAAAGAGGCTCTTAATGAAGAGGTACTCGATAAAATAAGTGATGAACTACAATTAACCCCATATAGAGTTTCAGACTGTTTTACAATAGATTTTTTCAATTTGGTATTAGATGATCAAGGTATTTTGGTTTATAACACGTTTATTGGTGGATATACAAAAGAAGATGGAACGAAGATAAAAGGGGTAAACGAATATATAAATTTGTATAATCAGAGTTTGGGAAGAAATGAAAAAAGTAAAAGATTGCCAATGCTTAAAACCCTGTATAGACAAATTCTGGCAGATAAAGAGCATATATCTTTTGTAATTGATTCATATGAGAAAGATGAAGAAGTACTGAAAGATTTGCGTAATCTTATAAAAGCGGATAATCAGATTTTGCGAGCCATAGATGAATTAAGAACACTGGTTGGGGAAATTTGTGAATATGATACTGAAGGAATTTTTATTAAAAATGGACAAGATGTAAATAATATATCAAAAAGTATGACAGGTGATTGGTCGTGTATTCGGAAATCATGGAATGCAGAATATGATGAGTCCAATCCTCGTAAGAAATCACAGGATATTGAAAAATATGAAGAAACTCGGAAAAACGCATATAAGAAAATTGAAAGTTTTAGTTTGAATGAATTGAGTAGACTAGCTTCTAAATCGGATGATAAAAATTACAATGTCAGCATTGCTGTGCAAAATATTTATAATGTGATTTTTCAGGAGTTTTGTCAGGCTAAAGAGAATCTGGTAAATATACTTAATGATTATCCGGTTGACAAGAAGTTAGCTGGGGACGTGGAAATGGTGGGTAAAATAAAGGATTTTCTTGATGCTATTAAGGGAATAGAATATTTTACGAAGTCTCTTGTTGGGACAAATAAAGAAACTAATAGAGATGAGTTTTTTTATGGGAAATTGTATTTGATTTTAGATAAATTGTATTTGATAGATAAAATTTATGACAAAGTACGAAATTATATGACTAAAAAGTCTTATTCCCATGATAAGTATAAACTTTACTTTAAGAATGTTCAGTGTGCAGAGGGGTGGGACATAAATAAAGAGAAAGACTATAGAAGTGCATTATTTGTGAAGGAAGATCAATATTATCTTGCTATTATAGATAAGAATGCAGAGAATGCGATGGTCTTACAAGATGATTCAAAAGTTGTTGAACCATCAACGAAGAATGCATATAAAAAAATGATTTTAAAACAGATTCCTAATGCTCAGAAATATGTTAGCATCAAGCAAATCAGACCTCAAAATCCGCCGGCAGAAATAATTAGAATATTGGAGAGAAAGGCTGATAAAAAAACATTAACTAAAATTGAACAAGAGACATTTATTGAATATGTTATTAATGATTTTCTCGTGAATTATCCTAAGATTCAAAAAAAAGATGGAACTTCATATTTTGATTTTCATTTTAAGAAACCAAGTGAATATGAAAAATTGGATGATTTTATGAAAGATATAGACGATCAGGCATATTCTATTTCGTATGAATATATTTCTGCTGAGTATATAGATAAATTGGTGGAAGAAGGACGAATTTATCTTTTTCAGATTTATAACAAAGACTTTTCAAAGAATAGTCATGGGACCGATAATTTACATACAATGTATTTTAAACAGCTTTTTCTGGGAGATATAGATAAGAAAAATATAGTTAAATTAAATGGTGGAGCAGAACTGTTTTTTAGAAAAGCAAGCATTAAGAAAGAAGATAGAATTATTCATTTAGCAAATCAACCTATTAAAAATAAAAATGTAAATAATCCTAAAATGGAAAGTGTTTTTGAGTATGATTTAATTAAAGATAAACGATTTACTGTAGATCAGTATGAAATACATGTTCCGATTACATTAAATCCAGCGGCATGTGATAATCACATTATTAATAATCAGGTAAGGATTGCATTACGAAAAGACGAAAATCCATATGTTATTGGAATCGACCGAGGGGAAAGAAACTTACTTTATATTTGTGTTATAGATGGTAAGGGAAATATTGTAGAACAAAGATCTTTGAATCAAATCAATGATATCTACAATGGAGTTGAGAAGAAAACAGATTACCATGAACTGCTTGATAGAAAGGCGAAAGAACGAGAAAAAGCTAGACAGGATTGGAAAACGATTGAAAATATAAAAGAGATTAAGAATGGTTATATGAGCCAAATAGTGCATGTTTTATCTGAGTTAATGATAAAATACGATGCTGTCGTGGCTTTGGAAGATTTAAATTTTGGTTTCAAAAATAGCCGTGTTAAAGTTGAAAAACAAGTCTACCAGAAGTTTGAAAAAGCGATGATTGATAAGATGAATTACCTAGTTAATAAGAAACTTCCTGTTGGACAACTTGGTAGTATTACCAATGGGTATCAGTTGGCCAATAACATTAAGAAGTACAATAAGAAAGAGACTCAAAATGGTTTCATTTTTTATATTCCTGCATGGCTTACTAGTAAAATTGATCCATCAACTGGATTCGTGGATATGCTGAAACCAAAATATGAGAATTTAAATCAAGTCAAAGACTTTATTATGAAGTTTGACGCTATTCTTTTTAATGGTACGGAATTTGAATTTGATACGGATTACGAGAAATTCGATAGAACAGATGCTGATTATAGGAAAAAGTGGAAAATTTGTTCTTATGGGGAACGCATAAGAACGTTTCGCAATCCGAAAAAGAACAATGAGTTTGTTCAAGAAACAGTAGTTCTAAACGATGCAATAAAAGATTTATTGGATAAGTATCATATTGAATGGAGTTCAGGAAAAGATATGCGAGCAGAAATATGTAATATTACAGAGACTGAATTCTATAGAAAGTTTATAGAATTAATTAGATTGATCCTTCAGATGAGAAATAGTATATCGGGTACAGATATCGATTATTTGATTTCCCCAGTAAAGGGAAGTGATGGTGTTTTTTATGATAGCAGACATTGTTCCGAAAAGCTTCCTAAAGACGCAGATGCTAACGGAGCTTACAATATTGCACGAAAAGTTTTATGGGCGATTGATCAATTTAAACTTTCTGATGAATGTAATTTAGGGAAAACAAAAATTGCTATTTCTAAAAAGGAGTGGCTTCAGTTTGCCCAAACAAGAAATAATAGTGAGGATAATGATGTATGATGAGATTCTTATAACACAATTAAACGATTTTATATTTTGCCCAGCTTCAATTTATTTTCATATGTTGTATGGAGAAACTGATAAAATGAGTTATCAGTCTCAGAGCCAGATAAATGGGACTGCCGCACATGCGGCAGTCGATACAGGAACCTATTCTACTAAAAAGTCAATTTTGAAGGGGATAGATGTTTACTGCGAACAGTATGGATTGATTGGAAAAATAGATTTGTTTGACACGGCAACAGGTACATTAACAGAAAGAAAAAGAAGTGTCAAAACCATATACGATGGATATTATTTCCAGGTATATGCGCAATGTTTTTCATTACGTGAAGCTGGATATGAAGTGAATAAAATAAGGATACATAGTATAGTGGATAATGGGAATTATGATATTCCGTTACCAGAAGAGTATCCTGAAATGTTTCAAAAATTTGTAGATACAATTGATGCAATGCACGCATTTCGTTTAGAAGAGTTTGTACAGACTAATCCGGAAAAATGTAAGAATTGTATTTATGAGCCTGCTTGTGACAGAGGAATAAAATGAGGTGATTGCTTATGCTGGATCGACCAGAATTTGCAAAAAAGCAAATGATTTTTATGTTCGCAAACAGAGGGGAGAAGATTTCATTTCGAAATGACAATATTATCATTTCAGATAAAGAAGGAAAAACCAAATATCAGATTACTTGTTATTTAGTATTTGTGTTATTTGTAGTAGGAGATACGTCTATTACGACAGGAGTCATTAGGAGAGCCAAAAAATTTGGATTTGTTATTTGCTTGATGACGCAATCTTTCAAATTGTACTCGGTCATTGGAAATCGAATGGAGGGTAATACGCTGCTTCATAGAAAACAATATGAATATCGAGAAAATGATATTGCAAAATTTTTGGTACAGAACAAAATCTTAAATCAAAGGCAAGCAATAAATACTTTTCGAAAGAAAAGTGTTGCCAATAAAGAAGCAATTGAAAAGTTAGATGGATATCTGGATTCTATTGCATCAATAGAAGAGGAGAAAACTTTGTTAGGGGTAGAAGGCACTGCTGCAAGAGTTTATTTTCCTCAAATGTTTGATTTTAGCGCATGGATGGGTAGAAAGCCTAGAGTAAAGTGTGATTATATCAATACAACTTTGGATATCGGATATAATATGCTGTTTAATCTGGTTGATTCTTTATTGCAGGTTTATGGTTTTGATGTGTATTGTGGTGTATATCACAAAGAGTTTTATATGAGGAAATCATTAGCCTGCGATCTGATGGAGCCTCTTAGACCGATCATCGATTTGGAAGTGAGAAAAGCAATTCATTTAAAACAATGTAAGGAAGAAGATTTTGAATTGATTCAGAACCAATATCAACTTAATTACAAAAAGTCTCCAGTGTATATTTCTTTTATCATGGAAGCGTTGTTGTCGAGAAAGGAAGATATCTTTTTGTTTATTCAAAGCTACTATAGAAGTTTTATGAAGGGAAAAGATATTTCTGAGTATAGAAAGTTTGAGGTGATCTGATGGTGATTGTTAGTTATGATATTTCAAATGATAAAAAAAGAACAAGATTTTCCAAGTTCTTAACACGTTTTGGTCATAGGATCCAGTACTCGGTGTATGAATTAGATAACAGCGAGCGTATTTTAAAAAATGTGATTGCAGAGATTGAAAATAAATTCATGAAATTGTTTGATCAGGCTGACAGCGTGTACATTTTTGTGTTATCATCTTCTTGTGAAGTGAAGCGATATGGTTATGCGAAAAATGAGGAAAGCGATTTGAAAATTATTTTCTGATTTGCAAACATGGGTCTTTATTTCCAAGTAATTGAAAAAGGGTTCTTATAAATGATAAATAATTGTGCAGATGTAATAAAAATTAATGTATATATGGGAACTTATATTGGTTAATACGGAGAGATAACTGTTTATAAGAACCTTGAAATTTCTACTGTTGTAGATATGAAGCAGGGGTGAAATATATTTCAGTTTATAAGAACCTTGAAATTTCTACTGTTGTAGATATCTCTGTAGGTGTAGGAATATCTTCGTTTATAAGAACCTTGAAATTTCTACTGTTGTAGATTCTACGTCCATATCACACCTCACTATGTTTATAAGAACCTTGAAATTTCTACTGTTGTAGATGATCCAAATGATCCGTCCACTTCTATGTTTATAAGAACCTTGAAATTTCTACTGTTGTAGATAAAAATGCCTGCAACAATTAGTCCTGTGTTTATAAGAACCTTGAAATTTCTACTGTTGTAGATATTAAGTTTGTTTCGGCTGTGGTATAGTTTATAAGAACCTTGAAATTTCTACTGTTGTAGATGCTGTTGCAAAGAATGTTCCTTTTGTGGTTTATAAGAACCTTGAAATTTCTACTGTTGTAGATCAATCCTAGAACATCTAGCAAGTAGAAAGTTTATAAGAACCTTGAAATTTCTACTGTTGTAGATTTCGCTCATCCAATGTAATTAGATTCGTTTATAAGAACCTTGAAATTTCTACTGTTGTAGATGAAAGTGGAATAACTTCACCTTCACCAAGTTTATAAGAACCTTGAAATTTCTACTGTTGTAGATTTGAAGAATACGAGGAGCCTAAAGAATGGTTTATAAGAACCTTGAAATTTCTACTGTTGTAGATACAGGTGGATTTATCGCGACGACATCTGTTTATAAGAACCTTGAAATTTCTACTGTTGTAGATCCAACACTGTTATTGATTGAATCAATGCTTGTTTATAAGAACCTTGAAATTTCTACTGTTGTAGATCAAGTGTTTTAGCAAGTTCTAGTTTCTGTTTATAAGAACCTTGAAATTTCTACTGTTGTAGATTTAAATATAGTAGAAACTAAATTCCATGATTATAAGAACCTTGAAATTTCTACTGTTGTAGATTGTGATATATCTTATATGTGCCCTTAGCAGTTTATAAGAACCTTGAAATTTCTACTGTTGTAGATTGCGAATATCGTTTCGGCAAGTCAATGTTTATAAGAACCTTGAAATTTCTACTTTTGATGCAAAAAAATGAATCTGAATCCCTCAACCATGTCAATGGCATGGTCATAAAGAGCAATTCAGATTCTAATGAAATGTTATCAGATACAGATAATGCAGTCAATACGGAAAAAACGTCATTATCTGTACGTGTAGATGATAATTTTTCTGAAGAATATTATTCTAATATTAAAGATCATTTTGGTACAACCAATAATTTTGATGTCGCAGGATACATGTTAAAAGATGGATCAATGCTTGATTTTTCTGGTCGCCATTGGGGTGACACAACAAGTAAAATGCGACAGGTAGATCATAGAGATCTGTTAGAAGTTGAAGATGTATTTGAAGAATATGATGATGGTACAGATGCAATGATAGCTTTTATCAATTCTGGTAATATACGTTTGCTTCCAGAAGAAGGTGGCATAAATCTTTTTTCTTCTCCATCAAAAGAACAAGAAAAAACTTTGGAAAAATATATCAATCATTTTAGGGGAAGTATTACGATTGATTTTGATGATGAAAGTGGAAAAACTGTAAAAACATTGTCCTTTAATGAAGGTACTTCAAGCTCTGTGATTTTGCAAAGCATTGATGATTATTTCAATAAAGGAAATACATCTGAATTAATGGATTTTCATAGAAATTTTTCAGTCCAAGTGCCATCATATGATTTTGCAGATGATGTTTATTTTACTGGAACAGATGAAGAGATTAAAGCAGCAGAACAAAAGGAGGAAGAAATCAAAGATTTCTTTAAGGGTATCATTGAGGATGATGAATTTTTAGCGCTCAGATATTACAAAGATGGCTACAAAAATGGAAATCATGAGATCATTTTGCATCACTCTACAAGACCTGGAATCAAATATCAATTATCATTTTTAGATAATGATGGTCCTATCATGCACCAAAATTACGTAGAAGGACAAGATGATAAATTATATACAGATCTTATGAATGATACTCTGTTTGAAAAAAATAGAGATATTGAAGTGGACACCAAAAAAGATGCAAAGGCTTTATCTGTAAACGTTCCGGCATTATCTGTTGATACAATCGGACTGGAAGTCTGGGATGAGATTATGCAGGAAGAAGAGTTAAAAACAGCTCAGTCAATTATTGAAGAGGGAGCAAAAACTCTAAAAGATATCGCTTTAGATGAGAAAAAGATTGATCGTATTGCTGCTAATATCCTAAAAACAAACAAGTCAACATACAGCAAGGTAGATCTATCTCAATCACTGAAAGCTATCTTTGCGTATATGACAGACACTGCAGATGTAAACTATGATGTACTTTTGCAGGTAATGAAGGATGTCGCAAAGCCTGTACTTGAAAATAGTAAGAGTACAAATGCAGCGCAGACATATGATTATGAGCGCGTAAAATAGTACCTGAAAGGAACTGTTATTGCACTTTCTCCAGCGCAGAAAAAAGAAGTTGCTTACAATTATGGATCATATGATGCGTTTAGACTAAGAATCTTTGGATCCGAAACATATAGTATCTACGAAACTATATTTAACGGTGAAAGATACTATGGAGTTGTAGATTCAGCTTCTGCTCTTTCTTTTTCTTCTTGTTTATAAGAACCTTGAAATTTCTACTGTTGTAGATCAGTAACACAACAAATACAGTAGTATACAGGCGTGGAAAAATAAACAAAAGAAAAATACAAAACAAAAAATTATTTCAATTGTGAAATGATTTGATATAATATAACTAGGTGTATCATGAGGAGTATGAATACAAATAAGTGATGTGGGAGTAAATGTAATATGAATGAAATCAGAATTGAAAATCTATATGATCTGGAACAAACCATTGCAAAGGAACTTTTTGATGGGTTGAGCTATCCTTTTGAAGTATTACCTAAGATCAAAGATTTTATCTTAAAGCTTGGTGAGAGTTTGCCAGCAGATAAATATGAAAAAAAAGGCGAGAATATCTGGATTGCGAAGTCTGCAACAGTAGCGCCAACGGCTTGCATCAATGGACCATGTATCATTGATGAAGAAGCGGAGATAAGACATTGTGCATTTATCAGAGGAAATGCCATTGTTGGAAAGGGTGCTGTAGTTGGAAACTCAACAGAGCTTAAAAACGTTGTATTGTTTAATAAAGTACAGGTGCCACATTACAATTACGTTGGTGACAGCGTACTAGGGTTTAAATCACATATGGGGGCAGGTTCTATTACCTCTAATGTAAAAAGCGATAAGACATTGGTTGTTGTGAAAGGAGCCAATGAATGTATTGAAACAGGTTTAAAAAAGATGGGAGCCATGCTTGGCGATAACGTTGAGGTTGGCTGTAATTCTGTTTTAAATCCTGGAACAATTATTTGCAGAAATTCCAATATTTATCCTACCAGCTGTGTAAGAGGTGTGATTCCTGCAAATAGTATTTTTAAGAAAAGTGGAGACATTGTAACTAAGAAAGCATAAATCTGGAAGAGTGTGTGCATGGAAAAAGTAAGTATCACAGTAAGATTTAAGGAAGTTCTGGAAAACAAAAAAAAGTCTGATGAAGTGAGAAACAGTATCTTTTTTATGAAACGATATGAGGCGTGGCTGGCACAGTTTTATCTTTTGGCAGATACGCAGTATCATATCTTTCAAGAGAATACAGAACTCTTAGACTCTATCTTAAGTGAATTTTATGATGAGGAAGCCCCTTTGGAAAAATATGAGGAGCTTTATCAGTGTGTGCGTATGCTTAAAGAAGATGAATATTATGATCCGGGTCTTGAGGAGGAATTTTTGTCTATTTTGATTCCGTATTTTGAAATCAATGAAAATGTAGACAAGCTGATGTATCTATATTTAAGAGCTGGACATACCTATATGGATTTGTCAAGAACCGGGGATTATGATTTTGGTGAGATGGCAAGGTCTTATCTGGAAAAACTGGTTCTATTTCGAAATAATATTAATGCCATGCAGAATGCTCAAAATGTCATTAATGTTATGATCGGATACGCCAATCTGACAGGGGCTGCATTAAGTTTATCCCTGATCAGTTATGAAGATGCTTACGAACATTGGAAAGAGTTTCGCATTTTTTCAGAACGACCATCCATTATTCGGATGGCAAAAGAGGATAAAATGGTGAATACTTACTTAGGCTATGCATCAAATATCTTTCCGAAGATGGCCTTTTGTATTTACATGAATGATCGTGTGGATGAACCAAAAATGTATCCGGTTATTCTGGAATTGGCGAAACATCAGTATTTAAATGGCCTGGTGACAAGGGAAGAAATCATGGATCCTTATCGTGAGGATTTTTATCTGTATCACTATCTTTTGGTGGAAATCAATGAAGAAAGTACGGAGAAGGCGTTCTGGGAAATGGATACCTTCTATCGAGAACATAAGAACAGGGATTTGGATAAGATCGCGGATTCAGATTTTCTTGCAGTAGGACTGTTGATCAATCCAGTATTTTATATCATATCTATGTTGGATAAAACCTGCTTGCCGAAGGCGGAAAAGAAGAGGATTATATTAGGATATAAAGATGAAATCCTGAATATTGCAGAAAAATTCAGTTTGGTGGATGTTTCTTATACCGTAAACACGGCTTTGAATTCTGTGGCATCCAATGATATTATTTTTTCTTATATAGATACGCCAGAGGAGAAGCTGGATTTTTTAACGAAGCTGACTATTTCCAGACAGATTTCTACACTCATCCATTCCACTATGGTTTCTAAAATTGTCGGAATGATGTTAGAACATATTATGGAGCATAAGCCAGAGCTTTTGATCGGCGTAGATGACTGTGACAGTGTGGATAAGGTACTAAAACACAGGGAATGGCTTTTTCAGTATGCAAAAGAAGCGGCAACCTTACATGATATTGGTAAAAATGCCATGATTGATATTATTAATACCTCACATCGTAAGTTGACGGAAGCAGAAGCACTGATCATCAAAAATCATCCAGTGAGGGGCTGCGAATATGTAAAGGTGGATCCTTATTTTGATAAATATTATGATGTGATCCTTGGACATCATAAATATTATAACGGAAATGGCGGATATGATACGGCTTTTGATAATACGAGGTCGAAGTATCGATTTTTGATCGACCTGGTTACAATCTGTGACTGTATGGATGCTGCAACGGATTATCTTGCGAGAAATTTCAGGTCTGCCAAGACTTTTGACCAACTTTTTGAAGAACTTGAATGTGGTGCCGGAACCATTTACAATCCAAATATTGTTTCTTATATCGGGGAATGTCCAGAACTTTATGACCAGTTAAAATATACCCTGGGACCTGGTAGAACGGAGATCTATTATCAGATTTATCTGCAATATATGTAAGTTTGTTGGTGGTTGCATGATGCAAAAAGGTTACTCAAATTTATATTTAATAAAACCAAGAGGAATGATGAGATTAAAAAACATCATTCCTTTTCTTTTCGGTGCTTTTTTCTAAAATGAAGAACACTATTTTACGTTTTTTGGTTATATTGCCGTAAAAACTGGAAAGTTAAAAAAATAACTGGATTTTTTTATCAATAAGTGAGATAATGGGACGAACGATTAATGACAAAAAATGTCAATAAGACGGAGATTGAAGGTGAGCGGGCTCATCTTCAGATAAGTTCGAAAGGAGATTTCACATGATTTATTCAAAAGAAGTGGAAGAAATGACTTGTGTAGCACAGGGCGTTCATCACGGTTGTGCTCCAATCCCAGAAGAAGCTAAATGGGTTCAGGCAAAAAGAGTAGAAGACATTTCAGGATTTACACATGGTGTGGGCTGGTGTGCTCCACAGCAGGGTGCTTGTAAATTATCCTTAAATGTTAAAGAAGGAATTATTCAGGAAGCATTGGTTGAGACTATCGGATGTTCAGGTATGACTCATTCAGCAGCTATGGCAGCTGAAATTTTACCAGGCTTAACTGTTATGGAAGCATTAAACACAGACTTAGTTTGTGATGCGATCAATACAGCAATGAGAGAGTTATTTTTACAGATCGTTTACGGACGTTCTCAGTCAGCTTTCTCTGAAGAAGGTTTACCAGTAGGTGCTGGTCTTGAAGATTTAGGTAAAGGCTTAAGATCTCAGGTTGGTACAATGTACGGTACATTAAAGAAAGGTCCTCGTTATCTTGAAATGGCTGAAGGTTATGTAACAGGTATCGCTTTAGATAAAGACAATCAGATCATCGGTTACAAATTCGTAAGTCTTGGTAAGATGACTGACTTTATCAAGAAGGGTGATGACCCTAACACAGCTTACGAAAAAGCTTGCGGACAGTATGGACGTGTTGCTGACGCTGTTAAGATCATCGATCCAAGAACAGATAAAGAAGTAAAATAGAGTAGAGGAGGCAAAATCAAATGGCATTATTTGAATCATATGAAAGAAGAATTGCTCAGATCAATTCTGTTTTAAACAGCTATGGAATCGCTTCCATCGAAGAAGCTGAAAAAATCACAAAAGACGCTGGTCTTAATGTTTATGATCAGATTAAAGGCATTCAGCCAATCTGTTTTGAAAATGCTTGCTGGGCTTACACTGTAGGTGCTGCAATCGCAATTAAGAAAGGTTGTAGAAAAGCTGCTGACGCTGCTGCTGCAATCGGTGAAGGTCTTCAGGCTTTCTGTATCCCAGGTTCTGTTGCAGACACACGTAAAGTAGGTCTTGGACATGGTAACTTAGGAAAGATGTTACTTGAAGAAGATACAGACTGTTTCTGTTTCTTAGCAGGTCACGAATCTTTCGCAGCTGCTGAAGGTGCTATCGGTATCGCAGAAAAGGCTAACAAAGTTCGTCAGAAACCATTAAGAGTTATCTTAAACGGTTTAGGAAAAGATGCTGCACAGATCATCTCTCGTATCAACGGTTTCACATTCGTTGAAACAGAATACGATCCATATACAAATACTGTAAAAGAAGTAAACAGAATTGCATATTCTGAGGGACTTCGTGCAAAAGTTAACTGTTATGGTGCAAACTCAGTTCCTGAAGGTGTTGCTATCATGCACAAAGAAGGCGTTGACGTTTCTATCACAGGTAACTCTACAAACCCAACTCGTTTCCAGCATCCAGTAGCTGGTACATACAAAAAAGAATGTACAGAGCAGGGTAAGAAATACTTCTCAGTAGCTTCAGGTGGTGGTACAGGTCGTACACTTCACCCAGATAACATGGCTGCTGGTCCAGCTTCATACGGTATGACAGATACATTAGGACGTATGCACTCAGATGCTCAGTTCGCTGGTTCATCTTCAGTTCCTGCACACGTTGAAATGATGGGTCTTATCGGTGCTGGTAACAACCCAATGGTTGGTATGACAGTAGCAGTTGCAGTTTCTATCGAAGAAGCAGCTACAGCAGGTAAGTTCTAATTTAAGACTAAATGAAATTATAGACTGGCAAGTCATTCGTGACTTGCCAGTTTTTTGTTAGCGAGGACAGGAAACCAAGCGTCCGATGGATGCGCACCTCGGGCGCGAAAGATAATGCGGCGTATTCCGCTGGGGTACAAAAGAGTACAGAACTCTTTTATATTTACAAATGACAGATAATTTGCTACAATATATCTGTATTATCAGTTAATAGAATGAGGAGAGTGTAAATAAAGGGTCATAACATATGTAAGAACTGGTAGTGATAGGCTGCTGCTAGGATGCACCTATTTTGCAGTGAAATAGTCTGTATCGGATTTCACGAAGTGAAATGGAGATTAGTATATGTATTATGTTTTGATTTTTACAATGGTATTAACTGTTATAGGCAGCTTTTTCTGTGCTTCTGTTGTGGTGAATTTTGATGTGACAGAGGGACAGAAGAATATGCTTGCCATTATGATCACTTGTTTTGTTGCAAGCTTTGGTTATTTTTTAGAATTGATTTCCTATTCAGAGGATGGTATTTTCAATGCCATGAGATTCCGCTATATGGGTCTTGCCTTAATGATGCTCTTTTTTTGCGAATATATCTTTTATTATGTAGGCGCTAAGAAACCTAGATTTTTCTTCAAGTTGATTGGTCTTGTTGACTATGTATTATTGAACTTTATGTGGTTTACCAATCATATTCCATTTTTCTTTAAGAAGTATACTTTTATTGATAAGGGCGAAGAGAGCTTTTTTGATATTGAGTATGGCATTGGTTATCATCTTTACATTATTAATAGTTTTATCATTCCCAGCGTATGTGCTATGTATGTTTTATATAAAAAGGCCAGGGAACATAATGTTAAAAATTATCGTATGATCAATTTTCTGATGCTGGTATTGATATCAGTTCCATTAGAATACATTTCTACCAGATATTTGCCTCATATAGATGAGTGTGATTTTTCGCTTCCATTTATAACCTTGTTGTTTAGTTTGACTGTATTGGCAAGTTGGAAGTTCGGAAATTACGTACTGGATAAACTGTCTGTTAAGACTGTTATTAACGAGATCACGGATCAGATTTTGGTTATTAATGATATGGGCTATATCGTGGACTGTAATGAGGCGGCTACCAATATCTTAAAGTTAAAACCAGGTATGTATATTCAGAAACAGTATCCGATTTTTCAGGATTTTCCAGATGTGTCCAGTAACATTTTTCAGCTCAATGATCGTGTGTTTGAGCTTCATGCAAAGGAAATTATTGAGAAGAATAAGTATTTGCAGGGATATATTATGCTTTTGACAGATGTAACCCATGTTCAGAAGCAGATGGAAGAATTAAAGGTGTTAAAGGAAAAAGCCGAGGAATCTAACCGTGCGAAATCACTGTTTTTATCCAATATGTCCCATGAAATCCGTACACCTATGAACTCTATCATGGGTATTACGGAGGTGTTACTTCGCGAAAAAATGACAGAACAGGAAAGAGAGTATCTATTAAATATTAGAAACTCGGGAAATTCCCTGATATCCATCATCAATGATATTTTGGATTTTTCCAAGGTGGAATCAGGTATGCTTGAAATAGAGGAAAATGAGTACGATCCAATCGCTATGTTAAACGATCTGGGTCTTATGTTCATGTCACGACTTGGGGATAAGCCAGTGGAACTTCTGTATTACATTGATCCGAATCTGCCAAGAAAGCTCATCGGTGATGAAATCCGTGTACGTCAGGTTATTATCAACATTGTCAACAATGCCATTAAATATACCCAGGAGGGTAAGATCGAGTTTACCTGGAAGGTTGAGAAAAAAACTAAGGATGGTGTGATCTGCTTTTTCCAGGTAAAGGATACCGGCTGCGGTATTTCGGAAAAAGATATGCCAAAGCTGTTTAACACCTTTTCTCGTATTGAATCAGAGATGAGTAACTCCATAGAAGGAACCGGTTTAGGACTTTCCATTTGTAAGGCTTACGTGGAAAAGATGAATGGTGATCTTTGGGTAGATAGTAAGCTTGGTCTTGGATCCATATTCTATTTTAGAATTCCGCAGGGCATTGCGGATGAAAGCCCAAGTATCTGGATCGATGAGGAGAAGAAAAATAAGTTGAGTTTGGGAATGGCATTTGTCAGCCCGATACTGAAGCGATACTATTTTAGAATGGCTGAGAAATTTTCTTTGGATATAACGGATGTGATCGCGAATCCATACAGTGAGAAGATGTATGATTATCTTTTTACAGATTCCCAGTATTACAATGAACATATGGTGTCGAATCTGGCGAAAAAGACAGTGGTTATTCAGAATGTATTAAATGATAAGGCTCCGGAGAAAGGTATTATGATCGGTAAAAAGCCGTTCTATGAATATCCATTCTGTATGATCTTAAATGAGATTAAGGAAAAAATAGATACAAATGAACACCAGTCTCATACCTTCCAGGCACCAGAAGCCAAGGTCTTGCTGGTAGATGATAATCAGATGAATCGTAAAGTCGCTTGTGACTTGCTCCGACCACTGAATATGAAGTTTGATACAGCGGAAAATGGAGAAGAGGCAGTCTTTTTATTTGAAAACAGACATTATGATCTAATCCTGATGGATCATATGATGCCGGTTATGGATGGAGAAGAGGCTACTAAGAAAATCAGGAGTATGGAGGAGGGCACAAGCCACATCCCAATCATTGCTTTGACAGCCAATGCCATTGTGGGGGCTAAGGACCAGCTTTTGCAGTCAGGTATGGATGATTTTGTGACCAAACCAATTGCATTGAAGGAACTTTACGAGGTGTTGTACAAGTGGCTGCCTAATGAAAAAATCGTGCTTTGTGACAATGAGGATACGCTGGTTGATCTTGAGGCTGATTTTGAAGAAAAGGAATACCTGGAGAAGAATGGATTTGATATTAAAACTGCCCTTTTTTATTGTGGAAGTGTCAAGATGTACATGGAACTTTTGAAAGATTTCTATACTATGCTTCCGTATAAAAAGAAAATGATAGAAGACTATGAACAGGAGAACAATATCAAGGAATATGTAGTAGAAGTTCATAGTATGAAGACTTCATTAAAAACAGTTGGTATGCCTAAAAAATCCGAATATTTCCTGGAACTTGAAATGGCAGGAAAGCAGGGGAATACAGAATTTATTCATGAGCGAACGAAAGATTATCTGAAGATGTTAGATGCTCTTCATGAAATATTGGCTCCAATTTGTAAGAACAGTGAGAAGGGGCTTAAGGAAGTGCCGAAGGATAAGATCGTCTCTTTATTGTCCATGATGTTAGAGGCTTTGGATGTATTTGACTTTGACGCAGTAGACAGCTTTTTGGAGGAATTAAATACCTATCAGTTCCCTGAAAAATGTCAGACGGAACTGGAAAATCTCCGCATTTTTGTGGCGGATGTCTCTTATGGAAAGGTGAAGGACTCCATCAACAAGCTTTTAAAGGATATTGACTAGAGATTAGATTTGAGTATACAGGAGTTACAAAGATGAAGAATATACTATTAGTATCAAATGCACAAAACTATATTGTTCTTGCTCTGAAGAATATGTTTGAAAAAGAGCAGCATCCTATCATGATCTGCAATGTGGAGGCTATGGCGTTATCTAATATTACAGAGGAAATTTCTTCCATTGTTTTTTATATAGATGACAATGAAATCATATCGCCTTCTGCCTGCAATGAATTGAAGAATCTTTGTATTGAGAACAGTGCACCAATTTATCTGATTTCTGATAAAAAGAAGATGGAGGAGATCACGAAGTTCATTCCGGATACATTGTTCGAAAAATTGTATGAAAGACCAGTAAATGCATCAGAGGTTGCTAAAGAAATCTGCTCTTTTGAAGTTGCCCATCCATCTAGTAAAAAGAAAATATTGATGGTGGACGATTCTGGAACTGTACTTCGTAATATGAAGTCTATTTTGGATGAAAAATATGAGATCGTTATGGCAAATTCGGGCGCTATGGCAATCAAGTGTATCACACTAAATAAGCCGGATTTGATCCTGCTTGACTATGAGATGCCAATTTGTAACGGCGCTATGGTATTTGAGATGATCAAGGGGGAAAAGGAATTTGAAGATATTCCTATCATCTTTTTGACTGGCAAAAATGACAAGGAAAGTGTTATGAAGGTCATGGATCTAAAACCACAGGGTTATCTGTTAAAATCCATGAGTCCAAAGAAAATACTGGAATTTATTGATGAATTCTTTATCAAGCAGTTTGTGATGGAAGGCGCATCAGACGATGACGAGTAGGCACTGTTGTACGGTGCCTTTTGTCTTTTTTTGCTAATCATGCAAAAAGAACCATCTTTGACATACAAAGTTTTTGTTAATGGACCAGAATTGATTGGTACTTTCTACCAAAAAAAGGCCTGATAAAAAGTCGACCGTTGGTCGATTTGTGTTTCCGGCAAATATAATTATAAAAAAAGTATTAAATAAACAAATAATTGCAAAAAAATGGGAGAAACGTCTTTTTATTTATTGTAAAAGTGTTAAAATATTATTGTGTCAAAAATGTACAAAAAGTGGTATGATACAAAAAAACGTTTACTTTGATTCGTATTAACAATAGAAAGAAAGTAAATTGTTTTATGGATTTTTCCAAACAGGAGGTGGGATGTGACAAAACGTAAGAAAGCACATATCATTTCGGCATCCTTCGCGGGAGTTTTTTCTGGATTGGCATATTGTATAAGAGGACGTAGAAAAAATCGAAAAGTGGTAGATTTTACCAACCAGACCTATGCACACAGAGGTTTTCACAAATTTCCAGATATTCCAGAAAATTCAATGAAGGCATTTGAGGAAGCATATCGAAGAAATCTTGCCATAGAAATTGATGTCCATTTGTTAAAGGATGGATCTGTGGTTGTATTTCATGATTCAAAGCTTGAACGTATGTGTGGCGTAGAGGGCATGATTGAAGATATGACCTATGAAGAGGTTTCGAAACTTCGTTTGAATCATACAGAGGAACATATCCCTCTTTTGACGGAACTGCTTAGCGCACATGAATACACCTATCCATTTTTGATCGAGATAAAGACCCGTAAAAATAACGGGAAAGCGCTTACCAAAGCGGTTTGTGAGATCATGGATGGATTTCCTAATATATCGTACTGTATGCAGTCCTTTGATCCAAGGGTACTGATCTGGTTAAAGAAACATCGACCGGAAATCGTCAGAGGTCAGCTTTCATCGGACTTTTTACAGGAAAAGGGAGAGGGCTTGAATGTCTTTACCTCTTTTGTATTGGCAAATCTTTTGACCAATATCGCAACGAAACCTGATTTTGTTTCCTATAATTTCCATTATAGAAATAAATTGGCGGTGAAGATTGCAAAGATAGTTTGGCATATGCCAGTCTTTAACTGGACCATCAGAACAAGAGAAGATATGATCACCACTCTGATGGACAAAAATACCGTGATCTTTGAAGGATTTGATCCTAAAAGATAGATTGTCAGCACATTGACATTTACTTTGTGAAAGCAAAGCAAATATAGAAAGAAAGGAAGTGAGAGATACGTATACAGGATTTTTAGAGGCTGTAGCAACTGATGAAATCACCGAGATCGCTGAGACAGTAGCCACTGAAGTAGAAGAAAAAAGTGGAATCGCCGGTTTTATTACAGAAAAGCTTGAAGTAAGAGAAGTGTTTTCTTTTGACCTATTTGGTTTCCATATTCCGGTGACAGAATCAGTTGTCGTATCGTGGATTGTCATTGCAGTGATCTTATTGATCGCATTTTGCTTGACCCGTAATTTGAAGGTACATAATATTTCAAAGAGACAGGCTTTTGTGGAATTTATCGTAACAAAGTTAAACGGGTTGATCGAGGGCATGATTGGAGAAGAAGGAAAAAGATATGTACCTTATTTGGTAACCGTGATCCTTTATATCGGATTTTCCAATATCATGGGTGTGTTTGGATTCAAATCTCCAACAAAGGATTTGAATGTTACTGCTGCATTAGCAATCATGAGTATTATTTTGATTGAAGGTTCTAGTATCAGAGCCAGAGGAATTGGAAAACATTTGAAATCGAAATGTGAACCAATTGCCATTGTAGCACCAATCAATTTTTTGGAAATTCTCATTAGACCATTATCGCTGTGTATGCGACTTTTTGGTAACGTATTAGGTGCATTCGTAATCATGAGTTTATTGGAGTATATTTGTCATCCAGTTTTACCAGTGGTATTTAGTTTGTATTTTGATCTGTTTGATGGCCTGATTCAGGCTTATGTATTTGTATTTTTAACAAGTTTGTTTATCAAAGAAGGAATTGAAGTAGAATAATAAACTGTCAAGGGACAGATTCACAAGCAAACACTTGTGAAATGAAAGGAGACTATTTATGGAATTAATCGGAGCAGGTATTGCAGCATTAACAGGTATTGGAGCAGGTATCGGTATTGGTATCGCAACAGGTAAGGCAACAGATGCAGTTGCCAGACAGCCGGAAGCAGAAGGAAAAATTTCTAAGTTGTTATTATTAGGTGCAGCTTTAGCGGAAGCAACTGCTATTTACGGTTTCGTAACAGGCCTTATGATCATCTTCATGAGATAAGAGAATTTTAACAAGTTAGAAAGGCAGGTAATTCTATGTTAGAGATAACATTTCCTTCCATTCTGTTTACTGTTATCAATATTCTTGTTTTATTAGGTGGTTTAACATTTTTCTTATTTAAACCTGTTAATAAGATCTTAAAACAGCGTCAGGATGAGATTGATGCTGGTTTTCAGGAAATTGATGATAAGAAATCAGAGATTGAAGCGAAGAAAGCAGAATATGAAGAAGCAATGTCTGGTGTAGATGACGAAAAGGCTTCAATTATTTCTGAGGCTCGTGAGAAAGCCAATAAAGAATACGATGGAATCGTTAGTGATGCCAACAAAAAGGCAAAAGATATTATTGAATCAGCAAAGAAGAATGCTGAAATGGAAAAAGTAAAAGTCTTAGAACAGGCAAACACAGAGATTGCTGAGCTCGTTATCGAAGCAACTGCAAAAACAATGGCAGGTGAAACCGACAGGGCAAAAGACAAAGCTTTATATGATGAGTTTTTAAAAACTTATCACAAATAATCGATATCTGATCTGTTTTAACAGAGGAAAGGAAGAGTACCAACATGGTAAAAGCAGCAACAGATTATGCAACAATGTTGCATGAAATGCAGATTCCAAAAGATATCGTAATGCAGGCAAAGGAAATCATGGATGCAGTTCCACAGATTAAGGAAAGCCTGTCAGATCTAGTTCTTCCACTTGAGAAGAAGCACAACATTGTTGAAAAGATTTTTCCAGAAAAAATCAGAGATTTCATGAAAATCTTATGTGATAACAACAATGTGAATTTATATGACGATATTTTAGATGCATTTCATAAGGATGCTCCTAAGGCTGCCAGCGAAGTTGAAGTAACTTTAACTTATGTTACAGCGCCTACAGAAGCACAGTTAGAAAATATCAAGGATTTTGTAAAAAAAGAAACAGGAACAGAAAATGTTTCCTTTTTGATGAAAGAAGATTCATCTTTGGGTGGCGGTTTTGTTCTTTCTATGGGTCACAAGGAGTATGACTGGTCCACAAAGGGAAGATTAAAACAGTTAGAAGAAAAATTAACTGAGGTAAAAGAGAGAGCAGATGCTTCCTTAGTAGAACAGGGAATTATCTCTATTTTAAAATCAGAAATTGCTGAATTTGAATTAGAAGCAAAAGAAAATGAGATCGGTACTGTTACCTGGGTGGGTGATGGTATTGCCAATATTGATGGTATTGACCATGCAGTATATGGTGAGATCGTTATTTTTGAATGCGGTATCAAAGGAATGGTTCAGGATATCAGAAGAGATGATATCGGTGTTATTCTTTTTGGTAAGGATACAGAAATCCGTGAAGGAAGCCGTGTAGTTCGTACAGGACGTAAGGCTGGTGTTCCAGTTGGTGATGCCTTCAAGGGACGTATCGTTGATGCACTTGGTGCTCCAATCGATGGAAATGGTCCAATTAAAGAGGATGGATTTAGACCGGTAGAAAATCCGGCTCCATCTATTGTTGATCGTAAATCCGTTAATGTACCAATGCAGACCGGTATTTTGGCAATTGACTCCATGTTCCCAATTGGACGTGGTCAAAGAGAACTTATCATTGGTGACCGTCAGACAGGTAAAACAAGTATCGCAACAGATGCCATCATCAACCAAAAAGGTCAGGATGTGGTATGTATTTACGTAGCGATCGGTCAGAAGGCTTCTACTATTGCTAAGATTGTAAATACTTTAAAGAAGCATGATGCAATGGATTACACCATTATCGTATCGGCTACTGCATCAGATGCAGCTCCATTACAGTATATTGCACCATTCTCAGCGACTTCTCTTGCAGAGTACTTTATGTATCATGGCAAGGATGTTTTGATCGTTTACGATGATCTTTCAAAGCATGCGGTAGCATATCGTGCAATTTCATTACTTTTGGAGAGACCACCAGGACGTGAGGCTTATCCAGGTGATGTATTCTATTTACATTCAAGATTATTGGAGCGTTCAGCCAGAATTACAGATGAAGCAGGTGGCGGTTCTATTACAGCACTTCCTATCATTGAAACACAGGCTGGTGACGTTTCTGCATATATTCCAACCAACGTAATCTCCATCACAGATGGTCAGATTTTCCTGGAAAGCAATCTGTTTAATGCAGGTCAGCGTCCAGCGGTTAACGTTGGTTTATCAGTATCCCGAGTTGGTGGTGCTGCACAGACAAAGGCCATGAAGAAAGCTTCCGGTTCTATTCGTATCGATCTTGCTCAGTATCGAGAGATGGAAGTCTTTACACAGTTCTCATCAGATC
The DNA here is from genome assembly GCA_045628865.1 of Lachnospiraceae bacterium. GTDB lineage: Bacteria > Bacillota > Clostridia > Lachnospirales > Lachnospiraceae > JAZQQB01. The sequence goes on along the minus strand of JAZQQB010000022.1, from coordinate 18,052 downwards.
TTGATGAAGGAACAAAGGCACAGCTTGCTTATGGTAAAGCTTTGATGGAACTTTTGAAACAGCCACTTTGCAATCCACTTTCTGTTGCAGAGCAGGTAATCACACTTGTCACAGCAACTGCGAAATTGTATGTGGATCTTCCACTGAATGAGATTAAGCCTTTCCAGGCAAGATTGTTAGAGCATTTTGAAACCTATCATTCTGAGGTGATCAGTCAGTTAAGCTCTCAGCCAGTATTAACAGATGAGATTACAGCTGCCATTAAAGAATATGCGATAGCTTTCAAAAAATCGGAATACCCTAACATTTAGGAGGGCGAATATGGCAAGTATAACTGAGATCAGAAATAGAATGAGCAGTATTCAGGACACTATGAAGATCACAAAAGCCATGTATATGATCTCTTCTACAAAGATGAGAAAAGCAAGACAGAGTCTGGAAGATGATGAACCGTATTTTTATGGACTTCAAGCGGGTATTTCCCGTGTTTTAAGACATATGCCTGAGATTCAGCATATTTATTTCGATAACCGAGATAAGGACTTGCGAGAAGAATATAAAAATAAAGGTTATCTGATCATCACAGCAGACAAAGGTATGGCTGGTGCATACAATCATAATGTTTTGAAAATGGCCCAGGAACTCATCAAAGACGAAGAGCATTATAAGCTTTTTGTGGTAGGGGAACTGGGAAGACAGTATTTTGCTCAGCGTGGTATTCCTGTAACAGAGAATTTCTATTATACTGCACAGAATCCTTCTTTACATAGAGCTCGAATGATTGCAGAAAGAATCATTGAGATGTATTTGGATGAAGAATTGGATGAGGTTTATGTTGTCTATACCAAAATGGGTAGAGGCAATACGGAAGAAAATGAATGCTATCAGATCCTTCCACTTCAGCATGAAGATTTTAAATCCAAAATGCCAGCAGAACTTCAGCTTGAAATGTATCAGGAGGAGTTCCAGTTGGTGCCATCTCCAGAGGCAATCATTGATGCCGTTGTACCAAACTACTTAACCGGTTTTGTATACGGTGCTTTGGTAGAATCTTTTTGCTGTGAGCAGAATGCCAGAATGATGGCTATGGATGCTGCAACAAAGAGTGCCGAGGATATGTTAAAGGATTTATCTATTCAGTATAACCGTGTTCGTCAGAGTGCGATCACACAGGAAATCACAGAGGTTTGTGGTGGTGCAAATGCACTGAAACGTAAAAAGAAACAGAAAAAGAAATAGACAAAGATTTTTTATAAAGTCTTAGCTAGAGAGGTTTGCTATGAATAAAGGAAAAATTGTTCAAGTATCAGGACCTGTCGTTGACGTAGAATTTGAAAACAGTGATCTTCCATACATCAAAGAAGCGTTGGAGGTTGATAATGACGGTACTCGTTGTGTAATGGAAGTTGCACAGCACATTGGTCAGAATACCGTTCGTTGTATCATGTTAGCTGCTTCCGAAGGTTTACATCGTGATATGGAAGTCATTGCAACTGGCAGCGCCATTAAGGTTCCTGTTGGTGAAAAAACATTAGGACGTTTGTTCAATGTGTTAGGTGATACTTTGGATGGCAAGGAAAGCTTAGAGAACGAAGAACACTGGGTGATCCATAGAGAGCCACCTAAATTCGAAGACCAGAGTCCTGTTGTCGAGATCTTAGAGACTGGTATTAAGGTAATTGACCTTCTTGCTCCTTATGCAAAGGGTGGTAAGATTGGTTTGTTCGGTGGTGCCGGTGTAGGTAAAACCGTATTGATTCAGGAATTGATTCGTAATATTGCCACTGAAAGTGGTGGATATTCTATTTTTACAGGTGTTGGAGAGCGTTCCCGTGAAGGTAACGATCTTTGGACTGAAATGACAGAGTCAGGGGTTATTGATAAAACAGCCCTTGTATTTGGTCAGATGAATGAACCACCAGGAGCTCGTATGCGAGTTGCGGAAACTGGACTTACCATGGCAGAATACTTCCGTGATGTAAAAAATCAGGATGTACTTTTGTTCATTGATAATATTTTCCGTTTTGTACAGGCTGGTTCCGAGGTTTCTGCGCTGTTAGGACGTATGCCTTCAGCCGTAGGTTATCAGCCAACACTTTCTAATGACGTAGGTGAATTACAGGAAAGAATCACTTCTACAAAGAATGGTTCTGTTACATCTGTTCAGGCCGTATACGTACCTGCGGATGACTTGACTGACCCTGCACCTGCAACAACCTTTGCCCATTTGGATGCAACAACCGTTCTTTCCCGTAAGATCGTAGAACAGGGTATTTACCCGGCTGTTGATCCACTAGAATCATCATCTCGTATCTTAGAGGCTGATGTGGTAGGGGAAGAGCATTATCAGACAGCACGTAAGGTTCAGGAAATCTTACAGAAATACAAGAAATTGCAGGATATCATTGCAATCTTAGGTATGGAAGAATTGTCAGAGGATGATAAGAAGACAGTTATGCGTGCCCGTAAGGTACAGCGTTTCTTGTCACAGCCATTCTTCGTTGCAGAGAACTTTACTGGTGTATCTGGTAAGTTTGTTCCATTGTCTGAAACAATCAGAGGCTTTAAGATGATCATTGATGGTGAGATGGATCAGTATCCGGAAGCAGCATTTTTCAATGTTGGTACCATTGATGAAGTAGTAGAAAAAGCAAAAACACTGGAAGAAGCATAAATTAGAAAATGTTCCTTTAGACTGAAAAAAGTTTTTTAAGGGAGCCGGAGGTGGACGGATGAGCGCATTGTTTTCATTGAAAGTGATTGCTGCAGATCGAATTTTTTATGATGGAAAAGCACAGTGTATCATATTGCCGGCAATTGATGGTGAAAAAGCGATTCTTGCACACCATGAAGAGATGGCTTTGGCGGTTACAGTCGGTGAGATGAAGATTAAATTAGAGGATGACAGCTGGATCACAGCCGTTGTTTCAGACGGATTTGCTGGTGTTGCCAACAACCGTTGTCAGGTGATCGTATACTCCTGTGAACGTCCGGAAGAGATTGATATTAACCGTGCAAAGGCTGCGAAGGAGCGTGCTGAAGAGCAGATGCGACAGAAGCAGTCCATCATTGAATATCATGTTTCTAATGCATCCTTGGCAAGAGCTATGGCCAGGTTAAAGGAAGCAGGAAAGCATGATCCAACTGGATATTAATCATTAGCTGGTTATTAAAAAATTAGAAACCATAACCTGATGTTGTGGTTTCTAAAAAGATAAAAATAGGAGTAATCCAATATTTTTGGATTACTCCTATTTTTTGCGATTTAAAACTCGTTGCTCATACAACATGGATAATGTTTTTGCTTCCTGCTGTGGCGTCTGATTTCGGGCAATTTCCCGTTGAAGCTCAATTCTTCTTGCTCTGACCTCATTTAGCTGGGATTCTAACTGATGCTCCTTTTGACATAAATCATTATATTCTGATTTCATTTCATTTAATTTCGTATCATCATACATAGTCTGGTTACTCCTTGCTTATACTTTGATGGTAGTATATATTTATTATACATCATAAACCGGTACAGTTTATCAGCATATTCCTACTAAATTTCGACATGTGAAAATGATTGGCTTTATTGATTTTTATACGTAATTATGATAGACTGTTACCATAATTTTATACGGGGGTAGAGAATAATGATTAGATTTAAATCTATGAAAAATACCTTGTGCATATTTGTTTTACTTCTGATGATGTGTTCATTTGTGACAGGTTGTGGAAAGTCTTCTGACCAGGAAATCACAAACTTTATGAATAACATGAGCACCTTTTATGACAAGGTTTCTGCGAAAAATGAGGCAATCAATGCAATTGATCCTAATGCAAGCGATTCTGCAGACCAGCTCCTGGCATTACTTGATGGTATGAATGAGGATTTTGTTTGGTTAGATTCCATTCCGGTTCCAGATGAATACGGTGCAGTTGATCAGTTTGCCAATGAAGCCATGCAGTACATGAATGAAGCAGTAAAGCTTTATCATCAGGCATTTGAAGGTGATTCCAACTATGAGAATATCCTGATCGCAGCTAAGGAGAATTATCGTAGAGCCAATGTAAGACTGTCTTATATCAGTGATATCTTACAGGGAAATGAGCCTGATTTTGAAACAACACAGGCGGCCAACTAGAAAAGAGTAGATGAATGGAAAAAACCAGGGAGATTATCCCTGGTTTTTTTGATGCAGTTTCCCTAATATACGAGGTAAGTAACCAACTAGTATCAAAAGGACAATAAAAGCAATAATATAGAGTCCCAATCTTTCAATGTGGTCAATTACAAAATAATCCAGGGAAGAATCCGCTATGACTGCTATTTTATACTTTTCAGAAACTTTAATTGTGATGCTGTCACCTATTTGTGTATTTCGAAAGGTTTTATGTGGGGAGGTTATATCATATTCGATGATACCATAGGCATGATAAACCTGAACCTTCATATGTGGCTGATGTTTTGACTGTGAAATTTTGTCTGTAACAATCCCCTGATAGGCAGTGCCATATTTATCTGTTTTGTAATATTCGATATTGTATTGAATTGCAGCCAAAAATATAACTCCTATAAACAATATAAATAAAATGGTGGAAATCTTAAATTTATTGTTTTTCCTAAAATGCATACATTCTCCTTTTCTGTTGCGAGAATTTTAATAACTGTATAGGAAAATAGTACTACAAAGGAGATGAAAAATCAATATTGAAGACGGTTGCAAATTTGTTACTGTACACACTTTGTGTGCACAGTAACGAATTTCAGCCCATTGAAAGTGCATCTTCGATGCAGGGGCTGAAATTATGCGAAATATACTTCTTGGCGCATAACTTGACAGCAAGGGTCAAGTTTGCGTCTGTACAGTAACCGCAAATTTTTCATCTATCTTTCAATCGGATTATTCCTGTTTTCTTTTCCGATAAAATATGATACAATGAATTGATATACCGGAAATTGCGATGAAACCGGGTTGGACGAAAGTCTTTTTCTTTATGTGTCTGCCAACGATATTAGATGGCAGAGTCACGGGAGAAACATATTTTCCGTGATTGTGAAAGGAGTGTTTTGATTATGATAGGTGCTGATATTATGGTAAAGTGCCTGGAGGAAGAGGGCGTAGAGGTAATCTACGGTTATCCGGGTGTTGCGATATGTCCGTTTTATAATAGTGTACTGGAGTCTAAAATCCAGAGTGTTCTGATACGTACAGAGCAGAATGCTGCACATTCGGCAAGCGGTTATGCCAGATTAACTGGAAAGCCAGGTGTTTGTGCGGTTACAAGTGGTCCTGGTGCTACCAATCTGATCACTGGTATTGCAACTGCTTTTGCGGATTCTATTCCGTTAGTTTGTATCACTGGTCAGGTAAAGTCTGAGCTGATCGGTTGTGATGTTTTCCAGGAGGCAGATATCACCGGAGCAGTGGAATCTTTTGTAAAGTATTCTTATTTGGTTAAAGATGTAAAGGATCTTCCTCGTGTTTTTAAGGAAGCTTTTCACATTGCCAACACTGGACGTAAGGGACCAGTGCTCATTGATGTGCCAATTGATATTCAGCAGGCACAGATTTCTAAATTTGTTTATCCGCAGGAAGTGAATTTAAGAACTTATAAGCCTACTGTAAAGGGACACTTAAACCAGATCAAAAAGGTGGTAGCTGAGCTTGAAAAAGCAAAGCGTCCTATCATTTGTGCCGGCGGTGGTATCCATTTATCAGAGGCAAGAGAGGAACTTCGTTTGTTTGCTGAAAAACATGGAATTCCAGTGGTTTGTACCATGATGGGTATTTCTGCGATGCCATCTGACCATCCTCTTTATTTTGGAATGGTGGGTAACAATGGTAGAAAATATGCCAACAGAGCCATGAACGAAGCTGACCTCATCATTATGGTGGGTGCCCGTGTGGCAGATAGAGCCATTTCTCAGCCTGATCTTATCACCAAAGGTAAGATTTTGGTTCATATCGATGTAGATCCAGCTGAAATTGGTAAAAATGCAGGAGCAAGTATCCCACTTGTTGGTGATGTAAAACATATTTTTGCTGATTTTGATACACAGGAATTCAGTGCTGATTACTCTGAATGGGTAAAAGCCTTAACAGAATATAAAGAAACTATGCCTAACAAAAAGACCATCAGAGAGGGCTACGTGAATCCAGCTGAATTTGTAGAAAAATTATCCAAAGCAATGGGTAAGGATTCTGTTTATGTAGCTGACGTTGGACAGAACCAAATCTGGTCTTGCCGTTATTACTATGGCAATGGCGGACGCTTTTTAACAAGCGGTGGTATGGGTACCATGGGTTATTCCATTCCTGCAGCTGTTGGTGCAAAAATGGCAAAGCCTGATTACAAGGTAGTTGCAGTTTGTGGTGATGGTTCCTTCCAGATGAGTATGATGGAGCTTGCAACAATGGTGCAGCATAAGGTTCCAGCAAAGATCGTTGTTATGAAAAACGGATTTTTGGGAATGGTTCGTGAATATCAGCATTACACATATGAAGATCATTATAGCGTTGTTAACTTAGATGGAAGTCCAGACCTTGAAATGATCGCTAAGGCATATAACATTCCTTTTATCCGTGTACATGACGGTTCTGAAATCGATAAAGCTATTGAAGCATTTTTGGAAAAGGATGAACCATATTTATTAGAATGTCTTGTAGATCCAATGGATCTTGTACAGGAATAGGAGGGCGAACACATGAAAAGAATTTATTCCGTTCTTGTAGAAAACCGTTCCGGTGTTCTTGGCAAGGTTGCTGGACTTTTTGCAAGAAGAAGTTTTAATATTGATTCCCTTGCTGTAGGTGAGACAGATGATCCAAGTGTATCCTGCATTACCATCGTAAGCTCAGGGGATGACAGGACCTTAGAGCAGATTGAAAAGCAGTTGAACAAAAAAATTGATATCATCAAGGTTCGTACTTTTGATGAGCCTGAAAGTGTCAGCCGTGAGCTTATGCTTTTGAAGGTGAAATACAATAAATCAAATCGTAAGGACGTTATGGAAATCTGTGAGATGATGAAAGCGCAGATTGTAGATATGTCTACCACACAGATCATGATTCAGGTTTGTGATGTCCCTGAAAAGATCCAGACGATGATTCGTTTGCTTCAGGGCATCAGTATCGTAGAGGTTGCCCGTACTGGAACCTTGGCGCTTACAAAGTGTGCTGACTAATGTCATATATAATGGCTTACATCAAAGGGTATCGTAAGCGATACCCTTTGATTTTGGGAAAAGTCACCGGTGTATTGATTGTTTTTTGATGGTTTATGGTAGGTTATAACTTTGCGTTATAGCTCGCATAAAAATAATCAATGGCTGAAAGCGGCTAAAATAGGGGCTTTTTGTTTGACTTTTAGAATGTCACAATGTACAATGAGAACTGTTCATAAGACATGAATAGTTTATGGATTATTGTTCGGAAAGTTAGATGAATGGTAATGATTAAACATAAATGAACAGTAATTTGAACTAGGATATGGAGAGTGTTGATTATGGAAAAGAAAGTTTTTCAGCTTTTGGTTGATAACACTTCTGGTGTGTTAAGTCGAATTTCAGGACTTTTTTCCAGAAGAGGTTATAATATTGAAAGTATTACAGCAGGTGTAACATCTGATGAAAGATTTACAAGAATTACCATTGTAACAAGTGGTGATCAGGAAATCTTAGAGCAGATTGAGAAACAGGTTGCAAAACTGGAAGATGTTAGAGCAGTGAAAGAGCTTACTCCAGATGAGAGTGTTTATAGAGAGCTTGTACTGATCAAGGTAGCTTGTGATGCAACTGAAAGACAGGGTGTTATTTCCGTAGCTGATATTTTTAGAGCAAAAATTGTTGATGTCAGTGCCAACAGTTTGATCATCGAGCTTACTGGTAATCAGGCCAAGATTGATGCATTTATTGGTTTGTTATCAGGTTACAAGATTTTAGAGCTTGCTCGTACAGGTATCGCCGGTCTATCAAGAGGCAGCGATGATGTGATCCAGTTGGATTAGTGGTTGACTTTTTTCACAGTCATGATATTTTGGTTGGAATCAGTAAATGATTCACGTTTGGCTATTAGGAGCGATCCGGATCGAAAGTAGGTCCTTAGGGGAGACTCTTTGAGCATAAATTAAAGTAATCAGGTCGCATTGACCTTGAAATTGTATTTTTTTATTAGGAGGGACATAAAATGTCAGCTAAAATTTTCTACCAGGAAGATTGTAATTTATCATTATTAGAAGGCAAGACAATCGCTATCATCGGTTATGGTAGCCAGGGACATGCTCATGCTAAGAACTTAAAGGATTCTGGATGTCATGTTATCATTGGTTTATACAAAGGTTCTAAATCATGGGACAAAGCAGCTAAAGATTTCGAAGTATACACAGCTGCTGAAGCTGCTAAAAAAGCAGATATCATCATGATCTTAATCAACGATGAAAAACAGGCTGCTATGTACAAAGCAGATATCGAACCAAACTTAGAAGCAGGTAACATGTTAATGTTCGCTCACGGTTTCAACATTCACTTTGGATGTATCAAACCACCAGCAAACGTAGACGTTACAATGATCGCTCCAAAAGGACCAGGACATACAGTACGTTCTGAGTACCAGGCTGGTAAGGGTGTTCCATGTTTGATCGCTGTTGAACAGGATGCTACAGGAAAAGCTCAGGATTTAGCATTAGCATATGCTTTAGGTATCGGTGGAGCAAGAGCTGGTGTATTAGAGACAACATTCAGAACAGAAACAGAAACTGACTTATTTGGTGAGCAGGCTGTTCTTTGTGGTGGTGTTTGTGCATTAATGCAGGCTGGTTTTGAAACATTAGTAGAAGCTGGTTATGATGCAAGAAATGCATACTTTGAATGTATCCATGAAATGAAACTGATCGTAGACTTAATCTACCAGTCAGGTTTCGCAGGAATGAGATATTCTATCTCTAACACAGCTGAATATGGTGATTACATCACAGGTCCTAAGATTATCACAGAAGAAACAAAGAAAGCTATGAAGAAAGTTCTTTCAGATATCCAGGACGGAACATTCGCAAAAGATTTCTTATTAGATATGTCAGGTGCAGGCCAGCAGGTACACTTCAACGCTATGAGAAAGCTTCATGCTGAGCATCCATCTGAAAAGGTTGGCGAAGAAATTCGTAAACTTTACAGCTGGAACAACGAAGAAGACAAGTTTATCAACAACTAACGCGAGACTTTGAGGACGAGATCCCATACATATAAGAAAGCATTTCCCAAGCTTGCTTGAGGAAATGCTTTTTTATATGTATGGGCCCCGGACGAATGTCCGGGGCTTATTACCTCTAGAACTTTACAATATAAAGATTTAAGAGATAATGGAAATATTTCTATTTCTTATAATACAAAAATATGTCATAATATTAACAATACCCCATGAAAACATGAGATTTTAATCGTATGATTGTTATTGATAATGTGTTAAGGAAAGCAGGAGGTTTTATATAGACATGATTCCATGGAGAAACGCCACAGATAAAGAGAAAGCATATATTATTGAGGAAAGAAGTGCAACAATAAAGAAATCAATCCGTATGACTTGGTATATTACGATTGGTTTGTTTTTGGTATTTGTTTTTTTTGTATTTTTGATTTCATCCTTACATGATAAGGAAGAGGAAAGTTATTCTTCTTACTCAAGTTACTCTTATTCTAGTCGTTATAGTTCCAAACAGGATGAGGATTATGCAGACGATGAAATCAGTGCATGGACATATCTGCTTCTTTATATTATTCCAGCGGCTATGATCGATGGGATTATTATCTATTCCAAAAAGTCTGAATTAAAGGAAGTAGAAAAAGGTCATTTTGCAGTATCAAGCGGACAAGTTGTTAATAAAAGTTATCGTCATAGGAACAAATCTTCAGATGAAAATCTTTTGTATGTTTTGTTTGGGGACAGTAAGGAACGGACAGAGATTTCTGTTAAGTATTCTTTATATGAAAAATGTGAGCTTGGTTCCATGATCCTAGGCGTTTATATGCTTTATGAGGATGACGAGGTGCCAACTGGTTCTGATGTTTGCTTTGCATACTTAGAAGAGGATGTGGACCGAAATATTCATCATTTCGGCGCCGATAATAGTTTATATAGTTATTTGAATTCCACTAATGTAGCAGAAAAAGCAGAGTTAAATGAAAAGCATGCAGACCAGTATGACAGGAATAAAGCATTTGCAGAAACAGATAATTGCGAAAAAGCTAAGGCAAATAGAAATGACTATGATATTTCTAATGAATTTAAAGTTCGAAAAGATAAAATAAATGAAGTATATGGATGGTTTGAAAATATGAATGAATATAGACCAGTGAAATTAGTGAATCCGGTATCTGGTATTGTAACTGTGCCAGGTTCTAAGAGTATGACAAACAGAGCGCTTTTGTTAGCAGCATTGTCCAATGAAAAATCAATCTTAAGAGGAGTACTTTTCAGTGATGATTCCAGACATTTCTTAAGCTCCTTACAGTCTCTGGGATTTGATCTTTCTATTGATGAAAAGGAAAAAGTGGTTGTACTCCAGGGCACAGGTGGTGTGATTCCGAATAAAATCGCAACCATAAATGTTGGAAGTGCTGGAACAGCTGCAAGATTTTTAACGGCTATGCTTGCACTTTCTGATGGAAGCTATGTGATCCAGTGTTCGGAACAGATGGAGAAACGTCCAATGGAAGAGCTGTTTAGAGTTTTGACAGATATGGGAGCAACGTTCACTTATTTAAAGGAACCTTATCATTTGCCATGCCGTGTTGTGGGAAATGGCGGAAACTGCCACGATATCACCATGGATATTTCTAAGAGTACTCAGTTTTTAAGTGCTATGTTAATGGTTACCCCTATTACCAAAAGTGGTATCAAGATCAGAATTTCCAGTGAGAAAAAGATCGGGGCATATGTGAAGATCACTATGCAGATGTTAGAGGGATTTGGTATTGAAACCTATTTTGATGGAGAAGTATATCATGTTCCTGGTGATCAGTTCCCTAAGTTGGGAGATTATTATATTGAACCTGACGTATCTGCAGCATGCTACTTCTATGGTTTGGCAGCTTTGACTGGTGGAAAAATTACAGTAAAAAATGTGACCTTCCAGTCCGTGCAGGGTGATATGAAGTTTTTAGATTGTTTGATGAAGATGGGATGTAGTGTTGGTCAGACAAATGATGGCATTTTTGTAGAAGGACCATCGAAATTAAAAGGAATTGATATCGATATGAATGATTTTTCTGATCAGGCTCTTACCTTGGCGGCTATTGCGCCTTTTGCAGATTCTGAAACAGTTATTAGAAATGTAGGACATATCAGAGGTCAGGAGTGCGATAGAATCCATGCTATCACATCGAATTTACTAAAATGTGGTGTGAATGTATATGAAGAGAATGATGTAATCCATATCATTCCAGGTGAGGTGCATGGCGCAAACATCGAAACCTTTGAGGATCATAGAGTTGCGATGTCCTTTACTTTGTTGGGACTTATGTGCGATGATGTTGTGATCAAAAATCCGATGTGTTGTCGTAAGACCTTTGAGGATTATTTTGATGTGTTAGAAAATCTTATTTCAAAACAGGTTTAGGTGAAGCGTTAGCTGAATTGTCTATGAGAACTATGTTAATTGTCACAAGTAACTATGATCCGTAGTTATTATGGCTATTTCCATATACCTTTTTTGTGTGAAATAACATATCTTATTAAGGTATCATCTAAAATGTGATAAGATTTACTCGGAAATAAATTAAGTATGGAAGGGAATATTAGAGGATTATATGAAAAAGAAATTAGTATGTTTAGTTGTAGGAATGCTTGTGTGTGTATCAGGATGTGGTAATGCGCAAAATAGCAAAGAAACAACAGAAACAATCACTACACAGGAGAACTTTAAGCAAACTGTTGCGGATACAAAGAAAGAGACACAGGAAACAACAGAAGAGCTGCTATCTTATCAGGATGTGAATCTATCCGGTAAGGCAGATATAGATTTTGAAATCCTGTCAGTAGCAAGTGGTACTATAGGTCCTATTGTAAAGGTGGATTTTGCTGGAGAAGAGAAAAAATTGACGCTAGATTTTGAGTATGATGGTTATGGGATTGATCTTTCTTCCTATGAATTTGAAATTGCTGATGTGGATCAGGATGGAAAAGATGATGTGCTTGTAAAAATGTATTATCCCAATAACATTGTAGAATCCCTTCATATTGCAAGACTTTATCATGTTGAAAATGGTGAATTTGTACTTTGGAGTGATCTGAATAAGGAATTTGTTGATGAAATAGTGTTTTTAGACGAGTCAAAGATTGAGGCTTCAAAAGTAACACTGGTAACTTTTTATCCTAGTTATGACGCAGAAGGAGAAATGATCATTTGTGACGATACCATTGTTTTAAAGGTTGTTGATGGAGAACTTGAGGTTTCATGGGAATAAAAGAAGTTTAACAAAGAAATATCAGGAAGAAAAAAGAAAAGGAAGATCTGGATATGCCAGGATCTTCCTTTTTATTATTCTTTATAAACATTGATATGATCCATGAAGGATTGAAGTGCCTTGGTTTTTGGCATGTCCTTTAAATACACGAAGCCAATGTTTCTGGCAACGAAATCATCACCAAAGGAAACACGCACCAAACTTCCATCCATAAGCTCCTTGGATACGAAGGATTCGATAACTGAGGCGATACCAAGATCTGTCTTTGCAAAATCGATCAGAAGATCCATGCTGGATACTTCCATGATATTGTCAAAGGACAGATTATTCTCATTCAAATAGCGGTCGATATACTGACGTGTCATGTTGGCTTTGTTTAGAAGCAAAAAGTTAGCGTTTTTGCAGTAGTCAACATTATCACCGTGGAGTTCCTTTAAGGATTTTAAGTAGGCAGGAGATGCAACAAAAATATCCTTGATCTCATGGAATTCGTGGAAGGAATATTTCTTATTGTCCTTGATCTGACTGATGAGTCCGATGTCTACCTGGCCATTGTCAATTGCTTTTATGGTTTCGCTGGAAGACTGGCAGCTGATAGATATACCGATATGAGGATAGTCCTCTTTAAATTTCTTCAAATAAGGAAGCAGTACATATTTACAAAGCGTGTTACTTACACCGATGGAAATGTGTCCTACAGAATATTTTGTCAGATTTTTCACCTGCATTTCACCCTGTTCAATGGATTCGAAAGCAGAAGCTAACTTTTTATAAAGGATTTCGCCTTCATAGGTTAAATTAACCCCCTTGGAGCTTCGCAAAAAAAGCTGAATATTCAAATTCTCTTCAAGTTTACTGATGGATTTACTAACCGCTGGCTGACTGATGAAAAGTCTCTTGGCAGCTTCTGTGATATTTAGGTGTTTTGCTACAACGTAAAATACATAATAGAGATTTAAATTTTCCTGCATGATAAAAAACCTGTGGATCTTTGTTTGTCAAAAATCCTGCCTTTTCTAAAAGTAATGTGGGTTACTGGAAAACAGTACCTCTTAGCTTTTTGAACGAGGTTTACGTGATCCGTAACTTAAGCGATAGAAATGAAAAAATGAATTGCTGTAGAATATGTTGAATCGATACAAAATATATTGTATGATGATAATAGTTCCATATTTGCTATTGGAATATGGGTGTTTGTAGAACAAGTTGTACATCTACAGATTTTCATTGCGGTATCATTGTATCATAACTTTTGGATATGGTAAATATGAATTTTTGTTATACCAAAAAATAGTAAAAATGGCCTTTAAAAATCGTATGTATCAATATAATGATCAGAATAGAAAAACTTTTAGATTGGTTTGCTTTGTTTAGATATGAATTCAGATGGAGAGAGAACAAATGAAAAAAAGAGTATTGGCAGCAATCTTAGCTGCAGGAATGATTTTGTCACTTACTGGCTGCGAAGGGGAGGAACCGGTAGCATTACAGGGAACAGTAGAAACTACAGAGATACAAACAAATGAAACGGAAACTACGGTTCAGGAAACGGAAAGTAGCACAGAGACGGAAGTTTCCACGATAAAAAAAGAACCAGGAGAAACGGTTGATTATTTTTCCTTTAGAGATCAGTTATATTTGTTGGATGAATACGGATATATTACGGAAAATATTCAATTAGATGACGTGATGCACGCTGATTTTTTGACTGAGAAACAGATTGAGTTATTAGAAGATGGTTCCTTTGAGGATTTAGATGGGGATCGTTATGTTTTTTCCTGCTATCATATGACACCAATGCTTTTGGTGGTGGATTTAACAAATTCACAGTGTTATGAGATTTCAGCCGGTACATCTGAATATTTTAAAAATGTGGAAAGCTATCAGGGGAATTTATATTTGGATGTTTATGATCCAGACAAAGGCTATCAAAAGGAGTATATGTACGTATTTGATGGAACGGGATATATAGAACAAGAGAATCCATTAGAGGATGTGATCGATACCTATGGGGATGATTTTGCATATATGTATAATGAAAATCAGAAAACCTATGTATCCAAAATGGGTGAATGGGGATACTTGGTTGCAAAGATTGGAGGAAAATTCTATCAGATTGATGCAAAAGGAAATAAGACAAAGATTTCTTTAGAGTATGGAACAGATGTGTATTCTTGTTCGAAACGTTATATTTTCTATGAGGCTGCTATTGAGGATTTAACATCTTTTGGTGGTTATGATTACTATGTGTACGATGTTGAGACAAAGGAATGTATCCAGATACCTTCAGAGTATAGAAATGTATATCTTAGCGGGGATAAGGTCTTTGTTTTAGTTGATGAGAGTGAGGAATATGGCATAGCGGCCATGCATTTATATGATTATGATATCTATAATGGGGAATTGGAAGAAGTCTATGCATGTGAAGATGTGCCTGGATTTTATACTGTTTCAGGACAGAGCGGACTTCGCTTTAAGAATGATATTATCTATTATATAAATGAAGAAAAAGACGGATCCTTCTGGTACATGAGTAAATACACAGATGCAGGTTATTCTCCAGAGTGTCTGGATGTTGTGTATGAGGAAACTCCTTTGACGGAGTTTGGAAATTATACTTATTCGTCCTATACAGAAAAATGTGATAATTGTGGTTATGCGTATGGCTTGGTGTATGTGGAAGGCTTTGAGCTTACAATAGATGCGCCTGGTGTTTCTGCTATCAATAAAGAGATTGCAGCATATTGTAAAAATGAATGTGATTCTGCAGTTACAACTATTGCAGACTATGGACTTGCAGAGGAAGAGGAAATGCATGGGGATCTGTTTTGCATTTATTCTTATGACATGCATGTAAATGATGTGAAGCTTTTATCTGATGATTATGTGGCGATCTATTTTGGCGGATATGATTATTCTGGTGGTGCTCATGGTTATCCATATCTTGAACAGCTTGTTTTCGATTTGAATACAGGTTCAAGACTTGATATTTTATCCATGTATCCAGGCAGCGAGGATGAGCTAAGAGATTTAATCGCAACTAAGACTGTAGAAGATTATAACAATAGAGCAGAGGATAATAATCCGTATTTTGGCGGAGATGAAAACAGTGTTTATGAAGATGCCTATGATTGTTGTATAGGAGGAAGTACTATTTTTGTTGAAGAAGATGGTATCATTGTAAATTATTATCCATACAATATGGGACCTTATGCAGCAGGCTTTATTGATGTATTTGTAAGCTATGAGGAACTTGGAATCAAATTGAATTAGTATGTAAAAGAGCAGCGACAGTAGTCGCTGCTTTTTTATTTGATAGGAGGATTGTGGGAGTGCAAAGCGCGGAACAATCCGTAGAATTATTTTTGCGTTGATTAGAAAACTGGTTTTCACAAAAAAAACATATTTTTACGATAAACTGCACGGGTATATGTCGATTTGGCGTTAGGCATTTTTAAAATTTGAGTTTGTTTGACTGACTCTAATTTTTATGGAAGAAAGAAATGCAGGAGGTCTCATTGACAGAAAATGAATATATATAAGGAATGAGGATACTATGAAGAAAAGAGTATTGGCAATGTTTTTGGCTACTTGCATGGCGATGGCTTTGACAGCCTGTGGGACAGAGGAAAACAATGCAACAACACAAACAGGTGAAACAGAAACCGCACAAACAATTGAAGCACAGGAAGTGCCGGCTTCTGATACTTTGACGGTAACAGAAACTACTGTAGATGAAATTGAAAATGAACCGAGCCAGATTGTGGATCATTTTCAATATGATGGTGTGATCTATCAGGTGGATGAAAACGGTTATTTTGCTGGAACCATTATTTTAAATGATGTGATCAATGCAGATTTTTTGAATGAGGAGCAAAAAACAATCCTGGCAGAGGCTGAGTATGAGGGATTAGATGGAAATCGCCTTCTTTTTGCATATCGAGATTATAGAGATGGCCAGGCCAGCAGATTGATCGCAATAGATATGGATCAGAAAAAATATGAAGAGATTTACGCTTCCTCAACAGAATGTGTTTATTTGATCGATGTTTATGACAACAAGGTATATTTTGATACTTATGAGTATGAGCAGCCTGAGGTATATAAGGAATATGCTTTTTCCTATGAACAGGATTGTTATAAACAGGTAGAGGCTTCATTGGCAGGGGTGGTTGAACGGTATGGTGAAATCATTCAGCTTGGCGACGGGAATGGCGCTTTTGCTAAGACCATGGGTGAATGTGGATACTTATTGATTCAGAAGGATGGTTCTTTTGCACAGATAGATGAATCTGGCAATGAAACTTTGGTAGATATTGAACCGGATTGTTATCTAAAAGCTTATTCTAATAATTATATTATCTATTATAAGAATAGTGATGAGTCAACAGACTATTATGTTTATGATATTGCTACAAAACAGGATTACGTGATAAAAGAGTCTTTTGAAGATCTGTATCTGTATGGTGAGCAGCTTTATCTTTTGATAAATGACAGCAAGGAATATGGTGTTGCTCAGATGCATCTTTACTCATACATACCTGGAATAGGAATAGATGAAGAGGTTTATGCCTGTCAGGATATTCCAGGATTGTCTACCATTTCAGGAGAGAGTGGACTTTGCTATGTAAATGGAATCATCTATTATTTAAATGAAGAAAATGATGGCACAAAATGGTATATGAGCAAGTATACAGATGCTGGATTTTCACCGGAGTATTTGAATGTAGTATATGAGAGATCGCCTTTTGCTGACTTTGGTACTGTGAGTTATTTATCTCATACAGATACCTGCGAAAATTGCGGCTATGATTTTGGAATGGTATATGTAGAAAGTATGGAGCTTACCTTGGATTATCCAGGAATAGGTGCTATCAATGAAGCCTTGGCAAACTATAGTAAGGAAACATTTGATGCTTCTGTTAGCTGTGTGTATGAATATGGCATGGATGATGAAGAATATCATGAAGAAAACTGGGGAGCTTATACTGATGAGGTAACTGTTTCAGAGGTTGAAATTCTTTTTGATAAGTATGTAGCAGTGGACTTTTTGGGCTATGAATATTCAGGAGGTGCCCACGGATATCCATACATCAAGCAGCTCGTTTTTGATCTGACAACTGGAGAAAAACAGGAACTATCATCAATTTATAATGGTTCCGAAGAAGAATTACGTGATATTATTGCGAAAAAGACTGTTGAGGATTTTAAAACTTATCCAGAGGGTGAGAGTCCATATTTTGGAACTGGTGAAGAGGAAATTTATGATTCTGCCTACGAAATGAGCTTGGATGGCAGTGAGATCTTTATAGAAGAAGATGGTATTGTGGTAAATTATTATCCATATAACATGGGACCATATTCCTCTGGTTTTATTGGGGTTAAGGTAAACTATGAGGAGCTTGGGATTCAGTTTTAGAGGAATTATGTGAATTACTTTGGACAGCGGCTATTATTAGTCGCTGTTTTTTGTTGTTTGCGCGCCATGGGCGCGCTCTAATGGGTGAAAGTCCCTTGTACGCCTAGATAACGAGGAAGTACATAGCTGAACCACAAGGGTGTTCATCGCGAGGTGAAATCTGAAGGAAGTGGAAGGCAAATCTCTGG
>JAZQQB010000021.1:0-43996 GCA_045628865.1 Lachnospiraceae bacterium | reverse complement strand
ATAAAAAAAGGAAGTGAGCTGGGCTTACAGGTTATTTTAGACCTTGACTCCATTCGTGTGACGAGTGGGGTTGTGGAGGTCGAAACCGTAAGAGGAGGATTTATACTGGAATTGCAGACAATCAAGCAGTTCATTAAAACAGCAACCTTTAAAACAGTTTTTGCACAGGGAGCTAATTGTGGTGAAGTAACCGAATTCTTACGTTTTATGGACAATCAGGAATCCTGTAAGGTTGTAGATGATGTTTATGAATATTGTCTGAAACAGAGCGATGATTCAGAGGAAGAAGCATCGGTGGTTGCATTTAATACAAGAGATGCAGTGGCCTATGAACCTCCTGCGGATGGTGAAACAGGTGTACTTGCCCCTAGATTTTGGGAACAGTTGAAAGCATCAGATAATTCTGTGGAAGGTGGAAAAAAGGCAGCCATGGAGGATGCAAGCAATGTGGGATTAGAGATGTCAGATGCTGGTGAAACAGGAGTTTTGGATCCGAAATTTTGGAATGATCTCCAAAAAAAAGATTCATTAGATAAACAGGGTGTGAATGAAACGAAAGAGGAGTTGTCCATGAATGAAGGTTTTGGATATCCAATGAGTCAGGGCTTTCATCAGCCAATGGAACAGAGCTTCAATCAGCCAATAGGCGGTTTTAACCAGCCAATGAGCCAAAGTTTCAATCAGCCAATGAATCAGAACTTCAATCAGCCAATAGGTGGTTTTAACCAGCCAATGAGCCAAAGTTTCAATCAACCAATGCATCAGAGCTTCAACCAGCCAATAAACCAGGGTTTCAATCAGCCAATGAGTCAGAGCTTTTATCAGCCAATGAATGGTGGCTTTGGCCAGCCAATGAATGGAGGCTTCGACCAGCCAATAGGTGGTTTTAACCAGTCAATGAATGGTAGCTTTGGCCAGCCGATGAGTGGAGATTTTCATCAGCCAATGGAACAAGGCTATGGACGGCCAACGAATGTTGGATATGGTCAACAAATAAGTCAAGGTTTTCGTTCACAAGCTAATATGATGGGTGATAATGATTTTCAGGATGATGCGGATTCTGAGTATGGCGAAACAAAAGTTCTAGATCAAGGTTTCCTGGATCGTTTAAATAAAGATGCACAGTATAGAGGACAGCAAAGGATGGATTCCTTGGTAGCGTCTTTGGTTCACTTAAAGAATGGAGTTATAACCTACATCAATGGTAATCATTTTACCATTGGTAAAGAAAATGTGGATATGGTGATCGATCATCCTACTGTTAGTAGAAAACATGCTGTAATCGTTCGAAAAGGAAATCAGTTCTTTATTAGCGATAACGGATCAACCAATAAAACATTTGTAGAAAATCAGGAAATTCCTGTAAAGGCATCGGTAGAAATTTTTAATGGGAACAAGATTAAGTTTGCAAATGAAGAATACACATTTGTAACTGAATAATTCATCCCGGTGGTGTTTTAGAAACTAATCACCATTTCGCGTGCCAAATATCGTATATTATATTTGAAGTCATTGGAGGAAAAATAAAATGGATAAATTAACAATTTTAATTATACTTGCAGGAGTTATTGTAGCTGAGCTTATTGCTTTGAATGTCTTTTTACTTTTAGCAATTGGAAAAATCAAAGAGTGTGCGCAGAACACAGATGAACAGAGAAGTGCAGTGTTAAAAATGGTTGCAATGAATTCTAAAACAGGTATGATGGGAGAGCAGCCAACACAGAATGCTGATGCAATGAAAACACAGGCACCAAGTCAGATGTCAGGTCAGCCAGCACAGCCAATGGGAAATATGCCAAGTCAGCCAACACAGATGCCAGGTCAGCCAGCACAGATGTCAGGTCAGCCAGTACAGCCAATGGGAAATATGTCAGGTCAGGCATTTGGAAACATGAATAGTCAGCCAATGCAGATGCCTGCACAGGGCAATATCCAGCCAGCTTCTTTAGAAGTAGAAAAATCTGTAAATAAAATGCCAGTTGGTTTTGAACCAGAGGCAACAATCATGATTCCAAGAGCTGCAGTGAAAAAAGAAGAAGAGAAGGCAGCACAGAGTACAACAGAAGCAAAGACAGAACAGAAGGCAGATAATGAAGATGGAACGATTATTTGCAGTAACTGTTATAATCCACTTCCAGCTTATGGAAAGTTCTGCCCTAACTGTTCAGCAGTGATCGAGGGTAGATAAGAAAGTAAAAGGATGTAATTGGATTTTTATATTCAAGAACGCTACCAGCATAAATGACCGGTTTACACAATGTGAAGATTGTGTAAACCGGTTTTTTATTACTAAGATTAGGGTGTCAAAAGCCCCAAAAACGGATTCTACGGATTGTTCCGCGCCTTGCGATCCCACACTTTCACACATCACTGTGTGATGTGTTGTCGTCTGGGCGAAAATGCTTTTCGCTGGGTCCTCACAAATATTCGCAAATCGTGGTGCTTACGCCCTACTTTTATGCTCATATCCCAGCGTGTCCCAAAGTCTTTCCTCCACATTTGTGCAAGCATATGTGGAGGAATACCGGGAAGTACCCTAAAGTGGATTGCTATTATTACAATGTTACTGGACCACATTGGTGGTGGATTATTTTTTAAATATATGGAAGTAATGAGACCAGAAAATTATTATGAGATAACGGAGCAGGAAAGCATAACACGGAGGCTTCATCTCAGTGGGAGACGAGAGTCTCCTTTGAGATGAAATGTGTCAAGGATAAAAACTAGTATTTGACTATATGTTGGATACTAGTTTTTTTGAAGCTTTTTGGTTAGAATTCTATCAAATTATGAAAATAGTTGGCTCATTTGCTCTTGACCTTATTTTCATTTGAATCCAAAAATAATCCCCTATCTACGGATAGAATCGATGCTATAATAAATTAATAGATGATCTAAATAATGTAACCTTTTGTAGAAAAATACGCTATATAGAGTGAAGGAGGAGATTGTATGGAGGACAAGAGAATAATAGAGCTATATCTAAAACGTGATGAGGAAGCGCTGTTACATACATCTGAAAAGTATGGGAAAAGGATCACTCTGATTGCGAAAAATATTTTGCAGAATGATGAAGATGCTAAGGAATGTGAGAATGATACCTATCTGACATTATGGAATCGAATTCCGCCTAATGAACCGTGGGATTATTTATACGCATTTATCGCGAAGATCACACGAAATATTTCACTGGATGTATGCAGAAAGAAAAAAAGTGTCAAAAGAAATGCTAAGTTGGTTGAACTGACAGAGGAAATGGAGCAATGTATTCCATCTAAAAATAGTGTTTTAGAAGAGATGGAAGAAAAAATGCTTGCAAAGGAGATTGGTCATTTTTTATTAAGAATAAAGGAAGAACAACGGGATATGTTTCTTCGTCGCTATTTTTATATGGATTCTGTGAAGGAAATCGCTGATCTATTTCATGTTTCAGAAAGCAAGGTAAAAACAACCTTACATCGTGTGAGAATTCATTTGAAGGACTATTTAAGTAATCAAGGATTTGAAAATTAGATAAAAATGGAAAGCCATGCTAATTCAATTTTCGATGTGGTTTCAAAGGACTAGGAGGTTATAAGGAATGGATGGAAATAAATTGTTAGATGTGATGGGACAAATAGATAATCAACTGATTGAAAAAGCAACAAAGGAAAATATAGAGAGGTCTTTGGCTCAAAAGAAAAAAAGAAGAACTACTAGAATAGCTGTAGCTTCTGGACTTATGGCGGCGGTTATTGTTTGCGCCTTTACTGCTCATTTTAAGTATTTTAGAAAACAGGAACTGGAGGTTGATTTGCCAAAACTTCCAATCATCAGTCATTATTATACTGCGCCAGATTGTGGACCTTCTGTAGTTGGATTGTGTGCATATAATATAGAGGATATCAATTGGAACATGATTTGGGAGGAAGAAATGGAACTTGAAACATTACCTGTATATGAGAATCAGTTTCGTTTTCCAGAGGATTTTGAGAATAAGAAGGATCATGAGAAGAGAGTTGCAATATTGAAAGATATGGCTGATCGGTTTGGTTTTGATATGAATTCATTTTGTGTCATGCAGAATGAGTGGAATGAGCTGAGTGTTTTTGCAACCCAAAAGGGTATTACAATCACGGTGGATCCTGTTGCTGTAGATGTGGAGTTTGAAAACCCAATTGAATTGCCAGATGATCTGGTATGGAATGATGAAGATAATGAGCAGCTTTATCAGGTGGCAGAGTATCTGAAAGAAGAATATCAGGATATTTTGCAAATGCAGAACCCAATCATCAGGTTAAGCAGAGGGGATCGATATTTTGATGGAACACGATATGTATCGATTCTTATGCATGAAGGTGCAGCATTAGATGGCAGTGAACTTTGTGTTGAAGAGCAACTGGTAAATGAAACCTTTCGAACAGTTACTTTTTATAATGGTATAGAGGGAGATGCCAACAAGCTAAAAGGAATATCTTTTTGCATGATAGATGATTCAAAGAAGGTTGCAGATTATCCTTTGATCTCTTCGAAAGAAGCGCTGCAGCTACTAAAGGATGGAAATACAAAGATTCCTGATATGGATGAATTCCCTGAAAATGCTAAGATTGAAAAGATATTTTTAACCTATGATACGAACCCTGAAAATGAATATTTTATTCCATACTATGTATTTGTGGTGGATCAGACAGAAGACTTTTTGGAAGAGACTAGTGATGTAAAAGATGGATTGAAGTGTTTTTATTTGTATGAGGTGCCCGCAATACATCCAAAATATCTTTCTGTAGTTGACAAAGTCTAAAAGATTGCGTACAATTAAAACAAGAACAATCAAACAGAGCAAGTTGTTTAGATGTCTGTTCAGACATAGAAAGGTGGCACAATGAAGATTGCAGTCAGATATTTTTCAAGAGGTGGAAATACGAAGAAATTGGCGGATGCCATTGGAAACGCACTGGGTGTTGAGGTGCTTTCGGTGAGTGAACCACTCAAAGAAGATGTTGATGTGTTGTTTTTGGGTAGTTCTGTGTATGCATATGGTGTAGATGATGAGATCAAGCGGTTTGTCAATGAGTTATCGGTTAAGGTTGGTCATGTGGTGAACTTTTCCACTGCAGCAGTGATCAAATCCACATATAAACAGGTTAGCAAACTTTTGCAGGAAAAAAATATTACTTTGGAAAAAGAAGAATTTGCGTGTAGAGGTTCGTTTGGACCAATGCATAAGGGAAAGCCAGATGAGGAAGATCTGCGAAAAGCAGCTGATTTTGCAAAGGAAGTAATCAAAAAATGGGATTAGTGTTTAATTTAGAATCATATTTGACAAATGGTGTTGAAAATATAGTAAAAAGTGCATTAAAGGCTACTGCCAAAAATCCAAAGGAAAGTATTTTTATGGTGCAGTATGCAGCACAAAGCAAGAAAGCTGCGAAGAAGAGAAGACTGGCTGAAGAAAGTGGGGATCATATTCCACCTTTTTTGATCGCCAGTATTACGTCTAGCTGTAATCTTCACTGCGCGGGCTGTTATGCCAGAGCCAATCAGGCATGTCATGATGAAAAACCGGTGGATCAGCTGACAAAAGATGAATGGAAACGTATCTTTTTGGAAGCAAAAGAGATGGGAATTGGTTTTATATTGCTAGCAGGCGGTGAACCAATGCTTCGAACAGATGTGATCAAAGCTGCAGGAGATATTCCTGAGATTTTGTTTCCGGTGTT
Source organism: Lachnospiraceae bacterium (assembly GCA_045628865.1). GTDB lineage: Bacteria > Bacillota > Clostridia > Lachnospirales > Lachnospiraceae > JAZQQB01. Next base: position 38,297 of record JAZQQB010000021.1, on the reverse strand, counting down.
TACCAATGGTACGCTGTTTTCTGCTGAATATCGAAACATTTTTGATGCGAATCGCAATCTTGTACCAATCATCAGTTTAGAGGGACATGCAGATTCTACAGATGAAAGGCGTGGTGTGGGTACATATGAAGCCGTACAGAAGGCATTTGTGGATCTTAAGAAGGATGGAATCTTGTTTGGAACCTCTATTACAGTAACCACTGAAAATATAAAAGAAGTGACAAGTGCGGATTTTATAAAGGGATTACAGGAGTCAGGATGTAAGGTGGTTGTTTTTGTGGAGTATGTGCCGGTTTCAGAGAGTGTAAGTGATCTTGCTTTGAATGATGAGGACAGAGAAGAACTGTTAGCACGCGTAAACGAGATCAGAACAAAAAAAGATGATATGGTGATCGTTTCCTTTCCGGGAGATGAAAAAACAAGTGGAGGCTGTCTGGCAGCAGGACGTGGTTTTTTCCATATCAATTCTCATGGTGGTGCTGAGCCTTGTCCGTTTTCACCATTTTCTGATTGCAATGTAAGAGATACTTCATTAAAGGAGGCGCTGCATTCTAAGTTGTTTACTAGTTTGCAGGAGGATGGTACGTTATTGGAAGAGCATAGTGGGGGGTGCGTGCTGTTTCAAAAGAAAGAGCATGTGATGCATTTGCAGAATATGGATTAAAGTTACTGCACACACTATGTGTGTACTGTAACGAATTAAAATCTAACAGTTTTTTGCGTATTGACGAAATATTACATATTTATATATACTCTATAGTATATGAAGAGTAGCAGTTTTTGTGGGATAAGCATCTTCATATAGAAAGAGAGGATATTAAATGAAGAGAATGAATCACAAGATTCGTCGTGTGGTTACAGGGGCTGTAATGGCAGCAGCATTGCTTGCAGGATCTATTCCTATGCTTCATGTACACGCATCAAATCAGAATGCAGAGAAGTCTGCAGTTGCTATGCACGACGGACGTGCAAGCGAAATTGTCAGAGATATGACAGCAGGATGGAACTTAGGAAACAGCCTGGATGTTGTGACTGATCCAGAAAGTTACCCATGTTCTATGAGTCAGGAAACATACTGGGGAAATCCAGTGGCTACAAAAGAACTTATCGATGAAGTTGCTAAGGCTGGATTTAATACCATTCGTGTACCAGTAACCTGGGGGCAGTATACAACGGGAGATAACTACGAAATACCTGATTGGTGGATGGCTCATGTTCGTGAGATTGTTGATTATGGTATCGCCAATGATATGTATGTCATCTTAAACTCGCATCATGATGTTGGTGATAAATGTCAGTTCTACTATCCATCATATGAGCATAAAGACGATTCTGTTGCTTTTATGAATGCTATCTGGACACAGATTGCTGAAGAATTTAAGGATTATGATGATAAATTGATATTTGAGACAATGAACGAGCCGAGACTTGCTGGTCATCCAGAAGAATGGTGGTTCCCACGTAACAATCCAAGTGAGGACATTAAAGAAGCCGTTGATTGTATTAACATTTACAACCAGACAGCAGTAGATGCAATTCGTGCAACTGGTGGTAACAATGCTGACAGATGTATTATGGTAACTGGTTATGATACGTCTATTGATGGCGCTATGGTGGAAGGCTTTAAGCTTCCAACTGATACTGTAAATGATCGTATCATTATGGCAGTACACGCATATACACCATACTATTTTGCACTTGATGGAGCACAGCCAATCGAAGTATTTGATGAAGAAATGGAACGTCAGGTTGATGAACTTTTTAACGATATCAACACACGTTTTGTTTCTCAGGGTATTCCGGTTTGTATTTCTGAAACAGGTTGTTTGAAGAGAAGCAATAATCATGATGAACGTATCAAGTGGTGTGATTACTATTTTAGCTGGGCTGAAAAGCTTGGTGACGTTTCCTGTGTTCTTTGGGATAACAATGTATTTACATCTTATGCTGATAACTTAGGCTTTATCGATCGTACAACTTTAAAATGGGACGATCCGGAATTCATCGCTACCATTATGAAACATGTAGATGGAACTAAAGCAACAATCAATGGTGGTACAGTTCCAGTAAATCCTGATAGACCAGGAAATGTGGAATATCCAACTACTTCTGAGTTAAATGGTTTGAAGGCTTCCTACGAAATCTTCAACTGGGGACCAAGTTATCAGGTAGATTTCTTTGTTGAAAATGTATCTAACGAAACTATAAATTCATGGGCAATCCTGGTTGCTAAGAAATACTTCCAGGTGGATGGAAGCTGGAGTGTTGATGTAACAGAATATGAAGATTATTATATTTTGAAATCACAGTCATGGAATGGAACCATTGCTCCTGGTAAGTATGAGCAGTTTGGTATCAAAGGTTCTGGTCATGTAGGAAATACAATTGATATGAAGCTTATCGATTTAAGCACTTTTGATCCAGAAAATCCAGTTATTCCAGAAAATCCAGTAGATCCAATCGATCCAGTAGATCCAATCGATCCAGTAGATCCAATCGATCCAGTAGATCCAATCGATCCAGTAGATCCAATCGATCCAGTAGATCCAATCGATCCAGTAGATCCAATTGATCCAGTAGATCCAATTGATCCAGTGGACCCAGTAGATCCTTCGGCTCCTGTATCAGTTGATTATTCTTACAATAACTGGGGTTCAGGTTATCAGTATGTGATCACTGTTGCAAACAATGGAGCTGATATTTCAAGCTGGGAGATCAGAGTGAAAAAAGCAGATATTACCATTGACAGTTCGTGGTGTGTGAATGTCAAAGAAGCAGGAGATGAATATGTGATTACCCCTGTAGGTTTCAATTCAGCAATCAAGGCTGGTGATTCTATTTCCTTTGGTGTTCAGGGAAGTGGAAGCTGTGCTGGAAAAAATATTGAATTTAAAATTACAAAAGCAAAATAAACTTTTGTTTCAATACAAAAGGGAAGTGCTGTTGAAAGCAGCTTGTGAAGATAGTATGTGAAAGGGAAAAAATATGAATATTGTAATCTTGGAAAGACATAGTGTAGGAATGGATGTACCAGTTGACTGTCTGAATGAATTGGGAAATGTGACAGTATATGAGTACACCGCATATGAGGAGATAGCAGATCGCGTTGCGGATGCAGATATTATCATTGCCAACAAGAGTAAGCTAAACGAAAGCACCCTCTCAGGTGCGACTCATTTGAAGCTTATCTGTGAATTTGCAACAGGATTTGATAATGTGGATCTTTCCTACTGCAAATCCCGTGGGATTGGCGTATGTAACGTCAGAGATTACAGCACCGATATGGTAGCACAGCATACTTTTTCCTTAGCACTTTATCTTTCACAGAAGCTAAGACATTATGATGATTTTGTAAAAGATGGTTCTTATGGTGCACAGCCAGCATTTTCAAATTTTGAAATACCTTTTACAGAACTGGCTGGAAAAACCTGGGGAATCATCGGAATGGGCAATATCGGAAAAAAGGTTGCAGCTATTGCAAAAGCATTTGGATGTCGTGTGATTTTTTTCTCAGTTACTGGTAAATCTTCGGTGACAGAATATGAGAGAGTAGAATTTGATGAATTGTTAACACAATCCGATTATGTATCCTTACATTGTCCACTATCTGACTTAACAAGGAATCTGATCGATGGCAAGGCGTTGAAAAAAATGAAAAATACCGCGTATTTGATCAATGTTGCCAGAGGTCCAGTGGTGAATCAGGAGGATCTTTATGATGCTTTGATGAATGATGAAATCGCTGGAGCTGGCTTAGATGTTTTGTCAGCTGAGCCAATTGTGGCAGACAATCCGCTTGGCAGAATCAAGGATTCCAATAAATTGTTTATTACCCCTCATCTGGCTTGGGCATCCGTGGAAGCAAGAAACAGATGTGTAGTTGGTGCTTATGAAAACATTAAGTCCTTTTTACAGGGTGATACGAAGAACAGAGTGGATCTTGGAAAGTAGTGAAAACCAGAGTATTTACTACAGTAAGAGTAATTTTGGTTCGCAGTGTAGGAAAATAGGATATCTAGGCTATTAGAAAGACAGAGGGGGAGCATATCAGTGTGATATACTCCTCCTTTTTGCTTTATAAAATGTTTTTCCATCATCATACCAGGTGATACTGCTATAGCTCTTATGGTCATTGTCAGGCCTAATAGGAACGAAAACCATTTTTATAATTTTACTTACTTTTTAAAAATATGTCATTTTGCTATATTGGTGTAATGAACTTGTAAAATGTTGTTAATAATTACCTAAAATTAGCTGAAAAATTCTTCCGTTATTTACTAAAATCTGTACTTAAACGTTTTCGCTATTGCTCATGGAAAAGAGGTTATTTTATAATAATTTTGGAGAAGATTTCTTTCTTAAAGGGATAATGGTTTGGCAGGCATTATTTTATAAAGAGAGGAGAATAATAATGAACAGGAAAGTCAAAAAGTTGTCGGTGGCATTAGCGGTAATGCTTATTTTTTCATGCATTACTGTGAATATTTTTGCTGCTGATGAAAGTGGTGCTTCTCAGACAATCGTTGTATCTGCTTCTGGTGACTATTCAGGTGTCACATCACCGGCAGGACAGTATACTTCGATTGGGCAGGCTATTGAGAATGCACCAGATGGATCAACGATCGTAGTCAAAGAGGGTACGTACTACGAAACTTTATCCTTTGAAGGTAAGAATAATCTTACTTTGAAGGCATTTGATGGACAGCAGGTTATTCTTTCTGGTAGCGCTGTTTCTAAAAATGAAGATAGAGTTATCGTTGATATCGAAGATGCCAACGGTATCATACTGGAAGGCTTATATGTGAAGGATATGGTTACTACTTCAAGTGAAACAGCCATTGGTATTTATGTGCATGGTGCATCTTCAAACATTACTATTAGAAATTGTGATATTAGTAATGTGGTTGCTGATTATACGAAAGTATCTGCGAAGAAAGCCAATGCTCATGGTATCTTAGTATGTGGTGATTCCAAAACAGCTATCAGTAATCTAAAAATCTTAAACAACCGTGTACATGATCTGAAATTAGGAAACAGTGAATCGGTAGCTATCAACGGTAATGTAGATGGATTTGAAGTGATCGGTAATGAAGTATATGCCAATGATAATATTGGTATTGATATGATCGGTTACGAAGGAAAGAAGAGCTTAGGTGAATTAGATCGTGCCAGAAATGGTGTTGTTTCTAACAACTATGTGCATGATATTTCAGTTATTGGAAATCCAGCATACAAATCCCCATGCTCTGATGGTATCTATGTTGATGGTGGTAAAAACATCGTGATCAAGGATAACGTCATTGTAAACTGTGAAATCGGTATCGAAACTGCAAGTGAGGCAGCTGGTAAGTACACAGAGAGCATTGAAGTTGTTAATAATCTGATCTATGGATGTGAAGGCTATTCATCCATCGTAATGGGTGGCTCAAGCAAAACAAAGAATGGTGGAGCTATCAATATTAAGATCCACAATAACACTGTTTACAACAAATCAGGATACAATTTTGTGATCCAGAGTGCAGATAGTAACACAAATGAAATCTACCAGAATATTTTTATCAGCGAAGCAAAGGGTAAAAATGTTGAGTCAGATAAGTCAAAGCATAACAATCAGGTATACAACAACATTTGCAGTGCAGCTAATGTGATGAATGAATATCCTAACAATATTTATGCACCAGTTTATGTTGTGACATACAATGGACCAGCAGCTGGTATCCAGTTATCGTCAGAGGTCTCTTTGGTAGGATATGGATATGCTTCACAGGCGCAGGAGCAGACACCAGATTTACCAGGTAAAGAGCAGACACCAGATGCACCTGTAGTGGAACAGCCACAGGAGCCAGTTGTTCAAAATGTTATCACTGTGGATGGAACTATTTCTGACTGGGCAGCGATTCCAAGTGTTGGATCAACAGAAAACATTACATCTGTAAGAACACATGCAGATGATCAATATGTATATTTCTGTGTGACAGCAAATGCTTTTGATAAAAACTTCCAGATTATGATCAATAAAGATCAGAATGAGGAAACAGGTTTTTCAAAGAACGGATTTGACTTTATGGTTGAAAACGGCAGATTATATAGAAGCTTAGGTCGCGACTGGAGTTGGGAAGCACTTGATGGAAGTGCTATAGTAGTCGTAAGAAATGATCAGGTTATTGAGGTAAGTATTGCAAAGAGTGTACTTGCTGAACTTGGAAGCAACTATGATTTTAGATTTAATGAATTAAATGCAAGCTATCAGGTATCCGGCTTTGTAGAAGGTTCATTTTAACAATTTGGAAAAAGTATATAAGGTAATTAAGTAAATCAGGTATAAAAGTCTAAAAAAATAATAAAAAATAATTGTATAGTAAATTTGAAAATATATGATTATTTTGTGAAAATAAATGATTAAATAAAAAACAATAAAATAAAAAATAATAAAATAAAAAATAATAAAATAAAAAATATTTTTGCAAGCTAAATGACGCAAGGATAAAAAGTCCTTGCGTTATTTTTTGCGCAAAGGATAGGAAAAAAATGACGAAATTTGGAAATAAAGCTATCATTTCTTAGTGTATAATATAATTATTGGATTCAGATTTCGTGTGGTGAAATGGTGATTCCTATCAATAGAAGAGGGATGATGAGAATGAAATCACTATTTGTGAAGGATAAATATTTTTATAGAAGTGTATGTAAAATTGCTACGCCGATCATTATGCAGAGTATGATCACTATTGGGGTCAACATGGCAGATACATTTATGCTTGGTAAGATGGGAGAAGAGCAGTTATCGGGTTCGTCCCTTGCCAACGATTTTATCAGTATTTTTCAGATTATGTGTATGGGAATGGGCTATGGTGCCGCTGTATTAACAGCCAAACACTGGGGAAGCAAGGATATCCGTTCTTTGAAAAAGGTTATGACGATCATGTTACGCGTTTGTCTGATCATCTCGACGGTTTTTACGCTGACAGCTTTTTTGATGCCACGATTTATCATGTCTATTTTTTCTAAAGAATTGCCTATAATTGGTTTTGGAGCCATGTATTTTAAAATCAGCGCATTTACCTTTATTCCAATGGGAATTACGTTGACGTTAACTGCAATACTTCGATCAGTCAGGGAAACGAAAGTGCCATTGATCTTTGCTATCATCACATTTTTTACCAATATCTTTTTTAACTGGGTATTCATTTTTGGTAATTTAGGTGCACCAAGAATGGAGATTCGAGGTGCAGCTTTGGGTACCTTGATCTCAAGACTAATCGAAGCAACACTTACTTTAGGCTACATTCTTTTGGTGGATAAGAAAATTGGATACAAACTAAAGGATTTTGTGATGAACTGTCAGGACAGTATTGCACCATATATCAAGTATTGTGTACCTGTGTTGATCTCAGATACTTTACTTGGTGTTGGAAATAGTATGACGGCAGTGATCATGGGGCATATAGGTTCAAGCTTTGTGTCTGCCAATGCCATTATTGCACAAGTGGTTCGATTATCGACTGTTTTCAATCAGGGTGTTTCAAGTGCAGCTAGCGTGATTACAGGAAATACACTGGGTGAAGGCGATAAGAAAAAAGCCTATGACCAGGGAATCACTTTATTTATGCTAAGTATTCTGCTAGGATTGGTGGCTGCAGGAGTAATTGTTGTAGTTTCTCCATTTGTAATTGCCAACTTCGAGATCACACAGGTTACAAAGGATATTGCATATGAACTGATGTGGGCAGTTTCCATTATGGTTGTATTCCAGGCTACGCAGTCGACTTTGACGAAGGGAGTTCTTCGTGGAGGTGGAGATACCAGATTTTTGATGGTGGCAGATATTTTATTTTTATGGCTTGTTTCCGTTCCGCTTGGATATTTTACAGGACTTAAATGGGGGTGCAGTGCTTTTATCATTTATTGTGCCTTAAAAGCGGACTGGTTTGTGAAAACAGTGCTATGTACATATCGTTTGATCAAGGGAAAGTGGATAAAATTTTAAGAAAGACTGAATTTTCGATTGTTTTTGGCTGGTATTTAGTGTATCATTAGAATGTCTATGGTCATGCGGGGAACGATCTTAGGCGTGTATTAGCATTAAAAAGAAGTACAAGCAAGAAGAAGGAGGTACTATAATGAAGTGGAATCGATATCGTTCGATGGCCGCTATTTGCTCAGCAATGATGGTTATGACATGTGTATCCGTTCATGCGGCAAATGAAGGCGAAGTAGATGATTTATCTACTCAGGATGCGATTGCTTTGGCAGAAGCCGGCAGCGCACAAACAGTTGTAGGAGAGGCAGCAGGTAATTATGTTTTTGCTGCAAAGGATTTGGAAGTTGTTGATCTTTGGGGAACAGAGGCAAGTGTTACAGAAGAAGGAAAACAGGTAGTAGAGTTTACCAATCAGTATGCACAGATTTACTACAAACTCCCAGATGGAATCACTGGTGATAGAATTGAGAAAATTAAAGTTCAGACATCCAGCAATGAATTTTCTGTAAAATTATGTGCAGATGATGGTGCATATGGTGATATTGGTGTTGTTTATGGTTCAGCAGAGCTTTCTAAGGGAAGCTTTGATCCAGGTGCAGATTTATCAAGTGCAAAATATTTGTGTTTGATGAACCTTTCTGAGGAAGCTCAGACAAAAGAGATTGGAAATATCACTTTTGTATTGAGTTCAGCTGATGGAAGCGATGTTTCTACTGGCGATGATGGCATTAAGCCAATCTCAGGCAGTGAGAAAACTGGAGAATTTGTTTTTAATGCAAAGGACCTTTTGATCGAATCTGAAATCGGATGTCAGGCAGATAATTCAGGAAACAGCCTTGCAGTTTCTTATGAAGATAAATATGCACAGGTGTTGGTTGCAATCCCATCTGTGATCGATTCAAGCAGAATTCGTTCAGTATCAGTCAATACAACAGCACCTGTCAAGAATTTCTCAGTGAAATTATTGGAGGATCATGATAACTATAAAGAAGCCGGTGCTGTTTATGAATCAACAACCATTACTGAATTTGATTTAGGTTCAGATGCTGATAAGAGCAGAATCAAGTATCTTGGTTTTATGAACCTTTCAGAAACAGGTATGAATTGTGAAATCAACACAGTAACAATTAAGGTTGCCCCAGCGGATGGTGGAGAATCTTTTGCTGGTATTCAGTCAGATATTCCGGATTTAAAAGATGCAGTACAGTTAAAAACAAGTGATGATTTTATTGTTGGTGCAGCAATCTGTCAGTCGGATCTTGCAGATGATAAGACCATGGCATTGGTGAAAAAACATTTCAACGCTGTAACAATCGGTAATGAATTGAAGCCTGATGCTATGTTTGGCTACAGCAATAACAATTGTCCAGGACCTCATTATGAAGAATTTAACGGTGTGAATCTTTATGTTCCAACTCTTAATTTTAGCAGAGGTGATTCATGTCTTGATTACATTTATGATTGGAATCAGAAACATCCAGGAGATGAAATCAAGGTTAGAGGTCATGTTTTGACATGGCATTCACAGACTCCAGAATGGTTCTTCCATGTGGACTATGATCCAAATAAGCCATACGTTGATAAGGAAACAATGAACCTTCGTCATGAATGGTACATCAAAAATGTATTAGAGCATTATGTTGGTGAAAGCAGTAAATATAAGGATATGTTCTATGGCTGGGATGTTGTAAATGAAGCAGTCAGTGATTCAACAGGTACATACCGTAATGCAAGTGAAAACTCAAGCTGGTGGGCAGTATACCAGAGCAACGAATTTATCATCAACGCATTCCGTTTTGCTAATAAGTATGCTCCAGCGCAGTTAGAGCTTTACTACAATGACTACAACGATGATATGTCTAATAAATGCAAGGGTATCGTGCAGCTTTTAACAGATGTTAAAAATGCAGAAGGAACCAGAATTGATGGTTTTGGTATGCAGGGACATTACAATACACAGGGTTCTAACAAAGAAGCATTTATGAATGCTGCAAGACAGTATGCTGCTGTTGTTGGTAAGGTTCAGTTGACAGAGCTTGATTTTAAGTGTACAGGTGAATATGACGGTACAGCTGCAACTTATGATGCAGAGAATACAAGACTTGCATACAGATATAAAGAAATCTATGAAGGAATTCAGGAACTTCGCGCAGAAGGAATTGATTTCACAGGTATGACAATCTGGGGATTGATCGACCGTAACTCATGGTTACAGACTTCAAACTCCGTAGGTGGTGGTTCTAACGGTAACAGAAAACAGATGCCACTGTTATTTGATGATGATTATCAGGCAAAACCTGCATATTGGACATTCGTAGATGAAAGCCAGTTGGCTCCACAGATCAAGAATGTTGATATTTTACAGAGTGAAGATGGATCTTTTGAAAATGGTGTTAGTGTAGCAGTTGGTGATGCATGCGTTACTCCAGTATGGAATAAAGATGGCTTAAAGGTGAAATTTGATGTGGTTGATGCTTCAGCTGATGCTGAAGACGAAGTAGCAGTTTTTGTAGCTGCTAATGGCCAGATCACCAAATATGCAGTTAAGAGAAGTGATGCAAAAGCTACAGCTGACGGATATGAAGCAGTTGTAAATGTCCCAGTAGCAGGCAAGGTTGCAGATGAGATCAAGATTGACTTCGTTGTAACCAATGGTTCTAAACAGACAGCATTCAATGATTATACATTGAAGCAGGATTCTACTTCTGAATTCTATGCAAAAGCAGTCTTAAAACCTTTTGTTGCAATCAACAAGGGTAAGGTGGTTATTGATGGCGAATTGGATGAAGCTTGGAATAAGGTTGAAGCTGTTCCATTAAGCATCAACCTTGGAAGTCAGGTAAATGCTAATGCGAAGCTTTTATGGGATGAAGAGAATCTTTATGTTTATGTAACTGTAAAGGATTCTAAATTAAATGCTAATAGCGAGAATACTTATGAGCAGGATTCTGTAGAAGTATTTATCGATGAGAACAATCACAAATCGACTGCTTATGAAGAAGATGACAAGCAGTATCGTGTAAACTATCACAATGAACAGTCTTTCAACGGAGAAAAATGTATTGAAGAAAACATTGATTCTGCTGTGAAGCTTACAAGTGATGGATACAATGTAGAAATGGCACTGAAATGGACTGATATTGCTCCACAGGCGGGAACAAAGATTGGTCTTGAATTACAGATCAATGATGCAGATTATTCTGATACCAGAATTGGTACATTGAGCTGGTATGATACAACAGGTCAGGGATGGGATAAGCCATCTGTATTTGGTACAGCTGTTCTTGCTGATGGAAATGGAACTACTCCAGTGGATCCAGTAGATCCAGTGGATCCAATCGACCCAGTAGATCCAATCGATCCAATTGACCCAGTAGATCCAGTGGATCCAATCGATCCAGTAGACCCAATCGATCCAATTACACCACCAATTGATGCTACTGTGATAACTACAAAAGCAACTGATGCAAATCATCATGTATTTAGCAAAGCTCAGAAGGAAATTCTTACAAAAGATGACTCTGTGATTGAAGTAACTTATACAGCAAAAGCTTATGAAACAGGCTGGATGAATCTTTCCTTTGTATCAAATGGCAAGACATATTCAAGTGCATTGTTCTCGGTAGTAGGCGGTGAGAATACATTTACCATTTCTACAAGGGATCTAGTAAAACGTATGGGTGCTAAGGATGCTGAAGAAGCATTAAAGAACCTTGAGATCTACACATGGAATGGTACAGAATTGAATAAGATTACTGTAAAAGCATCTAAGGATGCAGACCCAGTCAATCCAGTGGATCCAATTGATCCAGTAGACCCAGTGGATCCAGTGGACCCAGTGAATCCTACACCAGGACAGCAGGATACTGTAGTAGTAGATAAGGTTTCCTTTACAGATGCTATAAGCTATGATGTAACTGTTGCAGGTAAGAAGCTTTCAAAGGTTGAAATCACATTTACAGGCTCAGCAGACCAGTTTTCAGGAGCAGTTGTTTTAGGCCAGTGGGTAAAACAGTACGCTTATGACAACAAGGATTGTGCAAATAACAAGCTTGTGATCGATCTTGATTCAGCCGTAAAAGCAGATACATTGACTGTTTATAAATGGTGGTCCAATAAGACACTTGATATTTCTGAGATCACATTTATTTATGAATAGGATGCTGGTTTTTCAAGACAGAAACGTTATGTTATGAATAAAGATTGAAATTTTCAAGGCATATGCGAGGGCGCATATGCCTTGATTTTTTATTTCATAGGAAATTCCTCGAATTTTCTTTCAAAATCAGGCTATTTATAAAATAAAACTTTACAGGTGTCTTGTCAGCTGTAAATACATGTGTTATACTGTCAAAAATTGTATGGCTCTGAACAGATACCGTATTTGAATAAAATAGCAATGGGAGGCAGTATGTTAGCTGAAAAGATCAAGAAGTTAAAAGAGGAAAAGAACGCAGTAATCCTGGCACATTATTATGTGGATGCAGATGTGCAGGAGGTTGCAGATTATATAGGAGATTCTTTTTATTTAAGTAAGGTAGCCACCACAGTAAGTCAGGACAGAATTGTGTTTGCCGGCGTGGAGTTTATGGGAGAGAGTGCGAAGATCTTGAATCCATCTAAGCGCGTCTTTATGCCAGATGCAAGTGCAGATTGTCCAATGGCACATATGGCAACCAAGGAAGAAATCTTAAAAATCAGAGAAACCTATGAGGATGTTGCAGTTGTATGTTATATCAATTCAACAGCCGAGTTAAAAACTTACTCAGATGTATGTGTGACATCAGCCAATGCCGTGAAGATCGTGAAGAATCTTCCAAACAAGAATATCTTTTTTATTCCGGATAGAAATCTTGGAAGATTTGTGGCAGCACAGGTTCCAGAGAAAAATATCATTTTAAATGCAGGACATTGTCCACGACATACATCGATGTTTGAAAGCATGGTTTTGGAGGCGAAAAAGCAGCATCCAAATGCGAAGTTTGCAGCACATCCAGAATGTACAGAGGATGTGTTAGCGCATGCAGATTATATTGGAAGTACATCAGGGATCATTGATTATGTAGCTGCTACAGATGCAGAAGAATTCATTATTGGAACTGTAGATGGTGTGTTCCATGAAATAGAAAAGAAAGCACCGGGTAAAAAGCTTTATACATTAAAGCCAGATCAGGTATGCATCAATATGAAAAAGGTGACATTGGCAAAAATCGTGGATTGTTTGGAAAACGAGACCAATGAGGTTTTTGTTGAAGAGGAAATTGCAAAAAAAGCGATGAATCCATTAACAAGGATGTTAGAGTTAGCAAAATAATGGTTATGGTTTAGAAAACAAACTCATTATGGTACTAAGAAAAAGGAGGACCAGATGATGAAGGTAGATGTTTTGATCGCGGGATGTGGTTGCGCAGGACTATATTTAGCACTGAATTTGCCACGAGATAAAAAGGTGCTTTTGATCACAAAATCAGATTGTGAGAGCAGTGATTCTTTTTTGGCACAGGGTGGCATGTGCATGTTAAAGGATGAGTCTGACTATGAGAGCTTTTTTGAGGATACCTTAAAGGCAGGTCATTATGAAAATGATAAAAGATCAGTGGAGATCATGATCAAATCCTCGCCAGATGTCGTAAAGGATCTTTTGGATGCAGGAGCAAGATTTGAAAGGGAAGCAGATGGAAGCCTTGCATTTACGAAGGAAGGAGCTCATTCTGCAAAGAGAATCATTTTCCATGAGGATGTGACTGGCAAAGAAATCACAAGCCATTTGCTTGATAGAGTAAAAGAGCTTTCCAATGTAACGATCCTAGAGTATACAAGACTCCTTGATGTGATCAGCAAGGACAATCAGTGTCTTGGAGCAGTGCTTTCTATGGAAGATGGAAGCCTTGCAAAGGTAAAAGCAGATACAGTGGTACTTGCAACAGGCGGAATCGGTGGTCTTTACAGACATTCCACCAACTTTAGACACCTGACAGGAGATGCCCTGGCCATTGCCATGAGGCATCAGGTGAAGCTTCAAAACATTGATTACGTGCAGATCCATCCAACTACCTTTTTTTCCAAAAAGGAAGAGGATAGAAGCTTCTTAATCTCAGAATCAACCAGAGGTGAAGGTGCAAGACTTTATGATAAAAATGGAGAGCGTTTTGTCAATGAGCTTTTGCCAAGAGATCTTTTAACAAAAGAGATCAGAAAACAGATGGAAAAGGATGGTACAGAGCATGTTTGGGAGGATTTAAGTAAAATTCCGGAAAACGAGCTGATAAACCATTTTCCAAATATTATGGAGCACTGTAAAGAGCAGGGCTATGATGTGACAAAAGAGTGCATTCCGGTTGTACCTGCACAGCATTATTTTATGGGTGGCATCAAGGTGGACTATGAGAGCAAAACATCCATGGAGCGTTTATATGCAGTTGGTGAGACGGCCTGCAACGGCGTTCATGGCAGAAATAGATTGGCAAGCAATTCTTTATTAGAAAGTCTTGTTTTTGCCAAAAGAGCAGCTATTGATATTGCAAGTCATGGAGTGATTGGTAATACAGCTTCCCAAGATGCTTATTTTGAAAGTTTTAATCTTTTAGATTATACGGATTTAGAGGCACTTGATCTGGAATACAAGACTATGGTAAAGGATGCCATTAAAAAAGAAGATAAGAAACATTCAGGACTTGCCAGTTAAAAACGGTAAAGTTTCGATGACTGGTTTTAGACAAAAAACTTGTTATTGATAATTATAAACAGAGTAAGAAATGAGGAGAAAATGTTATGTTTGATCAGGTTACATTAAAATTAAATGTGGATCCACTTATTTTAGGAGCATTAAAGGAAGATATTACAAGTGAGGACGTTTCCACAAACAGTGTTATGCCAAATCCTAAGCAGGGTAAGGTTGATCTTATCTGTAAGCAGGATGGTATCATTTGTGGATTACAGGTGTTTGCAAGAACCTTCCAGCTTTTGGATGAATCAACTGAAGTAAATCTTTTGGCAAAAGATGGAGATGAAGTAAAAAAAGGACAGTTACTTGCTACTGTTACAGGTGATATCCGTGTACTTTTATGTGGTGAAAGAACAGCACTTAACTATTTGCAGAGAATGAGTGGTATTGCAACATATACACATTCTGTTGCATCGTTATTAAAGGGAACCAAAACAAAACTTCTTGATACAAGAAAGACTTCACCAAACAACAGAATTTTTGAAAAGTATGCTGTTAGAATTGGTGGTGGAAACAATCATAGATACAATTTAACAGATGGTGTGCTTTTGAAGGATAACCACATTGGGGCAGCAGGCGGAGTAAAAAAGGCTATTGAAATGGCAAAGGAATATGCTCCTTTTGTAAGAAAGATTGAAGTGGAAGTGGAAAATCTTGATATGGTAAGAGAAGCTGTAGAAGCTGGCGCTGATATTATCATGTTAGATAACATGAGCCACGAAGAATGTAAAGAGGCCCTTACCATCATTGCAGGAAAAGCAGAGGTTGAGGTTTCAGGAAATGTGACAAAGGAAAATATCCAGATCATGACAGATTTAGGTGTTGATTATATTTCCAGTGGTGCTTTGACACATTCAGCTCCTATTATGGATATTTCGTTAAAAAATCTTCATCCAATTGAGTAAGATATTGGACCTAAAATGGATGGATGTGTTATAATACGATTATATTATCAGAAAGGAAGCGTTTCTAATGAGTGGTGAACAAAGACGAGAAGAACTGATTCGTATTTTACAGACAGCAGATGCTCCGGTTCCAGGTACAGAATTAGCCAGAAAATTGGATGTCAGCAGACAGGTGATCGTTCAGGACATCGCATTGATTAGAGCGAAGAACATAGACATCTATTCAACCAACAAAGGGTATGTGTTATCTGATACAAAGGAATATGTCAGAGTATTCAAGGTTCGTCATAGTGAAGATGAGGTTATGGATGAACTGCAGATGATCGTAGATCTTGGTGGACATGTGAAAGATGTATTTATTTATCATAAGGTATATGGTGTGATGCGTGCAGACTTAAATATTCATTCAAGAAAAGATGTACGAAACTATATGGAAGGCCTTAAGAATGGAAAGAGTACCTTCCTTATGAATATTACATCCGGTTATCATTATCATACTGTTTCAGCAGAGGATGAGCAGACCTTAAATGATATTCAGGATGAACTTGGAAAAATGGGATTTTTAGCGAAGCTTCAGGAATACGAACCTGTGGATTTCTGGAAAACAGCTGAAAACTAAGAAAAAAATGGAGAGATTATGAAAAAAGCAACAAACCTTTTATTCAGAAGTTTTCTTGCAGTAACGCTTGTTGCCAGTTTGTTAACAGGCTGTGGTGATAAGAAAACAGAAAGCAAAGAAACCAATGCTGCAGGAACAGTTGAGAACAATGCAAACAGTGAAAGCGGTGCAGAAAGTGAAGCAAAAGATTTGGCTAAAAAGGATCTAAGTGAAGTGACAATCCTTTACACCAATGATGTGCATACTTATATCAACAATCAGGAAACTGATGATGATGGAAATGTGACGAAGTTAATATCCTATGCATCTGTGGCTGCACTACGTGATGAACTTGTTTCGGAAGGAAAAAACGTTTTGTTAGTAGATGCTGGAGATCATTCACAGGGTACTGCTTATGGTGGTATGGATGAAGGAAAGTCCATCATCGAGATCATGAATGCAACAGGTTATCAGTTGGCAACTTTGGGAAATCATGAATTTGACTATGGTATCTTTCGAACATTTGCTATTATGGAAGAGGCAGATTTTCCATATGTATCCTGCAATTTTTATACAGTTGAGGATGGAAAAAGTGTTCTTCCGGGATATGAGATTTTGGAGATTGATGGCGTGAAGATTGCTTTTGTTGGTATCAGTACCCCTGAGACAATCACAAAA
Organism: Lachnospiraceae bacterium; assembly: GCA_045628865.1. Classification (GTDB taxonomy): domain Bacteria; phylum Bacillota; class Clostridia; order Lachnospirales; family Lachnospiraceae; genus JAZQQB01. Next base: position 21,411 of record JAZQQB010000021.1, on the reverse strand, counting down.
TCTACTCCGACCTATTTTATGGATGAATCAGGAGAAAACTTTATTTATAACTTCTATTCAGGAGAGGATGGAAGTGAATTGTATCAGGCAGTGCAGGATAACATTGATGAAGCAAGAAATCAGGCTGATTATGTGATTGGTTTAGGACACCTTGGTGTGGACCCAGCCTCTGAACCATACAGAAGTATTGATGTGATTGCCAATACCACTGGTCTTGATGCGTTCATTGACGGACATTCCCACACAGTGATGGAATGTGAAAAGGTTAAAGATGCAGCTGGAAACACAGTTGTATTAACCCAAACCGGTAGTTATTTAAGTACAATTGGTGAGATGATAATTGCAGCAGATGGCAGTATTTCTACCAGGTTGATCACTGAATATGATGGCAAAAATGAAGAAGTGGAAGCATTAGAAGATGCCTGGATCAGTTCTGTAGATGGATTGCTTGGGGAACAGATCGCAGTGCTCGATAATCCGCTTTATATCATGAGTCCGGAAAATCCAGAGCTTCGTTTGATCAGAAGTCAGGAAACAAATTTAGGTGATCTGGATGCAGATGCTTATTATTACTATTTTAATGAAGTGATGGATGTTGATTGCGATATTGCCATTGCAAATGGTGGTGGTATCAGAAGTGATGTAGATGCAGGTGATGTATCCTATATGACAGCTAAGACAGTGAATCCTTTTGGAAATGTTGCCTGTCTGGTAGAGGTAAGCGGACAGAATATTTTAGATGCTTTAGAAAAGGGTGCTTCTAAGGTTGGCCTTTTGGATGAAGAAAAAGGCATTCCAGCTGAAAATGGTGGATTTTTACAGGTGGCTGGTATCACTTATGAAATTGATTCTTCCATTGAATCCAGCGTTCAGGTATCAGAGGATGGTCTTTGGTTAGGAAAACCAACTGGAGAATACAAGGTTTGTAATGTGATGGTTTATAACCGTGAAAAAGCAGAGTATGAACCACTTGATCTTGACAAGACCTATACACTTGCCGGTGTAAACTATGTGCTTCGAAACCAGGGCGATGGTATGGCAATGTTTAAGGACAGCGTTGTAGTGGTTGATTATGTAGATGAGGATTATCTTGTGCTTGCAGCTTATTTAAAGGCATTTGCTAAAGAGGGTGGGGAAACTCATATTGCAACCAAGAACAGCCCACTTGCAGCATATGATGGATATTTACTTGATTATGAAAATCCATACGGTGCTGGAAGAATCGTGATCAAATAGTAGGGTAACTGCCGCATCTGTGAAGGATACTGGATAGATAAGATACGTTACTGGTTAGGGACCGAACAGAACATAGAAAAAATAAAAGAGCAAAAACAGGTGAAAACTTGTTTTTGCTCTTTTTTTGTAACTGTTCAGAGCCATACGATTTTGAGTATCAATAAAAGCTTAAGCTTGCTTAAAAGCTTTTATTGATATTCAAAATCATTTGGCGAGCACGCCACATAAGTATTTTTCGAAGAAAAATACGCATGGCTCTGAACAATTACCTTTTTTTACATAAAAAATGATATAGTATTTCGTAAACTATATAGACTGTTTAACTTTGCATTAAAACCAAAATAGTGATGATAATATTGTAACTGTCTATTCAGAACCCCATTCGCAGAAAGCAAATTTGCATGGCTCTGAATAGACAATATTTTAGAAATGGAAGGAGAATAAAATGGTACAGATTACAGAACAACAGATTATTGCGCTTGCACCAAATGCAGCAGCAGTATCTAATGGACGTAAGATCTCACAAAAGGGCGGTTTTGTGAAATTGATGAAATCAAAGGATGAAACCTTGATCATGGGAGAATGTTCAGGAAGTGGAAAAAGCAACTATTTCACATCAGCAGATTATATTGATGAGGAAAATCCCGTATTCAGATGTAGCTGCCCTAGCCGTCAGTTTCCATGTAAGCATAGCATTGGACTGATGTTTGAAATGATGTCTTTAAAGGATTTTGAGGAAGCCGAGATTCCAGAAGATATTCTTAGAAAACGAGAAAAGCTTCAGGCAAAATCGGAGAAGAAAGAAATCGATCCTGAAAACATGACGGAAGAAGAAAAAGAAAAGGCAAAGAAGGCAGCAGCACGTGCAAAAAAAGCAAGCGACAGTGCAAAGGCTAAAAAGACCCAAAAGCAGCTAGAAGGTTTAGAGGTTGTGCAGAAAATGCTTGAAAATCTGTTGAGTGCAGGACTCACAACCATGGGTGGTACTTCTATTAAATCATATCAGGATATTTCCAAACAGTTGGGAGATTATTATCTTCCGGGACCACAAAAACTAATGAATCATTTGATCCTTGAGGTGCAGGCATTTCAAAAGGATCAGAATGAAGTTCATTATGATGCAGCCATTGAAGTGGTAAAAAGACTTTGGAATCTAACAAAAAAATCCAAGATTTATTTACAGGGAAAATTAAATGAAAATGACATGACACAGGATGATAACATACTGTATGAAGAATTGGGCGGAATCTGGAAATTAACAGAATTGGAAGAAGCAGGATGCGGCCTTTTGAATGGAAATTATGCACAGCTGGCCTTTTTCGTAGAATATGATGAAGCAGCCAAGGAATATGTAGACTATGGTGTGTTTATAGATTTAAATTCAGGTGAGATTTATCTGAACAAGAATATCAGACCGGTAAAATCCATGAAGCATTTGAAGGAAGAGGATTCCTTGTTTGGTGTTGCATCTGCAAGCAGGGCAGCCTTCTATCCAGGAGATGGAAATAAAAGAATTCGTTGGGATGGATGTACTATCCGCGATTATGAAGCATCTGATTTAACTGCGATTCTTAACTTTGCAAAGCCTTCTGTAGTAGAGGTATCAAAGGAAATCAAGAATGTATTAAAGAATACCTTATCAAATCAGATGTATCTGAAACTGATTGCTTTTGATAAAGTCGGAAAAACAAAAGATGGACAGCTTATTCTTTGGGATAAGGCTGGGGAACAGATCGTTTTATCTGATCTAATGAAGGAAAATGGTTCCTGCGGGAATCTTGAGTTGATCCCATCCTATGATGTGATTCGTGATCAGGTTATGCTATTGGCCTTTTATGAAAATAGAGAGAAACATAGAATTGAAGCACAGCCAATCAGCATTGTATCAAAAGATAAGATTGTTAGATTATTGTATTAAAATAAAGAAGAAAGAGGCCATAATATGGATTTTACAGGAATATATGAATTACGTGATCGTCTGCGTGTCAATATGATCGCAGGAGCCAACTTATTGGATGAGGATTTTAGATTGAAAAAGGCAATAGAAGCTTGCAGACCATTGCAGGCTGCAGCACCTGTTTTTGCAAAGATGTTGGAACAGTGTGATAAGTTGCTTGCGGTAGATAGCAAGGAAAAGGCCGTTGTTCTGATGGACACCATTTCCTTGGTGGATGCGGTTGTATGTACCTTACAGAGTACATCCGCTAAGGAGGAAGCGGAGGAGATTTTACTAAAAAATACAGATGGATTGATGCTTGATGTGCCATATTCTGTTCTACATGAAGTTATTGCAGGATTGACAGAAACGGGAAGCGGTAGATACGAGACAGTGAAAACTGCCATCAAAGAAAAGCCAGAGGTATTTCAGGATTATAGAGTTTTGCAGTCCCTTGTAAAGGGGTTAAAAGCACCTTATGCAGGTACAGCTGAACTGGTTTACAAAATGATGCTTGAGGACGAAAATGCTTTATTTTTACCACTTTTGAAGGAGGATTTTAATCCTAAGGGTGGTAAGGATATGCAAAGAAGAATTCGTGTGATCATGCGAAAGGAAGGGGCTAAGGCCAATGATTTTTACTTAAAATGGTTGCCGGAAACAGAAAAGGACCTTCGTGTGGAAATGATCGATGCACTTCATTACAGTGAGGAAAACTATGAGCTGCTAAAGACCTTAGTGGATACAGAAAAAGCAAAAACAAAGCCAGTTGCTATGCATTCGTTATCCTATTTTGATACAGAAGAGGTAGTAGAAATCTTTGAAAAAATGATCTCGAAGAAGTCTCGCGATTATATTGATGCCATCAAGGATAAGGACAATGGTGTTGCCAACAGAATCATTGCAAAAACATTTCGAAAGGATCTGGATCTATTGATCGAAGATATTGCAAAGTATCAGGAAGTAACAGAAATGGATCGTGCCAGTAAGCTGGTTACAAATCTGATCACTGATCTTTGTGCGTTAGAGAGAAAGAGCAGTGATGAGATCTTTGAAGTGATCAAATATGGATTAGATCATACCATGGAGCTGAACCCATATTTGAGCCATTGTACTTTTAACTATAACAAGGTACATAGTTATCGCTTGGATCGATACCAGTCCAAGGATTCAGCTTTTAGTGAGTTGTGTGAGATCTTACTTAGAAACACACTTTACACAGGCAGAAAGGATATGAAGCAGTATATGTTAGAGCGATATGAGGAAAAGAAGGAGTATGATCTTTTCTTCCCGGTGGTGATGCTTAAGATCCTAGATGGAAGCTTTGACAGACAATGGATGGAAAGTCAGGAGAAGTATTTTGTAAAGCAGGGAATCACCAAAGAAGACATAGGTAATCAGATGGCAGTATATTGCAGACATTTGGATTGCAAGGGTACAACATTTGACCTGATCTTTCGCGTATCAGATGGCGTGATCCCGGATGGGGAGCATTATGCTTACGGTCCTATCGAGTATACCTATGGCTTGCAGGAACTTACCATTTCCATGAGTGAGCTTCATAAATGGATGATTGCGTTTTCACATGACACAAAAAAAGATGAGTTTGATGAATTTTTATATAAAACAGCTGATCTTGCTAAACCAGATGATTTAGAAGCAATCAAGAAGATCATGCACCAAAAGGTATTAAATGGGTCAAATGATGATCTATATTTCAGAGCGTGCCATAAATGGAATTTGTCACGAAAGGGATTGGCTTTGAAGTTTTTTAAAAAGGGCACTAATATTTATTGGTATGCGATGCATGATTACATGAGAAAGCTTCGATTGACAAAGGAAGAATATGAAACTGAATTTGATGAGATTTTTCAGTATCATAAAGAACATGAAAAAGAATATAAGATGAAGGAAACGGATATTCAGAATCTATTACATGTCTTAACAGAAAATTTATAGAAAACATACAGGAGATTAAAAAATGAGTGAACAGGTACTAAGACTGCCAGCAGAGCAGTTATTTCAGAATGAAATTGATGCGTTGATCAAGGCAGAAAAAAATCCAATTCCCACAGGATGGAAAATGTCTCCGCAATCAGTAAAAACATATATTTGTGGAGGTAAGGTTTTAGATACAGTGATTACTCCAAAATATATTGGTCATGAGAGACTTGTAGAAATTGCAATCTCTACACTGGTAACAGACAGGGCATTGCTTTTGATCGGTGAGCCAGGTACAGCAAAAAGCTGGCTTTCAGAACATTTGACAGCAGCAATCAATGGAGATTCCACTATGGTGATCCAGGGAACTGCAGGAACAACAGAGGAGCAGATCCGTTATTCCTGGAATTATGCCATGCTCATCGCCCAAGGACCATCTAAGGAGGCAATGTTAAAAAGTCCAATCTTTGCGGCAATGGAACAGGGAAAAATTGCTAGAGTGGAGGAAATATCAAGATGTGCATCAGAGGTGCAGGATGCTTTGATCTCCCTGCTGTCAGAAAAAAGAATTTCGGTGCCTGAATTGGCATTAGAGGTTCCAGCCAAAAAAGGTTTTTCTATCATCGCCACAGCCAACACAAGAGATAAAGGTGTAAATGATATGTCGGCAGCATTGAAAAGACGTTTTAATATTGTGGTATTGCCATCACCGGCAACACTGGAATCTGAAATGGACATTGTTTCTTCCAGAGTAAGTCAGTTAGCAGGAAATTTAGATCTGAATGCAAAACTTCCTGAGATAGATACAGTTGAAAAGGTATGTACTATTTTTAGAGAGATCAGAACAGGGGAAACTTTGGATAAAAATGCAAAGGTGAAACCAACCTCTGGTGTGTTATCTACTGCAGAAGCTATTTCATTGCTATGTAATAGTATGGCGCTGGCAGGAAGCTTTGGAGATGGAACGATTACGGATGAGGATTTAGCAGCTGGTTTGATGGGCGCTATTGTGAAGGATGAAGCCAAGGACAAGATCGTGTGGAAAGAATATTTGGAAAATGTTATGAAAAAGCGCGGAGCAAAATGGCTTGGACTATATAAATCATGTAAGGAACTGGTGGAAGATTAGAATGGGAAAGATGCCACATTTTTTTGGTATCCGACATTTGTCGCCGGCAGGCGCTTATCATCTGAGAGCATTTTTAGAAGAAAAAAAGCCGAAGCTGGTGCTGGTGGAGGGACCAAGTGATTTTACGGATCTGATGTCGGATATGGTTCGTAAAGAGACAAAGCCTCCTATTGCTGTATTAGCCTATACAAAGGAGGCACCTATCAGAACAATTTTATATCCTTTTGCAGAATATTCACCTGAATATCAGGCAATTCTTTGGTGTAACAAGCATAAGGTGGATTGTCAGTTTATGGACCTTCCTTCGGAAACTTTTTTGGCCATTACATTGGTAAATGATGGAAAAGAAAGAAGCGATTATGGAAGGGAAACTATTTATGAAAAATTGGACTCCCTAAGTGGAGAAGATGGGCAGGAAACCTTTTGGGAAAGAAATTTAGAGCATGTTACCTCTATGGAGGTTTATCACGAAGGCTGCAACCGTTTTGGCAGTGAACTTCGTCAATTAACGGAAGGTGTTGATTTTGACTGGCCGGAAACAGTGGTGAGAGAAGCCTATATGAGGCAGCAGATCAGAAAGTATGTTTTAAATGGAATAGATCCAAGTGATATAGTTGTGGTATGTGGATCCTATCACGTGGATGGGTTAAAAAGCTGGGAAGAGGAGGAGTCTTTAAAGGGACTTCCAACCTGTGAGTGCATGCATACTCTGATGCCATATTCTTACTACCGTTTGTCTACAAGATCAGGATATGGAGCTGGTAATAAGGCACCTGCGTATTATGAACTGTTATGGGAAAGCCTTGTTCGACAGGAGGATTCCTATGCTGCTTATGCATATTTGTCAAAAATTGCAGGCTTTATGAGAGATACTGGAAATCCAGTTTCTACGGCATCTGTTATTGAGGCAGTACGATTGGCACAGTCTTTGGCCATGCTTCGTGGGGATCGTGTGATGACGTTGTATGATTTAAAGGATGCTGCCATAACCTGCCTTGGTGAAGGAAATGTGCCTTCCTTAAGCTTAGCCTTTGCATCGGTTGAAATTGGTACGATGATCGGAAGCTTGCCGGATGGTGTGAGCAGAACCAGTATCCAGGAAGATTTTTATAGAAATCTGAAAGCTCTTAAGCTGGATAAATATAAGACGGTGGTGCTGCAGGATCTTTCATTGGATTTAAGAGAGAACAGAAGAGTGCAGTCTAAGGATGCAGCTTTTTTGGATCTTCATCGCTCCTTCTTCTTGCATCAGTTAAGAGTGCTTGGGATTCAGTTTGCAAGCTTACAAAGAACAAATCAAGAGACTGCCACCTATGGAGAGAACTGGACCGCAAAATGGACACCAGAGGCAGAGATTGAAATTGTAGAGGCTGCCTTGCAGGGAGATACAGTGAAATTAGCGGCAAGCTATGTATTAAGTGAGAGGATCAAGGGGGCTGATAGCATCAAAATCATTGCGAAGCAACTTGAAAATGCTTTTTTATGCGGATTACCTAATGTAGTACTGACTGCTATTTCAGCACTTCAGGCTCTGGCAGTGGATGCTGTTTCCATAGAAGAGATGGCTGCCTGCATGGAGCATTTATCCATGGTGATCAGCTTTGGTTCTATCAGACAGGTGGAAACTGAGCCACTTATTCCCATTATGGAACAGCTTTTTTATCACTTTTGTCTGTTGTTGCCAGATGCTTGCAGTTGTGATGATGAGGCCAGCAAGAAGATGGTTATTTCTATGGAACAGGTTGATCAGTGTACGAAACTTCATGCCTTTTTAGACGATAAAGAATGGATTTCTGTGATTTCTAATATTGCCAAAAGAGATGATCTGAATACAAAAATCTCAGGATATGCAGCGTCCATACTTCTTGAAAAGGGCGCAATCCAAACAAAGGAATTAAATGCAGAGGTTAGCAGAAGACTTTCAAAGGGAATACCCGCTGATCTAGGTGCTGGTTGGTTTGAAGGCCTGGTGATGAAAAATCATTATTCCCTGATCAATCGATTATCTATTTGGGAAACTTTAGATGGGTACTTGGAGGAACTTGATGATGATGAATTTAAACGAGCCTTGTTATTTTTAAGAAGAGCATTTGCAGATTTTACTGCAAATGAAAAGGATCAAATTGCTGAAAATCTTGGAGAAAACTGGGGCCTGAATGGGGCTGAGGTTAGCGAGATCGTGAATACGGTTTTGGGCGAGGAAGCTCAGGAGTTAGTAGACAGTCTTGCAGATTTTGATTTTGATTTTTAACGGGACAACTGATCAAAACGGAAAGGAACATAAATGGAAAATGAAGAGAAAATCAAGCGCTGGCGTTTGATCCTAGGACAGGAAAGTGAGGACCGGTTTGGGAAAATGACAGGAATCGGTTCTGGACTTTCCAAGGAACAGGATCTGATGGATCAGGCACTTGCTTCTATATATAATAATACATCCAATGGTGGTTTTGGAAGTGGTGGTGCAGCTAGTAATGGACCGTCGAGTCCGAAGATTACAAAATGGTTGGGGGATGTTAGAACTCTTTTTGATAAAGAACTTGTTACCATTATTCAGAATGATGCCATGACAAGATGTGGTTTAAAGCAGCTTTTGTTTGAACCTGAGCTTTTGGAAAATTTAGAGCCGGATGTTAATTTAGCAGCTACCATTATGACATTAAAGGAACAGATTCCTAAAAGATCCAAAGATAACGTGCGGGCATTTATTCAAAAGATCGTAGATGATATCAATAAGCGGCTGGAGCAGGATATCAAGAGGGCAGTGACAGCTGCAGTGAATAAAAAACAGCATTCCCCAATCCCTTCAGCAACAGCCATTGATTATAAGATGACCATTGGAAGGAATTTAAAGAATTATAATCAGCAACTAAAAACCATTGTACCAGAGCATTTTTACTTTTTTGACAGATCAACAGCCACAGCAGCGAAAAAATGGAATATTATTTTGGATATCGATCAAAGCGGCTCTATGGGTGAGTCTGTGATCTATTCTTCTATTATGAGTTGTATCTTAGCCAGCATGGCAAGTGTAAAAACAAGAGTGGTTGCCTTTGATACGAAGGTGGTGGATCTGACAGAAAAGTGTGATGATCCAGTAGATCTTTTGTTTGGCTTTCAAATGGGAGGAGGAACAGATATCAACGGATCCATTGCTTATTGTCAGCAGTTTATCGAAAATCCATCAAAAACCTTATTTTTCTTGATTTCTGACTTAGAGGAATATGGAAATCAGGCTGGTATGATACGACGATTGCAGGAAATGAAGGAGTCTGGAGTGACTGTATGCTGTCTTTTGGCTATTCAGGATGGCGGAAAGCCATATTATTCAGAAAGTGTAGCAAAAAAAATCGCAGGTTTAGATATCCCATGCTTTGCATGTACCCCTGAGAGATTGCCCGAAATCCTGGAAAAAGCCATTAAAGGACAGGAATTGACAGGATTTTGATTATAAATTGGGACAATTTAAGCCAGGTGTGCTATAGTATGTCTTGGTAATGATAAAGGATTGACGAGGAAAGGTGAAGGAACACGATTATGAGTATTTTGAGTCAGAAAAATGAAGAGCTTCTCAATGCCATAGAGATCATGGATAGAGCTGATTATATAGATGTGATAGGGACAACGGAAGAATTTGAAGTCTTTTTGACAGACACTTCTATGGGTAGTAAGGAGGAGTATGCTGAATTCTACTATTTGTTGTCTAAGTTGAAATTCCATTATGGGATTGCCACTAGAAAGGTGTATGAAAATCCAATTGAAGACATGGAAAAGATTTGTGGTTATTTAAACAAAGCATTGTCCCTTAACGAGCTGGAAAAATATGTGCTTTTGTTGGGAGAGGTGTATCAGAATTCTCATATGATCGAACAGGGAGACCGGATTTTGGAGGAATTTGCTGCAAGAAATGGATTAACGCCTAAGGTTTGTAAGAGACTTGCTATTGATTACTTTTTGTGGAGATCCGATGAAGTGAAGGGCCCTTACTATTTCCATGAGCTTTTTAAGTTAGAACCGGATAATTATGACAATTACTGGGAGTACTATGATGATCTTTTAGAGGCTGCTGTAGAAGTACCCTCCTTATTAGATGACTTGAAAATGTGCTTTGATAAAATGAATGAGCTGAGTATGACACCGGTTTATTACAATAAAAGAAGAGGCTTTTATACCAGATGCTTTGAAATGGCGGATACCTGCTTAGAGGCTGGAGATGCAAAAGCCTGTTTAGAGTACTTGAACAAAAGTGATAAGCATTATCACAAAGATCAAAAAGCGGTTTCTCTTCGTAAAAGAGCCTGTGAACAGTTAGGTATTCCTTACACCGAAGAACAGGTAAAAACGAAGAATGTTTTCTGGATCTATTATATGGAAAAGAAAAACAATGTTATTTTGTCAGCTTTACAGGAGGCTTTTGGAATTGCAAAAAGCAATGATGAGGATCTGTTTTTATCTGGAAAAGATGTGGAACTTGAAATGGAATTTATGCCAGAGGATGTGATAAAACAGGAAAAGGAAGAGGTACTTTCTCATTTTTCTTTAGTGACAACCATTCATAATGAAGTGAAGGAGAACGTTTTGGAGTATGTAAAAAAGGCTAAAAAGCTGATGCGTGTCAGTGTTATTCCAAAGGATCCGGGACAACTTCATTATCAGACCATCAATGTCACATTGACTATTAAAGAAGCATTAAAGGAAGTAGATGGCATTTTATTGCTTGAAGAACGTACTGCTTTTGAGAATGCAGAAAGCCAGATCATTTTTGATGATGATGGATATAGTATGGTAGATCAGTTTGGCGTAAAGAATAATGGAGAAGAAGCAGAGCCTGAAAAGGATCTTTCCTATATGATGGTTATTCCTTATTCTGTTGAGGAGATCAGGGATGTGAAGCATGTTGTGGAAAGATTGTATGCCTGTTCAGATATTCGTTTGATCGAGGATCATTTTGACGAAGGCGTAAAAATGACAGTAGAAATCAGAGAGAAGATCTATCACATTACTTTTTATCCAAGACAGGTGGAGATTCCGGATATGGTTCGTGAGCAGAATAGACTGTTACCTGAAGAGGTGGAGATTGTTCGCAGCGCATCGGCAGGTCTTATGGTTGAAATGGAATTTGGTGATAATATTTTTGCCTCTTATCATGCACAGCTGATGATTTTAAATGCTCTGGTGGAAAAACCGGCAGCAGTCCTTGACTTTAGCGCGGAGCTTTTGCTTTCCGGTAAGTGGTTATCTCTTGCAGCAACTTCTGCAGTACCACCAGCACCACACTATCTTTTCTGTGGACAGGGGATTTTAAATGAGGAGGGTAGAAAGGTTTGGCTGCACACACATGGATTGAACCGTTGTGGACTGCCAGAACTTGAGATCTTAAATGCGGATGAAGATACCTGGAGCCCATATGGAAACCTTCTGGATATGGTTGCAAGCCGTATGATCAGCGAGGAACAGGCGCTCATCGAGGAGGCACCTTTTTATATTGCCCGTTTATCTAACGGACAGCCTTTGATGATCACATTGATTCCTTGGCAAAAGGCTCTTGAGAAAGAAGGAGAGCTTTCCATTGGCGGTAGCAAGGATCGTAATGAGGGACATGATGGCTATTCGGATGCTCTTTATTTTTACAAGACACCAAGTGATCATCAGAATGGAAACTTTAGTCATTTGTCTGAAGTGGCAGAGCTTTTGGATGATAACCCAATGTATATGATCTCAAACAGAGAAACAGAGAGAATGAGAGCGCTTGCCATCGAACGCCTGGACTATGTAAAGGAAGCCTTCAAAAGAGAGGATGCCTTTATTCTTCTGAAAATGGGCTGTAGGGTGGATGATCCAGATGAGGCTGGTACAGAGTTTGAACATTGCTGGTTTAAGGTGCTGGATATCAAAGGGGATGAGGCTATGGTTGAATTGACTCATGATACCTACTATATCAAGGATATGTATCAGGGAGGCATCTACACATTGCCGCTTTCTACGGTTACGGATTGGTATATTTATATTGAAAACGAACAGGAGAGGGCTAGATATTCTCCTGATCAGGTGTATTTACTATAAAGGAAAAGTTTAGCAGGGTATCGCAAGCGATACCCTTTTTTATTCCTATTTTTGAATTAATTAAAAATATATGTGCAATTATCAGACAATTATGTTAAAATGTAAGAGGACAATCCTGTGAATTGTTCTAAATGTGTAAAAACATAAATAAATATAAAATAAAAATAAAATTGTTGTTTATGGTATTGTTTTTTGCAAAAAGTGAACTATAATTAAAAATTGACCAGTGGTCAAGAAAAATGGAATCGGTGGTGTACATATGATTTTGAAGATTTTCTTAAAGGATATTAAGGGATTGGGAAAGAACATATTAGCAATGGTAGTAGCAGGAGGCTTATGCGTGTTACCGTGTTTATATGCATGGTTTAACATTTATTCCAACTGGGATCCATATGGCTCTACAGCAAATGTACCGATTGCGGTATTTTCTGAGGATGCAGGATATATGGCATCGGATGGAGAATATCATAATTTAGGTCATGAAGTTATCGAGAGCTTACATGAAAACAAGAAGCTTGGCTGGGTATTTACAGAAAGTAAGGAACAGGCCATTGAGGGCGTTAGAAGCGGAGAATATTATGCTGCTATTGTGATGGGAAGCGATTTCAGTATGCGCATGTTTAATTTTGTAGATTGCGGACTGGAACATCCAACGGTTACCTATTATCAGAATGAGAAAAAGAACGCAGTAGCCATCAAGATCACGGATACTGGAAAATCAACACTTCAGAGTACCATCAATACAGAATTTTTGAATACAATGGTATCCACCATTTTTAAAGCATTACAGGATAATTCGGAGGGCACGGATGTGCTGGCTGTTTTTACAGATAAGCTGAATACTGTAAATGAGAATTTGGAGAATTATATTACATTGGTAGATTCTTTGAAGGAAGCAAATGAAGCTTTGGCATCTACCATGGGCAGATTAAGCGGTTTGATTCCACAGATGGCACAGGCTATTGATAATGCAGCTGCCAATTCCGGACAGATCACGAATGGACTTCATACAGATACACAGAAAATTGACAATAAAATTGATGAAGCTTTTACCATTGCAGGTGATGCAATCCAGGGAATGAATAAGTCAATCTTAGCAATCCTGTCCTCCTTAGGAGATACAGAGGCTATGACCGCTAATATTAATGCAGCTATCGCAAATTGTGACTCGGCTCTCAAAAGTTTGGAGGGTAAAACAGATGCAATGTCAACCTCTGCGACTACTGTCTTGCTTGCCAATAAGGTAATCCTCAATAATATGCTTACATTGGTTCAAGGCACTGGAGAATGGTCACAGGCAAAAACAGAAATCTTAACACCGCTTTTAAATGAAGCATATGCATTGTCTTCATCACTTGCTGAAAGCTATCAGGCTGATCTTGCGAAAAAGATCGCGGAAGCAGAACAGACAATTTCCAATGCCATTGATGATCTATCTGAATCATTGTCTCAGACTTCAGGCAATATGAATGGTTTGACATCTATTTTAAACAGTTTTAAAAACAGTATTCTTGGTATCAATGATACTTTAGATAATTCGGATTCTTTACTTTTAGTTGCACTTGCAAGAAGTGAGGATCTGATGGAGCGATTAGGTGAAGCTGGAAATACAGAAATATATAAGAGACTGATGAATATGTTAAATACCGATCCTGAACTTTATGGTGAATTTTTATCAGCCCCTGTTGAAGTTACAACAGTTCATGTTTGGGAAGTAGAGAATTATGGATCGGGGGTTACCCCATTCTATACAACACTGGCTTTATGGGTTGGTGGAATTCTTTTGGTTTCCATTTTTAAGGTACATGCTGAGCCGGAAGGAGAATTTGAAGGCGCAAAGCATCACCAGCTGTTTTTGGGAAGATTTGTCTTATTCTGGTTATTGGGACAAATCCAGGCAGTATTAACAGTGCTTGGTAATTTGTATTTACTAAAGGTACAGTGTTTGCATCCAGGTTACTTTATGCTGGCTGCCTCCTTTACAAGTTTTGTTTTTGTGTTGTTTATTTATACATTGACCAATGCCTGGGGAGATGTGGGCAAGGCTTTAGTTGTAGTAATCGTTGTTATGCAGATTGCAGGTTCGTCTGGAACTTATCCGATTGAAATCTTACCTAATTTTTACCAGAAATTGCATGTATATTTTCCGTTCCCATATGCGATCAATGCTATGCGTGAATGTATTGCAGGAATGTATCAGAATACATATTGGATCAGATTGCTCCAGTTATCAATTTTTGCAGTGGTATCACTGTTGTTGGGATTGCTGATCAGAATTCCGTTTATTCATATTAACGAATTTGTGGAAGAACGTATGGAAGATACCAAAATGATGTAATCAGGCAAGGAAGAGGAAAACATGAAAGAGAAGAAAGTCAATTCAACAGAAGAACAGCTGCAGTTGTATGAGCAGTATATGCATGAAAAAAATAAAAAACGTGTGCAGTGGGGCATTCGAGTATTGCTTTTTGGCCCTTTGATCTTTGTTGCACTGATGATGCTGATGGACAGCAATAAGAATATCTATCTGCTTCTTTGGATCATATCCTTGTTTGGTTTGTCAGCTTATCTGATTTCAGTGGAGTACATGGATCATCAGATGCAGTCTCATCTTCGTAAGCTTGGTGTGGAGTCGAAGCTGCAAATGGAAACACCTTTGATAGAAATCGGTGTGACAGAAGAGGATGAGGAAGAATATTTGGAGGTATCGGAAAATGAAGATGATACCTTATATTTGGAACATAAAACGGATGACTCCAAAAAGAAGGATGTTAGTTTTTCACCATTCAAGCAATTGCGGGATGACTGGAAGGCTGTAGCATTAGAGGAAAAGGAAGAAGAAGCCAGAATCGAAGAAATGATCGAACAGAATGAGGTTGAAGAAGAAACTTCAGTTGAAGAAGAATCAGTCAAAGTAAATTTTGAAGACTATGATTTTGATCCGTTTGAAGATGACGAAGATGAAATATTAGTTGAAGCTGAAGTTTTGGGCGAAGCAGATGTTCAGGCCGTTTCAGAGGAAAACGAGGTCCAGCCCAAAGATCAGGAAGTGAAACAAAATCACATAGAAGAGCCTGCAGATAGAGAGGAAACACCTGTAGAAACCAAGGCAGTGACCAGCAATGTAAAGGATTCCATTCAAACGATAGATGAACAGATTGAAGAACTTATTCGCATGAAGATGGAGATTCAGATTCGTGCTAAGGTAGAAGCCGAAGTCCGTGCTAAGGTGGAGGCTGAAATGGAGGCAAAAATCCAGGAAGAGATTTCCAAAACAATGGATCGATATGTAAGTAAGGAAGTTTCAAAGCTTCATAATACGCAGAATACTACTGAAAAGAAGGAGGAAAAATAAGATGAGAAATGTATTTAGAATTTTTTCCTCTGATAGAAGAAGACTTGGGACCAATGTGGTGGCTGTGATCATTATGATAGGTCTCACCATTGTGCCTGCTTTGTATGCATGGTTTAATATTCTCTCCAACTGGGATCCATATGAGCCTGAGGCAACCTCTAATGTTAAGGTGGCTGTTGCTTCTAATGACCGTGGCTTTGAGATGGAAGGCATTGAAATCAATATGGGTAATACAGTCATGGAATCTTTGGCTAGCAATACTACCATTGGATGGCAGTTCCCGGAAACTGTTGATGATGCAATTGCAGGTGTTTATTCTGGAGAATATTATGCAGCCCTGATCATGCCAGAGGATTTTTCCGAGGATATGTTTAGCTTTTTAACTGAGGATTTTGTGCATCCTGAGTTGATCTATTATGTGAATGAAAAGAAGAATGCTATTGCAGTGAAGATTACAGATAAAGCGCAGACGGCTGTTGCAAGACAGGTGAATGCAGCTATGATCTCAACCATTGCCAAAACGGCTATTGATAAGCTTGGTACCGTTGTAGATTCTGATATTGCAAAGGCACTTGGCGTAGATGAAAATACCACTCTTTTGGATGTTGCCATTACGAAACTTGAAGAGATGGATGAAAAAATGGATACCTTTTCAACTTTACTGGACAGCTTTGTAGAAATAGTGGATTCTACACAGTCTGCATTGAATACAGCAGGTTCTAAAACAGAGTTGGACCAGACCATTGCCAATTCACAGGCAGGTATTGGTGCTATTCAGGATGCACTGAATTCCAATGCAGGAAATATGTTGTCTGCATCTGGTGCATTGAGTGGAAGTCTTGCAGATGTTTCTTCCTTGTTAGGCTCCATTAGTTCTGCATTTAAGAGCATGGGCGGTTCTACGGCAGAGTTAAAGGAAACACTTGCAGATGCTAAAACATCACTTTTAAGTACAAAGGAAATGTTAATTGGTGCACAGGAAAGTTTAGAGGATAATCTGGATCGCTTATACGAGATCCGTAATGGAGAGGGTTATCGTATGCTTTTAGGATTATTGGAACAGGATCCAGAAAAGCTTGGTGATTTTTTATCAGAACCGGTTTCTATCGAAACGGAATCCATCTTTCCAATCTCTAATTATGGTTCTGCAATGGCGGGCTTTTATACCGTACTTGCATTGTGGGTTGGTGCATTGATCTCAGTTGCATTGTTACACACACATGTAGAAATAGAGCCTGAGTTTGCAACTGCCAACCTGGTGGAAAGATTCTTCGGAAGATACTTGATTTTTTATCTGCTTGGTCAGGCACAGGCATTATTAACCTGCATGGGAGATCTGTATTATATTGGCATACAGTGTAAGCATCCGTTTATGTTATGGTTTGCCTGTTCTTTCACAAGCTTTGTATTTACAGCTATCATGTATTCTTTGACCTTTGCATTGGAAAATGTAGGTCAGGCCCTTTGTGTTGTAATCATGGTAGTGCAGGTCGCAGGTGCAGGTGGTACCTTCCCGATTCAGGTATTGCCTAAGATCTATCAGGATGTATCCAAGTTTCTGCCATTCCCATATGCTATGGATGCATTAAAGGAGACTATTGGCGGTTTTTATGAGAATGATTACTGGCTCTATTTGGCGAAGCTGGCTATTTTTGCACTATGCTTCTTTGCGTTTGGAATTGCAGCAAGTATTCCTGCAAAGAGAGTCAACGCAATGGTTACAAAGAGCAAAAAGCGTTCTGGCGTTATGTTATAAAAAGAAATAGATTTATCCTCATCTGGTGGTTTTTAGCCTCCCGGATGGGGATTTTTTCTTGAGAACTTTATGAAAAAGTGATAAAATGTGAGGATTAGAAAAGAAAAAGAACACTTATTTGATTGAAAGACGAGGAGTTTCATGACAGAAGAACAGAATCTGGAAAGAATTCAAAGAAAGCTTGCGGAAAAAATTGAGCGTATTGACGAGAATCTGAAAAGTCAGGATGCAGACATTGCAGATATGCATGACTATTTTTGGGAGAACTATGCAGAGTTCGATGAATATGGTTATGAACAGTTTGATAATGCAGAAAATCTAAAAAGAAAAGTAAATGAAAAAGCAGAGCTGATCAAGGAAAGGTATCGCTATCAGTGCATGCAGGATTCCCCTTATTTTGGCCGCGTGGATTTTATTTTTGATGGTGAGATTGAACCGGAAGTTTGTTATATTGGACTTGCAAATCTTGCAGATTCTGCTGCTGATATTCCACTTGTATATGACTGGAGAGCGCCAATTTCAAGCCTTTTTTATGATTATGAAAGTGGAAGGGCTTCCTATGAAGCTCCGGCTGGAACTGTTACAGGAATCATCACCAAAAAGATGCAGTATAAGATTAAACAGGGAAAAATCATATATGCCTTAGAAAGCGATGTGAACATCGATGATGAAATCCTTTGTCAGGAATTGTCAGGACATGCGGATACGAAGTTAAAGAGCATTGTGACCACCATCCAGAAGGAGCAGAACGCCATTGTCAGAGATGCCAGCCATAAGATTTTGGTTGTGCAGGGCTGTGCGGGAAGTGGAAAGACAAGTATTGCGCTACATCGAATCGCTTATCTTTTGTATCACAACAGGCAAAAGTTGTCTGCTTCTCAAGTGTTGATCCTTTCTCCAAACGGGGTTTTTGCAGATTATATTTCCCGTATATTGCCAGAACTTGGTGAGGAGAACATATCCGAAATGGCGTTAGATGATTTTGCCTATAAGGAGCTTCGTGAAATTGCAGAGGCACAGGATCGATATGATGAAATCGAGAAAAAGTTAAGTCCGGACCAGGAGGAAAGTCTGACACTTCCACGAACAGATGAAGCTGATTACAAGCAGACTTTGGATTTTATCAGTGAGATGGAGGGCTTTATTCTTACCATGGAATATGATTTTGTGGAATTTAAGGATTTCCATTACCGGAAAATGAACTTAGAAGAGGATAAGATTGCCACACTGTTTTATGAAAAATTTGCAGATGTTCCTTTTTTTAGCAGAATGGAAATGATTGCTGAATATATTATTGATGAAGAGGAAACACTGAAAAATATCGAACTTGAAGAAGAGGATCGTTTTGCTGTGATAGAGAAGTGCAACAGGATGTACGATACCACGGATCTGTTGACAGTATACAATCGCTTTTTGGAAGAAACAGGCAGAGATCCACTGGATGTGTCTAGTGGTTATATCCGCTATGAGGATGTATATCCATTACTTTATTTTAAATACTCCCTTTGGAAGATGAAGCCTAGAAAAAAGGTGAGACATCTTGTGATTGATGAGATGCAGGATTACAGCTATTTGCAGTATTATATTATTTCTAAGCTGTTTCAGTGCCCCATGACCATTTTAGGAGATAAGGCACAGACCATGGCTGAAGAACAGTCGGATGTTACGAGATTTTTGCCACATCTTTTGGGTAGTGATGCATTTGTGATGACTTTGGATAAGAGCTATCGATCTACTTCAGAAATTACCGAGTATGCAGCAGCTTTGATTGGGGAAAATACCACAAACTGTATTGAACGACATGGTAATGCACCGGAAACAGTGACTTTTTTGTCAGACGATGCAATGTTTGATCAGATGGCTGAGGATTTGTCTGGTTTACAAAATGCAGATACTATTGCAGTGCTTTGCAGAAATCGTTATGAGGCCAAATATGTGTCAGATCAGCTTTCTAAACGCTGTAAAAAGGATATGATTCATTATCTGCATAAGGAAAGCATGAAATTTCCTGCTGGAGTGGTGGTTACTACCTTTTATTTGTCTAAGGGCCTTGAGTTTGATGCAGTGCTGGTTCCTTTTGAAAATCGTTATGAAACGGAATTGGAAAAACAAGGACTTTATATTAACGCAACCAGGGCTTTACACTATTTAAAACTGTATAATACGGAAAAATGATAGGAAAGATTACAAAAATATTTCTTGTGATAAACGAAATACAAAACAGAAAAAGTTATGTAAATATAACGTTGTATCATTTTTTCACAAAAACGGATGGGTCCTAAGGCATGCTTTCATAGAAATTTGCTAGACAAGAATTGGAATATATGGTATTATGTTTTGGTGACTTAACATATTTGTAATATTCGCACCCGTAGTCTAATGGATAGAACGGAGGCCTCCGACGCCTTTAATGCAGGTTCGATTCCTGTCGGGTGCACTTCGGTCTACGAAGGAATGTGTTAAGTGCAATAGTAGTGGTCAGTTGGGACATTATAAGTGTGACATCAAAGGGAAATCCGATTGAGTTGGAAGGAAGTTTGTACTGATGAAATCAGAGAAGTTTGAAAAACTGTCAAAGTATTTTTCTGAGAAAACAAAAGGAAAGATCAATGAGCACAATATTAAATATGTGTGTGGTGGTTTGGCAGTAGTTTTAGTATTGATTGTCGTGGTGGTCATTTTGTGTGTGAAGGGATGCGGCAACTCTTCAAGTAATGTGACAGAGACAACCGAAACATTAGAAACAGCAACAGCTGAAACAGCAGAGACAGTGATGAATGAAGTTACGGATGCGCCTCTAGAACAGGATACTCATCCGGAAATCAATGCATTGGCTGAAACTTATTTTAAGGCGGTTGCAGATAATGATATCGACACAGTAAGAACAATCGAGAAGCCGTTATCAGAAATGAAAGAATTGACTATCTCAGCAAGAAGTGAGTATATTGAAAGCTTTGATGAGATTGTTGTATATACAAAGAATGGTCCGATGGAAGATACTTTTATCGCATTTGTTTATAATGAGATTCGATTCTACAATATCGAGACCACAGCCGCAGCAATTAATACATTTTATGTAAAGCTTGACGAAGAGGGTAATTATTATTTCTACAATGGCGAGATTAATAAGGCAGAAGAACAATATATTGATGCCATTATTAAACAGGAAGATGTTGTAGAGTTGTTTGATAAAGTAAACATCAAGTTCCAGGAATCTGTAGATTCTGATCCAGAACTTGCTAAGATGTTAACAGAATTACCAGATTTGTTAAATGAGTCAATTGGAACAGCAGTTGCAGAACTCAATACTGAAGAAACAGTAGAGGAAGAGGTACAGGAAGAAGTTCAGGAAGAGGAACCTACTGAAGTGAAGGAAGTTGCCTATGAAACTGTTAGAGCAACAAGCACAGTTAATGTTCGTGGTTCTGCTAGTGAAGACGGTGAAAAAATTGGTAAGCTTGCAAAGGACGCTTGTGTAAAACGAAAAGAAAGCCTTGATAATGGCTGGAGCCGCATCGAGTATGATGGTGGTGATGGATATGTAAAGAGCGAATATCTGATCGTTTCATCTGTTACTTATGCAGATGGTTCAGAGGAAACCTTAAGTGGAACCTGTACACCAACAACAACCATTAACGTCCGTGCATCGGCAAGTGAGAATGCTGATAAGATTGGCGTAGCCAATGCTGGAGAATCGTTGATTCTCTTAGAAATCTTAGAAAATGGTTGGACTAAGGTTGAGTACGAAGGTCGCGAAGCATTTGTAAAAAGTGAATATTTAACCTATTAAGGGTGGAGGATTCCGGGACAGCGCACTGTCCCGGGATTTTTTTGTTCAATAGGAAAGTTCTCCGAACTTACCTATTGAACAGAAAGCCCCTCCGGTGGATGCGCACGCTTGTGCAGAGGAAGTTGTCGCCAATGCGACGCACAAGCGGCGTAGGGTATCGCAAGCGATACCCTTTGTTCTATCTTCCTTTCGGAAATGCGAGAAACTC
>JAZQQB010000020.1:0-4060 GCA_045628865.1 Lachnospiraceae bacterium | reverse complement strand
GAATCTCAATCCTTTAACCAAGCTGTTTCCTTAGGTGTCTTTTTAACAAATGGTCTCTTAAGAGCCTGCTTAGCACCGTTTGGAAGAATATACTTGAGCTTATCTTCTGCCTTTCTCATAGTCGAAGCATCAGGATTGTCTCTTGTAAGTTTGATTGCATCAAATTCACATCTTGTAGTACACAAACCACAACCCACACATTTATTAGGGTCTACGATAGAAGCTCCACAGCCTAAGCAACGAGCTGTTTCTGCTTTAACCTGCTCCTCTGTAAATGTAAGCTTTGTATCTCTGAAGGTAAGCTTGTTTCCTTCTACCTTTGCATACTTAGCTGTCTGACGACCTGTATTATCGTAGTTTTCTACTAAGATGTCATCCTTATCTAATTCGATAAAGTAGTTTGGATCACGTCCGATTGTAAGTGAAGAATGTGGCTGTACAAATCTATGAATTGAGATAGCACCTTCCTTACCACAAGCGATTGCATCAATTGCAAATCTTGGGCCGTAGAACATATCACCACCTACAAAAATATCTGGAACTGTAGTCTGGAATGTAATCTTGTCAGCTACTGGAGCTGGGCCTCTAAACTCAACATTTTCACCATCCAATAAGTTACCCCATTCTGTACACTGTCCAACTGAAAGAATGACATTAGAACACTCAATAGTCATTGTTTCGTTCTCATCATACTTAGGATCAAATCTGCCTTCAGCATTCTTAACCTGAGTACACTTCTTGAATACGATACCTGTTACTTTACCGTTTTCTGTGAGAATCTCCTTTGGACCCCAACCGCCGGCAAATTGAATTCCTTCTGACTCAGCAAGTTCAATTTCCTCTGGAAGTGCTGGCATAATGTCACGTGTTTCAAGGGAAACCTGAGAAACCTTAGTTGAACCACATCTTACTGCTGTACGAGATACGTCGATGGCAACATTACCACCACCTATAACAACAGTATCTCCTTCTAACTTGTATGATTCATCATCAATAACTGTATGAAGTAAATCAACACCCTTCATAACGCCAATAGCATCTTCGCCAGGTACATTGATTCCACGTCCACCCTGACAACCGATCGCGATGTAGAATGCCTTATATCCTTCTTCACGAAGTTGTTTAATTGTAATATCTTTACCAACTTCTACACCAAGGCGAATATCAACACCCATCTTACGAAGGACATCAACTTCTGCTTCAACTACATCCTTCTCCATTACGAATGAAGGAATACCATATGTAACCATTCCACCTGGTTTCTTATTCTTATCAAATAAAGTTGGCTTATAACCTTTTTCTGCTAAATAGTATGCACATGAAATACCAGCAGGACCTGCACCAATAATGGCAATCTTCTCATCGAATTCTCCGAGAACCTTTGGTACAACCTTAGATGCAACGTATGGATTTGCGCTCTTCATATCCTGCATAGCGATAAACTTCTTTACTTCATCGATAGCAAGAGCCTCATCAATAGTACCTCTAGTACATGCATCTTCACATCGTCTATTACATACATGTCCACAAACAGCTGGAAGTGGATTATATTTCTTGATCAAAGCAAGTGCTTCTGTATATCTACCCTGAGCGGCCATCTTTAAGTAACCCTGTACTGGAATATGGGCTGGACATGCAGTTTTACAAGGAGCTGTACCAGTCTTGTGTGTATTGATACGGTTGATATCACGGTAGTCCTCTGTCCACATTTCCTGAGACCATTTCTGCTCTGTTGGAAGTGGCATCTTAGGATATACAACTTCTGATCCATCTTTCTTACAAAGCTTCTGTCCAAGAGTAGCAGCACCTGCAGGACATACCTCTACACATCTACCACAAGCTACACACTTTTCTTTATCAACATGTGCAACATATGCAGAACGTGACATATTTGGAGTATTAAATAACTGTGAAGTACGAAGTGCATAACATACATTTACATTACAGTTACAAATAGCAAAAATCTTTTCTTCACCATCGATATTTGTAATCTGATGAACAAACCCGTTTTCTTCAGCTTTCTTCAAAATTTCAAGAACTTCATCTCTTGTTACGTAACGTCCACCCTTATTAGTCTCAACTACCCATTCAGCCATATCGCCTACAGCAATACACCATCCTTCTGGATCATCAGCACAGCCTTCATCAAATGTTGTACGTGATCGTCTACATGAACAAGGTGATGCAGCATATTTGCCATCATACTTATCTAACCAGTGTGAAATATGTTCAATGCTAACTGAATTGTTTTCCAAATCAATAGCCTTTTCAACAGGAATAACGTGCATACCTACACCAGCTCCACCCATTGGAACCATCTGAGTAAGACCCTCAAGAGGAATTCTACTCATTCTTTCAAAGAAAGGACCAACCTCTGGATGTTTTGAAATGACATCAAGATTCATATTTCCAAATTCAGCAGAACCAGGTACGTACATAGGAAGGACATACTGTTTCTCCTTCCTGTCATTTTCATAATTGGATTCAATAATACCATTGAATTCCATTTCATCTAAGTGTTTCTTCAATTCTTCGGCAGAATATTCTGGACATAGAGCACTGATCTCTGCAAATGTTTTTGGCTTACGCTTTTCCATTTTCAAAGCGATTTCGCATTGCTCATCTGTCACTAAATTATAGATACCCCAATACTCAGGGCTTTCTTTTGTAATTTTCTCCTTACCAAGCTTAATAGCAGCTCTGTCGGTAATTTCCTTAGCCAATCTTGCTAAAGGCTCTCTAAATGGTGCATTCAAATCTACAGTCTCAGGAACAATATTAGCGCGAGGATCGACTTTATTTCGATTTGGATCCAACGAATATGGAGTCATTAAATCCTCATTCTTATAATCACCCATTCTCTGTACTCCTTTCACAAATACCTAATAAAACTATTAAAAATGCACAATACGCACAATTTTTGCATTTTGCATCTTACTGTATCTAGTATATCATCGTTTTTTGTAATATGATATAATTATCAGAGACATTAATGCAATTATCGGAGGATGCGTATGAACAATACTACCACTTATATTTTACTGCTAAAACGTTTTTTTGACTACTATAGATTACCACTTTCCATTATAAATAATAATGGGAAAACGCTCTGCTGCTTTCCCCAAGAGGATACGGGGTACATACTCCCACCCTCAGTTATGGCAGATGAACTGACTCACTATATGGATAGTCATATCGATTATTACACTCCATTTTTAATAAATGCCCCCTACGATTCTTTTATTGCCATCATTCCACTTCAGGAAAATACCTTCTTGTTCATTGGGCCTTCTTTTTCGCGACCATTTTCGTCCTCAAAAATAACAAATTACTCCAATGCTCCACTAAAAATGAGAGAACTCTTTAAATTACAGGAAATAGCTAATAAGCTTCCACTTATTGATGAAGCTTATCTGTCAGATGCCCTTTCCCTGCTTGTACTTTTACTACATCATAAAGAAATCACACCTCAATCTATACTAGAAGCTAATGGACTTTCCACGAATCAGAAATCAGTCTTCAAAACCTCACAGATTATTGAGTCTGAATATGAAAAACTGCTACTTTTTGAAGCCCAGGTTCAATCATGTATTCAGTCTGGTCAAGACACAGCATTAGCAAAGATTTGGGCTGAATTCTCCGTATCCGTTAAAGAAGATTTTGTTGAATACATGTATACCGAACATCATTTTATGATTCCACTGCTATCCTCTGCCCGTCAAGCAGCTTTAGATGGTGGTGCCCCTAAGGAAGAGGTACTTCTTGTCTTTCATTCCACAATTTCTCAAATTTCATCCAGGGGATCACTATCAGTAAATTTAAAAACTATTGAGCGTGCAACTTATGCTTTATGTAACCTTGTTAAAAAAAATAAATCTGTACCCTTCCGTACAGATATTTGCATGAAATGTGAGTTATATATTGATGAACATTTGGGAGAAAAAATAACAGCAGTAGATATTGCCAATTATTGTGGTGTTGATAGAAGTCTTATTTTCGACATTTTCAGAAAGAATTACAATATGAGTTTGACTGATTACATACAAGAGAAAAAAATGCA
>JAZQQB010000019.1:0-2276 GCA_045628865.1 Lachnospiraceae bacterium | reverse complement strand
ATTCTGCTTCTGTGACAACAGATATTTATGACGGAACTCAAAATGCAATGGCTATGATGCCATTGTCCAGTGCATTGGATTTTTCTATGGAGGATCTTTTTGAGGAACGGGATGCCAGTGAGAGCTTAAAGGAAGAATGTCAGGATATCCTTTCTGGTTTAGGTGTTGAAAATGAAGAGGCAGATGATCGTTCTGATCAGGTTGTTTATCTTTGGTTAGACGTGGCAGCAGAAACAGACAATTCTTTTTCACATGCGGATAACCCATATTCTTATGCAAAGTTTATGACAAACAAGGAGCTTGATGAGATTCTTACCAATGTTTCTATAGAAGCTTACGAAAAAAGTATTTCCGTTAGCAACCCATATGGAGGCTGGTATGTTTTTGATGCAGGACAGCTTCAGGCAATTGATGCACTTTTAGATGAAGAACATTTGCAGGCATGGAAGGATTACTGTGTATGCGAATTGATCAGTTTGTACGGTGAATTCTTCGCAGATGACTTTTTGAAAGGCTATAATATGTCAGCTTACATTCAGCCAGATGTAAAAGGCAAAAATGTTGTTAAACAATATTTAGACAAAGAACTTGGCGAGTTGTACGCAAGAGAATATTACGATGAAGAATTGCAGGCGAGTGCAGAAGAATTTTGTCAAAAGATTATTGATTCTTATGGTAGCGTAATTGATGAATGCCAGTGGTTAAGTGAAGATGGCAAGAAAAATATGATTGAAAAGCTAAATAATATCGTATTTTTTATTGGTGCCCCTGCGGAGCATGTGATCGATCCGCAAGATGCAGGTCTTATTGGAAAAAATTCCTATGAAACCTTTAAAAATCTCATAAAAAGAAAGACAGATGAGACATTTGCGCTTATTGGAGAACCAGCGAAGGAAAGCGGTTTTTTGATGCCGGCTCAGACTGTAAATGCATGCTATAACCTAGATAATACAGTCACTTTGCCTTTTGGTATCATGCATGCTCCTTTTTATGATAAGAATGCAGATTTTTATAGCAATTTAGGTGGACTTGGTATGGTTTTATGCCATGAGATCTCTCATGCATTTGATTCAAACTGTATTGTATTTGATATGAATGGAAATTACAGACCTGATTGGATCAGTGAGACAGACCGTAAAGCATTTGAGGAAAGAATGCAGATGGTTAGAGATTATTATGATTCTTTTACCATTATGGATGTGTACCATATAGATGGATCCTTGACATTAGGGGAAAATTTTGCAGATCTTGGTGCCATGGAATGTATGATGAAGATGACAGAAAGCGATGCAGACAAAAAGCTTGTTTTTGAGAATTATGCAAAAATCTGGTGCGAGTTATCCGTTTCCAAATATACTATTGAGTATTTGTCATTGGATGTACATAGTCCAGCGCAGGTTCGTGTAAATGCTGTGTTGTCATCCTGTGATGAATTTTATGAAGTATACGATGTAAAAGAGGGAGATGGCATGTACCTAGCTCCTGAAGAAAGGGTAAGCAGATGGTAACATTTGCAGAAAATACAAATGAGAATCATATTAAAACATACAATTAAAAATATATTGAAAAAGCCGCTGCGTACCCTCTTATTGTTGTTTTGTATTGCAGTATGTAGTTTTACAGCAATGCTTTCTTTAGATATGACGGGTACCCTGGATAATGTATTTGCATCTTTGTTTGGTCAAATGATAGGATCAACAGATCTTATTGTTGACAGTGAAAATGAATTAACGCAAGAAATGTTTGATGATCTGCCTGAGCATACAGTAGTGCTTCTGCCAACTACGTTCAATAGCCTCACAAAACGAAACAGCAATCCATCCTTGTATTCCTTTGTGGATTCCGTGGATGTTGAGATTTATGCAGTTGATTTTCAGGATGCCTGTGATATGAAGCTTTTAACAAAGCAGTATGATCTGGCAAATGATGAAATGCTTATTTCTGATAAAATGGCAGATAAATTTGAACTTTCTAAAGGAGATCGCTTTACTCTTTATACAAACTTTGGCGATCCAAAGGATTTTCAGATTGTAGAGATCATTTCCGGAGAAGGTATTTTTACCAATGCAGAGACAGCAGTGGTTTCCTTGGAGGCTATGACCATTCTTCAGGATAAGGAAGAGCTTTCTTGTTATGAGGCGTTGATTGATATCAAAGATCAGAAAAAAATAAATAAAGCAAAGGAAATCCTTGAAGAGACATATCCAAAGGATACTGTAACAGCAACAAGTGGTAACGAAGAACTACAGCAAGCATCTAAACAGATTTCACAGCTG
>JAZQQB010000018.1:0-17802 GCA_045628865.1 Lachnospiraceae bacterium | reverse complement strand
TCCGACTTGTTTACTTCTTTGATGAGAATGATGAATGTGTAGGATATGATTACAAATATATTCGATTTGCAACAAATCAGCCTTATTCATTTGGTGTGCTTACTTGTCATGATGATAATTATGATCATCATTCTTACGCATCAGCTAATTACTATTTTGATGATGTATATATCTATTCTTACACAGAAGATTGTTATTTTGATCAGGTTGATTTTGAAATCACCAACTGTGAAAATTATAACGTAGAAGGTGTAATTACCAATAATTCTGATACTACATTGGATGTACACGGATATTTGGTATACTATGATGCAGATGGTTACATTGTGGAAAATAGTATGATCTATGAATCAGATGTTGAAGATACAAAAACAGTTGATGAATATTATTGGGGAAGTGAGGAGTTTGACTCATATGACGTTTTCTGGACAGATGTGTCAGAAAGCTAAAGGCGTTTTACCTAAATAGATGCGTAGGATAGGCATGAGGATGATTCTCTCATGCCTATCTATCAATATAAGGCGATAAAAGGGAAACGGGAATGTACGAGAAAGGAATGGAACATGGAAAACGATCAGAACAATTTGGAGCAGACTACTGTTGATAGAAATATTCGCAAGACAACAGGATATCAAAAACAAACCTATGACGATTATTTAGCACAGTCTAGGTATAATACCAATCAGAACCTGCAGAATCAGGATTATTCCACCAATTCGTATTCAAATACAAATTATTCTAATACTGGATATCAGGATACATATCGTCAGAACAATTCTTTTGGACAGAATGTTTCACCTGACCAGACCACTGGATACAATCAGAATATGTCATTTAATCAGAACAATACTTATAATCCAAACGGTGGATTTCAGCAGAATAGTGGTTTCCAGCAGAATGCCGGGTTTCCGCAAAATGGCGGTTTTCAGCAGAATAATACCTATAATCCGAATATGTATGGAAACAATGTAGGGTATCAGAATCAGGGGCTTGGTAATACAAACTTCCAGAACAATTATGCCAATGGACAATATGGAAATGACCCAGGAATTCCAAATCTGACTCCATTTCAGGAGGAACCTAAGAAAAGTAAAAAGGTCACAGTAATCGTGATAATTATTGTTGCTTTGTTGGCAGTTGCAGCAGTTATTCTTGCTTTTGTATATGGTTCTAGGGATGATGATAAAGGAAGTAAGAAAAAACAGGAAACTGTTGTTCAGACAACTGAATCAGAAACTGAACCAGAGACAGTTATCGAAACCGAAACTGAATCAGAAACTGAAACAGAGGAGTCTGTGGAAGTGAAGGCGGATCTGATTACACCATACGATTATTATATGGAGAATGATACTATTTCTGTAGATACCTTTATTGAATCCTGTTATGGAGGCGATTGGGATGCTTTTAAGGCAGATTGTGTGGAATATGATCCACAGACATTGCTCGATAAAGGTTACAATTATACTGGGGATCCTGTGAAATTTACTGGTGTGGTTTCTTATACAGATTCAGATGATGGTATTTATTATATTTCCAAGACAGGAATGGTTTCTAATGAAATCTTGTTTATTGATGATTCTGTTGAATTGGATCCGGTTCGCAGAGGTGATTATGTAACCTTCTATGGAATGTATGTGACTAATATTGATGATACTGATACGGTGAAGGTTCCGGGCTGTTATTTGATCGCTATTGATGAGTTAAACTATTGTGATGATCAGGAACTGGTTGCATTAACTTATTCTTATACAGATGAAGAGAGCATATATGCAGAGGATATGTCAAGCAATATCACATATTCTATCTTTAAAGATGATGATTACGCTTCATTAGATTTCTTTTTTGCAACTGAAAAGTGTGAGAACTTCTGCATTTTGGTACAGACACGATTTTATGATGAGGATAAGAATTTGATTTACGTTTCATCTGATACATCAGATTTTTACTCTGATCAGACAAAGAGCTTGGCGTTGATCGATCTGCCACATCGTAAGGGAGATTATTATGATCTGATCGATTTTGATTCTTATGAATATGATATGTATATCTATGAGGTTCCATCCTATGAAGATCGTTCTGTAGAAGAAATTACATATGAGATTGAGGATAATGGCGGTCAGTTTGAATTGGAACTTACCAATAACACGGATGAAGAACGTGCGTTATCAGCATGTATTGTTACATATGATGAGGATGGAAAAATTGTGGAGACCTATGTAGCCTACATTGATCCATTTACTGGAACAACCACAAAGACGGTTAATATGTATTCCTCTGATTATGCAGGATATGAAGTGATTTATTACTATATTTTCTAAGATGAAATATTTTTAAGCTTCAGCAGAAGTTTTGTTGCTGAAGCTTAAAATTTTGGTAATTTTATTGAGCGGAGCGTGAAAATATGAATAAGGGTAATTTTGATAATACAATATGGGATTTTGGAGAAAGTCAGGACCAAACGTATCCAACTCCAACTGATCAGACAAAGGATGTCAATCAAACGTATTATACAGATTCCTACCAGAACCAGGAAATGGCAGGATATGGTCAGGACCCATATTATCAGAATGATGCATATGGCTATAATTATTATCAGGATGGAACACAACAGTATTTTGCAGATGGAACAGATCAGCAATATGGTCAGGACCAATATCAGAATATGCCGCAATATATGCAGGCGCCTTACTATGGGCAACCTCAGGTGATCATGCAGGTTCCTGTGGAAGACGAAAAAGCTGTAAAAAAACTAAAACGAAGAAAGCATATTTGGAAGTTTGTTGCTTTATTCAGTCTTTTTCTTCTTATATGTGTAGTTGCTGCAGTAAGCAATGATGAAAAAGAGGAATCGAGAAGTAGTAAGAAAGAGACCATGAATCAAAGTAAGGTAGTATCTGATTATTGCGGAAAGCATAAGGATTCTTTGACAGAAGCCGGTTTTATGGAAGATTGTTATGCTGGTGATTATGAAGCCTTTAAGTCGGATTGCAGCAGTATCCATTTCAAGGATGGTATGAAAGATACCTCTTTGAAGTATCAGACAGTGAAATTTACAGGCTTTATTACAGATTATAATGGAAGCGAGTACTTTGTTTCAGAAACAGGAATGTGGCTGGAAGAACTAACATTTCATGATGCCAGAACAAATAAAACAAATCTGGAAATTGGGGAATATGTCACACTTTACGGTGTTTTTTATGGAAAAACGAAATCGGATATAGGAGAACATCCTTGGATTAATTTGATTGCAGTGGATAAGGCAAATTATTTAGCAGATGGTACTGTTTCTGCTATCAAATATACCTATTCTGAGGAAGAACAGGC
This sequence comes from Lachnospiraceae bacterium, assembly GCA_045628865.1. Lineage (GTDB taxonomy): Bacteria > Bacillota > Clostridia > Lachnospirales > Lachnospiraceae > JAZQQB01. Next base: position 14,478 of record JAZQQB010000018.1, on the reverse strand, counting down.
ATTTTATGATGCTGCAAAGGATTCTATCAAATATCTGAATTATATTGATATTGAGAACGGGTATATGAATATTAATGTTACCTCTAAATATGATGAGGAGTTGAACGTATTATTTCAGGTTCTTTATTATGATGCAAAGGGAAAACTGATTTTTATTGGAACGTCTAATGCTCCATTTGCATATGATCAGGAAGATAGTTTTGCTCTTGTGGAACTTCCGCATAAAGAAGGGGACAGAATGGATCTTGTTGAGTTCGCAGACTATGATCTAAATATCTATATTTACAGAGATGATGTAATCAATAATTACATGAACTGTATTACAAATTCTATAGAGAATAATAACGATGAAGAATTGATCGTTACTTTTAGCAACAATACGAACAAACCGTTATCTGTATTGTGCTGTATGTATTACTATGATGAGAATTATCGCGTGTTGGATATGCAACCAGTACGCATAGAGCCATTTACTGGAACTTGTGAGAAAGTTTTTCCGGTGGAAACTACGGATTGCTCATATTATAGCTTGATTTATTCGGAAATCATTGATTAAGTGAAAACACCCTGCTTTTCTTACGCAGGGTGTTTTGTCGTTTTTTGCTGTCGATGAGTGTCTGAAAATGGAACAATATAATAGGAATTATTTGACGAAAAACTGATATACTAATACATAAGAAATGTGTGTGTAAAAGGATAATGAAAGGATTGATCAGTATGAGTAGAAGAGAATATCAGATTGTATTAAACCATCATGGAATTTCAGAAGACACATATGCGATTGGTGAAAAAATGGAAAATAGGGTCTGCTTCACAAATGAGAATGGAAAGTGGCAGGTATTCAGACTGGTAAATCAAGAGAAGCAGGAATTTAGAGAGTATGAAAAAGAGATTGAAGCTTGTGCATACTTTTTCCAGATATTACTAATTGATCGGGAACTTCTTGAAGCAGGAGCATAAAAAATGGGGCTTTTAAAGCCCCATTTTTTTATGCTCCTGCACTATTTATGATAAATGAAATAGTTTCATGATCTTACTTCCAAATGGAAGCTCTATAAGTTCTTCCGGTGTAAAACAGTTCAATTTAAGCACTGCAAAGAAATATACGATTACAGCTATAATCATTGAAAATCCAGCTGCTACAAGCAGAGGAAGAAACATTGCAGTGATTTTATAGGAGATAAAGGTTGCCAATCCCATAATCAAACTTGCCAATGCAGGCTTACCAAAAAGTTCCATATAATTGATGCGGAAATGAACGTGTTCTTTTAGGGAACGGAGATTCATAATGCAAACCAAGATTGGAAGAATCAGGTTACCGATCATAAGGGCAAAGATTCCTAAATCTGTAAAAGCCAATAAAGCAGCAGTAACAATCAAATGAATCACAAGAGCGATACCAGAATGGATCACGGGTAGCTTCATATAATTATTGGCCTGTAAAATAGAAGTAGTGATTGTTGACAAAGCATAAAAAATAACTGCAATGGAACCCAATTGAAGCAATGGAACGGATACAGATTCAAATGCAATGAATCTTGGATAAAGGGAATGGGTAATTGGGTATGCCAAAACACTTAATCCTACCGCACATGGAAAGGCAATTATCATATTAAATTTCATAACGCCTTTTGATTTAAAAAGAACATCTTTGCGATTTCCAGCCGCCTTGGAACGAACTATGGCAGGAATGGATGAGGATGCCATTGCGGTTGCAATAGCAACGGGAAGATTTACAAGTTGTGTATATTGAGAAGAGTAAATACCCTGTAATGCTTTTATAGTATTGTTTTCAACACCTCTTAAAGGCAGTAATTGAGCAAAAAGTAAAGAATCTAATGCATTTCCAATCTGATAGATTGTCTGAGAGATGATAACTGGAATTGCAGTTCGAATCAATGCACTCATGATTGCATGGTCACTTTCGACAGGTGTTGTCTGCTTTTTCATCTGTTTATGAAAGGATGGTTTATAGGCGTGAAAGACAAATAGTAATAGGATTAAGGCTGCAAAGGCGCCAGATAAGGTACCAAGGGTACTGCCAGTCGCACCATAGGAATCTAGCTGTTCACTTTTGGCGTAAATCTTTGTAAAGATTACAGCGGCTACGATACTGACGATGGCATTGATGATCTGCTCAATAACCTGAGAGATGGCTGTTGGGACCATGGTTCCCTGTCCTTGAAAAAATCCTCGAAATACACCTAAAAAGGATACGATAAAGACAGTTGGCGCTAAGATTCTTAATGGTCTTGCAAGACCAGAAGTATTGAAAATCACTTCGAAAAGATCAGCTCCGATAAAAAGAATCAGGGATGCACTGGTACCGGCAATCAATGCAAATTTAATGGCATTTCGTAGAATGACACGTACATTCTTGTATTCTTGATTGGCTAAACGGGCACTGATCATTTTGGATACTGCAAGTGGTAATGAGTAAGAAGATAAGGTCAGTGCAATGTTGTAAATGTAAAAAGCCACTGCATAGACACCGCTTCCTTCTTCTCCCAAAAGATTGGCAACAGGAATTCGATAAACAAATCCAATGATCTTGGTAATAATTCCAGCCAATGCCAAAATACTACCCTGTATATATAAAGAATTTTTTCTTTCTTGTTTCATATAATTCTCCCTTTCGCAAAATCAGTTCTAAGTATAAGACTCTTTTGATACAAACGCAAGTATTTCACATAAAAAGCACGCCGTTTCAGCATTTTAAGAAGCATTTAAAAATGAACTGTTTTTTGTAATAACAGTATATGAAAGAATGTGAATATATAGAAATAGCTCACTTCCATAAAACAGGAAAAGATGGTATGATAAATAGGTCTGTGAACATAAGTGTGACAGAAAATTAGGTGGATAAGGATAAAGGATATGAGGGTTTCTTATGAGTATTATTCCCATATAGGGGCAAGACGTGCCAATGAGGATGTGATTGGCGTAAGTGAGAATCGACTGGATCAGGGTGAGGCATACTTGTTTGCAGTTGCAGATGGAGCTGGAACTGATAGGGGAGCAAGAATTGCTGTTGATACTTTGATGCAGATTTTTCCAAAAGAGGATGCATCACAGAAATTGCTTCCAGGGATGTTCCAGCTTGCTGAGAGAATGATCTTAAAGATCGAAGAAGCAGAGAATTTGCCGAAAAAGAGTTTTCGAACAACACTTGCAGCACTTCAGCTGGATGTGACCAATAAAAGCTTTTTGTATGCACATCAGGGTGACAGCAGAGTGTATGTATTTCGAAATCATAAGTTATTTACAAGAACGAAGGATCATTCCATTGCACAAAAAATGGTAAATAATGGTCAGATGCCAGAGTTATCTCTTCGTACAAGTACAGAAAAAAATCAGATCACCAGACTTATGGGAGTAGGTCTTTTGAATCCGTGGGATGCTTCGGATGTTTATGAACTTCAGAAAAATATGAGTTTTTTGGTATGCTCTGATGGATTCTGGAATTATGTATATGAATCAGAAATGGAGGAAACACTTGCTTCATCTGAATTTGTAGGTGAGTGGCTTGCAAAGATGAAAAAGATTGCAATGGAGCGAGGCATGGAGAATAAGATGGATAATCATAGTGCTGCCGCTGTATTTGTTCGATAATTTACGTAAAATATTCATAATTGCTTGAATTTTACTGACAATATTAGTATAATTATGATAATAGACGAATATTGTCAGCATTTTTATGCCCTTTTGTTTTGGAACCATAGATATAGAAATGGAGATTAACATGAACGGAGTCATTTTAGAGACAAACTTCATATTGCTGATCATCTTTCTAATGATGACCATTTACTGGTTCGTTAATATGTCAGAGGTCAAAATGGGACGTCATAAGAAAGCATATGGCTTGGGTGTCCTGTTTATTATCTGCGCCTGTATTAGCCGTATTTTCTGCGTTTATGTGGATTATAATGCTATGAATATGACAGTTAATGACATCTCTATTGCACATATGGTCTACTTAAGCTGCTTGATGATCGCATATGCAAGCTATGGTTATTTGAGTCTATGCTTACTAAATTATAATGTTAGATGGAAAAAGTTTGTTTTAAATGTGTATTTTACTCCATGTGTAGTTTCAGTTATTTTAATGATCATTTCAAGATTTAATGGGCTTGTTTACACGGTCACTCAGGTGGAAACAGAAAATGGGTATGTTAATCAGTATGTACATGGTCCATTTCATATTGTTGTATCTTTTATTCCGGTATTTTATATTTTGCCTGGATTGATCAATATGATCAAAAAGAGAAAATATCTGCCACAGAATCTAATCAAGTGTACCGTTGTTACAATATTGGGCTTTTTGATTGGTCTTGGTTTTATTGCTGTGACAGGGTCGAAAGCAATTCTTTTTGGTGTAATCGCACTTATGTTAATGGTGCAATTGTTCTCTATCTTATTTTATGATAAGTTTTGGGATGAACAGAGTACATCCTTAAATCAACAAGCTTTTGATTTTTATATGAAACGATATCTTGGAAAAGATAAAACTATGGATATCATTCTTTTGCAAATTGTTGGATTTGGATATTACAAGGAATCTAAGGAGAAAGAAACCATTACGTTGATGCTAAATGGTATTGTGGATGATCTAAAGACCATGATCAAAGTAAATACGATCTACTATCTTGGAAAGGGCTCGTTTGTAATTGCAATTGATGAGGATGAAAAGCATGTAGATGAGGACGCTTTTATTCATTCACTTACACAGTATTGTAATAATCCAACTACCCCAGTTGTAAGACAGTTATCACCAGATTTTGATATTTCTTATATTAGGGTTCCAGAGGATGTTGATGATCCTAAGGTATTATATTCTTTTATCAGTATGGATAAAAATATCATTGAGGTAAGAGAAGAAAAGGTACGATTTAGAGAAAAAGACGATCTGCATCTGGCTGAAGCATATAGGGTTGATAAGGTATTAAATAGTATTCAATATGCAATACAGAATCAAAGTTTCCAAATGTATTATCAGCCAATTTACAACGTGAAAGAGAGAAAATTTACTTCTGCGGAGGCATTGATTCGTCTCATTGATCCAGAAATGGGATTCATCCCACCAGATGAATTTATTCCTTTGGCAGAAAAAAATGGAATGATCATGGATATTGGAGCACAGGTATTTGATTCCGTATGCAGATTTATGGATGAGGCACAGCTTACGAAAGAAGGCATTGAATATATAGAAGTGAATGTTTCCATTGGTCAGTTTTTGGATGACAGTCTTTCTCATAAACTGGAAAATGCAATGAAAAGGCATCATATATCCTATGACCAGATCAATCTGGAAATCACAGAGACAGCAACCCCGTTTGAAGAGACGAAGATGAGGGCACAGCTAAAAAGAATGTCGGAGATGGGCTTTATGTTCTCTCTCGATGATTATGGAACAGGTTATTCTAATATGGAAGCTGTGACAGAATATCCACTTGAAATCATAAAGTTGGATAAGAGTATTGTTTGGTCTGCTTTTTCAGATAGTAAGGCAATGGTTACTATGGAAAGCCTGGTGTCTATGTTCCACAATCTGGGATTTAAGATTGTAGCAGAAGGTGTCGAAGATGAAAAAATGTTGAAGCAATTAGAAAAAATACAGGTGGATTATATACAGGGATATTATTTTTCAAAACCGCTTCCGGAGGTTGATTTTTTAGCCTATTTAAAAAATGTTCAGTTGAAATCAGACCAATAAAATGGTATGATATTAGGGATTCGTGCTCCAGTATTGGGGTGAACATAATAATTAGGAAGCAAAGAGGTAACAAAAATGAAGAGCGCAAAAATCACATTAAATCCACCAGAAATCAAATCTATTAATTTTAATAATACATTTAATCAGAAACCTGGTGAACCAATTAAACTTGCTGTAAAGACTCAGGTAGGTATTAAGATGAATCCTGCAGCTCCAACAACAGCAATGGTTCTTGTTAAAACAACTGTAGGAGATGAAGAAAAGAATCTTACATTAGAACTTGAAACAATGACATTGGTTGTATCAAGTACATTTGTAGATAATCTTGATCAGATCATTCAGAAACAGTATTTACCAATTTTAATGTTATCTGTAAATGAAAAAGTACGTAGTGTAACTGCCAATATGGGTATTAATTTGAAATTACCTACTCCACAGTTAGATTATGAAGAAGGAAACGACGCTAACGATTCTTTATATTTTAACTAAGGGATATATGGTGGTTAGAAAGGCATAGAGATGGATTTTGATACAATGCTTGGCTGCCATGTTGAAATGGTACTTCCAGGAAAGCCATTAGATGCACCTGATGAAAATCATAAAAAGTATATTAGTTCTGTAGAGGAATTTAACGGCGAGCGTTTGCTTCTTACCATGCCAATGCTTCACGGTAAATTTGCTCCTATGCACAAGCAAGAAAGATATGATGTATATATTTTTATTAAAACAAAGATTTTTCAATGCCGCGTACTTGTGGAAGGAGCAATCAAAAACGAAAGCAAGATCTACCTTGTGACTAAGGTGATGAATGAGTTTAGAAAGTACGAACGACGTGAGTTTTTCAGATTGCCATTTTCCATGGATATTTTCTATCGAAAACTGGATTCTGATCTGGTTGATATTTACAGACAATATTTAAGAGAAGGGAAAGAGATTCTTCAAGGTGGATTTGTAAAGGGTGAAGGTGTTGACTTAAGTGCAGGTGGGATTAAATTCCTTTCAGGAGAAAGAATGCACAGAAGAGATGTTGTTGTATTTCGCTTTACGATTACTCCAACCAATGCTGAACCAATTACGTATGTTTTACTGGCACATGTGATTGAGTCCGTTAATCATCCAAACAAAAGCGGTGTATTTATTCATCGAGCAGCTTTTGAAATGCAAGAACCGAAAATGAGGGAATCATTGGTTTCCTACATTTTCCAGGAACAGAGAAAAGCACTTCGAAAAACTGAATAATGTAGAAATAGAGCTGTGAATCAAGAATTTCCTTGATTCACAGTTTTTTCTTGAAAAAATTGTTCCTACCACTAAAGTTTTTCATATGACTGACCGATAAAGGAGTTGAAGGGTATAAAAAACAGGTTATTTAAAATCTGTAAAGTGATAACATGGAGGTTTTTTTGTTTGGTGGGACCAGACATTCAAGGAGGATGAGGGAATGGATATGACATTGATGATGACGGCAGAATTGATGACGTCACAAAGAACTACGGCAGTGCAGGAAGGACACAATCAGGAACGTAGAAAAGAAAAAAGGAGAGAGGACGAGTTTCAGAAAAAATTGCAGAAGATGCAGGAAGAAAAGGATGCGGAAACAGTAGTAGTGAAGCCATATCCTTCATATGATGCATTTGCAAGAAAAGTGACAGTTTATCCTTTTAGATCAAGTGGACATAACTATGAAGTATAAATGATTTTGGAGTTATGGAAATAACCCTGTGAATCCTATGGACGCACAGGGTTTCATTTATATTTAGAAATAAGTGATTTGTATTCGATTTACAGAAAATAAAACGTGAATTAGAAAAAAATCACGAAATATGACGAAAATTGTAAATAAAAACCTTGATTGAATAAGGTGAATTGGTTATAATAGATTAGAATGTGCATAGAAAAGTGCATAAATTGAAGAGTACAATAATGTAGGGGCAAAAGTATTATGTTAGAGAAGTTGAATTTAAATCCCAAAGTGAAAAAATTGGTAAACATCGGAATCAGCGTAGCTATGATTCTGATCATTATTGTTTTGCTTTTTGCAATGAATGGGAAGAATGTTGATGACACACAGATTAAATTAGAGTCTGGATGGACTGCTACAATCAACGGTAATCAATATGATAATGTATCTTTGGATAATTTTCTATTTGATGTAGTTGGTGTAGGTGATGTTATTACACTGAGTTGTGTACTTCCATATGGACCTAACAATGCGTCCGTTCGTTTATGGATTTGTCATTCTGCGATTGATGCATATTTGGATGGTGAGTTATTTTATGAATATGGGCATGACAGATTAGAAGAATATAAGATGGTAGGTAGTGGTTTCTATTTCATAGAACTTCCTGATGATTATCAAGGTAAGACACTTACATTGAAGTTTACTGTTGGTGAAATTGATGCTTTTGGTAGTTTTGAACCAATCTATTTAGAACAGACACATACTGTCCATACAAGCTTTTTAAGTAGTAAGCTTGTTTCCTTATTAGGTGGCGTTTTCTTATGCGTTATCGGTCTCGTAGGTATTTGTTTAAGTAGTTTTGTATTGGCCGAGATGTACCAGATAAGACGATTGATGTATATTTTTGAATTTGCGTTTTGTGTTGGTATGTGGACCTTGTGTAACGATGGTCTTGCACAGCTGTTTATTGGCGACTATGTGATTTGTCAGTCGTTAGAATTTATTACATTATTCTTGGCACCAATTCCTATCTTAATGTTTATTAGGAAGGAAGGCACTGAATCAGATATGCTGGATAAGCTTGTATTGATCTTACTTCGAACATGCCAGATCTTTTGCGCTGCTGTATTTTCATTGGTTGCAATTGGTGTTTTGCACTTCCAGCATTGTTTGTCTTTCTTCCATATTTTAATGCTATTGGAAGTTATTCTAATCATTGTAAACATTTCGAAGAGACTTCGTGCAGGAAAAAAAGAAGATTTGTATATCTTTATCGGATGTATTGTATTGGCATTTGGTGCGATGGTTGACGTTGGAGCTTTCTATTTGAAGAAATACATGCACTTATACAATAGAGATATTGATTTCTTAACAGTAATTGGTTCTGTTGTAATGGTTATGTGTCTCTTTGTAAGTTACTTTACATATGTAAGTGGCAAGATTACTGCTTCTACAGAGCATATAATTTTAGAGAAGCTTGCTTATCATGATATGCTGACTGGCGCTATCAACCGTGTGAAGTATGAAGAATTGCTGGATGAAAGAGATAACGAAGAGGAACCATATGCAATTATGTACTTTGACTTAAATGGATTGAAGCATATGAATGATACAAAGGGACATGCATATGGTGATGAATTGATTAAGCAGTTTACATTATGCTTACAGGTTGTGTATCAGGGTATGGGAGAAGTTGCAAGACTTGGTGGAGACGAGTTTGCTATCATCCTTCCAAATGCTGGCAAGAAGGAAATTGTGGATGCTGTTAATCGTTTACAGCGTTACATCAAGAACCACAATTCGCAGACTGATATCAAATTGGATACAGCATTTGGTGTTGCATTTAGCATTGAAGCAACAGATCATAAGAGTAGAACTGTTAGCAAGTTAGCAGATACTAGAATGTACGACATGAAGAAGCGTATGAAGAACGCTAGAGTAGAGTAATTAAATATAGTTTTTTATAGGAGCAGATGGCTGATTAGCCATCTGCTTTTTTGTTTCATAGGATTCAAGTGTCAAAAGGTTTTCCTCCACATGTGCTTGCACAGATGTGGAGGAAAGTCTTTGTGCGGACCATGCGAAAAGCATTTTCGCAAAGAAGACAACACATCATGTTATGATGTGTGAAAGTTGTGGGAACGCAAGGCGCGGAACAATCCGTAGAATCCGCTTTTGGGGCTTTTGACACCCTAATCTACATAGGAAATTTCTCAAATTTCCTATGTAAAAAAAGCTCCACGCTGGGATCGCACCTCGTGGAAAGAAAGATGTCGCAAGTGATGCAAAAGTTAAAAAACAAATGAAAAACTATTGATAAATGAAGGAAAATGAAAAACATCAATAGCGAAAAATGGGAAAAGCTATTGATAAATGAAAGAAAATGAAAAACATCAATAGTGAAAATTAAAATAACTATTGATAAATGAAAGAAAATGAAAAACATCAATAGTGAAAAATGAAAAAAATTATTGATAAACAGAAGAAACTGCAAAATATCAATAGTAAAAATGAAAATAACTATTGATAAACAGAAAAAATCATAAAAATCAATAGTCAGAAAGTTTACAATGCCCACATAAGTGTGTGCGAGATATTGAATAACACTTGATAGTCGATATGCTGACAAACAATTTCCCCAATTGTAAAGATGAAAAAAATAAATGCAATGTTTATGCGGGGTGTGGGAGATTTATCAAAAAAATAACATATTGACAGAATTGTCAGACAATGATATTATTATAAGTGAAAAAGTAAATTTAAAATAAACAATAGCATATATTTGTGGATAAATTTGACGAAGAAATCACATAAATACGTTTATTGCATGTACAATCTTGGGTATAAGATCTGTATCGTGTAGGTGTAATGTGGATATCGAAATATCGTTTATACACAATTTGGTTCAGGGTAAGGAACCAGAGAGGGGCACTATGAAGGATTCGACTAGCGTAAAGAATGAGGGAGTAAAAAACGAGAAATCTGTAGGGCATGTAGTACTTAGTGTAATTGGAACTATTCTCTGTATAGTATTGATACCTATTTTGGTTGTAAATATTATTCTCATCGTAAAGGGCGTTACCAATGAAAAGGAAGTTCCTAAGTTAGGTGGTTATTATCCAATGATTGTATTATCAGGATCCATGGAAGATACCATCATGACAGGTGATTTGATCATTGGAAAAACAGTTGATATCAATGATGTAAAGGTTGGAGATATTGTTTCTTTTTATGATGGTTCCAGCGTAGTAACTCATAGAGTAATCGAAATTACTGAAAAGGAAGGCGAGCTTTTCTTAACTACCCAGGGTGATGCCAACAATACGCCAGATGCAAAGAAGGTTACAAAGGATACTTTGGTTGGTAAATATATTAAGCTCATTCCAGGACTTGGAAATACTGCAATGTTTATGCAGACAACACAGGGACTCATAATATGTGTTGTTTGTCCAATCGTTGTATTTATTTTATATGATGTTCTTCGTAGAAGAAAATTTGCAAAACAGGAGAAAGCAGAGACGGAAAATCTAAAAGCAGAATTGGAAGCACTCCGTTTGGAAAAAGAGAAATTAACCAAGCAGGTTAATCAAGGATAAGCTTGCGAGTGATGATATTGATAGAAACAGCTTGTTATTCTGAACATCCATTCGCAACTTAACTCATAGAAACTTGGTGTGGAATTGTCCACATACGTAACAACATTCGGGAGAACCCGAGCCATGTGCCGTGCTGTGTGGTATGAAGATAAAATCTTTTTACCTATATACCACACAACACGGCGAGAGAATTAAAGGAGCGAAAATATGAAAAAGAATTATTTGTTCAGAACGGCGATGTGTTTGGGCATCGCAACAATGATGAGTTTCTGTTTGACGTCAGGAACGTATGCGAAGTATGTAAAAACGATTGCTGGTACTGGGGATTCTGCAAGAGTCGCTAAATTTGCATTTGATATTAAGGATGGTACAACTACCAATAATCAATCATCAGCAAGTATTACAATTGATCTATTTAATACTGTTAAAGATGCAAAAGATACTACCGATGAAGGAGATGTAAAGCAAGGCGCATCTGAAACAGTGATTGCACCAGGTACTTGGGGATTTATTCCAGTTACAATTGATAATAAAGGAGAAGTAACAATAGATCCTGTGTTTAATTTACAAGTTACAAATTTGAGTGCGGTTAATATTAAGTTTGCTGTTGAAACAGTAGAACCAACACAAGTGAGCGATGTATCAAACTGGGAGAGTGACATTACTGCATTGAATGATACACTTTCAGGAACTTCAGATGTTGCAATTGGCGGTTCTGTGACGAAGTACTTATGTTGGACATGGCCATATAGTGATTCGGTTGACACTTCAGATACGACAATTGGTATAACAGGTTCAGCTACAGTAACAGTGACTGTTGGTTGTACAGTAACTCAGGTTGACTAACCTAATTATTACATTTTCATATCACAGGTAGCTTACCTGTAGACAGTTATATTTTACGAATAAGCAAACAGACACTACCTGCTAACTTGCAGGTAGTGTTTTCTTTTTTTTAGGATGGACTAAGGAAAAATGCGATTGCATGAAGAATCTAGTCGTGCAATCTTTTCTTTTGAGTTAAAGAATACGAAAAACTATTGATTCTTTGGCGGAAAACGAGTTTGGGGAGGAAAAAGTTCTTGGCGAAATGGTTTGAAAAAACAAGATATAGACGCATACTCCTGCTCGTTTTGGCACTGATCAGTATCGGATTGGTGGGATGGATCATTGCGGTCAGTACAGATCATGATGTGGAGACCATCTATGTGGAATCAGATGGTGCGCAGATTATCAAGACAACAAATGTTCAGATTTTATTATCAGATGAAGATAACGAGGCTCTTTCTGGATTGTTGGTTAGCCTAGATGATTTAGAGGAACTTTATCGTATTGATGAAACAGGTTTATTGATTTTAAAGGATTTGCCATATGGTAACCATATTCTTCATATCGAAACTTTGGATGGAAAGAAATATGATTACCCATTTCGTATGACAATTGATTTTGATCTAAGTAGTGTTTGCGTGATCACTTTGGGTGAGTATCCACATATTCAAACACCTTCCATGGTCACAGAGTTGATGTTTCAGCTTGTGCTTCAGGATGGCGTTTTTTACCTGACAGAGCATACCGTGATTCGAAAAGAAACAGGTTCCGTATTTTTATCTGATGGAACAGAAATGCTGCCGGATGGAAGAATTTATTTTCCAGGTGGTGATTATGTAGAAAATGGATATTTACATTATTTAGATGGCGAGAGTAGAAAAATAGGAGAGGGGCTTTTAATCACAGAATCGGGAACAATTGTTTTTCCGGATGGGACACTTTTATCTGATAGCAGAGCTTTTTACTATGATCCATCAATTGAACAGGTGAGAATTTTAGGTAGACGAGCAGCGGATCTTCACAATGGTTATTACAAGGATGAAGATGGTATTGTGATAGATGAGTATGGAAATCAGATTCTAATGGATGGGTCTGTTGTATTTTCAGACGATGTTGTTGTTCCACCAGGTAGTTATACATTAGAAGAAGCAATGGAGAATGCAGAAGATATTAGAAATGCTTTAGAAGAAATAACAGAAACAAAAACTGAAATAGAAAAAATAGAGGAAGAAACTGAAGAAGAGTCAAAAGAAACGAAGGAAACAGTAGAAACAAAAGAAGAACCAGAGAAAAATACACCGGAAGAATCTGGTCCAAAGATTGATCCAGCCAGTGTAGAAGAGTATAGCAATCAAACCTGGATTCAGGCTTCGAAGCTTCATATTTTTTCAGATGCGGATGAATTGAGTGGTGGAGCATTTTTAGATGAAAACGGTAAACTCGTCATTGCACCAGGCAGTAAAGGAACTTATCATTTTAGAATTGCTACCAAAAATCAGAGAGTGAGTTTTATTTTTAAACTTTATCATACAGGTGATTTAAGTATTCCAATGAAGCTGCAGCTGGTATATCCAGACGGGCATGCTTCTGATTGGGTAGATTTAAAGAATTCTATTAGTGTGGAGACAGCACTTGCCTTTGAGGAGGTAATTGCACCATCCAACACATATACCTATTATTCTATCAATTGGTGGTGGGATGAGGGTGTTGATGATACCTATGATACCCAGGTTGGAATTCAGGCTGCAAGTGAAATCGTTAATTATGAAGTTTATGCAGTGCTACAAGTAACAACGGAGTAAGGAGAAACCATTGAAAAAAACATTAGGACTGATTGGAAGAGTGATTATCATCATATTGGTCAGCGCATGGATTGGGTATGATATCTACCTGTTCAATGCAACCTATTTATGTGGGGATAAGCTTCCTATGCCTTTGGGTAGGGGTAATGCAGTGATCATGTCTGGAAGTATGGAACCAACCATTTCTATTTTTGATGTTGTGATTGTTGAAAAACAAAAAGAATTTCAAATTGGAGATATTGTTACCTTTGTAGAAAATGGCAGTTTGGTTACGCATAGGATCATTGAACAAAAAGGTGATGTGTTTATCACAAAGGGAGATGCCAATAATACAGAGGACCCTGCAATATCTAAAGATGAAATCTTAGGTAAAGTAGTTTATACCATTCCGCATATTGGAAGAATCCTACTGTTTTTGCAAAAACCAATTGGTATTTTATGCGTCATGCTTTTATTGTTAGGCGGCATGGAACTTTCATTTAAAAAAAATAAAAAAGAAAAAGAAAAAAGAATTGCATCCTATAAAGCAGAAATTGAGGAATTAAAAAAAGAAGTTCAGCAAATTTCAATAAATGATGTAAAAATAAAAAATCCACCCAAGATGGATGATGTAGTTATTCGCTTAAAGGATCAGGAAACGAAATGGATGCCTGAAAAAATAAAAGATCATGATTCAAAACTACAAGTACCAGCTGAAAATGATCAAACTGGTATTTATATAGAAGAAACAGAGGAGATTGAAAAACATATAGATACACAAAATGAAAAAAATAAAATTGAAAATATAAAAAATAAAAAGAAATATTCAAAAAATAAGGAAAAAAGAAAAATAAAGATAGAAAATAAAATGCAAAAAAG
>JAZQQB010000017.1:0-19033 GCA_045628865.1 Lachnospiraceae bacterium | reverse complement strand
TCTTATCGTCGATAATCAAATCCTCTTATTGCTCGATTTCATGCTCGCTCAGGTTGGCACCTTCCTTAAAGGGGTTGCCGTGGCTTCACAGATCCTATGTATCTCCACCACTCTGAATAAGAGATTCAAACGTTATTTAATTCATATATCAACTGTAGGATACTCTTCTTTTGTCAATACGTCAAGTGTTTTTGTTTCTTTTTATTGAGAAATTTCTTCAATTTCTAATATAATACGGCAATTATCCTACTCAGCCAACGCGAAAGGTAAATTTACGCACATCTTTCTCATTATCTACTTTCTCAATCAAAGCTCCAAGTCCCTGAAGTTTTCCTGGGAAATTCTCATATCCACGTTCAATGTACATTATGTCATCTACTGTAGATAAACCATCTGCTGCTAGAGCAGCTATTACCAATGCTGCACCCGCTCTTAAATCAGGAGCAGATACATTAGCACCTGTATACTTAGGAACACCAGCGATGATTGCAACATTGCCCTCTACCTGGACAGAAGCCCCCATCTTGGTTAATTCATCTACATACTTAAATCTATTTTCAAAAATGCTTTCAATCACAATACTGGTCCCCTCTGCAAGGGCAAGACATACTGCAATCTGTGGCTGCATATCTGTCGGAAATCCAGGATATGGTAATGTCTTTACCTGTGTATGATTTAATCGCTTGTTGGCTACAACTCTCACCGCATCATCAGACTCTTCAATCTCACAGCCCATTTCTAAAAGCTTTGCAGAAATAGATTCCAAATGCTTAGGAATGACATTCTTAACAGTCACATCACCCTTGGTTGCTGCTGCAGCAAACATAAAGGTACCTGCTTCAATCTGATCTGGAATAATAGCATACTCAGTCTTATGAAGCTTCTCAACGCCCTTAATACGGATCACATCTGTACCCGCGCCCTTGATGTTCGCTCCCATACTATTCAAAAAGTTCGCTACATCTACAACGTGTGGTTCCTTTGCTGCATTCTCAATAATTGTAGTTCCCGTTGCCAATGCAGAAGCAAGCATAACATTAATCGTTGCACCAACTGAAACCATATCTAAATAAATATGATTACCTGTTAGCTTTTCTGCTTTTGTATTGATTAAACCATGTTCAATCTTTACTTCCGCACCAAGAGCCTTAAATCCCTTAATGTGCTGATCAATTGGTCTGCTTCCGATGTTACATCCACCAGGTAAAGCAACTGATGCCTCATGATACTTTCCAAGTAAAGCACCTAACAAATAATAAGATGCTCTAATTTTCTTAATATAATCATCTTCTATTAACAAAGAATGAATCTGTGAAGAATTCATCTTTACTGTATGTCTATCTATTCTCTGTACCACTACACCAATACTCTCTACTGCCTGTAATAATACATTGATATCTCTAACGTCTGGTAAATTCTCAATTGTAACAGTTTCATCTGTCATAATTGCTGCTGCTAAAATACCCAGCGCTGCATTTTTAGCACCGCCAATTTCAACTTCACCAACGAGAGCATTTCCACCTTTAATAACGTACTGTTCCATAAGTCTAACTCCCTATTTCAGGTTTCCAACTAACTAATTTATTATAACACAAAGTTTATATTTGTAAAGAATAGAATCCTGATACACTTTTTTACGAAATACAGACACACACAATTCCCCTACTATGCCTGCACATTTCGCCATTTTTATAAGCCGATGTACTTCAACGGATTAACCGGTGTTCCATCAATTCGGATCTCAAAATGTACATGAGGTCCCGTGCTTCGTCCAGTATTACCACTAAGCGCGATTTTAGTTCCCTGATTTACCTGTTGCCCGCTGGATACAAGGATCTTACTCAAATGACCATATCGTGTTTCTCTACCATCACCATGACTGATGATAACAAGATTACCATAACCACTTGACCATCCGGCAAATGTAACTGTACCAGAACAAGCAGCCACAACACTGGTTCCAATTGGTGTTGCAAGATCAATACCCTTATGATATGTACTTGCACCCTTGGTTGGAGCAGTTCTTGAACCAAAACCTGATGTAAGTCGTCCACCTGAAATAGGCTTAATAAAGCTTGGCGGAATCTTTGTTCCGATTTCTACAATCTTAGGAACGGCTTCCATGGTCACTTCCTGCTTAAGAATTTCCTTCGATTCTTGATCATCATTAATATATGATATGTTTGCAACTACTTTTCTGTGACCAGCAATTGGATCCTGCAGTGTTACAGACTTGGTTGTATACCAGTCATCATTGTAAACATATTGAATGGCTTCTTCATAATCTTCTTCATAATATAACTGTTCAGACCATACAATCGATAGCTCTGGCTGTGGAACTGTGATCACAAGTTCATCACCCACACGAATTACTGAGTTCTCATCCTTTAAGGTATCATTAATTTCAATTAAGCCTTCAATTGTAAGATCATTGTCATAAGCTATCTTTGACAATGTATCACCAGATACAACCTCATAAATGGTTTCCACTTCCTGTTCCTTGGTTACCTCTTCAATAGCTGTTTCCACATCTGTTAACTGAGACGCTGGTAAATAAGATTCAACAATCTCAATATCCTCTAAAAAACCAATATCCATAAAGCCCAGTTCAAAATCAGAGAAATTCTTATCCTCTAATAATGGCTCTACATTCTGAAACATCTCATGTTCAACCTTCGCAAAGCCACCTAACAGTCTTGTTTCCAAATCCTCTTCGTCCTGATTTGTTTTTTCATTGTAAACCAAACCGGTAGTGAGCACATTCAATTCTCGTGTTCCATCCATCATCAGCTGTACTTCATAATTTCCAGTCTGATCGTATTTATCAATTGCAGCCTGAAACAAAGTCAACACTTCATCACTACTGGCCAGATTGACTGTATATTCACCAATCTTTACTGTATAAGATTTCTGTAAGGCTTCCTGTTCTTCTGCCCGAAGCACCTCAACCATATTGTTCACAACAACTTCCTTTGTATCTGGACGCCCCTTTGTTACTGCAAGACCCTCACAAGTAACCGCTGGTGTTAATAAAACCAAATTTTCTGATTCATTCGCAACTACCAAACGTGCTTCTCGTAAATACCCTTCTACAACAGAATCATCTGTTACAATTCCTACAGTTTCTCCATCCAAATACACTCGATACATATTCTGTTCCGTATCCTTCAATTTCACAAAAGATGGAAAAAACAAAACATTAAACATGATCGCTATTACAGATATATTTAAAAAGCTTACAAGCTTAATTCTTGACTTGCGTTCTTTATATTTCTTCATATGTATATACCAACCCACTTTTTTCTTTCAATCGCAAAGCGCCTCATTCATTGTATCAGTATTCCCCATTCTTGTAAAGTTATTATACCTATGAGACTTTTTTATAAAAAAGAGCGAGAAGCGGCAATTCACTCAAACAAAAAACCGATGTGAATTGATTCACATCAGTCCTTCTTTTTTGATTATGATTTCTTATTATTTTTCTTATTATTTTTCTTACTGTTTTTCTTTTTGGGTATTGTTTTTTTCACCGAATATCCAAAAGTTCCGACCAGCTCACCCAGGGTATAATATTCACCATGAGAATATGCTACAAGCCCGGCCTTATTCAAATGAAACTTTCCTGCTTCATCCATCAACGAGTCATCTACCGTTACACCCAACACCTCGGCCAAAAACATATCGTGAGATCCCAGTTCAATCACCTGAGTTACCTTACACTCAATATTAACAGGGCTTTCCTCAATACCAGGTGCATTGATATATTTCGATGGTAGCGGTGTAAGTTTCATTTCTGAGAACTTATCCACATCCCTGCCCGAGCGAACACCACAATAATCTGTCGCCTTTGTCAATTTCTTTGTTACAAGATTGATCACAAATTCCCCAGACTCTTTAATAATATCATAGGAATAGCGTTCCTTTCTGACTGAAATAGAAACCATAGCTGGCGTAGAACAAACAGTTCCGCACCATGCCACTGTAATGATATTAGGGGTTTCATCGCCTCTCTTGCAACTTACCATAACAGCTGGAACAGGATAAACCATATTGCCAGCCTTCCAATATTCTTTTGCCATATGCTTATCTCTGGATTTCGTTTTGCAAAATCCGGATCCTTTCAATTGTTAAAACTCTACTTAGACTATTTTCAAATATGTTAAAATGTATAACATCACTGCACCCAATGCTGCAACCGCAGTGATGATTGAAAAAGTCATAGTCACGCGAATGGCTGGCTTTACACTATTTGTAGTTCTCTCCACAGCTTCTAAACGTTCATTCATTTCTTCATTCTGTTCATTGATCTGGCGAGCCAGCTCATCAGAACGATTCTTCACTTCTTCTACAACAACTGCTTGCACATTACGATAAACCTTTACATTCTCACGATGTACATATTCATTGGTCTGTTCAAAAAGTTCAGCCAGCTTCTTCTTCTCTTCCTCCAGGTTTTTGGTCAATAACATGATGTTATTCTCTACCTGTGAAAGATCAACTTCTGCCTGTACAGGGGCACTAGACACCACCTGCATTTTTTCCATTTTTTCTTTATTGATAGTTGCAATTTCCGCAACAGTTTTCACACCTTCATCAGCAATCTTGTTCATCTTGGCAACAGAATCCTCTGAAACCTTATTAATTCTTGAAACTGACTCATTGGCAACATGCACCATATTTTCTTCAGTCTTCTTTGCCAGCTGTTCCATTCTTGTCTGATTAGACAAACTGCTTTTTGCAATTTCCTCTAGCTGTGCTTTATTAGCAGCATTATCCTGAACAATTGCATCTATCTTAGACTGATTAAGCTCTGTCACCTTCTGTAACTGTGTCATCATTGCTTCAATTTTTTCTGTAAGTTCAGCATTCTCCTGATTAAGTTCTTTCATCTGCTGTAGATACGCTTTATACTCTTCTGCTTCCGCACGTTTTTTTTCGAGCTCTTTCTCTTCTGCCACAGTGTTGGCCTTGATCATTTCCTGTGCATTAAACTTTTGAGCCAATTTGTCCATAAAACTATCCATATCTATTCCTCCATATGACATGAATCAATCCATATCTGCACTGCATTTAGCTATTATGCCAAAAAAATGACATATTGTTACCTAATCATAATTATTTTATCATTATTTAACAACGAAAACAACATCTCTTTTACATTGTTTCGTATATTCCCATTTTCTATTTCGATTTTTTAACGCCAAAATACCATTTCTTCAATATGACGAAGGCTTTTCCAAGCTCACGTGTCTTGTATTGTGCACTTTGCACAATTATTTTTTACTTCTTTCTCTTCCTTTGTTCATTTCACATATTATTTACGTCGTGTTCATACTTTGTTCATATTTCGTTGGTATACTTTAAACAAATCAAGGAAATGCTTTTAAGTGTACATCCTACACATAAAGATAAAATTTTTTCATAATAGCCCTGGTGCCGAAAGGTATCAGGGCACTCCTCATTTTAGGCGACATTTTTCATATAGTTTTGAAAAATCCAATCTCATTCACCAGCATACAAAAACCCGGCAACCACCTTAGTGACTGCCGGATTTTTCAATAGTAAGATCACTATTTTTCATCTTTATAATTCTGAATTTCATCATTAATAGCCATCATCCGATCATCTAACTGTGCAACCATGCGGGCACATTCTGCAAGTTCATCCTGCAAATACTGTGGTGCCTGACCTTCAAATTTGTACTGAATCTTGTGCTCTAAACTTGCCCAGAAATCCATAGCAACCGTTCTGATCTGAATCTCAACCTTCGCATCTATAATTCTGTCTGATAAGTAAATTGGTACAGTTACAATCATATGATAACTCTTGTATCCGCTCACCTTCGGATTCTTAATATAATCCTTTACCGCGATTACTTTGATATCGCTCTGACTACTTAACATACTTGCAATTCGATAAATATCCGATGAAAATGAACAGATAATTCGAATTCCTGCAATATCATTCACATATTTCACCATGTTTTCAATGGTAGATTCATAGCCATATTTCTTTAATTTCTTAACAATACTTTCTGAGCTCTTAATTCTGGATTTAATATGTTCAATCGGATTATATCTATGTACATGCTGAAACTCATCATTTAAGATTTCCAATCGAGTTCCAATTTCTTTTAATGCTGAATTGTATACTAAGATAACCTCTTTCCAATTATCAATCTCACTATTACGATTTGGTACGAATTCCATTCCACTAACCTTTCTGCTTCTCTTCTATTTTGCCCTGTTTCTCCCCCATAAATTAACACGACATTTCAATTGTTATTATATCACATTTTTGTCCGAAACGGTAAATTTATACATATTATTTACACTTTTTTCACATTTATTGTGCATTGTGTTACCCGGTTTTCCAAAGGGCTACACAATAGTATATGTCATCAACTATCATTTATGCCTCTTTTTCATAAATCCCATGCTTGCAAAGCTTTTGCTCTCTCTGCTATAATGAGCCTACAAATTTTATGGAACACCGAAGGAGATTATACCATGTTTCGTTTATGGGCAAAGGAAGTAAAAGACAATCACCACTTACTCAGTACCGTTATTTGCGATGATTCTTCTGACACTCGTACTCACAAGGTCTTTCGTGCATTAGAAAATGCATGTCACGAATTCGATCTTGCGAATCCTATCTGGCTCACCAATACCACACAGGAATTCAAAGTCCACAGCAAGACCCGTTTCTACCAGGACAGTTTCGTAGAGACCATAGACTTCGACTACCTGGAAATCCAGATCATCGAAGAAGATTAGAAATGGCTTAGCCACAATTGGCTAAGCCACTTTTTTACTTCGACGAAACTCGTAACAGATCGTATTTTTCCGGCTGTTCACTAAGCTTCACATATATTTTCTGTTTAGAATGCGGACAGCTTTCTACCGGTCTGCCATCCTCATCATACATTGCTTCTACCACTACTGAAATATCTCGTCCGTCTGGTTTCATGATCTCAATGGTATCTCCTACACAGAACTTGTTTCTCTGTTCAAACAGGGCTAGTCCTCTATCATCTACATGATCGATAATTCCAAGATAGATATACTCACTTACATAGGTGTTACTATCATAAATCTGTGTTTCATGGGTAGGTTTTCCAAAGAAAAAGCCTGTTGTAAACTGACGATAGGTACATCTGGAAATCTGATCCTGATACCACGACATGTTAGCACGATACTTTTCTTCGCTTTCCATAAAATCATCAATAGCCTTGCGATAGGTTCTTGCCACAGTTGCAACATAAAGGGCTGTTTTCATACGTCCTTCAATCTTTAAGCTATCAATTCCAGCATCTAGGATTTCTGGAATATATTCGATCATACAAAGATCCTTGGAGTTAAAGATATAGGTGCCACGCTCATTCTCATAAACCGGTAAAAACTCTCCTGGACGCTTCTCCTCCTCCACATAATATTCCTTTTCAAAGGATGGATTGTCTTCATTCTTCTCCATGACAGTATACTTCCATCTGCATGGATGGGTACACGCACCCTGATTGCCATCTCTTCCAGTAAAATAGTTAGAAAGCAAACATCTTCCTGAATATGAAATACACATTGCACCATGGATAAAGCTTTCAATTTCAAAATCTTCTGGAATGTTCTCTCGAATTTCTTTGATTTCTTTTAAAGACAATTCTCTTGCTGACACAACTCTGGTCGCACCCATTTTATGCCAGAAAAGATAAGTGGCATAGTTGGTATTATTAGCCTGTGTTGAAATATGAACATCAATCTCCGGACAAACCTCTTTTGCAATGGTAAACATACCTGGATCAGAAATGATCAATGCATCCGGTTTAATTTCCTTTAATTCAGTAAAATATGCGCGAGCACCCTCTAAATCATCATTGTGTGCCAAAATATTGGCTGTTACATACACCTTTTTACCATGAGCATGGGCAAAAGCAATTCCTTCCCTCATATCATCTGCACTAAAATTTTTCGCATTGGCACGAAGTCCAAAGGCTTCTCCACCAATATAAACGGCATCAGCTCCAAAGATAACTGCTGTCTTTAAGACTTCCAAACTGCTTGCTGGACACAGCAATTCTGTTTTTCTCATAACCTAATCCTCTATTCTTTCCTACGATAACTTCACACTGAGTGTAGCGCCATCTCCAATTGTCAAAATAACTGTCTGCAAATCCTCTCGATGCTTTAATTCATACAAATACTCTCGCATTCTGGCATGAATCGTTCTGTTTCTTCTAGTAACTGCATAACGGGATTCAATGATATCTCCATCCTGCAACACATTATCCGAAACCAGCACACCACCTACCCGAAGCACTCTCATAACATCCGGCAAAAAATTAATGTACTGTCCCTTTGCAGCATCCATAAATACAAAATCATATGGACCTTCTAGAGATGCTAATATTTCCAATGCATCACCCTCTAACAAGGTGATGCTCTTCTTGTAATCATATTTTTCAAAATTCGCCTTTGCTTCAACAATTCGTGGTTCATATTTCTCGATGGTGGTGATCTCACATCCATCCGGAGCGTATTCACTCATCAATAACGCAGAAAAACCAATGGCACAACCCACTTCAAGAATACGCATTGGTTGCCTACTCTTCATTAAGAATTTCATCAACGCCTGCATATCTTTTCGAATGATTGGCACATTGGTTTGGATCGCGAATTGTTCCAGTTCCTCCAGATACTCTGCATTTCCTGGATCTAATGAATTGATAAAGGCGGTCATTCTTTCATCTGAAATCATACCGTTTCTCCCATTTCATTACTTACTATTCTTTTCTACTGCTTTTTCTGCAGCCTTTGCAGCCTCCATCGCTTCTAAATCTGCCATTTCAGCCAACATTTCATTAATGGTCATCGCAGTACTAAATGTATAAATACCCGGGCGTAAAAAACCATGATATTCTGATAACATTTCCTGTGCATAAAAAACTTTTGCGTCACGAATCAGACCTTTTTCTTCCAGAATCTCACCAATTTCCATAGTTGATTTTCCCTCTACGATTGCAACTGTAATCTCAGTTCCAGTTCCAGAAGAAACTGCCGGTTCTGCAAAAACTCTATAACCAAAATCATATGCCTTTAAGGAATATTTATATACGAAAATAACAACAATGCATAACAATGCCATTTTCACAATAATATTTAATACAGAACTTACTAACGAACTAACCTTCATCCTACTTACACCCTCTTATTCAGAAACACTTTGCGTTTCATCATTCAAAATCCAACGCTTCTGTCATCTGCAGGTTCACATTCTGCACCATTCTACAGAACTCCAACTCTGCTGCCAAAAAATCTGTAATCAATGGATTCTCTAAAATATCTGCATACTCCAACATAAGATCTTCCTGTGCATGTAATATATCATCCCCTGACAAAGAACCGTTCTGAATGTCAAAATTTCGCTGACGATATTCATCAACCCTTTGCTTTAAATCCAGCTGTCTGTTGATCTTACTGCACTGCATCTTATACACCTTGTAAATCTCAGTATTTTTCATAGCAGTAACCAGATTCATAGTTGCTGCCTTCAGATTTTCTAATTCATCCCCTCGATAATCCATTGGTCCCAAATCCATAATGATCTTATACCTCCATGATGATAGGGATAATCATAGGATTTCTTTTTGTCTTCTTCCATAAATATTCTGATAAACCATCTTTAATGGATGATTTGATCTTACCCCAATCAGAAATGTTTCTTTCCAGGCACTTCTCAACCTCTTCTTCAATAATCTCTTTTGCTTCATCCATCAATTCATCAGATTCTCTTACGTAAACAAATCCCCTTGATACAATATCCGGTCCTGAAACCAACATATTGCCACCCTTATCCAATGCCAATACTACAATAAGAATACCATCTTCTGCAAGATGTTGTCTATCTCTTAATACAATATTTCCAACATCACCAACACCAAGACCATCTACTAAAATGGCTCCGGTTGGTACTTTTTCAGTAATTGCAGCGCCTTCTTCATTTAATGATAATACATCACCTGAGCTTAAAATGAAAATATTTTCTTTTTCAATACCCAACATTTCAGCAATGTGTGCCTGTGCCATCAAATGCTTATACTCTCCATGAACAGGAACTGCATATTTAGGCTGTACCAACGTATAGATCAGCTTGATTTCCTCCTGACATGCATGTCCTGAAACATGAACATCCTGGAAAATCACATCACAGCCCTTACGATATAATTCATTAATAACCTTTGTAACCGCCTTCTCATTACCTGGAATTGGATGAGAAGAGAAAATAACGGTATCTCCAGGTCCAATGGAAATCTTTTTGTGCATGTTGCTTGCCATACGGCTAAGTGCTGCCATACTTTCGCCCTGACTACCGGTGGTAATGATAACTGTTTTATTTTCTGGATAGTTTTTCAGCATTTCAATATCGATCAGTGTATTCTCCGGTACATTGAGTCTGCCAAGGTTCATGGCGGTCTCAATGATACTGACCATACTGCGTCCCTCTACCACTACTTTTCGGTCATACTTGTGGGCAGTATTGATAATCTGCTGAACACGGTCAACATTAGAAGCAAATGTTGCAATGATGATTCGTGTATTCTGATGTTCACTGAACAATGTATCAAAAGTCTTGGCGAGAGTACTTTCAGATGGTGTAAAACCTGGTCTTTCTGCATTGGTGGAGTCACACATCAACGCCAATACACCCTTTTTACCAAGCTCTGCAAATCTCTGTAAATCTATGGTATCACCAAATACTGGTGTATAATCCACTTTGAAGTCACCTGTATGAATAATGACACCTGCTGGTGAATAGATTGCCAAAGCAGCCGCATCTACGATACTGTGATTTGTTCTGATGAATTCAATTCGAAACTGTCCTAAATTGATGGACTGTCCAAATTTCACAACCTTTCTCTTAGTTCCATTCACCAAATTATGTTCTTTTAGTTTATTTTCAATAATACCCATTGTCAGCTTTGTAGCATAAATAGGTACATTCAGTTCCTTTAATACATAAGGAAGTGCTCCAATATGATCCTCATGTCCATGGGTAATCATAAAGCCCTTTACCTTATCTGCATTATCTTTCAAATAAGTAATATCTGGAATAACCAAATCTACTCCTAACATGTCATCATTCGGGAATGCTAAACCACAATCCACAACAATGATACTGTCTTCATACTCGAAGGCAGTAATATTCAAACCAATCTGCTCCAAACCACCTAATGGTATAATTTTGAGCTTAGAAACATTCATATTCTCTTTTTTCTTCAAAAACGTTACCTCCACATTTTTCCGCATCTGCAGCGTTTTCTTCGTTATCTTTTGGCGTACTGACCATTCCCTTCTACTTCCCCGTTTCACCCTTCTAAAAATGGTCGTAACAAATCAAGAATCCTTGTTCTTCCTATCTGTTTTCGCCCTAATATCAGATAGTCTCACAAAACAACAATCCCTTCAAAAAGATATGAAAAAAAATCTATAGACACTTACCTACGCTGACTTGCAGCAATTATTTTCTTATTCTTCAGAATCCTCATCATCCTGTACTAAATCAACATCGTCCAACAAATTTTCAAAGACCTGTGCAACTGCATCCAATTCCTTATCATCAGATACAAATTCATAAATTGCATCTGTATCATCTTCCTTTGAAAGATCCTTTAAAATA
This sequence comes from Lachnospiraceae bacterium, assembly GCA_045628865.1. GTDB lineage: Bacteria > Bacillota > Clostridia > Lachnospirales > Lachnospiraceae > JAZQQB01. The sequence continues at coordinate 7,363 of JAZQQB010000017.1, read as the reverse complement.
TATGCCTGACCATCTTCGCTGTCGTCCTCTGAATCTGTTACCAAAATATAATTCACTCCGCCCAATCTTGTCTGCTCAATGACATACAATTCAATTGCGTTTTCTTCTCCGTCTGGTGTAAATAAAATCTTTTCCAAAATGCTATCTCCAATTCTAATATTTCTATGCGTAAAAGTATCTGTCTACTCTTCACTCTGTTCCTTTAAAAAGCGCTTGTGATCAAGATATCCCTGTAGAATCAGCATTGCAGCAATCTCATCTACAAACTCTTTTCTATTCTCTCTGCGAATACCCATTTCCATCATGGACTTATCTGCAGCAACAGTGGTAAGTCTTTCATCCCACAAGAAAACCGGCAAACCTGATCTTCTCTCCAAAGACTCCTTAAAAGCCTTTGTCTTCTCCACACGTTCACCCTCTGTATCATTCATGTTCTTAGGATAACCTAAAACAATCTCACTCACTTCGTACTGTACAGCCAGCTCTTCAATTCTAGCCAGTGTCTGACGTAATTTATTATCATCTTTTCTTCGAATAATTTCAATGCCCTGTGCTGTTAACAACAATGGATCACTGATTGCAACTCCAACGGTTTTGGAGCCAAAGTCTAATCCCATAATTCTCATATCTTTTCGTCCTAAAAGTTATTCCCAGTCATTTGAAATAATGTATTCTTTCAACATTTCTTCCACAAGTTCATCTCGTTCCACTTTCATGATCAGACTTCTGGCATTCTTATGACTGGTAATGTATGTAGGATCACCTGACATAATATAACCAACAATCTGATTCACAGGATTGTAGCCTTTTTCTGAAAGTGCCTTGTATACGTCTGCAAGAACCTTCTTAACATTCTCTTCCTGCTCTGGTGTTGCTTTTACAAATTGTGTATTTCCAAATTCCTGCATGCATGCCTCCAAAAATTTATTCCGTACATAATTTGAGATTATGTGTTTCCTCTTCCCGTACGCATATATATTTTATTTTATCCTATTTTCCAAGATAATTCAATGAGTTCTACACACAAAACTTGGAATTGTGTAACGATTTTTTATGCTTTTAAAACATCATCCTTTAAAAAAGTGGTTGGTGTCAAAGAAATAAACTCGTTCTCCAAATTGTCCTTGGATTCTACTACCGCTTTTACATACTCAGGTGTATGTCCAATCCAGTATTCTTTACCATCAATCCTCTTGATTTCTTCACATAATATACTGATATTTTTATTCAAATACCAAGCTCTGAATTCCTCTGACTGTCTTTTTTCCATCTCTAAAAGTCTATTGCTGCGAAGTTCCTTGATTTCATCTGAAACCTGGTCCTTCATCTTTGCCGCAACAGTTCCTTGTCTGATAGAATATTTAAACACATGCATTTCAAAGAAATTGATTCTCTCTAAAAATGCATAGGTTTCTTCAAAATCTTCCTTAGTTTCTCCTGGGAAACCTACAATAACATCTGTTGTAATAGCAGGATGCTCATAGAATTCTCTTAATAATGCTACTTTATTCTCAAATTCCTCTGCCGTATAATGCCTGTTCATGCTCTTTAAGGTTCTGTTACACCCGCTTTGTAATGACAAATGGAAATGTGGACAAAGTTTTGTTACCTTTTTCATTTCGGTCAAAAAAGTTTCTGTAATGATTCGTGGCTCCAAGGAACCCAATCGAATTCTTTCAATGCCTTCAATTTCATTGATTTCCTGTAAAACCTTAACAAGCTCCTGTGGGGCAAACAAATTCTCATCACGAACTGCGCCCTCAAAGTCCATTCCGTAGGAACTTAAATGAATACCGGTAACAACCACTTCCTTATAGCCCTTGGATGCCAGACCCTTGATTTCTGCAACAACATCCTTAGAAGCACGGCTTCTTACTCTTCCACGTGCATATGGAATCATACAATAGGAGCAAAACTGATTACAGCCATCCTGAATCTTAATATAAGCTCTGGTATGCTCCAAAGTACTTGCAAGTGTCATTTCCTCATATTCATCTGTATGATTAATATCAATGATGGTGGTATCCTGTAAGGTCTTGTCCAAAAGCTCGTGATTCTTAGACAAATTCTCTTTCTGCATCAAATAAGTTTCTAAAATTTCTACAAAATCCTTCTTTTTGTTATTGCCAATTACAAGATCAACACTATTATCCTTTAATAACTGCTCCATGCCAGTCTGCACATAGCAACCTGCTGCCACCACAACTGCATCAGGATTTTGTTTTTTCGCCTTATGAAGCATCTGTCTGCTTTTACGATCTGCCATATTGGTTACTGTACAGGTATTGATCACATAAATATCAGCCTGATTTTCAAAATCTACCATCTGATATCCTTTTTCCACCAATTTCTGCATCATAACTTCAGTTTCATATGCATTTACTTTACATCCCAAATTGTGAAAAGCAACCTTTTTCATGCAATTCCTCCAGTTCATCCTGTTTCTATTTTCCAACCAAACATTTTTCATTTCATGCGAATCATCATTTCATTTATAAAATCCCGTGCAGGCTATTGAGGCACTCTGTTTCGAAAAAATGAGTGAATCTTTCGTGATTTTGTCGAAAATGAGTGGCAATTTTCTACATTATTGCACTGTTTTCTGCTTGACTTTGCTCTATATTCCATTTATGATTAATATATACGCGGTATTGCAAAAAGGAGGTAAACTCAATGAAAACAGTACAGATTTCATTAAACTCAATCGATAAGGTTAAATCATTCGTTAACGACATTACTAAATTCGATTACGATTTTGACTTAGTATCAGGCAGATATGTTATCGATGCTAAATCTATCATGGGTATCTTTAGTTTGGATCTTTCTAAGCCAATCGACTTAAACATCCATACAGAAGAAGGCGCTGATGAAGTTCTTTCAGTTATTAAACCTTATATTGTATAATTGAGAATTTGATTACATGAAGAATGAAATAGGAAGAAGTAGATATTTATCTACTTCTTCTTTTTCATTCTCTTTCTATTCTACTTCAATAATCTCTCTTGTCTGAATCGCTGTTTCAACAAGCTCATCAATCTTTTCAGAAAGATTTCCTTCATGATCTTTGATTACATTTAATCTTGGTTTTGTTACCGGATGCTTTGCAACGAAAATGGTACAGCAATCCTCATATGGTAATACTGATGTTTCGTAAGTATCGATCTTTTCAGAAATGGTTACGATCTCCTGCTTATCAAATCCAATCAATGGTCTGAATACTGGTAAGGTACATACTTCATTGGTTACAAGTAAGCTTGCCATTGTCTGAGAAGCCACCTGCGCAATACTCTCACCTGTAACAAGTGCAAGACAGTCATTCTCTTTTGCAATGTGCTCGGCAATCTTCATCATATATCTTCTCATAATGATAGTAAGCTCATCATGTGGACATTTCTCATAAATATATAACTGAATATCAGTAAAGTTAACAACATGAAGCTTGATTGGTCCTGTATACTTTGAAACCAGTCTTGCTAAGTCTACAACCTTCTGTTTTGCTCTTTCACTGGTGTATGGTGGTGCATGGAAATAAGTTGCCTCTAAAGAAACACCTCGTTTTGAGATCATGTAACCTGCAACTGGCGAATCGATACCACCAGATAATAAAAGCATAGCCTTTCCGCCAGTTCCGATTGGCATACCGCCTGGTCCTGGGATTACTTTCGAATAAATATAGATTTTTTCTCTGATTTCAACATGGATCATAACCTCTGGATTGTGTACATCAACCGATAATCCCGGGAATGCATTGAGTAAAACTCCACCAAGTTTTGCACAAACCTCCATGGATTCGATCGGATAGTTCTTACGTGCTCTTCTTGTCATCACTTTAAAAGTAAAGTTCTTATCTGCATATTCTGCATCAACAAACTTCACAACCTCTTTACCAAGTTCTTCAAATCCCTTGTCTTCTACATGAACTACAGGACAGATTCCAGATACACCAAAAACAGTCTTTAATGCTTCTACTGTTTCGTCAAAATCAAACTCAGACATTGCATCTACATAAATTCTTCCCTGTGTCTTGTGCACATAAAAATCACCCTGACATCTTTTTAAAACAAATTTCACCTGAGTAACCAGTGCATCTTCAAATAAATATCTATTTTTTCCCTTTACGCCGATTTCAGCATACTTTAGTAAAAATGATGAATACATTTTCTTAACCGTTACCTTTCGTCAATTCTTAACAACTGTTTCTTAATGTCTTGCATATTTTCTAAGCATCGGTATTCTATCATACAGAATACCTAATGTATAGTCAAGTTCCTCTTTTGTGGTAAGTACAGAAAAACTAAATCGGATGGTAGAATCCAATAAATCCTTTTCCACACCAATAGCCTTTAAGGTCGCTGAAACCGAAGGCTTATTGGATGCACACGCACTTCCTGCTGAAACATAAATTCCCTGATCCTCTAAAGTATGAAGGAGCACTTCACTTCTTACGCCTCTAAAGGAAACACTCACTACATGTGGTGCTGAGCTTCTATCATCTGCGCTGTTTACTACCACCTCTGGAAGTTTCTTCACGCCATCAATAAAATATTTTTTCAGATCATATAAACGCTCCAGATCAGCGGCCAAATTATCATACATATATTTTGCAGCGGCTGCCATTCCTGCAATTCCCGGAACATTTTCTGTACCAGAACGCATACCCTTTTGCTGTCCGCCACCGTAATTGATTGGTACAATCTTGGTACCATCCTTAATATACAAAAAGCCTACACCCTTAGGTCCATGAATCTTATGACTGCTAACAGAAAGCATATCGATATTCATTTTCTTGGGCTGAATTTCCATTTTTCCAAATGCCTGCACAGCATCAACATGAAAATAGGTTTTCGGATTACATTTTTTGATCAATGCTCCAATTTCCTGAATTGGATTGACTGCTCCCATTTCATTGTTTACCATCATGATAGAAACAAGAATAGTATCTGGACGAATCGCATTTTGCAATTTCTCTAAATCAATATGACCAGCAGCATCCACTGATAAATATGTCACTTCAAAGCCCTGCTTTTCTAAATAAGCACAGGTCTGAAGAATAGCCGGATGCTCAATCACTGTGGTTATCATGTGTTTTCCAAGTCTTTGATTTGCTGCCATCGTACCAATCAGCGCAAGATTATCTGACTCTGTTCCTCCTGATGTAAAAAGGATCTCCTTTTCCTGGACACGAAGAATTTTACTCAGTGTTTCTTTCGCTTCGCGAATATATTTTTCCGACTCCACACCTTTCATGTGAAGACTGGATGGATTTCCATAATCCTCTCGCATTACCTTGTAAACAAGATCTGCTACAGCTGGTAAAACCTGTGTTGTTGCTGAATTGTCCAAATATACTTCCATCGTTTACTACCTCTTTTTTCTAGTACCCTGGTTTATCATATGAAATGATCAACCAATTTGTGCTTGTTATTCTTCTAACTGATACATCAACCATGCTAGCACTGTCATACCTGCTGTTTCGGTACGAAGAATTCGTTTACCTAATGTGATAGGTTCTATGCCTGCTTCCATGGCAAGTGTCACTTCTGCCGGCTCTAGTCCACCCTCTGGTCCGATAAAGATTGCAACCTTTTTTCCAGGGGTAATGCTTTCAATAATTTCTTTTGTTTTCTTCATGCCCTCGGCATTCTCATAAGGGATCAGTTTAATTTCAAAATCCTTTGCATATTCGATTGCCTGCTTCATGGTCATAACCTCTGTAACTGCAGGGATAATTCTTCGCTTACTCTGCTTTGCTGCAGCCTCCGAGATTCCCTGCCAACGTTCTCGTTTACTTTTCGCCTTTTTGTCATCTAGCTTTACAACGCTTCTCTTGGTAGATACTGGAATAATCTCATGAACACCTAACTCTACTGCCTTCTGAATGATAAGTTCCATCTTATCGCCCTTTGGAAGTCCCTGAAACAGATAGACATCAGAAGAAAGCTCTAAGCCTTCCTCCAGCTTTGCAATAATGGTACATACCACAGAATCCTCTAATAATTCATCCACAATACAATCATAGGAACCATTATCTCCACCTGTGCTGATATAAATATTCTCACCCTGCTTCATGCGAAGAACATTCTTCATATGGTTCACATCACTGCCAATAATGGTGATCTTATCACCTGCAACCTGACTTGGATCCACAAAAAAGTTATACATATGCGTACCTTTCCATTATCTAATATTAGAAATCTTTTCTAGCTGTTACAGATACCCATTCTCCCTGATGATTTACTTCTACAAGAGTAAGTCCTGCATCCTTTACAGCCTGAACCACCATATCCTCTGCTGTATCAATGATCCCTGAAGTGATATACATACCACCAGTCTTTAACTGATTGCAGATCACTGGCGTCAATGGTACTAAGATTGGCGCAAGGATATTGGCCATAACAATATCATATTTATTGTAACCAACTGCATCCTGTACTTCCTTTGTATCGATAATATTACCGATCATTACATCAAATTTAGCAGGATCAATGTTGTTTGTTTCCATATTCTCCTTTGTTGCATCTAACGCGCATGGATCAAGGTCGGTTCCAACTGCATGCTTTGCACCAAACATCAAAGCTAAAATTCCTAAGATACCACTTCCTGTTCCAACATCCAAAAGCTCTGTTTCACTTGTCACGTATTTCTTCATCTGACGAATACAAAGCTGTGTTGTTTCATGCATACCAGTTCCAAATGCAGTACCTGGATCAATGTGAAGGATCATCTTATCCTTATCTTCTTCCTTCACTTCCTCCCAGGATGGAATAATCAAAAGATCATCTACATAAAACTGATGGAAAAATTCTTTCCAGTTGTTGATCCAGTCCTTATCCTCTGTCTGACTCAGCTCAATCGTTCCTTCTCCGATATCTAAATTAAAGGATTTCAGTTCTTCAAGCTGCTCCTTTACATTTGCCACGATCTCATCAATGTTCACACCTTCTTCATCCTCTACGAAGAAATTTAAATATGCAACACCATCATCCTCTGGGCAATCTGGCAGGATATCTACAAACATCTGCTCTTTCTCCCATGCACTGAGTGGAATCTTATCCTCAATCTGTGCACCCTCTAAGCCAATATCATACAAGGTTGAAATTATAATATCTTCTGCTCCCGTAATTGTTTTGATTCGAATCTGATTCCATTTCATATTCTATTCCTCCATCATGCCATAGTTAGTTTGATTATAACAACCTTTGTTTCCTTTCGCAACTACAAACAATCATGACCACCAGCGACAGCTGGTGGTTTGCTCTGAGCCTGTAAGGCTCGGTTACCGGCTTGGCCCTCAAAGGGCCCACGAAATTAAAGGCCCCAACCGCACCATATTCACTGATCGTCCCTGTTAAAGGGACATTTT
>JAZQQB010000016.1:0-31913 GCA_045628865.1 Lachnospiraceae bacterium | reverse complement strand
AATTGGAATGCATTTTGAGAAGGAATATTCTGATCCTGACAATGAGATTACTCATGTATCGGTAATCTTTCGATGGGAAGCAGTTGGAGAATAAGAAATTTCAGTTTATTCTCTCAAGTGGATAGCTTTGGAAATTGTAATCTAACGCGTCTATTACACACATTAACGCACTAAAGTTATGGGTGCAATTTACGATCTCGATGGACAGTATTATCGGAATAATATCGTTCAAGCGAAGATGAATGAGTCTTACGAGGCAAAGACTTTGCTGGTGGAGTTGAATGATGCTTATGCACTTGGTTGTTATGGTTTACCAAGCATATTTTATGCCAAGATGATTTCTGCAAGATGGAGTCAACTATTAAATGTTAGGGATGAATATCATTTCTAAGATGTGATCGGAATAGGTCAGAAATATGCTGATTTAGTAGTATCTTTCATTTATGGTAACAGGGGCGCTAAAAACTGTATTAACGCGTAAATTATAAAGGCGTGGATTTTGCTCCACGCCTCTGTTTTGCTGATTATTTAGATAAGGTTTCAGCTTTAGGATAAGCCTTAATCAAGAATCTTCCCATCAATAGAAATGGTAACAACCTGCCATGGCAGGAACTTGCCGCTATCTAGGATTGCTTTTTTAGCTGCCATTTCCAGTCCACCACAGCATGGTACCTCCATCCGTACAATGGTAACACTTTTAATATCATTGTTTCTGATGATTTCAGTAAGCTTTTCACTATAATCAATGGCATCAAGCTTTGGACAACCAATCAGGGTTGTTTTGTCTTTGATAAAATCTTTATGAAAATTAGCGTAGGCATATGCGGTGCAATCAGCTGCGATAAGGAGCTTTGCACCCTGAAAATAAGGTGCCTGAATAGGTGCTAGTTTAATCTGGACTGGCCAATTTCCAAGCTGGGATGAAACATTGGCAGGTGTAGCTTCATCCGTGGCAGGTGTTAAATCAGCTTGTCTGTTTAATTGTCTCATAGCAGAACCCGGACAACCATGAGGAACCTGTGAGGCAGCATTTTTTTTCTTATTGGCTTCCACAGCTGCCTCGTCATAAGCAGCCGCTTCTCTGGTTTCAAAAGAGATAGCGTTTGTTGGACAGCCAGGTAAACAATCACCCATTCCATCACAATAGTCATCTCTGATCAATTTTGCTTTTCCATCAATAATAGCAATTGCGCTTTCGTGGCATGCTTTTGCGCAAAGACCACAACCGTTACATTTTTCTTCATCAATATGAATAATCTGACGTACCATAAAAAACCTCCTGTATTGGTGCTTCTAAGGAACAATAGAAGCGTTTCATTTATGAAGAAGCGTGCAAGTAGATGCTTCTTTCTTCTTGACTGGTTTAGTATAGAATACTATGATAAAAGAAAAAAGTATGTGGTTATAACCACAAAAAGGAATAAAATGGATTATTATTTTTTATCAAATACACCATTATTTAAAGGATGTACAGAAAAAGAAATTGATGAAATACTTGGCAGCATTAGACACAGCGTAAGAAGCTACAAAAAGGGCGAGGGCATATTTCATGTAGGGGAAATTGTAACAGACGCTTGTGTGGTATTGTCAGGATCTGTTCAGATTGAAAATATCGATGTGCTGGGGAATAAAAGTATTCTTGGTATATCAGAAAAGGGGGATATTTTCGCAGAATCCTATGCATGCATTCCCAATCAGCCTATGTTAGTAGATGTGATAGCCAGAGAAGAAACAGAGATTCTTTTTGTAAATGTGCCGGGATTGTTTTCAGAAGGAGATTTTGGTGGACACAAAGGAAAGTTGATTCAGAATTTGTTACGTATCAGCTCAAGGAAAAACCTGAATTTATCCATGCGTATTTTTCATGCGGCACCAAAGACCATACGAGCTAGATTGCTTTCCTATTTTTCAGAGCAGATTTCCATTCAAGGGTCACGAAAAATAAAAATTGCTTTGGATCGCCAGCAACTTGCAGATTATTTAGGGGTTGAGCGAACAGCCTTATCAAAGGAACTGGGAAAAATGCGAGATGATGGTTTGCTTAGATTTCACAAAAATGAATTTCACATTCTGATAGATTAGCTTTTGATAAAACTATCACTAAAAAAGAATCCTGCAGTCACCATTTAGTGATTACAGGATTCTCGTATTTATGTGTTTATAAAATACACAACAGTTATTTTATTGTAACAGAAAGAGTATTTCCAATAGAACCAACACCCTGGATACCAAATTCTACACTGCTTCCGTTAGGAATGTTAGAATTCCATTCAACAGGAGTGATAATATAGTCGCTGCCACTTTCCTTTACATTAATATTCCAGCTAGAGTCGATGTTAATCTCGCTCTTTGGAATTGTAAGAGTCCAAGTGTTAACGGTGGCTCCAGTTTTGTTTTCAATCTTAAAGCTTACCTGATAACCAGATCCCCAGCTGTTGATAGCATAGCTTGCAGCAAGACCTGTTGCTTCAGGAGCCGGTGTAGGCTGCGGATTATTTGGCTGTGTAGGCTGAGTTGGCTGTGGATTTACAGGCTGAGTTTGTTCAGAAACAGTAGCAGGTTCAAAAATCCACATCTGGTTAGCCTGATTGTTGTTTACATACTGGCATACATTAGTGCCATCTGTTTTCTTTTTACCAGCTACATCAAGAACCTTTGTGCCGCCAGAAGCTTTTGTAGCAATGGCAAAAGCGTTGTTCTGTGATGTAGTTTTTACGATAAACTGCTGTGCATCTCCTCCATGAGTTGCATAAATCTGAACGTTTGCATTGTTTTCAGCGGAACCATTAGCGATATCAAGATTGAAATCACCTAATTTGCTTGTTAATGTGAAGTAGCCGTTGGATGTGTTTGTTACTTTCCAAAGCTGTCCATCTGCACCAGTTTTGGTTTGAATGTCAACGTTCTGTGCATTGTTTCCAGTGTTAGCTGTTACAGATAAATATTTATCAGAATCTACGCCTTTAATGTAATACCATCCGTCAGAAACTGTACCATTTGCAGCAGGAGTCTGAGGCTGTGTAGGTTGAGTTTCTGTTTTTACTGCTTCAAAAACCCATGACTGATTGGTTTGACCATTGTAATCCCACTGGATAACATTGGAACCATCAGTTTTTCCATTTTCATAAACATCAATTGCTTTTGTTCCATTACTTACCTTGGTTGTAAGGGCTACAGTTCCATTGCCATTTAATGAAAGAGCTTTGAATTTCTGTGCATCGCCAGAGTAAGCATTGTAAAGAGCGATATTTACATTGTTTTCATTTTTGGCACCAGACACATCCATCATAAAGCTGCCCAGTGCACTTTCTAAGGTAATGTAACCGTCAGCGGTATTGGTTACCTTCCATTTCTGACCATCTAAATTTCTTAATGTGCTGATTTCAATGTTCTGATTTGCCTTTCCTGTGTTTCCAGTTACTGTTAAATATTTAGAAGAACCAGTGTTTTTGATGTAATACCAACCATCAGCGATAGTTGCTGCTGGGTTAGTAGGTTGATTAGTACCTGGGTTAGCTGGAGCAGGGGCACCATTACCATCTGTGATGTAAATACGGTAACCGGAAGTAGCATTACAGTTTGGTACAGAAATAGATAATTCTCTGTTTCTTACATCATAAACCTTTTCAGAGATTGTTGTTGGACCATAGGATACAACGTCCTTACCTTTCCAGTCGATCTTCTCAATCTTAACAGTAGCTTTTGAAGAAATGAAGGATGGTAAATTAACAAAGGTTGCATTAATGGTGCCATCATTAGGACCTCCAAAGATAAAGCTGATGTACTTCTGGTTGGTATCTACACAAGCAGCGCCATCAGCAAGAGCACTGTCATCATTAGGTGGAATAACATTTACCATGTTACCAGTCATATCACCATACCATTTGTAGAAGTACCAACCGGCACCCTTCTGAGTGTTGGTTGCAAGAAGACTTCCTAAACGTCCTGGTGCATCTGTAAACCACCATGAAATAGTAGCACTATCAATTTTGTAACGTTCAAATTTACCAATGAAACGAGCACTTGAACCAGGTTGTCCTTCAAATTCATGTTTTGGATCACAGTATTCGTTGATAGAGATCGGTAATTCAGGAATACCTAATTCCTTTTCCAAGGCTCTGTACTGTCTGATGTGGTACGATACATTATCTAAACCGGAAAGTTCATGCCAGCTCATGATATCAGGGATACAGTTATTAGCTTTACAATACTGTAAAAATGATTTCATACGATTATGGTTATACCAGCTATCGCAAGGTCCGATGATCTTTTCATTAGGATCAACAGCTTTTAATAAATGGTAAGTCTGTTTCCACATTTCTTCGAAAGAAACACCATTGTTTTTAAAAGTTCCATCTGGTTCGTTCCAGATTTCATATCCATACCAGTTGGTGCAGCCAGATTTCATCTTATCTTCCGCAAATGATTTAACCTGTGCTAACCAGCTGTTCATACCTGGCCACTTATATGGCCAATAAGGCAACATATCTGCCAGGTCGATAGATACCTTTGCGCTAGGAATGTTTTTCAGTCTCTGAGCAACCTTAATGGCATCACCATATGGATGCTGGTTTCCGTAGGAGCCTCTTGCAGGATTTCTAAATACAAATGGATTCAATGGAGCCACAAGGCTGTTTAAATCCCCAGGTGTGTTTTCAATGAATCCATAAAGGGATCCATTGGCGCAGTGTGTTGCCCCTCTTAAAACGTTGTTGCAGTCAATAGTGAACTTTGTGGCTGCTGAAACGTGCATTTCTTTTCCTGCAAATACGCCTATTGCAAGCGTTGCAGCAAGAACTGCAGAGAGAATTCTTTTTTTCAGTTTCAATACTTTTTTCCTCCTTATTCTACCGAATGGTTTGTGTATTTTATGAAAAAATACATTTGATTTGTGAGCATTGTGATAGTATCATTTACAATCTCCCGGCATAAGTAAATGCACATTATACAATTTCACAATAAACATAGTATATAATGGACGATTATTTTGTCAATATTATATATACGCTATTTCGGAAATCATATATAACTATAAGATAATTGTAAAAGGTATCCGAAAAACCTTTATTTCAGATGACATTTTTATAATTATATAGAAAACGAAAAATGATAAAAAAAATAACGATTTATAGTGAAAAATAGCTCGAAATGATTGATATTGCTACTATTTTATACTATATTTAAATTATCGAATTGTTTGGAGTTGGGTGTGTTTTCTTTCAGAAAATACTTATATCAAAATATCGTACAAACGTAAGGGGAAAAGGATGAAGTATAGTGATTTGTTTGAATCAGAAGAAGAGAAGAGGGAGGTTGTAAGATACGGGCTGATACAGGCTTCAATCACATTTGGAAGTGCATTGCTTTTAATGATCGCAGGTATCATTTTAGGAATCGGATGGGAGACAGCAGTATTTTTCATTGCAACTTATTGTTTGAGAACGCATATGGGGGGATTTCATGCAAGTACGCCTGGAAGATGTACTGTGATGTCTGTTGTATCAACGATTATATTTTTGATTTTAATGAAATATGTGCATGTCGCTTTCATTTTTTCTATAATCATAGTGGTTTGTATGGGATTGGAGGTCTATTTATTAGCACCCGTTCCATGTGCCAATAAACCATTAGATGAGGAAGACATACGTCATTGTAAAAAAGTGAGCAGTAGAGTATTTTTGATCGTGACTGGTATCTATGTGGTTACAAGTATTTTTAAAATCACTTTTTTTTTAACAGGGATTACGTATAGCTACATTTTTGTCAGCATTGTATTATTTATGGGAATTATTGATAATAGGGGGAATATCAATCGTGAAAATATTAATATGTGATGATGATGCTTTGTTTGTGGAACAGATTGAAAAAAATCTGGTGAAGTACGAGATAGAGCATAAAGAAAATTTTGAAATAGATAGGGTGAATTGTGGAACAAAGGCATTAGAAATGATTGCAACCAAAAACTATGAATTGCTTTTTCTGGATATTGAAATGCCGGAGCTTAACGGAGTAGAAGTAGGAGAGCGAATACGAACGGTTGTACAGAATTATCAATTGCAAATTGTTTATGTTTCCACACAGGTAGGTTATGCGCTAGAGTTGTTTCAGAACAATCCATTTGATTTTTTGATAAAACCTGTTTCCTACGAGAAAATAGAAAAGATGATGGATAAGCTTTTTGCAGTAATGGGAAGAAAAAATGATCTATTTACTTATCAAAAGAAAGGACAGGTGTGTCGAGTAAAGGTTGGAGACATTTTATATTTTGAAAGCAACCTGAAAAAATCAATAGTGGTGACAGAGGAGAAATCAGATGAATTTTATTCTTCTTTAAAGGACATTTATGAAATCTTAAAGGATAAAAAGTTTTTCTACTGCCATAAATCAATTTTGGTGAATTATGATCACGTATCAGAATTCTATTTTGATAAAATCGTGCTGGACAATGGCGAAGAATTAGAAATCAGCCAGGCAAAAAGAAAAGAAGTTCGAAATATTGCAAAAGATTGGGTGGCATCATAATGAGTAATTACGGGAATCAAATTGTCTATTTATGCAATAATGCATTATGTCTGTATTGTATAGCAAGAATCTTTCGAAAATATTCAAAGACGCGGGAAAGAAATACCTTAGAAATAATTTGTTTTTTTCTCTATTTTTGTATTCTTTCACTAGGATATTTACTAGTAGGTAATCCAATCATCAGTATGATCACCAACTTAGTATGTTTATTTGCCATATCTTTTCTTTATTCAACCAGTGTGAAACGAAATGTATTCATGGTTTTTGTTATTTATTTTGCATTGGTGGCGGCAGAGGGACTTTCCATGGCAATTCTGCAGATCAACCCAAAGGGTATCCAGAATATGTCAGAGGGTGATTACCGTGCACAATATGTACTTGAGTGTATCATCATCCTGTTTTTTACTTATATATTGAAGAAATCTTCAGGTTTTAAAAAAAATCATGAGATTCCATGGTATATTTGGGCAGACGTGATCATCATGCAGGCAGTATTGATGTATATTACTGCAATGTTGCCAGGAAATGTGTCGGAGCGATATACTACTGTTTTTGCAGTGATCATTGTTTTTATTGATTTTAGTTGTTTGTATCTGGTGGATCAGCTTTTGAAGCTGGAGGAGAGAAGAAAGTTTTACACCTTATTAGAGGAACAGAATCGAAGCTACAATAGAGAGATTGACATTTTATTGGATTCCCAGAAGCGTATCCGAAAAATGGGGCATGATATTAAGAACCATTTCCTGGTATTAAAAAGCTACATTGAACAGGAACGCTATCAGGAATTAGGTGAGTACTTAGACAGAATGGAGCGTGAGACAGGAACCAATATTTCTATTATCTATACGGGACATCGAATGATAGATGCTATTTTAAATTACAAGATGAGCATTATGCGAAAAGAAGGCATTTCCGTGGATATCCAAACAAAGATTGAGAATCAGCTAGCCATTGACGATTTTGATATCTCTGTTATTTTAGGAAATATGTTAGATAATGCCATCGAAGCCTGCAGGGAGGTAACAGAGGAAGCAAAGGAAATAGTGGTTACATTCATGACCAGAAAAAATCAGTTGTTTATCATGGCAAAGAATACCTATAACAAAAAGATCAATTGGAAGAATGGAGTTCCACAAACAAGCAAAGCAGATAAGGAACATCATGGTATTGGTCTGGCGAATATGCGAAATATCATAGAAAAGTATGACGGAACATTGGAAATGGATGAAAGTGGCAGATATTTCATGGTAAATATCATGTTATATATTAGATAATGGCAATAAAACATTGGATTGTGGCAATTAAAGCTACAATCCTTTTTTTTGTGTTAAGTTAGTTTCAGATAGATGAAGAACATAAAACAAATACAAAAAAGGAGGGTTTTACCAATGAATGATTTATTCAATGAATTAGAAGAAATCGAAGTTATGGAAGTATCAGAGGCATCCTTATTAGGAGAGACAGCTGCAACAAGCGGATCAAGCTCAAGCGGAAGCTGCTCATGCTGTGGATCATCATCTTGCGTAAGCTGTGGTGGCGGTAATTCATAGTAAAAATTGAAGACTGAAAACTAAAAAACTATAAAACATTTGGGGGTATTTAAAATGAACGAATTATTTAACGAGTTAGAAGAGATCGAAGTTATGGAAGTATCAGAGGCATCTTTATTAGGAGAGACAGCTGCAACAAGCGGATCAAGCTCAAGCGGAAGCTGCTCATGCTGTGGATCATCATCTTGCGTAAGCTGTGGTGGTGGAAACTAAATCCTATTTCATACATGTTCTTATCTAGCTAACTAACAAATGAAAATGTAAATAATGCACAGAACACTGGTTACTGTTCATCACATTTTCAAATGAACAGTAACAAGTAATCTGTGACACCAACAAAAGAAGGGGAATAAAATTATGGGTAAAATTGGGGAAATTATTGAAATGATTGGTATGGGATTTGCAGCAGGAACAGTAGAAACATGTTGTATTTTTTGGTTTCATCAGCCAGAGGAACCAAAAGGATTGAAAAAGATTAAGAAAATCAAAAGAGAGGAAGATTAGATGAGTATTATCAAAGTAAATGATCTTAAAAAACAATATGGTGAAAAAGTTGTATTAAACCAGTTGAGTTTTGAGATACCAGCTGGTGAGACAGTAGCCATTGTTGGACCAAATGGAACAGGTAAAACCACTTTATTGGAAACATTAATGACCATTCGAAAATCAGATTCAGGAGATGTAGAAGTTCTTGGAAAAGATATTTCCAGTCAGAAAAATGTGGATTATGTAAGAGGAAAAATAGGAGTTATGCTTCAGGAAGGTGGTATGTATAGCTACATTAAGCTTAAAGAAGCCCTAGATCTTTTTGCATCTGTCTATGGTGTGAAAAAGGATAAAATCCAGGAAATTATTGAATATTTTGAGCTAAAGCCGTACTTAAATACCAAGTTTGAAAAGCTTTCAGGTGGCTGGAAACAAAGATTCCTGCTTGCAATTGCTTTTTTACATGATCCTGATCTTATTTTTTTAGATGAGCCGACAACCGGACTTGATCCAAAAGCAACACAGCTTGTATGGCAGAAGATCAGAGGCGGAGAGAATGCAGAAAGAACGATTTTAGTAACAACACATTCCATGGAAGAAATTGATAAGTACTGTGACAGGGTTATCATTTTAAATGAAGGACACATCATTGCCAATGATAAGCCAGAGGTGATCAAGAAACAACTACATGTGGATTTCTTCTCAGACGCTTATTTCATGTTAATTGAAGGAGGAAAAAAGGATGAACAGAACATTAACAACCATAAGAAAGCAATTTAAGTATGACATGATCATATTCTTTAGAGAACCATTTTTTGCATTACCAATCCTATTATTACCAGGTGTGTTTTTCATTTTATATGCAGGCGCAATGGCAAAACAGTTTGGAAATACAGAAGGATTTGCAAGATATATTCCAATGTATATGATCTTAATCTCCTTTTTAACTGTATTTTTTAACATTGGAACGCAGTATGTAACAGATAAACAAATGGGAATTTTTAAAAGAATGGTATTATCACCAATCAGTCTGACCAACTTGATCATCACATATGTGTTAAGAGGTTTGGTTATTTCCATTTTAGGATTTTTTGAAATGTGTGCGATTGCAGTCATTGGCTTTCAGATCGAGCTCAGCGAGCATATGTTAGCAGTATTTTTCGCATTCATGATTGTAGTAGGAATTATGTTACTTCTAAGTATGACATTACATGGATTTTTCAAAAACAGCCGACAGGTAATGCCTTTTACTATCATTGGCTTCCAGTATGTATTGTTTGCATCAGGAATGCTTATGCCAATCAAGAATATGGCGTTAGGCTTTAGAATCCTTGTTTATATCAATCCGGTATATCACATGAATAATGTGTTATTAAGTGTTTGGTTCCATGAAGCATTGAATATTGTGAACGTTTTAGCATTGGCAGCATGGGTTTTGGTTTGTGCAGTATTGATCAGATTGCAGAAGGGTCATTCATTCGATAAATAATGAGAAAGGCAAAAAGATACTATGAATACAACAATTTTTCCATATAGCTTGGAAAGAAAAACAAATGTAAAGAAACAGGAATTAGATAAGATCGCAAATCAGAAATTGATCGATAGTGTGGAAGAATTTTTTGTGGAAAAGGATAAACAAAGAATCTTTA
The DNA here is from genome assembly GCA_045628865.1 of Lachnospiraceae bacterium. GTDB lineage: Bacteria > Bacillota > Clostridia > Lachnospirales > Lachnospiraceae > JAZQQB01. The sequence goes on along the minus strand of JAZQQB010000016.1, from coordinate 21,706 downwards.
TTGATGAGTGTATACAGAAATTAGAATACTTTTATAGTATTGACCAGAACCCGGATATCTTAAAAGCCAAGAGAAAAATGATGTCCGGAAAGCTGGTTACTCAGATAAAGGATACATTGGGAGAGGCGTGTATTCATACCATAGTACAGTATAATGAACAAATCCAGAAGACCATGGAAATGGAGGAGTACTATAAAAAATTGTATCAGGAAACATTGGATGATAATAGATTTAGAATCCAGATGTTTATCAAAGACAATGAGTATATTTTAAAAACATTGCCACTCATCAATAAGGATTTCGATTGCAAGCTAAAAAAATATCTGGCAACAGATGTAAACGAACATACAGCGAAGATCAGAAAGCTGGATCATCAGATCATTCGTCTGATGACACGAGCTACTATGAAAACAAGCCCATTTAGCTTTTTGACTTCTGTTTGTCTGTATGACAATGAAAATCAGGAAAAAAACAAACAAGAGGAAACGCTTTCATCAGAATGCGAGATCAACAATTATATTTTAAAGGCAACTTATGACATGATCGTACAGATGCCGTTTTTTGCCAAACAGATCACCTACAGACTCAATGCCAACAAAGAGTATGAGGATGGATATCTGTTTCTTTACCAGAAGGATTATGAAAAAGGAAAAGTTTATAAAACAGTAGATGGTACCATTAAGTGTAAGAAAAATTATTTGTTAAGTTATTTAAGAACAGAGTATGAAAATAAGGAGTTTTCTTTTGATGCGGTGGTAGATTATTTGATGCAGCGCGGTTTGGACAAAGAAAAGGCAGAGGAATATGTTTATAACAATCTGATTTTGAAAAATGTCATCACACCGGCCTCTTCCATCGACGAGACAAAAGAAAATATTTATCAGGATTTTATAGAAAAAGTAAGCTGCTTAAAAGATGATGAGCAGCAGGTTCTAAAAAGAACCATGGATTTGGTTTTAGAATATGAGAAATGTGTAAAAGAATTTCAGCAGGCGAAGTGGGAAAAAAGATTTGAGATCGTGAATCGAATGGATGCTATCATTGCTGAGATTGAAAAGATCATTGAAAAGGAATTTGTACACAACATTTTAGTGTATGAAGATAGCTTTTACCAGAAACCGGATAAGCCTATCACAAAAGAGATCATGAAGAACTTTGATTTTTCAAAGCTGCAGTTTTTCTTCCAGCTATTTGATCAAAGTATTCTTATGTATGAGCTTTTCAGTGAGAATTTTTATCGCATGTATGGGGATAAAAAGGTAAATGCCTCCGATTTAGAGATCTATCATATGTTTGTACAGACCTCTTCTCACTTAGAGAACGTCTGGAAGGATAATTTCAGTGAGATCACCTTTGAATCAGGAGAAAAGATCAAACGAATTACCCGTTTAAAGAAAGAGGTTTTGGCTTACTTAAATGAAAAGAAAGCCGGAAATGAAGCATATAACATTCGAGGCTTTATCGATCAGCTAATTGAAGAAAACAAAGACCTGTTTTCTCAGGAAATTGATTCGGCAACCCTGTTTTTGCAGATGTCCGATGATGGCAATGCAATTTTAAATAAGGTGTATAAGGGACAGCTGGTATTCTTTTCAAGATTCTTAAAGATATTTGATAAAAATGAAGACAAGATCAAGGCATATGGAAAGAAAGCATATGGACCGAATCCAATGGAGATTACAGAAAGCTTTGGATTTAATGCCAACGTACACGAAAGACTTTTTGATAAAAGACTTGTTCTTGATCTGACAGATCAAAATGACAGCTCTGATGAGGATATCAAGATTTCTGATTGCTATTTTTACTATGATCCGGAAAAGAAGCTAGTGAAGTTAGGACATGATGATTATGGCGAGATCAGTGCAGTATTTTTAGGAAGTCTAGCATACAATCTGATGCCGATACCATTAAGAACCATCAATGGAATGCAGCCAACAACCAGATTTGATACCACATTTTTAAATTACTGGAATGTTGAGGAAAAAACGAAACTGGTTGCAGATCATATGCCAAGAGTAAACTATGACAATATTGTTTTGATCAGAGATCAGTATTTGCTCAACAGCATTTATGATCTGAAGAAGGATAGAGTGGAATTATATGGTGAGATCATTAAGGATTTCAAAGAAAACGGATTACCAACCAGATTCTTTATGAGACCATACTTAAATTCCGGAGAATTTGATTTCTATGGAATGGGACGTACTTCCTTGAAGCCTCAGTTTATAGATCTATCCAGCCCATTGTTATTCCAGGAGCTATTAAGGGAGCTTGAGAATAACAGTCAGTTTATCATTGAAGAGGTTTACCCGGATAACAAAGAGGATTCTTATATTTACGAATATGAGGTAGAAAGAACAGTAAATCTGTAGGGGGAGTGTTCATGAAGGGGTTAGCAGAATATAGAAAGACCAATGTCTTCTTTTTTGGAAACGAAAAGGAAAAGAAGGAATTTTATGTAGAATGTATCCTCCCGTATTTGCAAAAAAACAGATCTGCCGATTATTTTACAATAAGAGACTGGAACGGGGGACCAAATATAGAGATCGTTTACCGGGGGGAAAAGATCAGGAAGGGCGATTTGAATAGATGGATACAAAATTATATCCAGAAAAAAAAGCTAAGCTGGTCAGAGGAACAGATTAAAAAGAACCTGGAACCTTATGTGAAAAATCAGGGAAACCTTTTGAAAATGGAGAGAAAAACAGGATCAGAGGTGATTTGTGATAATCACTTAAAAATCAGGGATAGACAGCTTGACATGGCGTACTATCGCAAGGTTTATAATTCATCCGAGCATTTAAGAGTACATTTTGAAAGTAGATTCTTATTGCAGCCACTGCTTGAAAAAACCATGAAAGAATCCCAAAATGAAGAATCACTCAATATGGTTGTGGTTAAGATGATGCAGATCGTACTGCAATTGTTCGAACATGGTGAAAAATATGCAAGCATGGTTTTCTTTTCTCATTTGAATGGAATGTATGGCTTGGCAAAAAGCTATCAAAAGGAAGAAGCTTTCAAGGAATATTTTGCAAAAGAATATGCAAAATATGATTTTTCAAAGTTAGAAACAGGATTTGGACAGGATGCGTTGATAGCAGGTTATCAGGAGGCCTGGAAGCAGATCTATCGGTGGTGTGAAGAAATGGTAGATCAAAACAAATTAAGTGAAAAAGGTTTTTATAAGCTTAGCAATCAGGAAAAACAGCTTAAGAATAACATCAAGGATTTGCAAAGTGACTTTCATCAGAGAATGTACAATGATGAAGACCTTCACAAGATGGTAAGCGGCAGAACACATTTGATCTTTCGATCACTGGTAAATATTTTATACAATGTATTGCCAACCTTACAGATTGGATTTTTACAAAAAAACTTTTGCATCTACTCCATTTTAGAACATATCAAGTCAAAATATGATACAGACTGGAATCAGATCATGGACGAGCGAAAGATCGTGTAATGACGGGAAACACAAAGGAGATTTAAGAAATGAAGTTAACATATGCGAAAAACTGCGATATTTATTACGATACAGATAAAGAGCAGATCGTGTTTGCAAAAAGAGGTAAATATTTTGTGTTAAAGAAACCAAGGGAAGATGTAGCGCTGATCAAAAAGATCCTTTGTGATTTCGAAGATAGTACCGATGTTGATGGAATTTTAGGCAATCGTCAGGAACAGGAAAAGAAGACTTATCTTTCTTATGTCCATTTTTTATGGAAAAATAACATCCTGATTGAGGATAAATTCAAGGATCATGTCCTTAGAAACGATTTAAAGGAATATTTGATCGCCAACTTTAATGCAAACGAAGATTTGGTAAGATTTTGGGAAGAAACAACGATTTTATGTAAGGAAAATGAACAGATTCTTCAGGTGTTAGGACAATATGGATTAAAGGTACAAACTTATCAGGATACCACACAAGTAAATGCCAATACCCTGGTGATCGGAAATGTAAGCAAAGAAGAAACGAAACGTATTTTAAAGCAGGGTGGAAAAGTATTGCTTTACAGAGAAAAAGAGGAAACCTCTTACCTGCTTATGATGTCTTTGTATGATGAGAAAAAGTACATTCGATTCCAAAATTTTGTCTGGGAGGAAAATTCTTTCTTCTATGCCAAAAACATCATGATTGCTTTTAATATCGTGGCTCATGTATCTGAACATCTGGCGCAGGAGAAGAAAGCAGATCTGTTGGTGATCGCAGGAGATGGAACCATTCACAGATTTGATTTAAGTCGTTTGCAGGAAGAAGGATCTGGATACTTTAACAGAAATACCATTCCGGAAGTTTCGGAGGTTGATTTTGTTATTGAAGCAGAACAGTTAGCAGATCAGATCCCATATGTCATTGAAAGCTGTAACAAAAACAATGAAGGGGAATGTCAAAGCCCGATTTGTAATTATGAAGTGAATTTTGGAGAAGATTTTAACTATGAATCTTTTGTAGCATATCATGAGGAATATCGAAAGGCAGCAGCAAAAGCGTTTGTATCCGGATTTGAGAAAGTATTAAATCAAAACGGTCATCACAACTATCGTTGTGGATTAAGCTTAGAGGACTATTATATCAAAGGCTATATTTCATTATTACAAGGTAATAAAAAAGCTTATCCAATTGTAAACATTGAAGAACATGTTGTAAGACGAATTGCTTATTTACAGCAGTATATAAAAGATGAGGTAAAAGCATATTTTGTTCCTTTTGAGGTGGAAAGTGTTGGAAAGGTTATTCTGTGTGATAGTCAAGACCACATATTACAGATTTCCGATGCAGGATATCAGATCAATGAAATGCTGCTAGAGCTGATCTATCAGGAATTAGGTCAAAGACAAAATGGAAGAAAGATCTTAGATACCACAAAGCTGCAAGAGCAATATGAAGTGTTAAAGATGCAGTGGGAAAACAAAAAAGAATTGGACCCTGCGCAGATTCAGGAAGAGTTGAAAAACTATTTTGCCAATAATAATAAACTGATCGATGAAAAGATCTGGTCGTATCAGGTTCAGATCATTCGTACAGGAATGCATATCGGTGAGTTCTATTTTGTAAATTGAGAGGGGAAAAAAACATGAGGTATGAGATTATTCAAAAACCGGATCGCTTAGAGAATCTTTCTCTTAGCAAAGATACCTATCCGGTATTTGTATCAGAAAGCTTCTTGTTTGTGGGCCCATCCGTGAGGGAAGAAGGGAATTGTGTGAAGTGCATGATCGAGAATCTAAAGGATCATAAGAGCTTATATCATGCACTGATCATGAACGCATTACAGGAAGAAAAGGAAGTAACCTTAAAGGCATATGAAAAGGATTATCTAGAGCAATTAGATATGGATCTTACACAGAAAATGCTGGTTGTTTCCAGACAAAATCTGGCACTTGAACGGGTATTTAATTTTTGCCATGCGAAAAAAATGTGTAAATATGGTTCTGCAAAGGAATCTGATCAGACGCTTAATTTAAACTATGAGTTTCGTTTAGACAAACGTGAAAAGAGCGGAGATGATATTTTTGATCAAAAAAATAGGGAAAAGCTGATCAATGCTCATGCAGGGATTGGAAACAAGCTTTTACGGGATGTATATTCTAAGATCATTCCAATGTACTATATCAAAAGCAACGCTATTAACAAAGAGTATTACGCATATGGTAGATCAGATACCTTAAAAAAATCCAAAATGTCAGCTATGTTTGAAATGCTTGAAAGATATGCTTCTACCGTGCCGCATACACAAAATGCCATTCATTCAAGTTTTCAGGAGATGATTGAAAAGGGATATCACACAATCGCTCCTGAAAAACTCCACTTAAATGTGATCGATGAAGATACAAAAGAAATGTATGGCTTCGAAGAGTTTGACGAAAACAAAAAATATCATTGGATGAAAACAAAAAATATTATAAATGGTGAGGATGCCTATTTGCCAGAGCAGGTAATCTATTATGACACCCAGTTTGTAAGAGATGAAAAAAGATTCATCTATGAAACCTCCAATGGTACGGCAATGGGCGGCAGCTATGAGGAAGCTGTGATCTATGCATTGCTTGAGCTAACGGAAAGAGATGCATTTTTGATGAACTGGTATAACAAGGTTGCACCAATACATTTAGACATTACAGGTATCAAGGATAAAACACTGGTAGATATTGTTAAATACATGGAATGCATCGGATATGATATTTATGTCATGGATATCACAATGGAGACCAAGATCCCGGCAGTGTGGGTTGCAGCCATTGATAAAAAAGAGAATACCGTAATGAAATGCTACAACGCAGCAGGTGCACATTTGAATCCTGAAAAGGCTTTGGAGGCAGCTCTGGTAGAGGTGGTTACCTCCATTGGTGTATACGAAGTCATCATCAACAGCGGTGAAGAGGATGAACGAATTGAGAAGCTAAGAAACCGGCCTGATATGGTAAAACAGATGGAGGATCATGTATACTTCTATTCTTTAGAAGAGAATTTCAAATATATAGAAGATTACTACAAGAATCCAACAACCGTTTCCTTTACAGAACGTTTCAAGGACTGGTATGAAGAGGATCTTCATATCTACACCATGCAGAATTTTATCGATAAGTTTAAAAAGTACTATGATGAGTTATACGTGGGAGTTATGGACAACCTGGTAAATGAGGAACTGGGACTATGGTGTGTCAAGGTGATAGCACCTAAGATGCTGACTATGACTTTTGGCGTAAGGAATCAAAGAATCAATTTAGAGAGGATACAAAAAGGAGCTGTATTGGCAGGTATCAGATCAGAAGAAATTCCAGAGGAAGAGATCAACATGCTGCCACATCCTTTTCCATAGGAATATGAATAACGAAGGCATATTTGACAGAATAACGAAGAAAAGATATCAATATCCTAATAAATATTCATCACCAAAATTCATTGATTACATGATCACAGATTTGGTTGAAAGTGTAGCCTATGAAATACCACCTCACGCAAAAGCAATCAGTGAGGTGGTAAGAGAGGTGTATCGTTTTACACGATTTGAGCCGACAAATCCATATGTTTTTCATAAGTCAGTACCGGCAGCAAGAAACATTCATGCCAATGAAGCATATCTGGTGATCGATGGGGATGTGATCAGATATAATCCGAAATCGGATCTGTTTGAATATGTGAGATATGATAAAAATTTAAGTGGTCAGTTACGGATCATTTCCGTAGCTGAGCTATGGAGGGTAATGAAGTTTTACGGTGAATTTGGAATGGTGCTTCCATTAATGGATGCAGGCCACTTAATTGCCCAGCTTAAGATTGAATTAGACCATAATGGAATCAGTGATGGCATTGTATCCTACGGGATATGCGAAGAGAAGATGTATGAATACCTTGGCTTATCCAGGGCAAGCCATCAGATTTCCTTTTGTATAGAGTTTTCGAAGGTGGAAGAAAGAAAAAAAACAAATGAAACCTTAACAGAATGCAAACGAAGCATGAATTATGATGCAGAAGTCAGCCAATATGAAATCGCAAAAAGGCTGTTAACCTGTAATCAGAAAAAATATGTGGAGCCACTAAGATGGGAAGAAGTAAAGAAACCAATTACGCAGGATGCAGAGTTTAGAGAGTCTGCACATAATTTTATTGGAATCTGCAGCTTGGTGGAAAGCATGGAACAATCAAGCATTGATCAATGCAGTGACATGGTTAGAAATTATCTGAAACGGTATGTATTAAAGGATGACCGGTTTTTGATCAGAATGATCTTTCGAACCCCAAAAGGTGATTTTGTAAGAACGATCGATCAGGATGGTTATGAAGATTCTATGCTGTACAGACTTGATAAGAACAGGCTTTTACATGATACCAATCGTATGATCGATATGGAGAGTATGCCGGTATCTGTTTATATTTCTTATCGTTATGATAAAACATTATCACTTCAGGATAATGTGGTGTTATCCCATATCAAAGCAGCACAGATCAGTCATTATTTTTTATTGTGTGCACCACAGTATGGATTTTTTGGAAGGCCGATGAGAAATTTAGAGGATACCTATTTAGAGGAACTTTTTCATAGCAAGGATGAAATCTATATGTATAGTGTGATCTTAGGGAAGGCAAATAGCAAAAATTATGTAACTTATATGTAAAGGCAGGAGAAGGGTATGGAATGGAATGCAATACATTTATATATTCATGATACAGATTATCACAATCGATTTCTGGTAGATTTCTTAAAACCAGAGATTACGAAGATGGAAGAGGAAGGTATTCTGGCACAATATTTTTATATTCTGTACTGGCAGGGTGGAAATCATGTTCGATTTCGATATAAATCCACTCAAAAGGAGTGCATCAGAGAAAGAGTCTATCAGGCATATACAGAGTTTTTAAAAGAATATCAGCCACAAAAAGTACTGACCAAGGAACAGTATTATGCAATTTATAGCAAGAACAAAGAGAATGTATCTGACATTGGATGGATTGATGACAAGAGCTTTTGTGACATGCGTTATGAGCCAGAAATTGAAAGATATGGGGGAAAGAAGAGTATTATCTACAACGAAAAGATTTTTTCTCTTTCTTCTAAGTATGCATTGGATATCAGAGAATCTGCCAAGGGAAACTTAATGAAGCAGATTGTTGGAGGACTGGATATGTTTACCCTGGCTCTAAAAAATGCCAGTGATAAGAAATCTTTTCTGGAATACTATATGCATTTCTGGAAGGATTTTGCTTCTGTTGAACAGGAAGTACTTCCAATTAATAAGATTGTGCAAATGTATAAGGAACGGTACACACAATTGCTTGAGGGTAAGCATGCAGCCTATGAGGAATGGGATAATAGCTTTCGGGAGTTGTTACAAACAGCCTGTGAGAAGCAAAGTGCATATCCGGATGAAAAAATTGCAAAAAATATGTTGATCGCATCCCAGGTTCATATGACACATAATCGATTGGGACTGATGCCAAGAATGGAATGTGATCTTGCAAAAATATTGTATGAATGTGAGTGTGGCTAAATGGAAAAAATATTGTGGGATTTTACAGAAAAAGCAGCCGACAAGGCAAAAGTATTTCATTTGTATCATTTGAATTCAAAGCATACTGTGAGAACACAGTGCTTTAATGCTCCAAAGATGGATTTTCACCTAGAGGAAGAAAAACCTGTTGATCACCGGGATAAAAAAGTTTGGGTTGTTCCTCCACTTCAGGAGATTGAAGATTGTGGATATACACTGAAACAAGCCATGATGCAAAGAAGAACCTCCTGGAAATTCGAGCATGATAATCTTTCAGACAAAGATGTGGAAAGATTTATAGCCTATTCTTTCGGAATCAATGATACAGAACATAACTTAAAGACCTATCCGTCTGGTGGAAGACTGTATCCCATTGATATCTATCTGATTCCGACACCAAAGACAGTGGGAAGCAATCAGATTTTTCAAACAGCGCATACATTACAATATGATGTAAATACAAGAGAGCTGATTCGAAATTCAGTCATGGATTTAGAGAAGATTGATACGTTGATCTCGGCTACGGATATTGGTACTTTTTCGTTTAAAGAAGCACAATTTATCGTATGTCTGGTAGGTCATTCTGAAAAAATGCAGCAAAAATATCATGCATTGACCTACAGACTGATGCATGATGAGTGTGGTCATATTGGACAAAACATTATGCTGAGTGCGGCAATGCTCCATTTAAGTGTTGTACCGCTTGGAGGCTTCTTTGAAGACAGGATTAAAAGCATGCTTCGAATCAAAGAAGAAGATGAACTGCTTTATGTATTGGCAATAGGTTAACTGTATAACAGGGGGAAAAATATATGGATGAAAATACAAGAATTCAATTAAAAGAAAATTACGTATTATTCCAGGAGGGGGATTGTATCGGTGTCTATGATAAAGAAAGCAAGCTGTTGATCTTAAGGATCAAGGCAGGAGAAGATGCTTTTTCCATCTCTATACAAAGAGAACTTGCCAGACCGCAAAAAATTGCATGGCTGGCTCATCAGGATTATTGGAAATGGCTTGGTACAATTGTTAAAAATTATCCGGACCTGTTTGATGTTATTGGTGAAGAAGATGTAATCACTATGAATGAGGATAACAATTACTTTAGTATTGTGGATCGTGGGAATTTTGCAGAAAAGTTTCATGGAAACAGCCAATTCATGGGAAGCCAGATTTTTTTATGGGGAGATACGGCACTTAACAGAGCGTTATATCGTGAATTACAGACCAATACAGACCGTATTTTTATCATCAAAAGAGAAGGGGATATGGCTGAGGAGAATTGTTCCTACAAGCTGATGGAGGATTTTGATTATATCATGATAGATGAAAAGGATGTGAAAGATACCATCATCAGAAGTATAGATGTGGTGTTGTGCGATGCAACAGGTGTATCTGTCCAAAATCTATTAAAATGGAATGCATTTATCACCAAAAAAGAATGTGTGACTTTATTTTACAAAAACGGTTTAGAACAGGCGGTTATCGGACCATTAGTTGTAGGTGGAGAAAGTGCCTGCTTAAGCTGTCTTGATCAACAGGATAAGTTAAAAAAATATTATGATAGAGAGAATGGATTTTTGGATAGCGTGAATATCCATCTACTGCTGTTTTTCATTCTAAGAATTCTATATTACGTAAAGGATGATAATCTGGCATACCTGTTATCGGATGTGCAGATTCCAATCAATAAGATCTTTACGATCAATAAGAAAAATATCATGGCTAAGATGGAATACATTTATCGTGAACCAGCGTGTGCATGCAACGATCTTTGCTCATAAAAAAGGCGGGATAGGGCGAAACCAAAGATGTTTAAGCCCTATCCCTTTTATTTGTGTTGATAATAAAAGATAGCCAGCTGTGTGCGGTCCCTGAGCTGAAGCTTTTCTAAAATACTGCTTAGGTAGTTTCGAACAGTACCCTCAGATAAATATAGTTTTTCTGAGATTTCTTTGTTGGATAGACCATCAGCAACCAAGGTAATGATCTCCAATTCCTTGTCGGTAATATCCATTGAGCTGTAATCAAAGCCAGAACCGGATTTCATCAGATCTGGAATCTTGGAAATGATCTCGTTTCCATATACATTTTGACCAGATAAAACTGCTTTTAGGGCAGGAATGATATGTTCAAAGTTCTGTTTGATGATATAGCCCTTTGCTCCAAGCTCTAATGCTTTCACAATATATTCATCATCTACAAAGGTGGTAAGAAATAAAACCTTGGCATCTGGAAAGGCTGCCAGTACCTGAGCCAATGCTTCGGTTCCATTTACCTGCTGCATTCGCACGTCCATAAGTAAAACGTCAGGTTTATGTTCTTTGTATAAGGTAAGTGCCTCAGAACCGTCATGGCCAATGGCCGCAATCTCAATTTCAGGATCAGCCTCTAAGATAATCTTTAATGACATACAAACAAGCTGATCATCATCAATCAATACGATTTTCATAGTAATCTCCATTTCATACACGAATCTTAAATTTATCAAAGCTTTTGTGCAGTATATTTTATTGTGTCATATTTTTGGGAACTGAAATAAAAATACGAAATCCTACATCGGTTGTTATGTGAAGGTTTCCATTTAAAGTGTGTACTCGTTCGTTTATATTGGAAAGTCCAATTCCGGTGAAATTATCGAAGCTTATCGTTTTGTTTTGGGCATTTGTTCCATTGTCTTCGATAAGAAGCTGATAGAAGCCAGGATGCTCATGAAGTAAAACAGTAACCTTTGTAGCATTGCTGTGTTTGATCACGTTGTTCAAAGCCTCCTTGGTAATGGAAATAAAGCTGTATTTAACCGACTTAGGAATATCCTTTCCAATCTCGCATTTTAAGCTAAGCTCACAAAAACTGAATTCGTCACATATCTGTGTGATGGCATTGGTAAGATCAACGGACTCATCATGAAGATCATGCACGCTGTTTCTAATGCTTGTCATAGCGCTGTTAAGAGTATCCTTTAAGGAGGACAGAATTGGTTTACAGTTCTCATCTTTGCAGATAGCAAGCAACGCCCCCACCTGAAGAATAGAGCTTGATAGCATATGACCTACATTATCATGGATTTCTCGTGCAATACGATTTCGCTCCTGCAAAGTAGCAATGTAGATCTGATCATTTTGGCTTTGCAAAAGATGTCGATTCTGATTGGTCAGTTCTATTTCATGTTCCACAGCATTGTCTCGAAGCTTTTTGATCTGACCCAGATAGGAATTTCTAAGTGCTGTATTATAGGCAAAATAAAAGCTTAAGAAAGTCAAGATCAGCCAGAGCAGATCATTTAATACAAACACATCAGCTATTTTTATGATGTATGGTATCAGAAAAATAGACGCATAACCATACTTTTTTTGATAAAAAACTGAATAAGTAATAGCTGGTAAAAGATATACAAATGCGGGAAAAAAGATTCCAAGCACTAGTGGACATAAGAAAAGAATGGTACGAGTCACCTTATTCTTACAAATGATCTGAAGTGAAATGATGATCAATGCAGCAAAAATAAAAAGGATAGAAAGCGTCCCAGTGAAATTGGCATGGAAAAAGAAAAGACTAAACAAAAATAAGATATATGGCTCTATATAATAAGACATAACCGCGAATCCTCCCACATATGACATTTGTCATATAACTTGCTTACATTTTACACTGTAAACTCTAAATTGAACAGAGTATGATAACAATTGTTAAAGAAACAAATATGAATGAAAAGTGATAAATAATGATACGACGAGGAGGAAGTAGGATGGTAGTAAAGATTGAAAACCTGGTGAAACGATATGGCGATTTAGTGGCCCTTGATCATTTCAATCTGGAAATTGAAGAAGGAGAAGTATTTGGTTTACTTGGACCAAACGGTAGTGGTAAATCAACCACCATACATTGTTTGCTTTCACTTTTGGAATATGATAAAGGAAACATTGAAATTTTTGGCAAAAAAATGACACCAACCAGTTATGATATCAAAAAGGATATCGGCGTTATTATGCAGAATGTTGCAGTATTTGAGGAACTGACAGTTTATGAGAATATTGATTATTTCTGCGGATTGTATGTGAAGGATAAAGCAAAAAGAAAACAGCTGGTAGAGGAAGCAATTGAGTTTGTAGATTTATCTGATTATAAAAAGTTTTATCCTAAAAAATTATCGGGAGGATTGCTTCGTAGATTAAACATTGCCTGTGGTATTGCGCACAAACCAAAGCTGATCATTTTAGATGAGCCTACTGTTGCAGTTGATCCACAAAGAAGAAATAAGATTTTAGAGGGAATCTTAGAGTTAAATCGTCAGGGAGCAACTATTATATATACAACACACTATATGGAAGAGGTAGAGCAGATGTGTTCTAGAATCCTGAACATGGATAAGGGTAAGAATGTTGCCATAGGCACCAAGGATCAGTTAAAATCCATGCTTGATCTGGGAGAAACCATTAGTATGGAAATTCTTCAGTTTGATCAAAGTAATGCAGAAGATATCAAGGCTCTTCCACATGTGATCGGTGTTGCATATGAGGAGCATATCCTAAAGGTTCGTTTTTCAAAGGGTAAACATAATCTGATCCGTCTGTTGGATCTTCTTCGGAAAAAGGACATTACAGTGGGAAATGTACATTCTGAGCTTCCTACATTAAATGATGTATTTTTGGAAATCACAGGAAAAGAGTTACGAGATTAGGGGGAAAAACCATGCAGCATGGAATATATCTGATCAAGTCATTGATCAAGGAAAAATCAAATATATTTTGGCCACTACTATTTCCAATCTTTTTAGGAACCCTGTTTTATTTTGTGTTTGGGGGATTGCAAGAAGCAAACATGTTTACAGAAGTACCAATTGCGATTATCACGACTGAGAATTCAGAGTTTGTAGAGATCACGAAAAATATTGCCATGGATAATGGGAAAAATATGTTTTCTGTTACTATATATGAATCCATGGAGAAAGCATTGAAGGATTTGGAGGATGAAAAAATCGTTGGAATCATCGAGCCGGATAATCAGTATACCATTACGGTAGCCAGATCAGAAATCAAAGGAACCCTGATAGAATCCTTTGTAGATCAGTATATGCAGAATGAGCAGCTTCTGTTAAGCATTATGGCAGAGCATCCGGAACGGCTAGAGGCTGTTATGCAGGCAATGAGTGGAGAAACACTTCATGAGATAGGACTTACCAACATTTCATTAAAGGGTCTAGATAAGGATCCATATTCACAGTATTTTTACGCATTGTTAGCAATGACATGTTTGATTGCAAGTAGTGTAGGCTGTTCAGTAGGTTGTAATCTTCAGGCAGACTGTTCGGTGATTGGAGCCAGAAGAGGTGTGGCGCCAACTACCAAGGTAAGACAGATCACTATAGATTTTTTATCCCTGTTTATTTTATATGATGTGGTATCGATTATTGTTTTGCTTTTCTGTGTGGTGGTGCTTCATAGAGATTTTGGCAGCAATCTGTTTCTTATCATGCTAGCTACCTTTGTGGGAAACTTTTGTGGAATTGCCGGGGGAATGTGTATTTCTACATTTGGAAAAGGAAATAAGAAGCAAAAGGGCGGTTATTGTGTAGCGTTTTTTATGATCAGTTCTTTCTTTGCAGGTTTGCAGTGGGCAGATATCACTTTTGTATTAGAAAAAAATTGTCCGATTATCAATCGCATCAATCCTGCTACATTGATTGTAAATAGCTATAAGAGTCTGGCAGTTTTCGGGGATTATCAGAAATACTGGACTAATCTGGGAACTCTGTTTTTGATTGGTGTGCTGTTTCTTATAGCTAGTGTTATGAAATTACGGAGGGTTAAATATGCAAGTCTTTAGACTTTTCTATAAATTATTAAAAGCAAATAGAAAAATGATTGTGATTTATTTTATTGTTTTCATTGCAATGGTCGTAGTGCTGACAAAACTCCAGTATTCAGGGGAAGAAACGAAGGGATTTGTGGCAGATAAATTGGATATTGGTATTGTGGATGAAGATGAAGGCGTTTACTCAAAGGCAATCCAGGAGTATTTCGAAAGTAAGCATAACATTCGACTGATTGAAAATGATCAGGAGAAAATCATGGATGAACTGTATTGGTTAGCACTTGATTATGTGCTTGTAATCCCAGAGGGCTTTTCTGATTCCTTGATCAACCCAGATGTGGAAACAAAGGAGCTATCCAATATAAAGGTTCCAGGTTCCTTTTCTTCTTCTATGTTTGAATCAGAATTAACGATGTATAATGAAAAGCTTTCCGTGCTATTAGATAGCGGATATTCTTTTGAGGATGCTACAAGGGTGCTAATGGATAATCATGAAAAGGTGGTGACGGTAAATCTTGCCAGTTTTGTAAATCAGAACCAGAATGATGTAGTAAAGGGTATTTTTATATATTTCCCATATTTGTTTGGAGCTGTCAGTGTTATTTCCATTGGCGTTATTATGTTAAAGATCAATGAGCAGGAAGTAAAGGATAGGACAGAATGTAGCTGTACTCCTTTACGAAACAGAACATTGGGCATGGTTGCAGGTGTTTTTGTGTTTTCAATTCTGATCTATGCAGTTGCCTTATTGATTGCATGCATTTTGTCTGGTGGAAAGGTTTTTCATGATGAGAGAATGCCTTATTTTATGCTGAATCTATTGGCAATGCTTGTTTTCTTTATTGGACTTTCCTATTTGGTGGGAACAATTTCAAAAAATATCGAAGGATTAAACGGATTGGTTAATGTTTTAAGTTTATCTCTTTGTTTCCTTGGCGGTGTTTTTGTTCCACAAGAGGTTATGGGAGAAGCTGTATTAAAGGTTGCCCGTTTTATACCAACCTTTTGGTATATCAAGAACAACAATATGATTGCAGCAATGACAAAGGCAACAGGGCAATTTATGAATACGTTACTGCTTCAGGCAGGAATCATGGTTGTTTCAGGTATTGCAGTTTTTGTATTAGGCGTCGTGATCAGTAATGCGAAAAGAAAAAGAACTTAGAAGACGCACTTGACATTGATGTATGAATTTTTTAAAATTGGTGATGATTAATAGAGTGAAGACAAAAATGAGAGTATCTACAGGATGCTCTCTTTTTGTGGTTTGATGTGTGAGGTTATACGATGATTTTATTACAGCAGATGATAATTTTATTTCTGATCATGGTTTTGGGATTTTTTCTGGCCAAAAAGGATATTCTAGATCCTGTGACAAGCAAGAAGATGTCCTGGGTGGTTGTGAATGTATGTAATCCTGCAATGATCTTAAACAGTGCCCTTGGAAAGGACCGTGTACCTGAGGATCTGATGGTGCAGACACTTTGGGTTGCGCTTTTGATGTATGGAGTATTGTTGGTCGTTGGAACATTGATGCCGTTTCTATTAAGAAAAAAGGAATGTAAATCCTATAGTATCATGACGGTTTTTGCCAATATCGGTTTCATGGGAATTCCGCTGATTAAGGCTATGTATGGAGACGGAGCGGTTATGTTCGCAACCATTTTTAACATGCTGTATTCCCTGCTCATGTATACTTACGGTATCATGATGATCAGCGGAGAAAAGCTGAGTCTTTCGAATTTAAAGAAAATTGTGAATGTGGGTGTGATTACCTGTATCATTGCAATTACTCTTTATCTATGCAAGGTTTCCTGCCCGAAATATGTGGTGGATGGAATTGGAATGATCAGTGGTATGACTGCTCCTCTTAGTATGATGATCATTGGTTCCACCTTTGTGGGACTGACTGTGAAAAGTCTTTTGGGTGATGTGAGACTTCTTGTTTTTACCCTGTTGCGATTGGTGGTATTTCCACTGGCATTTTTCCCTGTGATGAAGCTGCTTGTATCGGATCCAACCTTATTGGGAGTGTGTTTGATCATGATCACTGCTCCAGTTGGAAGCATGACAGTTATGATCGCTCAGCAGTATGGGGGAGATACAGAGGTTTCCTCTAAAGGTGTGGCGCTGACAACGGTTTTGTCGGTTATTACCATGCCAGTGTTGTCGATGATATTGATGTAGAGTATATGGCCCCGGTTTTTACCTCTTGTAGAAACAGGGGCTTTTTGATATACTAAAAGCATACCCCACCCCTGGGGGGGGTTGATATCATGAATTTTTTTTGTTTCGTTATAAATGATATAGAAAGGGAGATACTATGCAGGCTGATCATACAAAGGTAAGTAATTTATTGAAAACTGCAAGGGGACAAATTGATGGAATTTTAAATATGATCGAAGATGACAGATATTGTATGGAAATATCCAATCAGCTTATGGCAGCGGTGGCAGTATTAAACAAAGCTAATAAAGAAGTATTATCGGCCCACTTAAAAAGCTGTGTGAAAAATGCAGAGAGTGAACAGGAGATGGATGAGAAAATAGATGAACTGATTGGTGTGTTGGGAAAAGTGATGAAGTGATGGAGTGCATCAGTATATCGGGAAAGGTGATGAAATAAATGAAACAGTTTACAGTGACAGGAATGAGCTGTGCCGCCTGTGTTGCCAGGGTAGAGAAGGCAGTTTCCAAGGTGAATGGAGTTGAAAGCTGTTCAGTAAGCTTATTGACCAATTCCATGGGCGTGGAAGGGGACTATAAGGAACAGGATATTATCAAGGCCGTTACAGATGCCGGATATGGAGCATCGATAAAAGGGGCAGGTGGGGGTGCAGGGCGAGCTACCAACACAAATGCCGGAACAAACGGACCGGCAGACTCCATGGAAGCCCAAATAGAACAGTTAAAGGATCACGAAACACCGATTATAAAGAAACGGTTGATCGCATCGGTGTTCTTTTTGCTGATTTTAATGTATTTTTCCATGGGACATATGATGTGGAACTGGCAGGTTCCGGCGTTCATGGAAGGAAATCATGTGATGATGGGGCTTGCACAGATGCTTCTTACCATCATTATCATGGTGATCAACCAGAAATTTTTTATCAGTGGTTTTAAGAGCCTATGGCATAGAAGCCCTAACATGGATACCCTGGTAGCCCTAGGGGCTTCAGCTGCATTTTTATATAGTACCTGGGCACTTTTTGCAATGACAGATGCACAGGTAAAGAATGATCCAGACCTGGTCATGCACTATATGATGGAGTTTTATTTTGAATCGGCGGCGATGATCCTTACCCTTATTACAGTAGGGAAGATGTTAGAAGCAAAAAGTAAGGGGAAAACAACAGATGCATTAAAGGCTTTGATGAAGCTTGCACCAAAGACAGCGGTGATCGTAAAGGATGGTAAGGAGAATACAGTTCCTATTGAACAGGTGCAGATAGAGGATATCTTTGTAGTTCGTCCAGGAGAGAGTATTCCAGTAGATGGTGTGATCTTAGAAGGCAGCAGCGCCATCAACGAGTCTGCATTAACAGGAGAAAGTATTCCAGTGGATAAGCAGCCGGGAGACAGCGTTTCGGCAGCAACCATCAATCAGGAGGGCTTTATCAAATGTCGTGCAACCCGTGTGGGAGAGGACACCACGCTTTCCCAGATCATTCAGATGGTCAGTGATGCAGCCGCCACTAAGGCGCCTATTGCCAAGGTAGCAGATAAGGTGTCGGGTGTGTTTGTCCCTGCAGTGATCAGTATTTCAATCGTGACCTTTATTGTATGGTTGCTTGTGGGACAGACTGTTGGATATAGTCTGGCAAGAGCCATATCTGTATTGGTGATCAGCTGTCCTTGTGCTCTTGGGCTTGCAACACCCGTAGCAATTATGGTAGGAAATGGAATGGGAGCCAAAAATGGTATCCTGTTTAAGACAGCAGCATCCTTAGAGGAAGCAGGCAAGATAGATATTATTGCATTGGATAAGACAGGCACCATTACCAAAGGAGAACCGAAGGTTACAGATCTGATTCCTGCTACGGCAATCACTGAAAAACAGTTGCTTAATTATGCATATTCTTTAGAAAGTAAAAGCGAACATCCTCTGGCAAAGGCAATTTGTGAGAAAGCAAAGGAGAACAATGAAATATCAGAAGATATTCGTCAGTTTAGTGCAATGCCAGGAAATGGACTAAAGGGTATTATAAAGGAGCAGGATCAGGACAAGGAACTTTTGGGTGGAAGTTTAGCATATATCCAAACAGTTGGAAATGTGGATGAAACATATGTTAACAAGGCCAATGATCTATCCAACCAAGGAAAAACACCTCTTTTGTTTATCTTAGATGGAACCTTTTTAGGAATCATAGCTGTAGCAGATGTGATGAAAGAGGATGCACCAAAAGCTATTGCAGAGCTTAAGAATCAGGGAATTCATGTTGTGATGCTAACAGGAGACAATGAGCGAACTGCTAAGGCGATTGGAGAAAAGGCTGGCGTAGATGAAGTCATCGCAGGGGTACTACCTGAAGGCAAGGAAGCAGTGATACGTTCCCTTCAGAAAAAGGGCAGGGTAGCCATGGTTGGAGATGGCATCAATGATGCGCCTGCTTTGACTAGGGCAGATATTGGAATTGCAATAGGTGCAGGAGCAGATGTAGCCATAGATGCCGCAAATGTGGTATTGATGAAGAGTGAAATGTCAGATGTTCCAGCAGCTATTCGATTAAGCAGAGCAACCCTTAGAAATATATATGAGAATCTTTTCTGGGCATTTATATATAATGTGATTGGAATTCCGCTGGCAGCAGGTGTATACGTACACTTAACCGGATGGGAGCTAAATCCTATGTTTGGGGCAGCTGCCATGAGCTTATCCAGCTTTTGTGTGGTAACCAATGCTCTTAGATTGAATTTCTGTAAGATCCATGATGGAAAGTATGATCATAAAAAGAAGAAAAAAATTGTAGAAGAAGGAGAAAAGACAATGACAAAAACAATGAAAATCGAAGGAATGATGTGTGGACACTGTGAGGCTTCTGTTAAGAAGGCATTAGAAAGCTTAGAAGGAGTTAGTGAAGCAAAGGTTAGCCACGAAGAAGGAACAGCAGTGGTTACTTTAGAAAAAGAAGTATCAGACGATACCTTAAAAGCTGCGGTAGAGGCAAAAGACTACACAGTTCTTTCCATCAACTAAAAAAAGTATCCGGCAAAAGGGACATGACCTCCTGTCATGTCCCTTTTCGCCGCTTAGGAGGATTATAGCTACTCCCAATCCTCTTGGCCAGTGAGGAAGGAGGCCAAGGGGATTGGGAGCTTTAAATAAAAATTTTTGAAAAAAATTAAAAAATTTACTAAAGTCTTATGTAAAACGCTCCGATAAATTTTATAACAAAGGGAATTGGGAAATCTAATGATTGGGGAATGGTTAGATTTCATCGGAATTGCTTACATAGATTGAAAGGTTTGTTTCAGGAGGAAACGGTATACTTTCAAATTATGGATGTAATGGAATCCAAGGAAGGAGGAGTCTTTTATGCGTATCGACAATTTTTTGCAGGTGCAGCAGTTGTATAATGCAACAAACACCAAAAACACCAAGAAAACAGACAGCAAATCTGCTAGCTTTGCAGATCAGGTGCAGATTTCAAAGGCTGGAAAGGATATCCAGACTGTAAAAACTGCTTTAAATCAGACTGATGATATCAGAAAAGATAAAGTGACTCCATTAAAGGAAAGCATTGAAGCTGGTACTTATGATGTGAGTGACGAGGATTTGGTAGATAAATTGTTGTCTAAATTTACTTTGTAGTAGGGTCAAAAAAAGATGAAGGGAATGGAGAAACTCACGTGGCAAGTTTATTAGAGAATCTAATTGATGTTCTACAAACTGAAAATAGGGAATATAAAAGCTTAGTTGAGTTATCCAGAACCAAGACCCCGGTGATTATCCAGGGGAACTTGGAAGAATTGGAAAGAATCACGGATGAGGAACAAATCATTGTCGGAAGGATCAATTCTTTAGAGAAAAAAAGAGTAGAGGTCTTATCAGACATTGGCAATGTACTAAACAAGGATGTTGAAAAGTTGAAACTTTCTAACCTGATTACCATGCTTGGAAAATCTCCCAGGGAACAGAAAATCCTGGCGGAGGTTCATGATGAATTGAAAAAAACCATTGCTGATATGCAGCAGGTCAATGAACATAATCAGACATTGATCGAACAGAGTTTAGAACTCATTGATTTCAATTTAAATATTTTCCGGGCTATGAAGGCTGCGCCAGAGACGGCGAACTACACGAACAAAGCAATGAACAGTGGTTACCACATGGGCAATGCAATGGAGTTTGGCGGATTTGATGCGAAGCAATAATAGAAAGGTCTAGGTATTAGTATGTCGTTGATGTCTGCTTTTTATGTGGCAAATTCGGGATTTGCAACTAGTCAGTATGAACTTAATACAGTTGCTCATAACCTTACGAATGTGGGAACCGAAGGATATACACGTCAGCAGGTTTTGCAGACTTCCTCTATATATAACAGAATCTCTACTGATATGCGAGCTGTAGCCAATAAACAGATTGGTTTAGGTACTGTTTATGCTGCAACCAGACAGGTGAGAGATGTGTTTTTAGATTTGAGCCATAGACGAGAATCTGGACGTAGCGCTTATTATGACATCTCATACGAAACAATCGGTGAAATCGAAAGTTTGTTGGGGGAAATGGAAGGGGCTACTTTTTCTGATGCCTTGAAAAATATGTGGGAATCTGTTCAGGAACTTTATAAGGATCCATCCAGCTCCGTAACACAGAATTTGTTTATGCAAAGATCCCAGCAGTTTTTGACCACTGCAAGTGATGTATATGATGGTCTTTGCAACTATCAGGATCA
>JAZQQB010000015.1:0-20806 GCA_045628865.1 Lachnospiraceae bacterium | reverse complement strand
TTTTACCCGAGCGTATATGAGAAAAAGAAGGAGTCGCGAAGCGACGCCACTTGCGAAGCAAGTGCTTTTACGAATAAGAGGACGAAAAACAAGCGCCCGGCAAATTGGCTTATAAAAATGGCTCAATCATTTTTGCTATTTATTTTTTCATTTTCACTACTGATTTTCTTCATATATTTTGTAGGAATTAGGATTTCTCTCATGGTTACGAAGGCTCATATCGAATAACTGTTCTGAACCATGCGTATTTTTCTGCGAAAAATACGCATGTGGTGTGCTCGCCAAATGATTTTGTCAGAAATTGTATTCAAATGTTGAAAAACCGTGTATAATAAAATGGTATATACCATAATAGGTGGAGGATGTCGTCAAGGCGACGCATAAGCGGCGCAGGGTATCTTAAGTGATATCCGTTGTTTGATATAAAGGAGATTTTATGGTTGAAATTTGTGGGTTTTCAAATATTGGAAAGCGTAGTGCACAGCAGGATCGTTATGGCTTTTTTCCACAGGGTGAGATAACGGATCATCCAGACTGTACGGTTGCATTTTTGGCAGATGGAATCGGTGGATTTTCTGATGGTGCCGTTGCTAGTGAGGCAATTTGCGAAACTCTGCAAATATGTGTGAATGAGATGGATATGGAGGCAGATCCGGTTCAATTTGTGTTAGAAACAATTGATCGATGCCAGGCGAGCGTTAAACAGAAAATTTTTCAAAATAATATGGAACCTACAGGGTCAACCTTAGTACTTTTGCTTGTGATCAAGAATCAGATGTATTTTGGTTCTGTTGGGGATAGCAGGATTTATCTGAATCGTGCCGGAAAACTGATCATGCTTAATCGCGAACATAATTATTACAGAAGACTTGCTGTAGCAGCTTCTAAGGGAAGTATTTCCTGGGAGGAGGCGAATAATCAGCCGATGAAGAAGTTTCTGACACAGTATATAGGTATGGATATGATAGGAGAACCGGATTATCTGATGGAGCCTATAGAACTGATGGCGGGAGATGAGCTCCTTTTGATGTCAGATGGTGTATATGGATCCATAACAGCAAAGGATATGGAAGATATTCTGAAAGATCATGATATCGGGGTTGCTGCAAAACTTATGGAACAAAAGGTTTTACAAATTGGACGAGATGATCAGGATAATTTTACATGTGTGATCATGAAGATAAATGAATAGATGGAGAGGATAGTTAGAATGAAAAAATATTGTGGAATTGTCAAAAGAGTTGTGGCATGGTTGTTGGATACAATTTTTCAGCTTGCAATTTTGGCCGGTGTGATCGTTCTTTTGGATGTGTTACATGTTTTGCCGGTGTATGAAATGAAACGTATACAGGAATTGGTGGTAACTTGGGAATTTTTAAAGATTACCAGTATTGCGGCTATTTTATTTGCCTTCCTGTATGGTTGGTTCGGAGAAGCACTTCCATGTAGAGCGACACTTGGAAAACTGATCGTAGGAATCCGTGTGGAAAGATCAAATGGTGCAAAAGCGAAGGGAATCGATATTATCACCCGAAATATGATCAAGCAGATACCTAATCTTGGTTTGTATTTTTCTTATCTTGTAGTTTCTGAGATGTTTTTGGATGTGAAATATGCTTCCTGCTATTCTTTAAAAACAATTGGAAAAGCACTGATTGACTATGAGAGCATGTTAGAAGGATTACAGGCACTTGATGTTGTTACAATCTTAAAAGTAAGCTTTTTGGCACTCCTTTTGATCAAATGGATCTGGCCTTTGTTTGGTAAAAAGCATAGAGCAATCCATGATCTTTTTGCGGGGACTGTTCTTGTAAATCGTAAATATAAAGAGGCTGAAGTGAGTGAGGAGCCAGTACCAGAAATGGGAATGAATCAGGATGGATTCATGGATCAGCAGATGGGAATGAACCAGGGCGGCTTTGCAGGTCAGCAGATGGGAATGAATCAGGGTGGATTCATGAACCAGCAGATGGGAATGGACCAGGGCGGCTTTGCAGGTCAGCAGATGGGAATGAACCAGGGTGGATTCATGAACCAGCAGATGGGAATGGACCAGAATGCTTTTGCAGGTCAGGAAATGGGCGATTCACAGGATGTGGGTGCTTCACAAACTGAGATTTTATCCTATGATCCTATGGCAGAAAATGAACCTAAAAATGATACAGTGAACGGATCAATGGATGAGACTGCCAGTAATACTATGATACTTTCAGAGCAGGAAGAAGAGTCAAAAACAGATTCTCCAGTGGATGATTTTTCTATGGCAGAGGAAAATATTTCTGAAGAAGAGGCTACAACAGCTCAGTTACATACAGAGAATCTGTCACAGGAGTTATTTGAGAGAGAAGAACCAGTTGAAACACAGGAAATGACAGAAGAACCAGTGGAAACACAGACAATGTCAGAACAACCGGCTGTGGAGATACCGGTTCAAACACCAGTTGCTTTACAGTTACATGCCCTAAGCGGTGTATTTGCTGGTGGCATCTGGAAATTGAATGTACAGGTGGTTTTTGGTAGAGATCAGAGCCAGTGTAATATGGTTTTTGGCGCCAATGAAGAGGGCATTAGCAGGGTACATTGTAGATTGACGCCTATGGGAGAGCAGGTGTTATTCGAAGATTTGAATTCCTCCTATGGCGGATGGTTTAATGATGCAGAAAAGATCATGCCGGGACAGCAGAGAATGTTATCTGTTGGAGATCGCTTTACAATTGGTAACCTACAGACTTTTGCGATTGAAAAGATGGAGTAGAATAACGTGAAGATAGATCATTTATGTATGGGATGTATGCAGGAAAAACCTGCTGTCCATATCAAATGTCCGTATTGTGGATATGATGATACAACCATGAACAATAAGCCGGGACAGCTTCCTATCTGGACGTTTATCAATAACAGCTATATGATCGGAAAAAGTCTTGGAGATGGTGGTTTTGGAATTACTTATATGGGCTTTGATGTGAATCTGCAAAAAAAGATCGCCATTAAGGAATATTTCCCTGATGGGTTTGCCATGCGTGGATCAGATGGGTTTACGGTTTATCCAAATGCAGCGGAAACGCAGGCTTTTTTTGAGGGAGAAAAGGCCCGTTTTGTAGAGGAAGCCAGAATTCTTGCCCAGATAGAGGAACAACCCGGTGTTGTAAAGGTTATCAGCTTCCAGGTAGAGAATAATACTGCCTATATCATCATGGAGTTTTTGGAAGGAACCTCCTTAAAAAAATATGTGGCGGAGAAAGGAAATCATCTTTCGGTGCCAGAAACACTTGCTATTATGAAGCCGGTTGTGAAGGCTTTGGCGGGAATTCATGAGAAAGGTGTAGTTCATAGAGATATTAGCCTGGATAATATTATGATCACCAAAAATGGCAAGGTAAAGCTGATTGATTTTGGCGCCGCGCATGATCATAGCAGTGTTGGCGAACTTCGTGTTTTTAAACCTTATTATTCACCAATTGAACAGCGTGATCCAAACGGGGTGATCGATACCTATTCAGATATATATGCCCTGTGCGTTTGCTTCTATACTGTGATCATGGGTAGATATCCTACGGATGCGTCTCAGCGTTTTGCCAATGATCTGTTGCCAAAACCAAGTCAAATGGGGGTTATGATAGATCCACTGATTGAGGCCGCGATTATGAAAGGTCTGGAGTTTCAGCCAAATTCCAGAATCAAGAATGCCACGGATTTGTATTATTTCCTTTATGTGTATGGACAGGAAAAAAATGCGTCTGTTGCAGGAATGGAAAAAAAGATCCATGAAAGTTCTACCAGGGTGATCATTGAAAAAATGAAACAGGAGCAGTTAAAGAGTAAGTATAAAAAAAGAAATCTGATTCTTGTTTTTGGTATTTTAGGACTTGGTATTCTGATTTTGGCGTCTCGAGTGGCAATCCAATATGTGGTTGATCAAAAAGAGAATACGCCAAAGGTTGTCAGCAATGATTCCTCTTATGAATCAGGGCAGGAATTGAAAGCCGAAGAGGATCTATCGGTTTGTCGACAGGATTTTTATGATCTGGCACTTGTCAGGCATACAGGACAGCCATTTCAGGTAGAAAGTGAATATGAGCTGGCAGCAACGGATTTTATCACTAAATGTGTGAATTCTTCCTTTGCTAGTGATGAATTGTGGAACCAGGCAATGGTTTCCTTTGGAAATGAGGCACTAACAGATCATGTCCTTTCTGATGTTGGCTGGGTTGCCATTACGTTTCACGAAGATTTTTCCATAGAAGATGTGTATGAAGAGGCAAGCAGACAGTTGGCCTATATCAACGCTTCTATTGAAAATGCCATTGATCTTACCAATTGTACGAAGTTAGGCGTCGCAGTTGGTGTTCATTCAGATGGAACCTATTTTTGGATGTTTATATATCAGTAAGTTGCGAAAGGATAAGGGAAAATGAATTATTTTGGAGAACAGGATGCGCGATTGTATGCATCCATCAGGGGTATACAGAATGGTATTCAGGAAAGTTATCAGCTGATGTACAATCTTTCTTATCAGTTTATTTATAAAAGTATCTTTGATCTGGTGAAGGATCGAAATCAGACTGACTTCTTGACGCAAAATGTATATCAGGTTATCACACAGAATGTTGTTAATTTGGGGAATCCGGAATATTTCTATGTATGGGCGGGCCGAATCGCAACAGATTATGCGCTTTCCTATATTCGAAATATGAATCCTGGATTTTTCATGACTCAGGATGCAGGTCCATATGATGACTTGCCTTTTGCAGAGTATGCGTCACAGGATGAGGAAGCTTTTATTCCTGAGAGTATTTTGACGGATCATGAAAAACTTAGGATTTTGGAAGAAGAATTGAATAAATTGACAGTGGAGCAGAGGATTTGCGTACAGTATTTCTATTATGAGGAGCTTTCTGTAACAGAGATCGCACAGAGATTAAACTGTTCAAATGCTGCAGTGCAGACTCAACTGAAGGCTGCAAAAGAAGCACTAAAAAATTCCATTCTTTCCATGGATCCAGGATCTGGAACCAGATTGTACAGTTTGGCAAGTGTTCCATTATTTTTGATTCTTTTGAGAAATGGTATTGAACGATTTTTCGCAGCTGGTGTGATTGCAGCTGGAGGAGCTGCTACTGCATCAGTTGCAGGTGGATCAGGTCTGGCGGCAGGCTCAGGAGTAGCCGGAAGCGGAATGGCGGCAGGCTCAGGAGTAGCCGGAAGCGGAATGGCGGCAGGCTCAGGAGTAGCCGGAAGCGGAATGGCAGCAGGCCCAGGAGTAGCCGGAAGCGGAATGGCGGCAGGCTCAGGAGTGGCCGGAAGCGGAATGGCGGCAGGCTCAGGAGTGGCCGGAAGCGGAATGGCAGGCTCAGCAAGCGCAGCGGGCATGGCAGGAACCGGTGCAGCCACAACTGCTGCTTCTAGTGCAGGTGGTGCGGCGGCAGCTTCTACGGCTACAGGTGGTGCGACAGCTGTAGGTGCAGGTGCGGCAAGTGCAGCAGGAAGTGCTGGTGCAGCCCTTGGGGTGAAAATTGCTGTTGTATTGACAGCAACAGTTGTTACTGTAACTGGAGTCGTAAATGAAGTAATGGATTATACAGCGGATGTTTCTGAAGAGGTAGAATATTTTGAAGAGCATCCAGAGGAGGATTATCTTTATAATGTAAATGGTGTTGCTGATGATTTTAGTATCTCCACAGTAAAGAAGGGTCATGGCAGTTTTGCTAGCATGGAAACAGTAATGTATTCGCTTGGTGCATCTAAAGCTTCTGTTGCTGAACTGGTTGATTCCATTGATACCGATTATGAATTAGAACTGTATGCAATGGTTGAACAGACCTGTGAGGATTATCTTGATATGCTTGCTGCTTATGAAGGCAGTATGTCAAAGGATCTTTTTGAGGCTTATAAGGACTGCGCTATGGAGGAATGGACAACTTCTATTCGTGTTGTAATCTATTCAGCAGAGGAAATAAATGGTCTAAACAAGATGTATGGAGCAGATTCTGATCTTACAGAGTATACTGATCTTTTGAGTGAGATGATAGAAGTATCAGATATTCGTTATCAGCAACATAGAGATGTATTTTCTATGAATGAAACTAAGACAATCATGGATCAGGCCTCTGTAGATGATATCTATGATTGTTATGAAGAGGGATATGATCTGACATCTGTTTTGATGTTATATGCACTTTTTGTTGATCTTACCTACATCGATGATGTGACTGCACTTCAGGCAACAGATACAGCCTATGCCTTAGAGGTTGTTGAAGTACAAAGCTATCAGGGTGGTGAAGCCTTTAGGTCAAAATATGAGAAATATGAAAATGAAGGGGAACGCCTTAGCTATTTAGATGAAATCATTGACACAGAGTAGTTTTTTGACTGTTACAAATAAAGGAGTTATGGCTTGGAGAAGAATGCAAAGAAACGAATGATCATTGTAGTGGTCATCATAGGTGTTTTGCTACTTGGCGGCTGCATTTTTGTGGTGACCTATCAGGTGTCACAGACTGTAAAAACTTTTGAGGTGGAACTTTCAGAACAACTGACAGATGATATTTTTGATTATGTGAAAGGTCAGGCTTGGAGCGTTAAAAAGGCGAAACTTGATCTTAACGGCGTTGATACTGATCATGTAGGTGTTTATGAGGCGAAGGTGGATCATGGATGGCAGCATTTTACCTATACAGTGACGGTTGTGGACACCACGGCGCCTGTTTTTACAGAAAAAAAAGATATGATTTATCTAAAAGCTGGAGATACTTATGATGCATCCTATTTTTATGAAAGTGTGTATGACTTTACTGAGGATGTGACGGTGAAGGTCAAGGATCAGGAAAAAGAGGAGATTTCTTTTTCAGAAACCGGATCTTATAGTCTTTGGTTAATCGCTACAGATCCTTCCATGAATCAAAGTGAATTGAAGGTTTCTTTTGTGGTTGATACAGCACCTGAGATTTATAATGTACCTGAATATTATGTTACGGAAGGGGACAGCCTAAGTCTTTTGGATGGTATTGTTGCCTTTGATAGGGTAGATGGTGATGTGAGTGCCTCCTTAAAGGTGGAGTATGGTTCTTTTTCCTGGACCGTGCCTGGAACACAGCAGGTTTATTTTGTGGCAACAGACTCCTATGGTTTATCAGAAAAGGTGCCGGTTACAATTCATGTTTGCAAGGAACAGGAGATATGTGATAAGATTGCACGTAGGGAAATTTCAAAAGAGGAAGCTGTAATCAGTAAAGTGCCCAATTATTATGAGGGCGGAACTGCAAAGCTTAACTCTGTGGAAGACCAGATGGAGTATATGTTACCCTGTGTGATTCATATTGATACAGACTATCATACCGATCGGGTAAAATACGTGTATGGCAGTGGTTTTATCATTGATATGGATGATGAGGATATTTACATCTGCAGCAATCAGCATGTAATGCAATATACAGATCGGGGAATTGCTTACTTCTATGATGGAAGCAGTGCTCCATATGATGTGATCGATCTAAACAAGGGAGAAGATGTTGCTATTGGTAGGATATCAAAGCAGGATGTTAATCCGGAAACATTGAAAAATCTGTTTAGTATTCATATTTCGCCTCAGGCATATGAGAATATTTTATCAGATCATGATACAACTTTGTTTATGGAGATTACAACGGACAAGGGTCTTGATTATACCAAGACAGGTGTATCCGTTGAGGAGAATGACGATTTTTACATTGTGGATGAAGAATGTCTTCAGGTTACTGTAAAGATGAAAGCAGGAAATTCAGGCTCTGCTATCATTGATGAATACGGAAATCTGATTGGCATGTGTGTGGGACTTCGATTTGATTCCGGGATTGGATATCGATACTATTGTATCCCGCTTTCGATTTTGATCGATAATTATGAAGCGATGACGGGGAATATTTTATATCGTCAGGTTAACTAGTTTTTTGAAAAAAGTCCGCTATGGATTTTGCGGGGCAAAATGGAGATTATAAGGGAAAAAGTTTGAACTGAATGAAGGAGAAGAATTATGAAGAAAAAGTTTATTGCAGGTCTGGGTATTTTTGCTATGGTTTTAAGTTGTGCCTGTGGATCAAAAAAAGAGGCAAAAGAGTCTAGTATTGTGATTGCGGAAACAAGTACAAAGGCAACTGATGCATCTTTACAGGAGGAAACTGCTGCAACGGAAGAAAACGTTGTTGAGGAGACTAGAGTGAAGGATGAATCAGATGATGCTATCATTGAGGCTTTTTCGGGTGAATGGTGGGATATGACAAGCCAGAGAGCCCGTATGAATATCAATTATGCCGATCATGAATATCAGATTCAGATCCGTTGGACCAATGAAGACGGAAATGATGATGTGTGGGAGCTGACAGGATATTATGATGCGACTATGGTTGCTGTTTCTTATACAGGTTCTTTTGCGGTTGAAACACATGACGAGGATGGAAATGTTGTAAGCGACGTGAAATACAATGATGCTTCTGGTATTATCTACATGGTAGATGATCTTGTATACTGGAGTGATTTTAATGAAAATCATGGAGAAGGATGCGTTTTTTATAAAGCAGAAGAATAGAAAGTTGTTTTTGAAACTTCGGGGATTAATGTGGAGGAAAAAGAATGATTCGCAGATATAACTATGGAGTCCCATTTGAAACAGGTGCTGTTGTGGAAAACCTGGAACAGGCCAATGGAGTTCCTTATTTTGGCGAAATTGAAGTGAAGGAAGGATTTACCTTCCGTTATCATATGGATGCAGATATGATCGTTTACGGTCTTGGTGAGGCTAACAGAGGCATCAATAAAAGAGGCTATCGTTATGTGGCTCATGCCAATGATGATCCTGATCATTCAGAGGATAAGGTTTCTTTATATGGTGTTCACAATCTGGTTATTTTTGATGGAAATGAGCATTTCGGTCTTTTTGTAGATTATCCATCAGAGGTTGTATTTGATATTGGCTATACCAACATTGATCTTTGTGAGATCCGTGTGAAAAAGGCTGATTTTTCATTGTATGTTATCACAGGGGAAAACTCATATGATATTGTAAAGCAGTTTAGAAAACTCATTGGTATGAGCTATATTCCACCGAAATTTGCCTTTGGTATGGGACAGAGCAGATGGGGATATCGTACCAGAGAAGACTTTGAAAGAGTTGTATCAGAGTATCGTAATAATCATATCCCACTGGATATGCTCTACATGGATATCGATTATATGGATCATTATAAGGATTTTACCTTAAATCCAGAGGAGTTTTCTGATTTTCCGGGTTTTGTGGGCAGAATGAAGGAACAAAATATTCAGCTTGTGCCTATCATAGATGCTGGAGTTAAGGTGGAAGAGGGTTATGACGTTTATGAAGAAGGCGTGAAAAATCAGTATTTTTGTACAGATGTAAACGGTGTTCCTTTTAAGGCGGCGGTTTGGCCGGGATATACCCATTTTCCAGATGTTTTGAATGATGAGGCAAGAGCATGGTTTGGTAACAAATACAAGGTGCTTTTGGATGCAGGGATTGAAGGCTTTTGGAATGATATGAATGAGCCTGCTATTTTCCATAGTGAAGAAGGTATGAGGGCCTGCAAGGAGGCGTTGCAAAAGTATATTGATTCTCCAGATGATGGAAGACCAATCTGGGATGCTGCCAATGCATGTCGTGAACTTGCAAATAGTCAGAAGGACTATGAGAGTATGTATCACAACATAAATGGCGTAAGGGTGAAGCATTCAGATGTGCATAATCTGTTTGGTTATTATATGACACGTTCTGCAAAAGAAGCTTTTGACAGACTTGTTCCAGAAAAAAGAATTTTGATGTTTTCCCGTTCATCTTATATCGGTATGCATCGATATGGAGGAATCTGGCAGGGTGATAACAAATCATGGTGGTCACATATTTTACTGAATCTTAAGATGATGGCATCCCTCAATATGTGTGGATTTATCTATAACGGTGCGGATATTGGCGGCTTTGGCTGTGATACAACGGAGGATCTTGTGCTTCGTTGGTTAGCACTTGGTGTTTTCACACCTTTGATGCGTAACCATGCAGCTCTTGGTACAAGAGAGCAGGAACCATATCAGTTTACAAGAATAGATGATTTCAGACATGTGATCGGTACAAGATATCGCCTGGTTCCATATATTTACAGTGAATTTATGAAGGCGGTTTTGACAGGAGATATGTATGCAAGACCAATTGGTTTTGATTATCCAGAGGACGCAATTGCAAGACATACTGAGGATCAGCTTTTCATTGGCCAGGAGATTATGATCGCACCAGTATATACACAGAATGCAATTGGACGATATGTATATCTGCCAGAGGAAATGATCTTTGTAAGATTTACAAAGGAGGGTATCGTAAGTAGTATCCTTCCTGCAGGACATCATTTTGTAGAGGTTGCTTTAAACGAAGTACCATTGTTTATCCGTTATGGAAAGTGTATTCCTGTTGCCAAAGCAGCAGAGTCGGTTGGTGAGATCGATTATGAACATTTGTCTGTACTTGGCTATGAGCATGCAGAATACGTTCTTTATAATGATGATGGATCTTCGAAAGATTACTTCAAGGATTCCAATTATCGTTTGTTATCTTAAATATATTTTTGCCTTGATTTGCCGATATCTCTAAAGATATCGGCATTTTTGGCCGATAAAAACCTTGTAGTTTAAAAATCTTTGTTATGTTTGGGGGATTTTGATGAACACAGGTGGAATGGGTTGGAACCGTGAATATGCATTAAGTGTGTTGGGACTTCCGTTGAATGCAGATATGGATATGGTAAAAAAGGCGTATCATACCCTTTGTAAAAAGTTTCATCCAGATGAGAATAAGGATGAATGGGCACTGGATCAGTATCTGCATGTGCAGCAGGCTTATGAATTTCTGGTAAATGCAGCTTTGTATCAGCAGGTTTATCCGACTTATTATCAGGTACAGACACCATTTCAGACGTCATCTGCAAAGGAAGTGAAACGTACCTCTAGCAGGATTATTGGAACAGGGACCCATCCGGAAAGCGAAAAACGCTATGAGAGCGTAAAGAGAGGTTCTGTCCAGAAGGAAAAACTCGAGAAGCAAAAGAAGGACAGAAGACGTCAGGAAGAAGAGTGGAAGAGGGCTTCAAAAGAACGAAGTGAAAAAATATTAGAGCAAAAACGCAAGCGAGAGATCGAAAGTCAGGTTTACCGTATCATGGAGGTGCTGCAGATCTTTCAGGATAAAAGAAGGGAAGCTGATGAGGCTTTAAAGATTGTTCCATTTCCAGGGGATAAGGAAGAGAAAAAAGATCCGTTGGACAATGAGGTGTTTGCAAGGAAAAAAGCATATGAGGCATTTCGCAAATATGAAGAACGAAACCAGGAAATGGATGAAAAAAGAATCGTGGATCCATTTTTTAGTTTTTCGAATGAAAATGAATTAAACCACATATAAAAGTAGTAAGAATGATTTGACACAAGGTCAGAGGTTTTTATGAAAGAATTTTTTAGAATCTGGAGAAAGATGAAAAGAAAATCTGCTTTCTTCAGATTTTTTTGTTTGTTTCTTAGTTGTTGTCTTTTTTGTTCAATGAAAATGGATGTAATGGCGGAGGGTATCAGTGACTATGATCTGTATGCATCTGCTGCGGTATTGATGGATGGAGACACAGGTAGAGTATTATATGGAAAAAATGAGTATGAGCATTTATCCAATGCCAGTACCACAAAGATCCTAACCTGTATCCTGGTGCTTGAAAGCGGTCAGATGGATGAGTATGCATGCGTGTCTAAACTGGCAGCATCTCAGCCGGATGTGCAGGCTGATCTTTTGGAAGGCGAGTATTATCTCGTGAGTGATCTATTGTATTCCTTGATGCTGGAGTCTCACAATGATACTGCCTATGTTCTTGCAGAGCATGTAGGGGGAAGCGTGGAGGGCTTTGCAGAAAGGATGAATGAACTGGCCAAAAAGTTAGGATGTACCAGTTCCTTTTTTATCACGCCTAATGGGTTAGACGCCACTGATCCTGATACAGGAAATACCCATGGAACATCAGCGCATGATCTGGCACTTATTATGCGATACTGTGTGTTTGAATCTCACATGCGTGAAAAATTTTTGGAAATCACTGAGAAAAGTTCCTTTATGTTTGGAAATTATGTTTTTCATGAGAAAAAAGGATGCTATGAACGGGGAAAACATTACATTTCCTGCGTGAACCATAATGCACTTCTTGGATCGCAGGAGGGCATGATCAGCGGAAAAACCGGATTTACCAATCAGGCAGGCTATTGCTATGTGGGGGCAATTTCAGTTTCAGGAAAGCATTATATTGTTTCTCTTTTGGGCTGTGGATGGCCACCGAATAAGACCTATAAATGGGCGGATGCGAGAAAGCTTTTTTCTTATGGACTTTCTATGTATGATAAACGGGATTTCGATTTTGGCAAGATCAAGCGAGAGGAAATAGTGGTAAAAGGAGGAATTCCTGATGAATTGTCCTTCGAAAAGCAAGCTAGTTGTGAAGGAATCTGCCAGCTTTTGCATAAATCGCTTTTATTAAGAGAGGATGAAGAACTTCGGGTTGAGATAGATTTTCCCAAAGAGCTTGAAAAGACTGTTCACAAAGGAGATATAATTGGAAACGTTTCCTATTATATCGCAGATGATTTGATGGAATGTGTGAATATTTATGCAGACCAGACAGTTTTAGAGAAGAATGACAAGTGGGCAGTTGAAACGGTCTGGAAACTTTTTATTAATGAATTCGTCTTATTTTCTGATAATTTATGATTGATGGTTTGGCATGTTTCGCAATATTGCCTAAAATAGCATGTTTTAAGGTATGATTTTAGGAAAATATTTTTGCAAAATATAGATAATTTCTATTTGCGTTGGATTGAAAGTGTGTTATACTCATAATGAATGTAAAGTGGGGAAGAATTTGAAATTCTCAGATGTGTGATATTTCGTTAAACCCCGTTTTTCATAAAGTATGTTTAATTTTATGTATTATATATGGAGGTCCCTATTATGAGTACTACAACAAGTTCTGCGAGACAGAGAATTGAATCTCTTCTCGATGACAACAGTTTTGTTGAGATTGGCGCAATGGTAACAGCCAGAGCTACAGATTTCAATTTAAACAAAACTGAGACTCCAAGTGATGGTGTTATCACCGGCTATGGAGTGATTGACGGCAATCTCGTGTATGTTTACAGCCAGGATGCTACTGTTTTAGGTGGTACAATTGGTGAAATGCATGCTCGTAAGATCGCTAACCTCTATGATCTTGCGTTAAAGATGGGTGCACCAGTGATTGGTCTCATCGATTCAGCAGGTCTTAGATTACAGGAAGCTACAGATGCTTTGAATGCATTTGGTGAGCTTTACTTAAAGCAGTCTATGGCAAGTGGTGTGATTCCACAGATCTCTGCAGTTTTTGGTAACTGTGGTGGTGGTCTTGCTATTTTGTCTAGCCTTTCAGATTTTGTATTTATGGAAGGTTCTAAAGCGAAGTTATTCGTAAATACTCCTAACTCTTTAGATGGAAATACAGCAGCTAAGCTTGATAGCGCAAGTGCTGAATTCCAGAGCAAGGAAAGCGGTATCGTTGATGGTATCGGTTCAGAAGCAGAAGTGATCGCTAAAGTAAGAGCTTTGGTTTCTATGATCCCTGCTAACAATGAAGAAGAACAGCCATGCATTGACTGTACAGACGATTTAAACAGAGTAAGCGAAGAATTGGCAAACTGTATTGGTGATACATCTGTATTATTATCAATGATCGCTGATAACAATGAATTTGTTGAAGTAAAAGAAGACTACGATTTGAGCATGGTAACAGGATTTGTTCGTTTAAACGGTGCTACAGTTGGTTGCGTTGCTAACCGTACAGAAGTTTTAGACGAGCAGGGAGAAGTTGCTCAGAAGTTAGATGCAGTATTAACTGTTAGAGGATGCGAAAAAGCTGCTTCTTTCATCAACTTCTGTGATGCATTTGGCATTCCTGTTTTATCACTCACTAATGTTAAGGGATTTGAAGCAACAGTTTGTGCTGAGAAACAGATCGCCAAGGCAGTTTCTAAATTAACATATGCTTTTGCTAACGCTACAGTTGCTAAGGTGAATGTTGTGATTGGAAAAGCTTTAGGAACAGCTTACGTTGCAATGAACTCAAAAGCAATCGGTTGTGATTATACATATGCTTGGGAAAACGCAGAAATCGGTACAATGGATGCTAAATTAGCGGCTAAGATCATGTACGAAGGACAGGGCTCTGATACGATTGAAGCAAAAGCTAAAGAGTATGCTCAGTTACAGACATCTGCAACAAGCGCAGCGAAGAGAGGATATGTTGATACAATCATCCTTCCAGCTGAAACAAGAAAATATGTGATTGGAGCATTTGAAATGCTTTTCACAAAGAGAGAAGACAGACCTTTTAAAAAACATGGTACTGTATAGAAAGGTGATAAGAATATGAAGAAATTTTTAGTTGTACTTTCTATGGTCACCTGTTTGTTTGGAATGACTGCTTGTGGTAGTGAACCTGAATATACAGAACAGGAACAGCAGAAAATTGCTGCAGCGCAAAATTACGTGACGAATTATGTTATCCCATATTTTTTAGATGAATCAGGCAGTTTAGCAACTCAAATAGTTGATTCGGATGATTATACGAATGATGAAATCGCTGATGAATATAAAAATTATGTTGAGAAATGCAATGAAGGAGTAGCTACTTATGGAATGTTAGTAAATGCAGCTGACATGAACGGCTACGACGTTGAGTCTTTTGTCCTTTTATGCATGATGTCAGGACAGGGAGATTATTCTGAGTTTTTAGAATATGATTATGATGCAACAACAAGTAATGGTGTTACAACAGGTAGTATTATTAAGAGTGGTTTTTCCTCTATGAATTCTGGAATGGACATTGTTGGACGTGTTATAAAAGAAAAACTTGGAGAAGCAACTTCTAGAATTGATGGAGAAACAATTATTGTTTCTGTTCCAGTTAATCACTTGAAAAAGGATGCTACAATTGAAGTGATCGTTTCTAATGATAAGTTCATGGAGTTGAAATCGGTTGCGCTTAATGTGAATTATTCATTTGGTGAAACAATGGCAAAAGCAGGACAGAATACTTTAGTTGGTATTGGTACAGTATTTGTAATGCTGATTGTAATCAGCTTTATCATCTCGCTGTTTGCATACATTCCAAAGATTCAGGATAGTATGGCAAAGAAAAAGGAAAGCCCTAAGGCTGAAGCAATTGAGAAAGCAGTTGCACAGATCGTTGAGCAGGAAGAAGCTCAAACAGATGATCTTACAGATGACTTAGAGTTAGTAGCTGTTATTGCAGCTGCAATCGCTGCTTACGAAGGACAGACTTCTACAGACGGTTTTGTAGTAAGAAGCATTCGTAAAGTAAATAGACGTTAGTAAATGTGATTTATGGAGGATTATTAAAATGAAAAATTATACAATTACCGTTAACGGAAACGTATATGACGTTACAGTAGAAGAAGGCACAGGAACAGGCGCTCCAGTTGCAAAAGCAGCTCCAGTAGCTCCAAAGGCAGCTCCAAAGGCAGCTCCAGCAGCTCCAGCAGCAGGTGCAGGTAGCATCAAAGTAGAAGCAGGTGCTGCAGGCAAGATCTTCAAGGTTGAAGCAAGCGTAGGACAGGCAGTAAAGAAGGGTGACACAGTTATTATTCTTGAAGCAATGAAAATGGAAATTCCAGTTGTTGCTCCACAGGATGGAACTGTTGCAAGCATCGATGTTAAGGTTGGAGACGCTGTAGAAGCAGGCGCAACTCTTGCTACATTAAACTAATTAAGCGTACGCTTATTTTCAGGAGGTCATTATAATGTTAGATACATTTAATAATCTGCTGCATCAGATGGCTTTCATGAGTGATTCTTTTACATATAAGAATTTGATCATGATTGTTGTTGCTTGTGTTTTCTTATACTTAGCTATCAAGAAAGAGTACGAGCCACTTCTTTTGGTGCCAATTGCATTTGGTATGTTACTTGTTAACATTTATCCAGATATTATTGCTGAGCCTAAAGATGGTGCCGCAGGCGGATTACTTCATTATTTCTATATTTTGGATGAATATTCAATTTTACCATCCTTAATTTTCATGGGTGTTGGCGCGATGACTGACTTCGGTCCATTGATCGCTAACCCTAAGAGCTTTTTACTTGGTGCAGCTGCACAGTTCGGTATCTTTGCAGCATACTTTGGAGCTCTTGCAATGTCAGCTGCAGGATGGGCTGATTTCAATGATAAAGCAGCAGCAGCTATCTCTATCATTGGTGGTGCTGATGGCCCTACATCTATTTTCCTTGCAGGAAAACTTGGACAGACTGCTTTACTTGGACCAATTGCAGTAGCGGCATATTCTTATATGTCATTGGTGCCAATTATTCAGCCACCAATCATGAAATTATTTACAACTGAAAAAGAAAGAAAGATCAAAATGGCTCAGTTACGTCCAGTTACAAAGCTTGAAAAGATCTTATTCCCAATCGTTGTAACTATTGTTGTATGTATGATTCTTCCTACAACAGCTCCACTTGTTGGTATGTTGATGTTAGGTAACTTATTTAAAGAGTCTGGTGTTGTTAGACAGTTACAGGAAACAGCTTCAAATGCTATGATGTACATCGTAGTTATCTTACTTGGTACTTCTGTAGGTGCAACAACAAGTGCAGAAGCTTTCTTAAATACAAACACACTTTGTATCGTTGCTTTAGGTTTGATTGCTTTCGCATTCGGTACAGCAGCAGGTGTATGGTTCGGTAAGTTAATGTGCTGGGCAACAAAGGGTAAGGTTAATCCTTTGATTGGTTCCGCAGGTGTATCTGCCGTACCTATGGCAGCCCGTGTATCTCAGAAGGTTGGTGCAGAAGCAGATCCAACAAACTTCTTATTGATGCATGCTATGGGACCTAACGTAGCCGGTGTTATCGGTACTGCCGTAGCAGCCGGAACATTCATGGCCATCTTCGGTATCTAACAAGCAATGCAAAGCGTTACGCATTGCGTTAAGTAGTGGATACCACAGAGTGGTGTGCGACACTGCAACAAGCTAGCTTGAAAGCGACTCTTTGTTGAAAGACATATATCGCGCGTAGCGCGATAAGTAACGCGAAGCGTTACGCATTGCGTTAAGTAGTGGATGCCACAAAGTGGTGTGCCGCAATCGCGGATTTTTGAAAGCAAATTTTTTGGAGGAAAAAACAATGGCAGAATTAGAAAAGAAACCGGTAAAAATTACCGAGACCATATTACGTGATGCGCATCAGTCATTGATCGCAACAAGAATGCCTACCAGCTTAATGTTACCAATTGCTGAGAAAATGGATCAGGTTGGTTATCATTCAGTAGAGTGCTGGGGTGGTGCTACATTCGATGCTTCCCTTCGTTTCTTAAAAGAAGATCCATGGGAAAGACTTCGTAAGTTAAGAGATAAATTTAAGAATACTCAGTTACAGATGCTGTTCCGTGGACAGAATATCTTAGGATACCGTCACTACGCAGATGATGTTGTAAATGAGTTCGTTGAAAAGTCAATCGCTAATGGTATTGATATCATTCGTATTTTTGACTGTTTCAATGATATGAGAAACTTACAGGCAGCTGTAAATGCAACTAATGAGATCAAGAAGAGAGAAGGTAGAGGTCATGCTCAGATTGCTCTTTCTTACACATTAGGTGATGCTTATACATTAGAGTACTGGGCAAACATTGCAAAAGAAATCGAAGAGATGGGTGCTGACTCTATCTGTATCAAGGATATGGCTGGTTTATTAGTTCCATATAAAGCAGAAGAATTAGTAAAAGGTATGAAGAGCAATACAAAGCTTCCAATCCAGTTACATTCACACTATACATCAGGTGTAGCAGGAATGACATACTTAAAGGCTGTTGAAGCTGGTGTTGACGTGATCGACTGTGCTATGTCTCCATTATCAATGGGTACATCTCAGCCAGCAACAGAAGTTATGGTTGAAACCTTCAAGGGAACTCCTTATGATACAGGATTTGATCAGAACTTACTTGCTGAAATTGCTGATTACTTTAGACCATACAGAGAAGAATGTCTTGCATCTGGATTACTTAGTCCTAAGGTTCTTGGTGTTAACATTAAGACTTTGTTGTACCAGGTACCAGGTGGTATGCTTTCTAACATGGTTAGCCAGTTAAAAGAGCAGGGTGCTGAAGACAAGTATCAGGAAGTATTAGAGGAAATTCCAAGAGTTCGTAAAGACCTTGGTGAGCCACCACTTGTTACACCATCATCTCAGATCGTTGGTACACAGGCTATCTTCAATGTACTTATGGGTGAAAGATACAAGATGGCTACAAAGGAAACAAAATCTATCCTTCGTGGTGAGTATGGTAAAACTGTTAAACCTTTCAACGAAGATGTTCGTAAGAAAGTATTAACACAGGAAGAATTAGACAATTCAATTACATGTCGTCCAGCTGATAAGATTCCTAACGAGTTAGCTAAGATCGAAAGCGAAATGAAAGAATGGAAGCAGCAGGATGAAGACGTATTATCATACGCTTTATTCCCACAGGTTGCTACAGACTTCTTCAAATATCGTCAGGCTCAGCAGGAAAAGGTTGATATGACAGAAGCTGATACAAAAAATGGAGCATATCCAGTTTAATCAGTAAGAATAAATGAGTGTTTAGGGGGGCACATTTACCATTTTGGTATATGTGCCCCTTTTGCTACGAAGCTTTTGTAACTGTTCAGTGCCATACATATTTTTTTTCGTATAATTTCAAGGTTTGGAATATGTTCGGATGTATTTAAAAAATACAACACAGAAAGGATTTTTTGTCTGTACTGTTGTAAATAATTCAAGAATTGTGTAATATGAATAGGTTTAACTAAAAAAAATACAACATAGAAAGTATTTTTTGTCTGTACTGTAGTAAATCTTTTATAGATTTGGTAATACAGATAGGTTTGAGTGTTTTGACCCATTACGAACATTTAATGTACGAAATATGTTTGTTTCCATAAAAATGTATTCTTTATACGTATATCAAGTGTAATTGTAATAAAAAAGAACTGGAGGATATCCTATGTTTCAAACAGTAAATGAATTTGAAGAATATACAAAGCGTCATGACCTTCCTTTAGAGCGAATGAGATTTTGCATCAATGAGGATAAATGGGAACCAAGGTGGTTTGGTATTTATTATGACAATGGAAGTGAATGCTGGATTGTTTATAAGAATAAAGATGATGGTAGCAGATTTACTCGTTATTCGGGAAAAACAGAAAAAGAAGCGGTTATGATTTTTTATGAGAAGATGGCTGAGGAAGCTGCGAAACGTGGTATCAGAATGCCAGAGGAATCGGAAGAAACCTATCAGAGACGCGTTCAACAAGTTAGAGAGTCTAATAGAAAAAAAAGTTATTATAGCTATCAGGGAGAAACGAATCATTATAGCGGATCTTACTCTGGTCGAAATGATGGCTCATTTGGAGGCAAGATTATTGCGTCGATTTTTGGCATCATCATAGCTATTATTGTAACGGCTGCATCTCTGGGAAGTGGTGGTTCTAGGAATGATTCTTCTAATCGTTATCATTCCTCTTCTTATTATGACTCAGGTTATCATTCCTCTTCTTATGATTCAGATTATTCATCAGGCTTTGATAGCTGGGATTCAGGAGACACAGATTGGAGTAGTGACTGGTAAAAATGAAAAGTTATTTTTTAATGTGGAAAAATGCATTTAAATTTATGGATTATACAGAGAGGAATGAATTTTGGCCTGCTGTAGGAATTCATATTTTAGTATATATTATTCAATTTATTTTGTTATTTAACGCAGATGATGCAGGATTGATTTTGTTTTCAGCATATGCGATTTTATCATTTATTCCATTTCTATCATTGATTACAAGAAGATTGACAGATGCAGGACTGTCAGCGGGAAATCTTGCATACATTTTAATTCCGGGTGGTATTATTGTTGTATTGATATTGTGTACAAAAGCATCGGAAAGAGTTCATATGGAGTCATTTTTACTTGATGATGACGAGGATGAAGAAGTTGATCTTTCTATATTAGGCTATGGAAAAAAATAATAATGGTTCAAATGAGGTTACATTGGACTACAGGAGGATAGAAGATTATGATAGATATCATGGCGTATGAAAGAGATGTATTTTATTATGAAACAGATAAGATGGGGATTGTACATCATTCCAATTATATTCGTTGGCTTGAGGAATCCAGAATTGATTTTTTAGAGCAGATAGGACTTCCTTTTGATGAGCTAGAGGCTATGGGTATAATGGTTCCAGTGCTACATGTGGAATTTGATTATCGTATGCCTTTTAAGTTTGGAGATCGTTTTCGCGTAGAGTTGAAGGTATCTAAGTTTAATGGGATTAAGATGCATTTCGAGTATGCAGTTTATGATGCCATCACCAATGAGCTCCGGGGAAATGGAAAGTCAGAACATTGTTTTACAGATGATAATATGGGAGTTTTACGATTGAGTACACAGCGCAAGGAATTGTTTACACAGATTTGTGATGCGATTGAATGGAAGAAAGAATAGGGCTCTTTGAATCGTTCCTATATAAACGACTATACATTTATAGAATGTATAAAAGTAAAGAAAAAGAAAAGTTTTAGTGTATAATATTCAGAAATATGATATAATTTATGTGAAAATATTGGTACGGAAAAGAAAAAAGATTATATACATAGATTGGATGACAAAATGGTTGACAATACACGTATTTTTTCTTTAAAAAAATTCAAAAAAAATA
>JAZQQB010000014.1:0-2882 GCA_045628865.1 Lachnospiraceae bacterium | reverse complement strand
GTATCCACAGGAATTGTTCCTGCTCCACTTCCTTTTCAGGCACAAAAATCTGCTTAATATCCTGAGAAATACAGCAATCTTCCAAGTCCTGCAATTTCCCCAAATAATTTTCCAGCCTGTCTGAGGGCTGTTCTGCCACATAACCCTTGTAATACAGCTTTGTATCCTTGGTGGTTATGATTTCCACAAATCGAACAACTGTCTCACTACTGCCGACCAATAAGCAGTATCTTTTGCCCTTAGTCTGCGAATACTTCATATACAGCGCAGACAAAAGGATTCGCTTCGCCATGATCAGGATGGATAATACCAAAACGAAAATACCCAAAAATACACGGGAAATCTGTTCCAGTCGGAAAATGTAAATAGCTGAAGTAACCAATACTCCACAGATAATGTCCGAAATCAAAAGGATAATTGCTTCTTTTACCATTTTTCCCGTTTTCAGGGAATCGTAACAGCCAAACATATAGCTGACGCAAATGTGAAAGACTGCAAACAAAAATCCTATGTAGCAATAATGAATAGTATCCGCAAAATCATAATACATTCCGAAGGGAATGATCTTTCGCAAATAACCGCTGACGAAATAGGCAATCACTACCAACAGAAATTCCATAATTATATTAATACATTTTTTTATCTTATCTGTCATGCCGAACATATACATAATCCTCCAAATTGCATTATACCATAAACCATTGGTTTTAAATAGCCAAACTTCATTTATCGGACAAAAAAAGACCCAAGCATAAGCTTGGGTCTCAGAGTGTAGACAAAGTCCACGGTTCAGCCGTGGACTTTTCTTGTGTTTAAGCCTTGAAAATGCCTATTTTACGGGATTTTTGAGGCTTTTTATGTTATAATAATGGTATCAAATACAGGCGGTATAACTCTGATGATTACTGAAGAAAATGAAAAAGTTCGTAAACAAATGCAAATCGTATGTATTGATGATCTGGTTCCTCAGAATCATCTGCTCAGAATTATTGATAGAGCCATCGACTGGTCTTTTATCTATGACCTTGTGCGTGATAAATATTCCCCGGATAAAGGTAGACCCAGCATCGATCCGGTTACCTTAATAAAAATTCCCTTGATTCAGTATCTCTATGGCATCAAAAGTATGCGTCAGACAATTAAGGATATCGAAGTAAACATGGCTTATCGGTGGTTTCTTGGTCTTGAGTTATATGATGATGTTCCTCATTTCTCAACTTTCGGTAAAAACTATACCAGACGTTTTCAGGGAACAGACCTCTTTG
This sequence comes from Lachnospiraceae bacterium, assembly GCA_045628865.1. Lineage (GTDB taxonomy): Bacteria > Bacillota > Clostridia > Lachnospirales > Lachnospiraceae > JAZQQB01. The sequence goes on along the minus strand of JAZQQB010000014.1, from coordinate 1,617 downwards.
AGCAGATTTTTCAGCATATCTTGGAGGAATGCTATCGTTTCAAACTTGTAGATCCAACAGAGATTTATGTAGATGCTACACATGTAAAGGCACGTGCGAATAACAAAAAGATGCAGAAACGTATCGCACATCAGGAGGCATTGTTCTATTCTGAAATGCTGCGTAAAGATATCAACACAGATAGGGAGGAACATGGCAAAAAACCTTTGAAAAATAAAGATGATGATGACCATAGGCCTTCATCCGGTGGTGGAGATAAATTTAAAGAATACACTGATGATGTCCCTTCAGATGGCAAAGAAATCAAGTGCAGTACTACTGATCCGGAAAGTGGATGGTTCCATAAGGGTGAGCACAAAAATGTATTTGCTTATGGAATTGAAACTGCCTGCGATAAAAACGGATGGATTATAGATTTTACTGTTAACCCTGGGAATGAACATGATTCTCGTACCTTCAAAGGACTCTATGATAAGCTTAGGAAGGTGGGAATGAAATACTGTATCGTGGATGCAGGATATAAAACACCCGCCATCGCCAAGCTTCTTCTGGATGATGGTGTACAACCTGTATTTCCTTATAAATGTCCTATGACAAAAGCAGAGTTTTTCCATAAAAGTGAATACATATACGATGAATACTTTGATTGCTATGTATGCCCTGGTAATCATACATTAGAATACTGTACTACAAACCGAGAAGGATATCGGGAATATAAAAGTTGCGGGCATATATGTGCAGCCTGTCAGTATTTATCACAGTGCACATGCAGCAAGGAGCATGTAAAAGTGATAACACAACATGTGTGGGACCGGTACATGGAAGCCTGTGAAGATATACGATATACAGTGGGAATGAAAGAAATGTATTCCCATCGAAAAGAGACAATAGAACGAATCTTTGGAACCGCCAAAGAAAACCATGGATTCAGATATACACAAATGTACGGCAAAGCGCGGATGACAATGAAAGTCGCGCTCACCTTTGCGTGCATGAATTTAAAGAAACTGGCAAATATGCAAAGACAATGGGGATTGCAAATGGCTTAAGAATGAGCCATTTCTTGCACTTTGCTCGAAAAAACAGCACAAACGCAAAAAACAACTCCGGAAGAACGATTCTCCCGGAGTTGTTTTGTCTACGGTCTGAAACCCATTTCCTTATTGGAAATGGGTTTCTTTTAATTCGGCATAACGATTTAACATGAGATTGGTAAGGTAAGGACCTAAATTTTTCTTGGTCTCCTTATCCAAAGACTTCAAGTCTATGGGAGCACCGAAGTCGATGACCACGGTAGCTTTGGTAATCTTGGGGAAATGATCCTCGAAGACTGCCGCGCTGTGCAGTATGGTCATGGGAACGATGGGAACGCCGCCTTTTTCTGCGATCTTGAAGCTGCCCTCATGGAAGGGAAGCAGGGTGCCCTCCTCCTTGTTGCGGGTGCCCTCCGGGAAAATACAAAGGGATATGCCCTTCTTCACCTCGGAGACACCGAAGAGGATGGTTTTCAGACCTTCCTTGATGTTCTCACGGTCCAGAAACAGGCAATGAATATTCTTCATCCAGTTGTTGAGAAGAGGAAATTTCTTCAGTTCGATCTTGGCCACATAACCGGTT
>JAZQQB010000013.1:0-12881 GCA_045628865.1 Lachnospiraceae bacterium | reverse complement strand
AATGAAGGAAATACCTTATAAGATTTATCTAGAAGAACAGGAGATGCCTAAGCAGTGGTATAACGTGAGGGCAGATATGAAGAAGAAACCTGCTCCAATTTTAAATCCTGGCACACTTCAGCCAGTGACATTAGAGGAGTTATCTCATATCTTCTGTGAAGAACTGGCAAAGCAGGAGTTGGACGATACAACTGCTTATTTTGATATTCCAGAAGAGATTCGTAATTTTTATCGTATGTATCGTCCATCACCATTGGTTAGAGCATACTGTTTAGAGGAAAAGTTGCAGACACCTGCACATATCTACTATAAATTTGAAGGTAATAATACATCAGGAAGTCATAAATTAAATTCCGCTATCGCTCAGGCATATTATGCAAAGAAGCAGGGATTAAAGGGTGTTACAACTGAAACTGGCGCTGGTCAGTGGGGAACAGCACTTTCTATGGCTTGTTCATACTTTGATCTTGATTGTCAAGTTTACATGGTAAAGTGTTCCTATGAGCAGAAGCCATTTAGACGTGAAGTAATGAGAACTTATGGAGCAAAGGTAACACCTTCCCCATCTATGAATACAGCAGTTGGACGTAAGATCAATGCTGAATTTCCAGGAACAACAGGAAGTCTTGGCTGTGCAATTTCAGAAGCTGTAGAAGCAGCTACAAGTCAGGAAGGCTACAGATATGTATTGGGTTCTGTATTGACTCAAGTACTGTTACATCAATCAGTGATTGGTTTAGAAACAAAGGCTGCCCTTGATAAATATGGTGTGAAGGCTGATATGATCATTGGATGTGCAGGAGGAGGATCTAACTTAGGTGGTCTGATTTCTCCATTTATCGGTGAGATGCTTCGAGGAGAGGCTAACTATGAAGTGATCGCAGTAGAACCGGCATCCTGTCCTAGCTTAACACGTGGTCAGTATGTATATGATTTCTGTGATACTGGTAAGGTTTGCCCACTTGCTAAAATGTATACTTTAGGATCTGGATTTATTCCATCTGCAAACCATGCTGGTGGTCTTCGTTATCATGGAATGAGTTCTGTTGTATCAGAGCTTTATGATCAGGGGCTTTTGAGTGCTAGAAGTGTTGAGCAGACAGAGGTATTTAGGGCTGCTCAAGAATTTGCCAGAGTAGAGGGTATTCTTCCAGCACCGGAAAGCAGTCATGCAATCAAGGTCGCTATTGATGAAGCTTTGAAATGTAAAGAAACTGGTGAAGCGAAGAACATTGTATTTGGTCTTACTGGAACAGGATATTTTGATATGTATGCATATCAGAAATTCAATGATGGTGAGATGAGCGATTATATTCCAACAGATGAAGAACTGAAAAAAGCATTGAAAGATCTTCCAAAAATACAATAGTTTTTTGTAGCGGCTACGCATATGCGTAGCCGTATTTTCGTTGACAGAAAAGAGCTTTGTCCGTAAAATAAGCTGGGAGTATTATGTAATCTAGAATTTTTTTACATAAATAGACCACTACGGATTTCATAAGTGAAATGGAGGTTTTTATGTACATTTTTCTTTCCCATTCTTCATCAGATGCACAAACTGCTACGAAGATTTGCACCATGTTGGAGAATAACGGACATAGTTGTTTTATAGCACCAAGGGATATTCAGGCTGGACGAGAGTATGCAGAGGAAATCATGAATGGTATTGATCAGTCAGATATCTGTCTTCTTTTGTTGTCTGAGAAATCAAATCATTCCCCGCATGTTTTAAGAGAGATTGAGAGAGCGGTAAGTAAAGCTATTCCTGTTTTTGTCTATCAGCTTGAAGAGGTTGTTCTGACCAAGTCCATGGAATACTTTTTAATGACTCATCAGTGGATGAATACCAACCATAGTGATGATATTACTGTGATTTTATCTGAATTAGAGGATTATCAGCAAAGAGAAGATACAATAAGAGAAGAAAAAAAAGCTGGTAGACCAGGTAAAACAAATGAAAAAGCGCCAAATCATGCAATAAAAAAGAATACGAAGAAACGTAAATTTATTGTCGGCATAATAGTAACAATCTTAGCTGCATTTGCAGTGGTCGGAATGTGTTTATTTAAGAAGAATTTAGGAAAGGATCGTGATAAAAATGTAGAAGTTCCAGTGATCGATGTTGAAATAGGGGATGTCTTTTCCTTTGGCTCCTATTATGGAGAACCGATTGAATGGCAGGTGCTTCGTTTTTCAGAGGATGGAGAAGAAGCGTATCTGATTACTAAGGATGTGATAGGTATGAAGGCATTTGATGCTGCTGAGAGTGGTACATATGAGTATGCGTATTACCAGGAGGATGGTTCTAGGATAGAGCTTTCGGATGCAAGCTTTGAACAGCAGATTGCAGCTCAGGGAAATAATAGCTGGGAGTTATCCAATATTAGAACATGGTTGAATTCTGATGAGGAAAATGTAATCTATGAGGACATGCCACCATATATGGGTGCTGTAGAATTATACAATGACTATTTTGCAGAGCCTGGTTTTTTAACAGGATTTCGAGAGGATGAGATAGAGGCAATCCTTACGAAAGAAATACATACACCTGGAAATGTAATGTCTGGTCGTGATGATGTGGTTACGAAAGATAAGGTTTTTTTATTATCCAGTGAGGAACTTAATTGGCTTAAGGAAGCGAACATTAGTATCTATGGATCCTGTAGCGAACAGGCCAAGGTTCATAATGAGGATCAGGATGGGGATGGAACATTTTATTATTACAATGGGGAATATGTAAATTACTGGTTACGAGATCCAGTGAAAGAGAATGCATATATTCCTTACCAGGTAGGTTGTGGTGAAGAGAAAGAATTACTCTCTGATCGATTTGGTGCATGCTTTGATGAGGTGGGAGTCAGACCTGTGGTCTGTGTAAATTTGGATCAGTTTAAGCGATGTGTTGCAGGAGAGCGGGATACAGGAAAGGCTGATCATTTACAGCTTGGAGATCATTATCTGTTTGGTTCCTATTATAATGAGCCAATTGAGTGGCGTGTATTACAGATTTCGGAAGATGGAAGAACTGCAATTTTGGTCACACAGGATTTGATCACTGCAAAGGCTTTTGATGTTTCTGAGGATGGAGAAGCTCATTGGGTGCCTGATTCGGAAGAAAAAGAATGTGCGAAAGAGGAACTGATTGGAATGTATGGAAATAGTTCCTATGGGGATTCTAATTTAAGGACATGGCTGAATTCATCTGAGATAAATGTTACTTATTTAGATCAGGCACCAATAAAAGATGCAACAAATGAACATAAAAATGCGTATTCTGCAGAACCAGGATTTTTAACAGGTTTTTCAAGTGAGGAGAAGGACATTCTGGTAGAAAGAAAGGTTTCCACCAAAACCAATGATCTGAAGGATGCAGTAGAATATGAAACAACATTTGATCTGGTGTTCTTACTTTCGTCAGAAGAATTGGAGTGGTTTGAACAGGCCAATGTGAACCGGTATGCGACCTTCACACGACAGGCAAGGGAGCATGATGAAGCTCGGATGTTTGAGGATATTTTTGAATATAATGATGGTTGCGATTATCATTTTTACTGGCTTCGGGATTCTTTTGAGGGAAGTGTGTTTAAGGTAAAGGTGGTAAATAATGATTTCAAAATGGATCTTATAAGTTCTTATGATGCGAACATGAGTGGAATAGGTGTCAGACCAGCCATTACAGTGTCAACAGAGCAATTTTTGGAATATATCAATGGAAACGAGTAAAAAATGTTATGTAAGTTGCAACTGGGAAACCCATATATCTCAAGGGTTCGCAGTGAAACTGTATTGTGAAATAGTAAATAAGAACTATTTACGGATTACATAATAGGGGATATGTTAATATGTGGCTTAAACTATCTTTGCTAAGGGGAAAAGCTGTGTTTAACGAAATAATCAAGAAAAAACGAATGATTTTCTAGGAAATAAAGAGTAGTAGGAGTTTACGAAATGTATTATATAGGGAATGCAGTCACAGATGTAGGCAATGTGAAAACTGTTAATCAGGATTCATTGACATTGAAGATTGCTAATACAAAATGGGGCGTTGCATGCCTTGCTGTGGTATGTGACGGAGTCGGTGGTTTATCGAAGGGTGAACTTGCCAGCGCTACCGTGATCAGAGGATTTGATCAATGGTTTAAGCAGGTTTTTCCATATGCCAACGAACCGTGGAATGAGCAGAAAATCCAGGTAGAATGGGACGATTTGATACAGAGGATAAATCAGAAAATTGTTGCCTATGGAGTAAAAGAGGGAGTGAAGCTTGGTACAACAGTTACAGCGATTCTCTTTTTAGAAGATACCTATTATATTGCACATGTAGGCGATTGCCGTGTTTATGAGATGAAAGATGAAGTGATGCAGATCACAAAGGATCAGACATTGGTGCAGTATGAAGTAGATCAGGGTATTCTTACACCAAAGCAGGCAATGATAGATCCAAGGAAAAGTGTTTTGTTGCAAAGTATTGGAACATCAGAACAGATAGATATTGCATTTTCCAGTGGACAGATCAAGAGTGATGCAACGTATTTAATTTGTACAGATGGATTCAGACATGAAATTGATCAGGCAGAGCTTTTTGATTATTTAAGACCTGATAAGAATCGTAATGCAGAGCAGATCTTAGTACATTTAAGACAGCTGACTGAGCTGTGTAAAAATCGTGGTGAGCGAGATAATATCTCATCTATTTTACTGTGGGTAGGTTAATATGTTACAAATAGGTTCAATCATTGATGATAAATATAGAATCTTAAGTTTGGTGGGAAAAGGCGGTATGAGCGCCGTTTATCTTGCAATCAATGAGAAGGCAAATAAGCCTTGGGCCATCAAAGAGATTCGTAAGGATGGAAAACAAGACTTTGAAATTGTACGACAAAGTTTGATCGTAGAAACAGATTTACTGAAAAAATTAAAGCATCCGAATTTGCCAAGTATTGTAGATATCATTGATCAGGATGAAAATTTCTTGATTGTAATGGACTATATTGAAGGTGTTACCTTAAAAGCAATTTTGGATGAAGAAGGAGCACAATCCCAGGAGGATGTTGTTAACTGGGCGCTGCAGCTGTGTGATGTGCTTGAGTATCTTCATACAAGACAACCAGCTATTATTTACAGAGATATGAAGCCAGCCAATATCATGTTGAAATCAGATGGAGAAGTCGTTCTGATTGATTTTGGTACTGCGCGAGAGTTTAAAGAGAAGAATGTAGAAGATACAACCTGTCTTGGTACTCAGGGTTATGCAGCCCCTGAACAGTTTGGAGGACAGGGGCAAACTGATGCCAGAACAGATATATACTGTCTGGGAGCAACCATGTATCATTTGGTAACGGGACATAATCCTACGGAACCGCCATATGAAATGTATCCAATTACACAATGGAACGATTCCTTGTCTAGTGGTTTGGAAAAGATTATTTTAAAATGTACCCAGAAGAATCCGGCAGATCGTTTTCAGTCTGCTCAGGAATTAAGGGATGCATTGGAGAATTACCGGGAATTGGATCAGGCATATATTCGAAGGCATAAATCTAGACTTGCAATGTTTTTTCTGTTATGTGTTCTTTGGATCGGATGTGGAATAGGTGCTTTGGCTTGTCAGAATGGTGCGAAGAAGGAACGTAAGATGGAATATGAATATTGGATTTCTATTGCAGAACATTCTTATTCCAAGGAGGAAGCTCAGGAGAACTATCTGGAAGCGATACATACGGATTGTACCAGATCAGAGGCCTATGAAGGTATGGTCGAGGTTTTTATAGAAGATGGTGTATTTGATGACGAAGAGGTATATATCATTCAGTCATTATATGCCAGTGTGGATAAATATTGTGACCAGTTTAAAAAGGTTAATCCAACCGGATATGGAGAATTTTGCTATGATGTTGGTAATGCGTACTGGTTCTATTATGTGCATGCAGAAAGTCAGAAGACCAGCGCTGTGAAGTGGTTTCAGGATGCTGCTGGAATTTTTGAAAATAAGACTGATAAAGCCATGGAATATAAGAAATGTAATATGTACATAGAAACAGGTAAATTTTATAAGAGAATCGTGGCTGCACAGATTGAGGGCACAGATGCTGGTATGTATGGAGAATATTGGAATAATCTTATTCAGTTGAAAAAGGCCAATGATGAGATGCCAGATAGAGATCTTGTTACACTTCGTTTGTATGAAGAGATTGTATCCAGATCCATGGAATATGCGAAATATATGAAGGAAGATGGAATCACCAAAGAGGAAATCCTTGAGATATATGATGAAATCACACAACATATGGATCAAATGAAACAGGACGAAACATCCAGTGCCAATGTTTTAGAAGAAATAGATAAGGTAGAGCAGTTGATTGACAAATCAGGTGAACTTATCTCTTCGAGTTATGGAGGTGACCGTTCATGAAGATTTATCAGATGCAAACTATTGCCACAGTATTGTGGGTGTTGATGGGACTGTTTTTTGCTCTTACAGTTGTGCTTTTCTTTGTCTGGAACATCAGGAAAGCGTGGAAGATTGTAGTTGGAACAAACTTTAAAGTTCCAGTCATAAAGGGATTTTGGGGACCTGGATCTGTTACAGGATATTTAGGAACCAGAAATTTAGGAAGTAGAAATTTAAGTAGTAAACGTTTAGCATCAGCAAGTGGAGAACTAAAGAGTAAAAAATTGAATGCTACCAATGATGCAAAGAGTCGAAGGCTGAATTCAAAGAATTTAGATAGTCGAAGATTAAGCGCTGGGGAGCGCAGATTTAATCATAATGCTGATTCTAGAGAATTGAATAGTAAGAAACTTGTGGCAGGCAGGGGAAAAACAGGTATGTCTTACAGTGGGGTAACAGTTGCTTTAGATCGCTATAGACAAAGTGTTGAAGAAGGCAAAATGATGAATATACAAACGGGAATGGAGAATACAATGGAAACGGCAGTTCTCGTAAATCAGAATCTCATGAAAACGGCAGCCGGTGAAAGTGAGATGACAGCAGTTCTAAAGAGGGAAGAACTGGAAATGGTTGTGGATATCATGTTTATTCATACAGAAGAAATATAAGGTTTTTTGCAAACTAGGAAAGAGGGAGAATATGAAGTCATATCAGAAAAAGATTTTATGTCTAGTGATCTGTATTTCTATGCTTTTTTCATCTTCGCCTATCCAGTCTCATGCGACTGATACAGATGAAAAAAGTGTCGATTCAATAGCAGAACAATACCAAAGTGTAACAAATACTGAAAATTTAGAATCAGCTGCACTTGCTGGAGCTGTTGCTATGCTTGTAACAGGATCAGAAGGTGTAGGTGGTGTAATTGATCTGGAAGCTGCGTTAGCCCAAAAGGAACTTACAGAAGAATTGGATCTTTCTGATCTTCCTCTGGAAGAAAGTGGCGAGGTAGAAAGTCTCACTGAGCAGGATGAAGCAGATTCAGAAGAAGGCGTGTCCGATAGCAATGAGGATGTTGCTTTGTATAGTATTGAAGATGGCGAAGAAGATGATTCTATAGATAATGCAGATGATAGTACTTCAACAGTTTCTATCACAGATATTTCCCTGGATAATTTGAAAGCATCTACCAGCAAAAAAGAAGGAGCTTCAGATTATGGTGATATCTTAGTAAATGGTCATATTTCATTTAAGACCAATGAGGCAGAAGATAAGAGTCAGGCAAAGGATGCCTTGTCTGAATTATTAAACAATACAAAATATGTAGTTGATGGTGTAGAGAGAGCATTTGAAGCAAAAAGTATTGAAGATGCAGTAAATGAATGGGTGAATAAATCAGATAATTCATTTCAGTTAAATATCAATGTATCAATTTCTTATAAACAGCAGAGTAAGATTACAGTTTCTTGTGGAACTGCACAGAGGGATATTTCTGTAACAAAGGATCCACAGAAGAAGGAACTTGAAACTCCAGGAACACCAAGTTCGATTACAGGAAAAGTTGGTGAAACCTTAAGTATTCAGGTTAGTAATGCAAACGGTGACATTTATGCAGATTTGTATGATGGCGATCAGCTTGTAACGGATACTGCCAGTAAGGGTGTACGGATTTCGGTTGATAATGCACAGAAAAAGGTAAATTTATATTTCATTCATGCTTTTGCAAGCAAGAATTATACTTTAAAGATCTATACGAAAAAAGATGGAGATAAGGTCGATCAATCGAAATCTATCAGTATAGCAGAAATAAGAAAAGCAGATTTTGGAATTGAATTAAAAAATGCTCCAGTGTGGGTAAAGGGACAAGCATTTGAGGTTTTAATTGAAGCTTCCACATTTTCCACCTGGTTAGACATCATAGCAGGTGTTAAATATGACATTGAAATCAAGATGCAGGATAAGGCTGATCCTACAGCAAAGGCTATTTCTATTTATTCAACCCAGGTTGCATATAATACAAGCAGAAATGCCTATGTGATCACCATTCCTAAGGATAATTACAGCAAGCTGACAGAGGGCAAAGAGTATAATCTCACAGCTTCGATTAAAAACGGTGATTGGAATATCAATCCAGTAATTGCGAATACGTCAGTTCGACCTTTTGATTTATCCTACACATTGGTAACTGATAAAAATGGACAGATTTCATACCCATATACGGATGCAAGTGGAAATAAGTGGACAAAAGACAATGTTGTTTTCAAGATGGGTGATAATTGTACGGGATATGTTGCATATAAGGCACCTGGTTCTGGAAACTGGACAAGAACCGGTAGTAGAGAATTTAGTGTTAATCCATCATGGAGTGGACAGGATATTTGTTATACCTATTATGCAAGCGAAGATGAGTTGAATGGTTATGTAACAGAAAACAGATTTAAAGTTTACATGGATCAGGATAAACCTGCTGCAGATCATGTTGATGTTCAATTATATAATTACAACAATAATGTGCAGGGAATGGTTGAGGATGCTCCAGCTAATGAATTTTCTGTGCATGGAACAAAACAGGTTTATCTTGTTTTATCAACCCCAAATGAAGATAAAACAGGATTCGCTAAAATCACCATGCATTATGGTAGTAGCAAATCGCTTGATCTGACAAAGGTTAATGTAGCTGGTCTTTCTTCAAAGCAGTATGTGTTTGTATTAAATAAGGATGCACTCTATAAAGATGTAAAATTTACTATTACAGATGGTGTCGGAAATGAATCAGAGCTCATTCCTTTTGGTAAAAATATATCCGTAACCATAAATAGTCTGGATGTTAGTGTTGATGCAAAGACAGCAAGTGGAGACGGGTATTATGGACAGTTAGTAAGTGAAGCAGTTAACTATACCATTACCCTGAAAAAGTATGAGAGTGATGGAGCAATAGGTACGGGTGCAACTTATACAGTTTATTACAAATATACTGATAAGAATGATAAGAATATAGTTGAAACAGGTAAAAAGGTAAAATTTGTAAAGCAGGGAAATGATTTGGTTGCTACTATTACAATTGGTAGTGAAGAAAGCTGTCTATATAATGGTAATGTTTCTTTCGTTGTGGAAAAGACGATAAAGGACGATGAAGGTCAGGACGTAACAAATAAGATATTACAGAATAATGGTACATTGAGAGAACGAGGTATCTATATCTCTAAGGTGAAAATGCCGTCTGATTTTAAAGTAACCTTATCATATGAGCCCGATTCTGCTACTGGATGGTACAATGTAGAAGTGCTTGAAAAGCATCAGGGTAAAATGGTGGAATTGATGCTTCCACAGCCAAAAAAGGCGGTAACAGGATCAACACCTAAAACAAGTGTGCCTGCATTGAGTCTTGTATATGTAATTTATAAGCAGAATGAAGGACAAGGGAATAGTTGGCATGTTGAAGCTGCGTATGAAGTTGGATATCGAAACGGATCATCCTTCAGACGTGATCTTTGCAGCAATCGTGTTGAGAACTATACCATTCCTTCAGCATTGACGTATACCTTTGCTGGGGATGGTGTTTATTCATATGCAGTATATTATGTACAGACCAATCAGGATGACAAAAATGATTTTGGTGTTAAATATCAATATCAAGATGTTGTAGCATATGCAAAGCAGCAATATGTTGCAATGTGTCCTTCTGATAAGCCAGTAAAAATCAACAGTAAAGTACCAGAGAATTTACAGTTGCATTGGGGTGATGTTTCATTAGTTCGTAATCAGGAGAATGGAAATGAAATCATCTTTTCTAAGGACAGTATGAACATTGAAGGATCCTGTGAGGGTGGAGATCACTATTTCTTTAAGATCGTAGAAGGAACAGCAAGCATTGAAGGAAACAAGGATTTCCCGGCATTTAATGAATACTCAGAAAACAACAGATATACAGTAGAACCTTGCAAAAAGGGTTATGTAGTAATGTTTGCACGTAATGAGGCTAATAACAAATCCTTTGTGGTAGGTAAGAAGATTGTTGTAGATAATGTAGAACCGAAGGGTGAAATCACAGCTTCTTCAAATCCAAATAAGAATGGATATTACAATACGGTACTTAATCTGGATGTAAATGTAACGGATGAACCAACAGATGCATATTCAGGTATTAAGGAAATCAGCTATACCTTATATGTAGATGATGCACCAGTTGAAACGGATGTTAAGGTAGATCTTGCCAATGCATCAACAGATAGTGATGGTTTGGTTGCATCCTACAAATTCCCAATCAAGCTTGATCCAGAGAAGCATGTAGGAACAGAGTATAAAGTAATTGTTAAGATTTTAGATAATGCAGAGAATCCTGCTGAAATTGTATCAGAGGTATACAAGCTTGATGCAAAGGCTCCTGAAATAGCGATTACATATGATCCGACTTTAAAGCAGGCTGATGAAACATACATCAATTCTAATGTGACAGCAACAATCACTGTTACAGAGAAGAATTTTGATCCAAATGGATTTAAGATGATCGTAACGAAAGATGGTGTCAGTTATCCGGTTACAATTCCAGCCAATTCGTGGGTTATCGATAAGGCTAAGGAAACCAATGTTGCCAAGGTTGTATTAAAAGAAGATGGCAAATATGTTGTAACTGCAGAATGTATTGATTTGGCTGATAACAAGGCTGAATATGATAAAAAAGATACATTTATCATTGATATGACAGATCCAAAGGTTGTTGTTACATACAATAACAATGATGCTCGTAATGAGGTTTATTACAACAAAGAAAGAACTGCAACAATTACTGTTACAGAAGAGAACTTTGATGAAAAATTGTTTGTTCTGAATATGGATGGTTCAGTACAGCCTACTGTTGGTAAATGGTCGAATTCAGGATCTACACATACCATGACAATTCAGTTTTCAAAGGATGGATCCTATGAATGGTCATTAAAGGGTGCGGATCTTGCAGGTAATGAAGCAGAAGAATATGTGGAAAGTAAATTCTATATTGATACTGTTTTACCAACCATTGAGATTTCAGGCGTAGAAGACAGATCTGCTAATGCAGGGGATGTTAATCCAATCGTTCTTTTAGAAGATGAAAACTTTGATGCTGAGGGTGTTTCCATTACATTGACAAACAGTAAGGGTGTTGTCACCAAATTGAGTGAGTCAAAAAAGGCAACAACAAAGGGTTATTATGATTCCTTAACAAATGTCAATGAACAGGAGGATGAGATTTACACATTACTTGTTACCCTTGTGGATTTAGCAGGTAATGAATCTAAACAGGAAATACGTTTCTCATTAAATAGAAATGGTTCAGCCTATGATTTGAGTGAGATTGAAGCTCTTATGGAAAAAGTTTATATCCGTTATGAGGATATGGATGATGTGAACGTTTATGAAATGAATGTTGACGAGATTGAATCCTTTACCATCTTCATGAGTCGTAATGGTGAAATGATGATGAATGTAAGAAATGGAAATCGTCCAACAATTATTGAACACAACACCGTATATTACATGTCTAAAGAATCAGGAAGTGATGAAAAGGGTTATGAGTACCAGTACACAATCTTTAAAGAAAACTTCCAGGAAGAGGGTATGTACAATATTACACTGTATTCTAAGGACAGAGCAGGTAATGAAGTAAACTCTACTTTAACTGATAAGGGTGCAGAGATTATTTTTGTAATAGATAATACAAAACCAGAGGTGGTTCTTTCAGGTATTCCAGTAAAACCAGGAGAGTACTTTAAGGCAGATCAGAATCAGATAAATGTTGTGTTTACCGATAACTTCATGTTAGAGGATGCGATTATCCAAGTTATTAATAAAAATAATGAGCCAATCGTAGAGTATAACTATTTGGAAGAAGTAAGTGAAGCAGGTGATGTCTTCAGCTTCACATTAGATACTCAAGAAGAATTTGTGACAATTGCATACAAAGCAAGTGACAAGGCAGGAAATGTGATTTCGGTAATGATTGATGAGAATACAGCAATTGTAGATACAATTTCTGAACCTGATAAAATTATTACAAAGAACACATCTTCAAATAAGTGGTGGATCATTTTGATTGTATTGGTATGTGCTGCAGGTGGCGGTTACGGATATGTAAAAAAGAAAAATGGTGGTAACAAACAGAGCGCATAGTATGACTAACTTGCGTTGGATTCCTCCTAAAAAATGGAGTTTTTGTGAAAAGATTTTTCACAGATGAAATGGAGATTAGTGTGTAAAATAAAATATTTTACACACCGGTCTATTTGTTTCACCCCCTCTTAAGGGGTGCCCAAATAGCCCGCTCCGGATTTCACAGATGAAATGGAGATTAGTATGGATTTTCAGGTCGGAAATCAGATGGGAGAGTCATTAAGAGCTCATCTGAAAAAAGGGATTTCAATTAAAGAATATTTTGGTGTTGTAAAACAGTTGGTTGAACATATAAAAAAAGGAAGTGAGCTGGGCTTACAGGTTATTTTAGACCTTGACTCCATTCGTG
>JAZQQB010000012.1:0-3296 GCA_045628865.1 Lachnospiraceae bacterium | reverse complement strand
ATTCGCAGGAAAATAATGATAACTTCTTTTTCCATAATCATGTTAAGAGCCCTACACAGATGGAAAGAGATGCTGTATGTCGCGCTCAGTATGACGGCTGGACCAAGGAGACTGTTGGCTCACATATCGTAAGACGCTGTCATATACATCATTGTGAACAGACCGGTATTGTTGGAAGAATGGGATGTGTATTCTCGATTATTGAGGATTGCCATATTCATCATATCAACTGCATGCAGCAACTTGGCGGTGCAGAAATCGCAGGTATCAAGTTCCATGCAGCAATTGATGTGATTTTCAGAAGAAATCATATCCATCATACCTGGATGGGAATCTGGACAGACTGGGAGGCGCAGGGAACCAGAATTACGGGCAACCTTCTTCACGATAATCAGCCTCCGGCACACATTAAGCTCAAGCCTGACAATTTCAACCAGGACCTGTTCGTAGAGGTAGGTCACGGACCTATTTTGATTGATAACAATATCCTTCTGTCAGAGTGTGCACTTCGTATTCCTACCGAGGGTGTTGCAATGGTACACAATCTTGTATGTGGTTCATATACAATGGTTGGATGGGGAGTAGACAGCATTATCAACGGTCAGCGTGAACCCAGATACACTCCTTATCATATTCCTCACAGAACAGAAGTACTTGGTTTTATGACAATACTTCATGGTGATAACAGATTCTATAATAATATTTTCACTCAGAGATTTGCTGTGCCTGAGGATTTCCTTGAGGGTTGGGATCCTGAGAGAAATGCCAACAATTTTGAGGTTGGTACTCATGTATGGAATGAATATCCGGTATATGAGGACTGGATTGAGCTCTTTGACATTGGAAAGAGAAGACCTGATATGGGTAAGCTTGCAACCGGTCATTTTGGACATCTTCCGGTATGGATTGACGGTAATGCTTATTTTGCGGGTGCACAGGCTTTTGACAGAGAGAAAAATAAGCTGGTATCCGCTGATGAGGTTAAGATTGAACTTAGTTGCGAAGGCGATAAGTGCATCCTTAAGACCAATGCGTATGACCTTATCAAGGATTTCAAGGTTACACAGATTGATTCTGATGTACTCGGAAGAGCCTTCGAGCCTGATGAAAGATATGAGAATCCGGATGGAACACCTATCATTCTGAATGAGGATTATGCAGGCAATAAGCGCGGACTTAATATTGTTCCGGGCCCCTTTGCAGCAAGCAATCCCGGAAATGCAGATGGAACATATGTGGTGTGGAATAAACTTGCTATAGAGTAGTTTGAAGTGGGCAAGGGTAAGTAAGAGTAGTATAAGAGTAATATAAGAGTAGTATTTATAAACAAAAGAGTTTGAAAAGGGGCTGTGAAAAAACACCCCGATTAAAAAAGCCATCTGCGGCGTAAGCTGCAGGTGGCTTTTCTGTGGTAAAATTTAACTGCGATGAAAAAATCTACCAACAATCATTTTACTTATAAACAAGGATTTTTGCCACTATTTATTTCAGATTGTTTGGATCTTTTCGACCCGGTTTTTACATTTGACCAATACATGGAGGGAATAGACTTAAATAAGTATCTGAAAAACATTCCTGAACACATCACTGGAAGAATCAGATATAATCCGGTCAACATGCTGAAAACGGTGCTCTTTGGATTCATGACAAGTGGCTACTGCTCTTTGCGTGAGCTTGAAGATAAATGTAAGGTTAACCTCAGGTTCATGTATCTTATGGACCGTCAGACTCCTTCTTACAGAACATTCGGATACTTCATTAATGAGGTACTCAGTGATTCCATCGAACAGATTTTTTACGATATTAACCAGGCTATCTTCAAAAAGGAACATGTGGACCTGCAGCACATTTACATTGATGGATCCAAGTTTGAGGCCAATGCCAACAAGTATACCTGGGTATGGAAAAAAGCGACAGAGAAATCAAGGTACCGCCTTTACGACAAGATAACTGCGCTCCTTGAACAGATAAACGAAGGACTGGTATGGAGTGGTATTAAGGTTTCAACGAACACGGAATACGTACCTGATTATCTTTCTGAAGTGGCTGCAAAGTATGCTGAATTATGGCTTATAGATGAAACTTCTTTTGTACATGGCAAAGGAAAACACAAGACTGTTCAGCAAAGGCAGTATGAATTGCTGCTTGAATACAGGGACAAGCTCGAAGAATACATAGAAAAAATCAATACCTGTGGAACAGACAGAAACAGCTACTCAAAAACAGACAGGGATGCAACTTTTATGCGCATCAAGACTGATTACATGGGCAATGACCAGCTACTTCCTGCATACAATGTACAGGTAGGTGTTGCAGATGAGTACATCGCCGTAGTTGATGTAAATCATTACAGGGCAGACATGGACTGTTTTGTTCCGCTTATGGAATCATTCAATAAACAGTATGGATTCTATCCTAAATATCCTGTGGCAGATGCCGGCTATGGTTCGTATAACAACTATATTTACTGTGAGCAGCATGGCATGGAAAAGTACATGAAGTTTCCCATGTTCAAAAAAGAAACGGCGGACTCAAAGTATCATAACGATCCATTCAGGGCGGTAAACTTTCCAATTGATTCAAAAGGAATAATGAGATGTCCTAACGGGAAGGCATTTAAATTTCTTTATCGAAAGCACGTTTATGGAAATCAGTATGGCCGTCAGGAAGAAGTGTATCAGTGTGAGGACTGCACAGGATGTCCTTATGCTGAAAAATGTAAGAAGACCGACAAGAACAGAACCGTCCGAATAAATCAGGAACTTACAGGAATGCATAAGGAAGTAATTGAAAACCTTGAGAGCATACATGGTGCACTGCTCAGAATGAACAGATCAATACAGGCTGAAGGTACCTTTGGCATCATGAAAAATGACCGCTGGTATAAAAGAATCGTTCGTAGAGGTATAGATTCGGTAAAGTTAGAGGTTTTTCTGGTTTCCATAGGCCAAAATCTTTATAAATATCACAATAAAAAGAACAGAATCGAAAGAGCCGCATAAAAGTCTTTGAGCATGACAATATGGGGTAAGGGGAATTGTACCCTTATTAGCAAACAATGTATGAAAATTTGAAGCCTATACATAAGGCACGGGGCCATGAAAAAATGATATGCTCATTTTTTCACAGCCCCTTTTTTATTTTGTGTTGCATGCGGTGAGAAGCATCAAAAAGTCATTTTGTTGCTCGTTTTGATGCATTCATGGCGGAGAAGATTGGGAGAATCATCAAAAAGACATAGAATATCTTATTTTGATGCATTTAAATATGTAAATAACTTGTGAAAGCATCAAAAA
>JAZQQB010000011.1:0-2001 GCA_045628865.1 Lachnospiraceae bacterium | reverse complement strand
TCATCGGTCAAAAAACTGCTAATCCAAACAACGCTGCTCTAATCCTGTCATCTGAATCCATTTTTTCACTTTTATCCGGATACGTAGTATTACATGAAAGATTAACGAGTAATGAATATCTTGGATGCGCTATCATGGCAATAGCAATTATCTTAGCATCCCTTCCTGAAAAGAAAAAAGTTGTGTCAACCGTAAATGAAAATGTCCTGAAAATTTTTAAACATAAGCACTGATTTCTCAGTGCTTTTTTAATACAATATGGGCTGCGCCGCACCCCTGGATGATTTCTGCACTGGGAGGGTTATCATTCAGGTCTCTCTTATGAGAGACTTCATTTGATGGGTGGGGTGCAGAAATCTTCCTGATTATGAAGCCATGTCTTCCTCTCTGCCGTAGAACATATGCACAAACTTCATAAAGTTATCCTTTTTCCACGGATGATTCATCGATGGAATATATCTTTGCTTTGGTTTCTTTGCCTCTTCGTTTTTAGCCTTTGTATCAAAGTATCTGGACACTTCTTCATGGTTCTTTACTTCATCCAATACATAGGTTCTGTCGTTTACATTAGCGTACAATTCTCCGTTAAATGTTCTTGCAACAATTACGGGCGTACCACTGTAATAGCATGTTATGCTTCCTTGATCATCAACGAGTTTGTAGTATTTGTTATTGTATTTGATACAATGTCCGGAATCTACCTTTCTTTCCGAAATTACTGATAGTATCAGATTGATTTTTTCTTTATCAGGTTGAATCTCAAAGACTGATTTGGTAGAATTAACAGGTAGAGCAAATTTAGCATTGAACTCTTTTAGGTAGGATTTTAAGAATTCATTAGCTTGCTCGATTGTTTGGATGCCTGCCAATCGGAATTCAATTGGCAGGCGTGATTGAAGCGTTCCAAACAATCTTTCAATCCTGCCTTTAGCCTGAGCTATGCTCGTAACCTTTAATTCAACACCAAGCTGTTTGCACGCATATCCGAATTGGGTTAGCGTGTTTTTTGATACATCTTTTGAGTTACTCTTTTTGTAATCAAATACGGTTCTCCTATCTGTATAGAACATGTATGGTATTCCATATTCTTCAAGCACCTGCTTGAAAACATTGTAATACCCGAAAAGAGTTTCCTGCTTATCGAAGAAGGCACCGACTATTGTACCTGTGGCATCATCTATTGCTGCATGTAATGTGGCTTTTTTATCTCCGAACCATAAATGAAGAGAAGCATCCATCTGCAACATCTCACCGAAGTATGCACAGCGCTCCCTACGTAGATGGGGATCATCTACCATAACCAGCTCTTCCTGGATTTTCGACTGTATTTTCTTTGACTTTACATTGGCCTTTTCTGCCTCCAATTTCTTTTTTAAGGCTTTCTTTGTAGATTTGTGAGCCTTCGGAGAGAGAATGTTTTCATTAAGCAAAATGGAGCGTACAGAGCCTTCTGAAACTTCTATGTTTTCCTGCCTTTTTAGAAGTTCAGTGAAATGCCTTAAATTGGAGTCAAAATATTTGTTTTCATAAAGAGTAATAATCTCATTCCGCTTATCCTGAGATATTGTAGTAGAAGGCTTGTTGCGATGATTGCCGTGTGAAAAAGCTTGCTTTCCAGAAGCTTTGTATTTTGCAATCAGACGATTTACAGATCTAACGGTACATCCTAGTTTAACAGCAGCACGCTTCTTATTACCATTGGTTTCAACAAGCTTTTTGATTATCTGATATTTCTCATTTTCATTCATTGTTAATTCAACCTTTCTCATAGACTACCTCCTTAAGGATAGTCTATACATTATTTTGAATTAGGACAATTTCATTTGCGATTTATTGAGACAATATCATTTTTGATTCATATTTTACTTTGTAAATATTAAAAAATGCTTGATTTTTCAAGCATCTTTTAATATAATATATGAGCACGACTGTGCGTAAAATTCGAAGGCTAGATTAATTTCGGTGGACTTCGAGCTATAAATTATAGTTATGCCGACCAAC
>JAZQQB010000010.1:0-31889 GCA_045628865.1 Lachnospiraceae bacterium | reverse complement strand
ATACATCTTCTGGAGGGATACCGCATGTAACTGTCTAACCATCGTAACCACCATCGAATACTTTCTTAGATTTAGCTGGTGGAAGTGGAATAGACTAGTCAGCTACGCTTAAGTAAGCGACGTCACCCTTAACAGAAACTTCAGCATCTAAGAAGTTCATCTGTGGAGATCCCATGAAACCTGCAACGAAGAGGTTCTGTGGTTTCTCATATAAGTTCTGTGGTGTATCTACCTGCTGAACAACACCATCTTTCATAACTACAATTCTTGTACCAAGAGTCATAGCTTCTGTCTGGTCATGTGTTACGTAGATGATTGTTGTACCTAATCTCTGATGTAATTTAGCGATCTCAATACGCATCTGTACACGTAATTTAGCATCCAAGTTTGAAAGAGGCTCATCCATTAAGAATACTTTAGGATTACGTACGATAGCACGTCCCATAGCAACTCGCTGTCTCTGACCACCTGATAAAGCCTTTGGCTTACGATCAAGTAATGGAGTTAAGTCAAGGATTTTAGCTGCTTCCTTAACCATTTTATCAATTTCATCCTTTGGTACTTTTCTTAATTTAAGACCAAAAGCCATGTTGTCGTATACTGACATATGTGGGTACAAAGCGTAGTTCTGGAATACCATCGCGATATCTCTATCCTTTGGTTCAACGTCGTTAACTACTCTATCACCAATTCTTAATTCACCTGAAGAAATATCTTCAAGACCTGCGATCATACGAAGTGTTGTAGATTTACCACAACCTGAAGGTCCAACGAAAATGATGAACTCCTGATCAGCGATTTCAAGGTTAAAGTCTTTTACTGCTTCGAATCCATTAGGATATACTTTGCAGATGTTCTTTAATGATAAGCTTGCCATCTTATTATAGCCTCCTACATATTTAATATTATTAGTTTAGTCTTTATATTCTAATACTGAATACATCTCGGTCTCACAACCTGTTTACTGTAAACAGTATAACGAATAACACCCTTTTGTGCTATACCACTATTCAACAAATATTTCTCCTTCGATTGGGAATTTTGCTCAATGAAACAAAGCTCAACTAGCAATATGCATATGTCGCTTTTTGTTTTCTGTACAGATTTAACAACTACATTATTATACATTGTTTCGACAAAATTCTCTTTCAGTGATATACCCTATCTTTTATACTTCTATGCTTCTACATCGGTTTCTGCAAATGCTTCTTCCGGCTTAATTTCTTCATAGAAAACCATTTGATCTTTTCCCATAGCCTTCGCAACCTTTAACGCCTCAGTTGCCGTTGTATACAATTCTTCGACATTACCAGCATCCTTTGGAAATATACTACAGCCTATGCTTGTACTGATTTTAAAATGCTCTTCACCAAAAGAAATATTGCAAAAAGTTTTTGCAACATGATCAGCTTCTCTCAACAAAAGCTGTTCATCCGGAAAATATTTCAAAAATACTACAAACTGATCTCTTTCATATCTGCTGACAATATCATATTCTCTAAATTTATTTCTCAGCTGTTTACCCAGACTTTTTAAAACATTGTCACCGAACTGCTTTCCTTGTGACTCATTAATCTGTGTAAAATTATCAATATCAATTACGAACAAAGCAGCAAAGGATTCTTTTTCCTTTTCTATGTACTCAGAAATTTTTTTCTCAGCTGCTTCTTTGGTATGAAGTCCTGTCTTTCCGTCAAACATTTTTTGAGTTTTGTTCTTCGCCTGCTTCATTCGACGCACTACAAACATAACAAACATAGCCAAAATATATACAACAATGAATATCATCTGAAAACCTACAAATGTATAGGTTCTGTTCATATCTTTTACTAACTGTTTTTTCAAATAGCTATCATCCACACCCATGAAGATCATCATATTGGTTTCTTCAACAGGTCCGTAAAAAATCCATTTCTTCTCACCATTTAAAGATACTAATACATATCCAGATGCATGATGTGTAAAATGTGTATGAATCTTTTCTAAACTACTGTCTGCAAACGTTGCATCCTGCAACTTATCAAAAACATTGCTGCCCTTATCTGCCATTTTTGATGGATATCCATCAATCGCAAATACATTACCCTGTTCATCAGATAATGCATAAAATGCCATCTTACTAAATTCACTACTAGAAAATACTGTATCAAACTGTGTTGTCTGGTAAAACAGCAACAGGGAACCACATACACCATTCTCATTCTTGATTGGAACTGAAACTACAATTGCGGGATTTCCAGTGATCTGCTCTTTATCAGCATATAAAAAAACAGGTTTTTCAATGATTTCTTCCTGATAATATTCTTCTTCAATGATAGATACTGTCTCACCATCTGCAGTAACCGCATTTCCATCTGCATACGCATATAATACCTCATACGTTGCAGTACTCTCCTTTATAGATGTCAACGAATTGGCAATTGTCTTCTTATTCAGAGTCTCTTCTGAACCTAAAAGCTTCGCCATAGGTTTTGCCTGCGCTGCAAGCTGATTCAACTCATTTTCTAATTCAACCGCATATCCTTCCGCTACATTAGAAACATTTTTCATCAGTGATTGTTCGGCCTGCTCATATTCCTCATTCACATAAAACACAGCCTGCAAAGAAAAAATAATGACTAATACAATACTCGGAATCGACCAAATGAAGGATTTTTTCCAGGAAAACAACGGTTTTTCCTTTGTATCCCATTTTTCCTTTTTCATATATTGCTCCTTGCTATTTAGAATTAATTTCTATTCTTCCTTATTTCCCTCTTCAGAAACAACTTCCCCCTCATCGCTTCCAACTTCGACAGTGACATCAGCATCTACTTCTAATGTTTCTTCTTCTACTTTTTCATTCCCTTTTTTTGCATCTTCTTCAAAAATACTAAGAGGCTGATATTCTAAAGATTCCTCTTCCTTTTTTGGTTCAAATTTCTGGAAAATTGAATTCATAATCTTCGCATTTAAGTAACATGGCACTGTAAGTCCAAGACATAAAATCACTGGAAAAAGCGCGCCTAACATTGTGTAGTAAAGGGCTATAGCTGCAACATTTAGTACTAACATTGCAACTGTCTTAGGCAACTGCGAAATACTCAAAAAAAACGCATTTCGAATAGTTGCAAATACTTTATTTTCAAATCTCGACTGTAATGGAAAAACATACATGAATACGATAAAAACAATGACTGTCACTGCTAAAATCGCATAACGTATAGCAACTGGGAATGTGGTAAACTGTTTATCCTGGAAAAACATATAATAATCCATTCCAATCACAACCCCAAAAGCTATCAAGATTAACCAGATAGTGGTTGACTGTTTGAAATTCAATTTAAAAGAACTAAAAAATGCTTTAGAAACGGTAGGTTCTTCCTTTCTAACCATTTTCAATAAAACACTCCACATTGCGGTTAATGATGCACCCACTGTAATAACTGGTATGCAAAATAAGATAGTCAGAATATTTAAAATCATCAAATCTGCTACCTTACTTAAAAAAATCATTACTGGAGAATCCATTTTAAAAAAGTTTCCCATGGCTTTTACCTCTTTCTTTACTTCTCATTCGCAGCCACAGGTCAGCACAGATGATCTCTCATCTTTATTCAAATGCTCCTCCTATTGTTTGGTTATATTGCTGATGCAACTTATGCTGCACCATCTTCACCTCGTCGCCCTCTAATTTCACAGCGTCCATGATCTGATCATAATTCTCGATCATGACTTCCACAACATTATTATGAAAACGTCCACGTCTTGCCTCTTCACGAAGCAAAGTACAAACATCATTTTTCGTCCGACGGATTCGATAATTTCTTTCACCAATCAAAGCAGATACTGTATCTGCCACCTGTAAAATCGCCATTGGCATAGTCATCGTGGATACTGTCATTTTTTTCGGATAACCACTTCCATCAAAACGTTCATGATGAGATAGCGCTACATCCATAACGCTTTCTTTCATCTTTCCTTTCAGAATAATGCCTGCACTTTCCACATGAGATCGAATCAGTTTTACTTCTTCGTCAGTTAATTTTCTAGGTGCTTCCAATATTTCTGTAGGAATTGACATCATGCCAATGTCATGCACGACTGCTGCATAATAAAGAATATTAGCATCTTCCTCGTTCAGTGTCAATTTTTTTGCTAATTCTCTACAAATAGTAACACATGAAAATGCATCTGCGACAGCATAATCACTACGAAATGCCATAAAATACATCAGCATATCCAGCAATTTTTTATTATCCTGCTTATTAAACACAAGATATTTGCGTATTGTTTCCAACTCTTCCTTATAGCTTTCATCCTCTATATGTTTCATGATATCATATTTGGATTCCATCATGTTGAGACGCTCAATATTCTTTTTAGAAAACTTCGTGTCCGCAAACTTATTGAACATATTCAGATTGAATTTAGGACCCATTGCTTTCTTATATATATCTACTGTTTCTGCCAAATGTAAAAGCATTGCGATCTCAGTATATTCATAATTAATTTTTGCTGCCTGTGTATAATCAGTATGATGGTACAGAATAATTTTGGATAAATCCTCACATGGAGATAAATTCTTCATGATCAGATAACCATAGACCGAATGGCGCAAATGATCCTTGGACTCATACTTTAAAGAATCATTCAGGTCCTCGGTTCTATAAGCTCCAACATCATGCAAATTCGCAATAAATGTATAATCGGCGATCTGATATTTCTCATATTTACGAGAATCCTGAATCATCTTATATAAAATATATGAAGTTCTTTCGCCATGTTGTACTGGTCTTTTATCCAGTAATCCCAGCGTATCGCAGATTAATTTGCAAATCTCTTTACTACTGATGATATCCATGTTTTGTCTCCTTCATTCATCATTGCATCATTTGTTACAAATCAGGGTAATATACCATTGGTGTATACCGTATTCCATCCTTCTCCATCTCGCTTCCGGTATCAACAAATCCAACCTTATGATAAAAGCCAACTCCATATGGAGCTGCGTTCACAGTCATATGCTGAATTCCCTGCTTCTTTAAAAAGTCTGCCAAAAAAGTTATCAGTGCTTTTCCTACACCCTGCTTGTGATAATCGGGATCCACAAACAATAATGATATGTGTTTTTCATTTCTTTGACTGATCATACCAACCACTTGATTCTTGCTTTCAGCCACAAATAACTTATAATGTCCGTTCATAAACAAATTATATAATCTCTCATCCCTGACAAATTCATGAAAATTGTTGATTCCCTCATTGGTATAATCCCCAGCCTCGAATCGCAAAAAGGTCCGCCATGCCAGATCCATTGCCAGTTTCCACTCTTGTTCACTAGCAGCATGAATATTCCATGTTTCCCAGCTTGCTCTGTCATCTCTTTGATTTTCCTTGTTTACTACTTCCATTCGTCTGCTCCATATCATAACTGTTATGAAAGACTCACTTTCTCATTGATCCACTGGTAAATATCATCAAAAATCTCTTCTTTGTTATCTTCATTTAGAATTTCATGTCGATCATTTTCATAGAGCTTCATGCTCACATCCTTCATTCCAATATCCTGATACTGTTTATATACACGCTTAATCGCTTCTCCATAATCACCCACTGGATCTTCAGCACCGGCAATCAAGAAGATTGGAAGTGTATCTGGCATTTTCTTCACAGCATCCTCATCCTTCAGACGGGAAACAAGAGTTGCCAGAGTCTTAAATCCATTTACTGTGAAGATTCTTCCACAATCAGGATCTGCAATATATTTGTCTACATTCTCTTTGTTTGCTGATAACCAGTCAAAATCTGTTCGCTTATCCTTTATACGATTATTGTAGCTGCTAAAGGATAACTTATCCAAAAATGGAGAAATATGCTTCTGTCCACAAAACAGTCCTACAAGCCCACACATAATCTTCCCTGCTATCACCATTGCTTTTGGCTGATCACCTGTACCACAGATAATGGCAGCCTGCACACCAGTACCATACTTGATCAGATAATTTCTTGTAATAAAAGATCCCATGCTATGGCCAAAAATAATATAAGGAAGTCCTTTATATTCTTCCTGGGTCATCTTCTTTAATCGATGCACATCTCGAACAGCTACTGTCGCAGGATCCTGTTTACAAAAATATCCATAGATTGCATTGTTTTCACTTGCTGTCTTTCCGTGTCCCAAATGATCATCACCAACAACTACAAATCCCTTGGAAACCATAAATCTTGCAAATTCATCATATCTGTCTATATACTCAGCCATTCCATGCACGATTTGTAGAACCGCAATCGGTTTTTCCTCCGGCTCCCACTTGATTGCATGGATCTTACTCACTTCATCTCTTGATTGAAACCAAATATCAGTTTTCTTAACTGCCATATTTTTTGCTCCTTTTTGTTATGCTTTCATAATTTAGTTTCTTACCAGCTTATTTTTTAGCACAATATTTCTACAATTATACTTATTGTACTATAATTTTATCCATTTTACTATCAAAATTATCCATATTTGTGTACAAAAATATGACAAAAGGGGGTGTAGAAAATCTACACCCCCTTTTCAAATATCTGATTCTATCCTTATTCTACTAGCAGATTTCAGCACCTGCTGGCATTTTCTTTTCTGGTGTTAATAATGCAAGATTTCCTTCTGCATCCTCTGCACAAAGTAACATACCTTCAGATACAACACCTGCGATTGTCTTAGGTTCTAGGTTTACAAGTACCATAACCTTTTTACCTACCATCTCTTCTGGTGAATAGTGAAGTTTGATTCCTGATACAATCTGATGAACCTTGCTACCAATTTTTACCTGGGAGCAAAGTAATTTCTTAGACTTTGGTACTGCTTCACATTTCAAGATCTCACCAACCTGGAACTGAAGTTTTGCAAAATCATCATAAGAAACAAGTGGCTTATCCTCAATATCGATAACCTCTTCGTCAGCTTCTTCGGTCGCACCTGCTGCAGCAATCTGAGCTGCCTGGATTTCTTCAACCTTAGGCATTACTTCTTTAGGATCAAGACGTGCAAAAAGGATTTCTGGAGTTTCAGTTACCTTATCACCGCTCTTGTATAATCCAAATGTCTTACACTCTTCAAAGCTTCTTACCTTAGTATTAAGCTGCTTGCAGATCTTTTCTGCTGTTTCAGGCATAAATGGTTCAAGTAAAGCTGCACCAATGCTGATGCTTTCCACCAAGTTGTAAAGTACTGTTGAAAGTCTGTCTGCTTTTGCCTCATCCTTTGCAAGTACCCATGGTTCTGTTTCATCAATATATTTGTTACAACGTTTAAACAAAGCAAAAATCTCTGTCAAAGCATCGGCAACTCTGTATGTTTCCATCTTCTTTGTAACAGTTTCTAATGTGCCGGTTACAACAGCTTTCAAATCTTCGTCCGTTGTATCTGTTACATTCTTGTCTGCAACAACGCCACCAAAATATTTGTTAGTCATTGCGATTGTTCTATTTACAAGGTTACCCAATGTGTTAGCAAGATCAGAGTTGATTCTTTCGATCACAAGATCCCAAGAAATCGCACCATCATTTTCATAAGGCATTTCATGAAGAACAAAGTAACGAACAGCATCTACACCAAATAAGCTTACAAGATCATCTGCATAGATAACATTTCCTTTTGATTTACTCATCTTATCATCGGAACCGTCTGATGCTTTTGTCAATAACCAAGGATGACCAAATACCTGCTTAGGTAATGGAAGATCCAAACTCATCAAAAAGATTGGCCAGTAAATTGTATGGAAACGAATAATATCCTTACCGATCAGATGTAAATCTGCAGGCCAGTTTTTATTAAATAAATCTGTGCTGTTTCCATCTACATCATATCCAATACCAGTAATATAGTTTGTTAACGCATCAAGCCATACATAAACAACATGCTTAGGATCAAAATCTACTGGGATACCCCATGTAAAAGAGGTACGGGATACACAAAGATCCTGAAGACCTGGTAATAAGAAGTTATTCATCATTTCATTTTTTCTAGAAACCGGCTGAATAAACACAGGATGTGTATTGATATGCTCAATAAGTTTATCAGCATACTTGCTCATCTTGAAGAAATAAGCTTCTTCCTTAGCTGGCTGAACTTCACGTCCACAGTCAGGACATTTGCCATTTACAAGCTGTGACTCTGTCCAGAAGGATTCACATGGAGTACAGTAAAGTCCTTCGTATGCACTCTTGTAAATGTCACCCTTATCATACATTTTCTTGAAAATCTTCTTAACCTGTGCTTCATGATCTTCATCTGTTGTACGGATAAATTTATCATAAGATGAATTCATAAGATCCCAGATTCCTTTAATCTTGTCAGCTACATTATCAACATATTCCTTAGGTGTGATTCCAGCATCCTTTGCCTTTAACTCAATCTTTTCACCATGTTCATCTGTTCCTGTCTGGAAAAATACATCATAGCCGTCTTTTCTCTTAAAACGTGCAATACTATCTGCCAAAACAACTTCGTAGGTATTACCAATATGTGGTTTACCAGATGCATAGGCAATAGCTGTAGTCATATAAAACTTCTTGTTTTCCATAATATCCTCCTTTTTTTATATACAAATCACTCCATGATACGCATTCCGCGAGGTGCGATCCATCGGGACTTTTATTGATTCATAGGAAATTTGAAGAATTTCCTATGAATCAAAAAAAGTCTCCTCACATCCTATTGGATATGAGAAGACGTTATGAACGTGTTACCACTTCTCTTTATCTTTCTCTCACGAAAAAGACCTCTTTAAGTTCCCTTGAAACTCTGTCGCTATAACGGGCGAACCCTGTCGCAGCCTTACAAAATGCTCGGTGCGCTGCTCAGAAGCCATGTTCAGTCGATTTCTTTTTAGTTCCTTTCAGCATACGAAACCTCTCTGAGAAAAAGAAAAAAACCTACTCTCTTCATCATCGCTTTTCCTATATAATGCTTAAGTGTATCACAAACTACTTTTTTTGTAAAGAGCCTGACCCAACTGCTACCAGCCTTTGACTTCACGCACGTTTTTCTCAAAGTTGGCGATTAACTCTCGTGCTGTTTTAGAATCTACACTTTCCAACTTTTCAATAAATATCTGCATTGGAGCCTTCTTATCCTTAGCATTTCTTCCATAGTACTTTTACCTCATTTTTATCTTCCGAGAATTATGTTAACCTAACCTTAGGGTGAGTATAAATGAAAAAAAGAATAAAACGCTTATGTATTGCATTGGGACTCTATGCTTGTTTCATGGGGCTTTTAATGCTTTATAGTATTCGGGTTCTGGGTTATTCATCCCCTAAACAGACTTTTAAGGGGTTGTATGCAGGATTTGAAAGTGTGTGCTTTAACATCTTTCAAGACTTTGATCTGTCTAAAGAAATATCCCAGCTTCCCCAGGAGTTAACAGATACTCTTCATCTTGAAGAGTGGACAATCGTACAGACTTCTTCATCGGATATCGTTGATACTTTATCCTTGAAGCAAGAGAATTTAAAAAATATCGTTGGACTTACAGATATCGATACAAAAACTGTCTATCTTTCAGCCAATGATGCGGAAGCACACTTCGCGTTTCCGCATGAAATTGGACATGTTGTAGACTACACGTTTGGATGGCCAAGCAGATCCGAAGAATTCAGGGAGCTGTATGCACTAGAGGCATCCAGCTACGCTGATGCTAACTACCACCAGGCACTAAAATATGCAACTTCCTCTTCCTATGAGTATTTTGCATCTGTTTTCTGCGATCTGATTTTGGACAATTCCGAAAATCTTTCCTCTGTTCCCAGGACTGTAGAATTTGTAAAAAAATATGTAACTGCATATTAGTTTTTCTTAAAAAACAGCCATACCATTACTGGTACGGCTGTTTGTAATATATTTATAGCTTAATAGATTCTCTTCTTAGATGCTTTATCTTCTTGGGTATATGGAAGTTTCAGTTCCTTGATATATGATATAATGCACGTACTCAAGTATACTCTTTGTTATTCTCAATATTCTATTTGATATCTTGTCCAAAAAAAAGAAAATTCCAGATTGCTCCTTCTCTTGTTTTGATATTTGTTTTTCCATACAAACGTTTATTGACTACTATTCCCTCTTCATAATCTCGTACTTCTTTTTTGAAATTTTTCATAGATACATTGTGAGCATTTACACAGGCTTTATATGCCTCTTTTTCATTCATACCCTCAATTCCTTCTTCATTATATGGGAGTTTCAATTCTCGCAGATAATCAACATAGGATAAAAGAAGACGTTTGTTTTCTTCTTTCCCTAAATAACTTGATGGATATGGAATTATCTTTTTCAAATACTGATTATCATACAATTTTTTCACTGATTTTTCCATTTTTACAGCTATGATCTTAAAGTATTCATTAAAAAGAATAGAATCCACTCTGCAATCCGTTTTTACTTTTGTTGCCTTTATAATTTCCTTGATCTTTTTTGACTGCTTTTCACTTCCCTTAGATGTAATATGAAGAGATTTAAACATCTTTCTTTGGTTTTCATCAATATCCATATTTCCAATAAAAAGTTCATATGGCATATCATATATGGAATAGCAATTATCAAATCGTGCAATTAAATATTGTACTTCTTGTTTTTCAACACTTTTTTCATCTATCAGAATTCTAATATTCGTGGAAAGATTATCGTCTTTATACATGTTTGGAACAATTTCATGTTCTAATTCATGTTCAATAAAATATGAAATGATTTTTTTCATTTTCAAACCTTTATAAGTCAAATACAAATAAGGTTTTTCATCTTCTTTATCAAAAAATTCTTTGAACTCTGGATTGATTTCTAGTTCATCATCCTTATCGTCGCCTAAATACTCAGGCATATTTATATTTCGCTCAGTAACTTTGATTCTCCATATCCCAAGCTCCTTTGCGTCAATGTCATAACAACAATTTTCCTTATTGTAAACTAATTTGAATTCCCCAGGTGTAAAATCAAGTTCTTCGTTGATAGAGGTATACAAAAAAAGGATTCCTCTTGTATCGATTACATATATATAACCCAACATTTTCTCATAAATCATCAAAAATTTCTGCTTCTTATTGGTTGCTAGCACGTATATTTCAGATAATACTTTTGTCTCCTCTATACCATCATAAAAGAAAAGGTCATACATATTTTCATTTGGACGTTTCACCTGATAAAATGACCCTCTTTCAGTCTGAACAATGTAATCTGTCTCCACCTCTTGCATAGTACAAGGTTTTCCATATTCAAATATTGACAAACGATCTAAAACCAGTTCATCCTCATTTACACGCCAATTCTGATAATCCATAAGCATCCCCTTACTAGAAAAGCTTGATTCCTAGAGCTGGAAGAATCTGAAGAAGCATTACAAGAATGGAGGTTACAAAGGAAATAATGGAAAAGAACATTACGTGGTTCATTCTAAATTTCAATTTATCCTGATTTCCATCTACTCCAAATAATACATGATTTTGCTTCGCATTTTCCTCAACAATAACTGCCTGGATATTTCGGTATGTTTTAATAGCATCTTCATGCACTTCTTCTCGTAAAGTTTCGTACATTGCCACATAGTCAAGATCAAGCTTATCATCCAAAAACTCACGAATATAGTTTATTTGCTCATCTATCTCTTCTAGCATGTCCAGTCGACTATTGATTTCTTCTAGAACATCCAAACGAGCAATAATTTCATCTAATAAAGCTAATTTTTCATAAATCTGAAGAAGAAGAGGCTTATCTTCCTCTGCAATCTCTTCATCAAATACTCCTGATTCATTCAGTTTTTCTTCTTCAAATGCATCTGAAGTTTCTGAAAATGTGTTTTCCTCTAATACTTCCGAAGTTTCTGAAAATGTATTTTCCTCTAATGCATCTGAAGTCTTAGAAATTGTATTTTCCTCTGATGCATTCGCAGTCTCTTTTGTGGCATATAAGATTGCCGTTGCAGATAAACCAGCATTAACTGCTTCCATTGCAGATAATCTTTTACTGATCTGATCAAGCATATCAAGCTTTCCATCAATAATATCCAAAGCCTTTAACTGCTCTTTCATATCTGCCAATGTATCTAGCGTTTCATCCACTTTATTTAGTTCCTGCAATTGACTTTTCACTTCTGCTAGAGTATCCAGCTTCTGATTGATAAGGTCAAATGCTTTTAACTGTTTACTTGCTTCTGCTAAAACTCTGATCTGCCTTTGCAGTACTTGGAATTCTCGAGTTACTTCCTCAACAAGTAAAGTACTATTCTCTGCACTTGTTCCTACTTTTTGCGCATTTTGTGTTACTTCCAATAGATCTGTTAATTTATCATTTACAATTTCAAGCGTGTCTAATTTCTGAGTGATTGTTTCTAAATCGATCAGCTTTTGATCTATACTATCATCACTTTGACTTTTCGCATACAATCGATTACCCAGTTGATTTAAGGAAACTAATTGTTCTTCTAATTCTGCTATTGAAATCTGATTTTGTTCTATCTTATTGAGTATTTTTTTATACTCTAATGAAGACTGACCAGAATTTACCCATCCTTCCAATAAATTTGAACCGTTCTTCGTTACATCCAAAGAATGCTTTTTATCAGGTTTCCCGTCCATTTCGTCTAGCTTTAAATATAAATCATTGATATCTTTCTTTATGCTGGTTAATTTGGCATCTACCTGATCAAGCTTTTCTAACTTCAACTGCAAAGAAGATAAATAATGCTCAATGCGCATACTCTCTCCTTTACGTTCTAATTGCGATGGTTCCTTATGAAATTCTGTATTTATTGGTGCACTCTTTTTGTTTTCAGAATCCATAATGACTCCTTTAATCACTTATTTACCTTGGGATGAAAATTTCAACTATTGTTCCAAACCCCAGCCTGCTTTTTAATGTGAATTTAGCAGAAACCATTTTATCTAATCTCTTTTTCACATTACTGATTCCTGTTGTAGCATATTCCTCATCATACAATAGCATCGTATCAAATCCCACTCCGTCATCCTGTATAGTAATATGATACAGTTCCTCTTCTTCTATCTCATCAATGGTGATCGAAACACATCCTCCACCCTCTTTTTTGCAGACTCCATGCTTCACTGCATTTTCCACCAATGGCTGCAAAGTAAAGGATGGAACCATAAAATCATACTCTCCAAAATCCATTTTAATCCTTAACAAATCCTCAAATCGCAACTGTTCTAACCACAAATACGTATGTATATTTGCCATCTCTTGAGCAATGGGTACCAAAGAATTTGACTGTAATACTTCAAGTGTATTTTTAAAATAACCCGATAGCTTAGAAATCGCCTTTTCCGCATAAGATGGATCATCCATGCACAAATATTTTATGGTTGTCATGGCATTGACCATAAAATGTGGCTGCAATTGTGAAATAACCAGTTTCGTTTTTTGTTCAACCGCATCTTCTATTTCCTGCCTTAAATACTTCACTTCATATCTGTAGTAAAATATATACACCAAAAGGTAAGAAAATGAGAACGAAATGATCAAAAAGGATACATCTCCACTTATAATGATAAAGACCTGTGCAATCAACGGCAAGAACAAAAATATGCAAAAAAGCGTCAAGGACGACTGTTCAACTCTGCCTTTTATATAGCCCAAAATCATAAAAATAATATCCAGTACAGGGAATATATAAAGACCTATTATTCCCGCTACATCATACTGTCCTCTAACAAGAGTTCCCTCATTTGTAATCTGAAACAGATAGCCTTTTTTTAATGATATAAGCCAAAGGATCGTCATTACAATATATAATGCTACTGGCGCCCATTCATAAAATAATCCCATTAATGTATCATTTTCTAATCTGTCACAAATATATGAATGAATCAAAAAACCAATTCCTGCAATCAATGGAAGTTCAAGACCAATCATACACTTAAAAACTCCCAACATCGAAGGATCTCCTGCCGTAATTTGCGAAAAAATGGACACCAGAAGTAGTATGATATGACTTCCCAACGCAATATAGAGTTTTTTGATACCTGTCTTTTCGATCCTGCAAAGCACTAACCCCGCAAGAACATACGCCGTTACCAAAAGTGAAGCCACTTCAAGTCCCATATAAAACATTTCCATAGTGATACCCCACTAATCAACTTTGAAAAAATAATAACAAGGTTCTTTAATCCCGCATTAACCTAAATGTTATCCTTTTATCTCCAATATAATTACAAGTAAATAATGTTAAGTCACATCTTGTTGACAACATTCGATCCACATCGTCAGGCTCTAACTCTTCTCTTCTGATACTGGTATATTGTAATTTTGTTCCATCTGATAAAGTAATATTCACATGAATTACATCCTCGTCATTCAGCATATTTAACAAGCCAAACTGTGTATCATAGTTGTGCCCAACTATAACAAGGTTTCCATCTTCAACCGAACCGTAATATACACAAGGCGTGGTTTTCATATTGACAGCTGAATATTCCTTTAGAATCGGAAGTAAAATCTGCAATTCTTCAATTTCAATTATACCAATGTATTCTCTGCCATCTGCTGGAACCTGTAATGTTTTCTCATTTTCAATTTCTTCAACCACAACTTCCTCTACCGTCTCTTCAATGGATAGGGTTCTAATATCCACAGATGGTGCATTATACTGTGCTATAACCTCTTCCATTACTTCTCTGTTTTGCCTAGCAAGATTTTTTTCATGCACGATTTTAAATATACTTACAAAAATACTTAATGCAAGGCAGGTAAGAGAGGCTACTAACAAAGGTCTGTTGGTAGGAACCTTCTTAACAAATATCATCAATCCCAACATTAACAAAAGATATACTGCTGCTACAAATAATAGAATCTCTATTCTAAATACACCTGCCTCAGGAAGCATAATCTGATCCTTGTTCCAAAAAACTTCGTTTGTTTCTTCATCGTAAACTGCATAATAAGTCTGATACAAATAACTATCCAATACAAAAGCTTTTAATCTTTCATCAAAGAATGAATGAACCAATTCATCCTGCTGTTGTGCCAATGGCTGAACGCTGTTTTGTTCTGCCAAAAAGGCTTCTTTATAGGATTCATGAATATATGCAAAATTTGTGAGTCCTGCAACTACCGAAAATGGATTACTTATTCCAATAAAAGCATCTTCATCCATTTTTCCTTCAATCAAAAGTTTTGCATTCTGATTCAAAAATACATTATTTTTTTCCGTACCCTGTGGATTATCTTCAGTCACTCGTGTAATGGCAATATTATCCTTTATTTGAACACAACTGGATACATAAACATTTCCACCATTTATTACAGAAACACCTGATCCATTCATCATCAGATAGTCTCCATCTTCTAGTTCCTTCAGTTCTGCCATCACCGTATTTTTATAAATGATAGTAGGATGCTCCTTTGTACCACAAATATGCAGATTTCCACCGTCTACCTGCACCAAAGCCCCATTGGATACAAACAAATTCTCGGAATAGATTGTTCCATCTATCGTGATGGAATGAAAATACAATTCCCCTGCTGTTATATGGAAAAAACTATCCACAAATTCATCATCACGGATAAAAGATAAATTGGATAACTCTACACATCCTTTTTCCATAACCAACGTATTATCCACAGCAATTCGTACGATCTGATCGTCAAAAATACAAATTTTTACCAATTGCTGATCTTTTTCATCACTAATTTTTTGTGCGTTTTCAAACGCTTCACCAAACGTCGCAAAATAAAAGATTTCCTGTTCATCCTCTTCTCCTGCAACGACCATAAAATCCGGATCATCTAATACAACGCAACTATACATTTCATTTCTAAATGTCAGCGTTTTTGGATACAAGACCTTATCCACTGGCAGAATCAAGTCTCCTTCTTCCAACAACCCTTTTTCTTTTTCATACACAAATTGTCCATCTAAAACATGAACCTTTGTAGCAGAATTCACAATACTACCTAAAGGTGCCAAATATACTCCTTTAGAAAAAGTCAGTTCACCATTTCCCATAAAAAGATAGGCTGCTGAAGTTTTCATACCCCCTATTTCTGCTGCATCATCAATCAGTTCTATTTTTCCTTGATTCACTATATTGAAATATGCATTTTCAGAAAATGTAATTAAATGCCCATTCAAATCAAGAATCATTCCATATGGATTTGTACACACCAGTACTTCATCCATCTGAAAATCAGCTATTATTTGAATTATTGGAATATATGGTTCTACTCCATCTGTTAAATCTTTGTTCTTAATTTCATAAAGCGCTTCTGCTGCCAAAAACGCAGATGACAGATTGTTAAAGTATAACGTCACCTCAACTTCAGATAAACCTTCTGGTAATGTTGGTGGCTCAGGCATATTATTAGACGATACTGTTGGTTCACTATCTTCATTTTCATCCTGAGGTTTTGGAATGTTATTTGATGATTCGCTACCTTGCTCTGACAAAAGAACAAGTTTCTCTTTTTGTTCCATACGAACCTGATTTTCATTTTGTCCGCCTTGTGATGGATTTTCAGATTCTTGTGATTCCGAATCCTCCATATAAACCGGTGTTACTTCATTCTGTGACGAATCACCTGCCTCGTCTTGTTGCTCATTTTCCAAACCAGTACCGTTTTCATTTTCTGAATCATCATCAGTTTCTTCGTCTTCTGAATCATCCTCGGAATTACCTACTGACTCACCTGCCGTTTCAGAAGGTGTTTGTTGATCAAAATTCTGTGGATCATTTTGATTATTTCCACTTACCGTATCATTATTCGGTTCACTTTGATTATTTCCACTTACTGTATTTTCCTGAACTGCTTCCTCATTGGTAACAGGGGATACAAGCGCAGTATAGTTCATAGAAGCAATCGCATTTTCATTTTCCAATGTTGCGTATTCTTCTAAAGCCTTATAAGCCTCTACATACTCATCAAACTCGCTTTCACCGCTATTTTCCCTGCTATTTTCTGCATATGAATAATACTGATGCTTAACTGTTTCATATCGAAACAGAAACTGCGTAATTGTGAAAATACCAATCAATAGTGCAATGACACCTGCTGTCAGCCATATTCTTTTATTCTTTCTTATCCTCTGAATCAGCTTGTTCATTTCTCTTATCCTCTAAAACCTTCTTGATATCAATAAATGGAAGTGCTACTTTCTGCACCCGTGGATCTAATTTTGACCAATCCTGGTCAACTTTCTCAAGTATTTCATTATCCCATATATACTCTTCTCTATTTTCTTCTTCCTCTTTTTGTAAAAGTTGTTCCTCCGTAAATCTCTCAAGCATTTCATCCGTAAAGGAATCTTCCTCATACTCATAGTTATTCCACGGACGTTCTTCATAAACACCTGTCATCAACAACTTGTCGTACAATAGGGTTTCATCTCGAAGTTCTTTTCCATTTACCTTTTCTGTAATGGCATCATAAACTTCTTTTTCGTCTTCTGAAAGATCTCTTCCCTTTGTAGGATTAATCTTTTCTTCCTCTAAAAGGTTATCATCATCCGTATCCGCTTGAAGATCTTGTTCCATATTATCCTGTGATGCATTTTCATTCTGATCACCTAAAGCTTCCTCCAGATCAGAATACTTTTTGTTTTCCATATCAAGCATCAATTCAATATCATCTGCCGTGTCAGATTCTACCACTTCTTCTATTGTGTTTTCTTCTATTATGTTTTCTCCTGCTTCTGGATCTATAACTTCAGCTTCTTGCTCCTTAGTTTCCTGTTCCTCATCTTCCTGTTTTAATTGTTTCAATAGATCATATACATCCACATCCTCAGGTACACCATCTAATTTCATTAAATCTAAAACAAATTCCTCTGACTCTATACGATCTAATTCATCAATCACATCTAAATCATCCTGTGGTCCGATCGGTATCCTTGGCTCCGCTTTTACTGATCCCATATCCTCGTCCCATCGTCTTAATGAAGCTAGCCAATCAGCCTCTTTTGCCACCTCAGACACTTCCCAGTTCGCTCTGGTTGCATATGCCGAAACAATAACAGCTGCATCAATTACTTCAACAATATTGTCATCCCAAGGACGTAACACCAGAATTCTCTTTCTTACAGGAACTAAAATAAACAATGGAATACCAATAAAGAAAAAACCACCTGTCATTGCAATGGCAATCATATTGACCGCCTGTTCCCTTGTGAAATCGAAAAGCTTTTTCTTATTATCTCCACTTTCGGCTTCAACAATATCCTCAGCATTCTCTCCTTCTGGAACCCTTTTTCCTCTAACCATCATACGATGGGTGTTGACTCCATATGGATGACATGTGATCAAAGTAACATAATCCTCATTCGGGTCAATTTCCAATGGTGATAGATCATCTGGAAGTACAAACACAATTTGATCTACAACATACTGATGAACCTCACCCAAAATATAGATTTCAAATGTGTCTCCAACTTCCATTCTGTCAAGATTGGTAAATAGTACTGCTGTAGGAAGTCCTCTATGGCCTGATAAACCACAATGCGTACCAATTCCACCAACAGGCAAACTAGTCCCCTCCACGTGACCAATATAATGCTGAAGAACCGACTCATCAGTACCATGATAAACCGGGAGATTTACCCCCAGTTTATCGATTTTCAGGTAACACATCATACCTTCACCATTGATATTCAATTCGTTCATATATTCTTCATATTCATCTTCCGTCATGTCTGTGAAACGTGACATGCTCTTGGATAATTTGCTATTGTAGGAATTGGCACTTTCCATAACTGCAACTCTTTGTTCATGATTCATTTGTGCAACAGAATCATCGTACTCTGAGACTGCTTTGGAACTGTTTTTCTGATTGATATAATCACTAATATTTGGATATAGTAGAATACCAAGACCTAGCATGAAGATGAAAATAAGAAGTATATTCATCCAACTGAATTGACCTCTCTGCTGCATACTCCTCGTACCCTTATCAAAAATGGCAGAAGACAAATACGAAGTCTTCTGCCACTTGTTTTTGTCAATAGTAACGAACACTGCTTACAAGCTGTATTTGTTCAATATTATATCGACATTTTTCTGTTAATTTTTTACCTTTTCTGAAAATTCCCAAAAATTCTAATATGCTTTTCTTCTCTTAACAATGATGAATACAAATGCACTTACCATGATCACAATACCAATGATCGTAAATAACATAGTACCTACACCACCAGTACTTGGAAGTGTCAATCCTGCATAGTTCTTTACTTCAATTACATAAGAACCAGCTGGATAAGCCTTACGGAATACACCATCTGTATCCTGATAGAAACCATTTTGTTCTAACTCAGCAATCTTTTCGTTTTTCTGAGCTGTTGTAAGACTTTCCCATCCAGATACTTCTTCTTTTTCATCAGAGAAGAAACCACGTAAACTTTCTGCCTGGTCTTTATTCAATTTCTTGGCTACTGCAACATTGATCTCCTGAATCTCAAAGCGAATTGCTTCATTCAACTTATTATATCCGTCTGGAGCATTTGTTTCGATCAAAATATAGCTACCAGGTTCTAGACCACTGATCTTTACACCATTTGCATCCTTTGTTGATTTAATTGTTTTGTTTGGTGTAATACCATCGTAATTATCATACAAATTATAAACTACCAAATGATTATGTGTGCTTTGACTGCCACATAGATCACAAGGGTTAGAAGTTGACGATTCAGCCTCTACAACTCTTACATACATACCTTCTAAGGTTGTACTTGCAACATCCAGTGTTTCAAGACCTGCCGGAGCTGTTACACCATCTCCTGCCTTATCCACAGACACTCCCTCTTTTGTTCCTTTTAAGGAATCTGTTCCAACAGATGCCACCCAACTATATTTGCTGTAATCTGTTGTTTTTGTTTCTGAAATGCCTGCTGTTGCTGAAGCATAAATATAGTTTTCCTTGTAAACTTTGAATTCAGCGTTTTCCAATGGATTTCCGCTATCTCCATCCACTTTCTTGATTACTGCTTCATAAGTCCATGCATAAACAATATCCTTTTTCTCATCTACTTCACCAGATTTATCTTTAACGAATTTAATGATCACTTCGTTGAAGTTATCGTCTGTACCAATGTTTGATTCATCTGTTACTTCACCATAATAGGTGATTCTGATATTGCTAGGATTGGTGTCAAGATCACCAACTCCCATAATATCCTCATACTGGAATCCAACTGCAAGGATCTGCTCCCATAAAGTACTTCCATCTCTCTTAAAGGATGTAACAGATTTTCCAGTTATCTTGTTGTACTCAGAAATGATGGCTGTAGCATTGATCTCTGCAGGCGCATTGATTTCTGTTGCATCAGCTTTATAGATCTGAACCAGTTTACCAGTCTGCTCATTATAATAATAAGTAATCTGACTGTAGTTATCGGTAGCCTGATTATACACATACTGTAGATAAAGTTTATCAGCAGTGCCATTGGAAGTATAACTGATCACACCAGGACCTTTCTCAGAGGCTGCTTCCTCATTGAATAGAACTGACATCTGATCTTCTGGAACATCTATCCACTCCCATGTTTTTGTACTATCTTGATATACTCTATATTCAATCTTTAAATCCTTTGGCATACCCTTTTCATCTCTAACAAGAGAAAATGCTTCAGACATATTATCGATGATAGTAAAGTAGTAATGCTCGTAAGTAACAAGAGGATCTCCATTATCATCCATCAATGGTTCGCCAGAGATTGGATCAAGTACAGGCTCTGGTGGATAATCTGGAACTTCTGCATCCAATACGAATTCTACAACTTCACCTCTCATAACAGTATCAGAAGGTTTTCCATTGATGGTTTTCGAAATCTTAACGTCCGAATATTTTAAATCTGCTTCTATTGGACTCTTCATGAACCAGTTACCAAAAGGTCCTTCCTGTGTTGGAAGTACATTTGCAAGAATTGGCTGATATTCCTTTCCTCCACTACCTGTAGCTTTTACAAGATAGATTCCATAAGTAGCAGCCGTATCTGTGTAGGAAAGTTTTGTTTTTTGATCAAGAACCATGTTGGTAGTTGTTTCATAACCAAATCCTGCACCTTTGGTACTCATCCAGTCATACATCTTACTGATAAATTCTACCTGAAGGCTCATATCCTGCTCTGCCAAAGCAACAGGATCCTTTACCTTATCAAAATCATAACTGTTAAAAGCCTCTTCATTTTTAATAGCCGTTACAAAACCATCCTGCCAAACCGGTCCAACATAGGTTTGATCTGTCGCGTTCCAGGTCATCTTGGCAACCTTATATACCTGGATGGTATCGCCTTCATTTTTCAAATTAGCAGTAAATACCGCTGTACCATCTCCAGTGACAGTTGATCCGTATTTGTTATTATTAAGATTAACTGCTGTTTCTGCATGAGCTGTCAAAGCTGCTAATGATAATACACTTGTTGCGATCACAAAAACTGCTAATGTTCCTGCGATAGCTTTTCTTTTACCTTTTACTACAAGTACGATGGCTGCCAGCATAATCACAATACCAATGATTGTGAAAATAGTCGTACCGATTCCACCTGTACTTGGAAGCTGTAATCCCTTGTAGTTTAATACTGTCATATCGTACACTCCTGTTAATACCTGTTCTGCTGAAGCATCAGCTGGTTTTGCCTTTTCAAATGGTGCAAAACTACCCTGATGATTCTCTTTTGCGTCCTCAGGATCCAATGCATTCACTTCAAAA
The DNA here is from genome assembly GCA_045628865.1 of Lachnospiraceae bacterium. Lineage (GTDB taxonomy): Bacteria > Bacillota > Clostridia > Lachnospirales > Lachnospiraceae > JAZQQB01. Next base: position 10,219 of record JAZQQB010000010.1, on the reverse strand, counting down.
TAAATGTCTTCTGCTAATAAGTTATAAGGTGATGGTGTATAGGTTTCTACTAAAATATAGTGACCAACATCCAGACCATTTGTTTTCTTACCAGCTAAGTCTGCTTCAGAAGTAAACTCGCCTTTAAAATGAACATTTGCTCCTGAAACGGTGTAATCATACTCATATAGTTCAAAGATACGAACTGTACTTCCATCCTCATATTTATAGAAGTCGATACCCTCTTGCTTTTTCTGAACATTTCCGGTATCAGGATCTTTTACTAGCTTTCCATCTTCTCCTAAACGAATGGTATCCTGTGTTTTCAGTTCCGTAATATAAGCATCCATATCCATTGCTGCCATTGTCGCATAAGCTTCTGCAGTATAATTCATATCTGCACCATAAGTCTTATAGTAATTCGGATCTTTTGTACCAGCACTTGGATCGATCGGTTTCTTTTCTGGATAATCGAAGCTATAGTACCACTCATGATCATAGTTTTCGATGAAATCATGATCTGTTGTTGTATCATAAGTATTGGTCTCTCTAAAGAGGCTAAACTTCGCTCCTGCCAAAGGTGTTGGTGTCTGCTCATTTACAGTATCACCATCTTCCTTGATCAGATTTAATTCATATGTATAAGCTCTTACAATATCTTTAATCGTACCAAGTACCTTACCATTTGCATCAATTTCATAAGTCATTACAGCTTCATTGGTATTATTCTCTGAACCTGGTTCAATCTTATCTGTTACAACTGCCTGATATGTGATACGAAGTTTCAGATTATCTAAGTTATTTAATGATGCCTTCTGATTCAACATTTCCCTGTAATTAAAGGTAACGTTAAAGATAGTATGGTTGTACTCGTCTACCTTTGATGGAAGATAATCATACCAGCTATGTCCAATAGTATCCTTTGTTTCATTACTATAAAGTGCTCTTACTTCATTACCGGCAAGAATTTTTGATGAAGGCGTTGCCGGAACCTTGATTTTTGATGACTGTCCGTAATAAGTAACATATTCCGCATTTTGCGTATCGTTTTTCAACATATGGTATGCGCCATCTCGATAATAATAATAGCCATAATACCATACATATTTACCCCATTCATCTTCTTCAACATTACATGTAGCATTATTATTATCAAGAAACGTATTATTGCTTATCTTACTCTGTTCTAGTGTACTCAAATAATATTTAAAGTGATTTCGATAAATTCGGTAAGCACTTAAATGTTCTGGTGAACATCCCTGTACAATAAAGCCTTCGTCTGTAGTTGGATTCTCCAAAGCCGGATTCGCGATCAATGAATCATAACAGGCCTCTGGGAATTGCGTATATGTCTTATTTCCGGTTCCTGGATCTACATTCACAATATCAACCTTTACAGAAGTTGGGATTACTGCAAATGCATCATCCATATTATCATCGAAAGTCAATGTATATTCTTTTACATTATCCCCAACCTGTCTTTCACCATACTTAGGAATCTGAAATTCAATTTCGAAGTCTACTACCTCACCAATCTTTACAATATCTGATTTCTTCCCATTGATGAACTTTTCCATGTAAAGCTCGGCAGCCTTCTGGTTTGTAATAACGTCTGATAAATACCAGTTTCCTGTTGCACCATCTTTTTCCGGTGTTAACGCGATTGTCAATGGAGCGTATAACTGTCGAGATCCATTATCATAGGAACCATCTGCAATATACATACCAATCGGCATTTTTTCAAAGCTAAAGCTTCCACCATCTGCTTTTTGCAATACCTGACCTTCTGAATATTCTACACCATTTAAGGTATATTTATAGGATTTTGGCCATTTTGGTTCTTGTGCATTCGCAAATGACTCATTGATTATTCCATCTCCATTTGGAACACTTACTCCCTCTTTGTAAAAAGTTACTGTTGATGGATCAATAAATCCGGTTATCTGAGTTGGCGTTCCACCAAGCAAGTCCGTTACTTCTGTTTGATTATAATTATCCGTTGTGATCGTCACCAGATCCTTAGGGGCATTTGATGATACACTTACTCCTTCGATCACTTTTGTAGTTCCATCAGAACTTTGTGCCACTGGCAAATCTGCTGTATCGATCTTACCCTGAGCTGATTCATTTCCACGTAATAATATAGTAAAAAATGCCTTTTGAACCTCTGTACTTGCTGCGCCTAACAATTCTGGTCCTGACTTTGGTGATTGTACTCCTGATTGTTCCGGATAGTTCTGATATTTACTAAAATTATAACTCTTTCCACCGTAAGTTACATTGTTTGAAGCTAGACACCAGTCATTGATTTGCCGATTCCACTCCATTTTGTTTTTATCAAAATTAAAAGTAGCAATCTGATAAAGCGTCACTGCATCGGTGTTACTATTTTTTATAATTGTAATATTTCCTGTTGAGGCGTTTAAATTGTCGTTATCCAATTTTACTTTGAGTGTGCCATCTTCGTTTTTTATCTGTTCACTCAACATTTCCGACTCTACCGCGAAGGTGGTCATAGTACTTCCGAATAACATCATACCCGCCAGAGCTACGGTTAAAAATCTCTTAGCTATATTTCTCATACACAGACCTCCTTTTTAATCCTGATAAGCCTTTCTTCTCTTGTAAAGAACTACGAAGAATGCACTTCCCATAATTGCTACACCAATAATAGTGAATAACAATGTACCAATACCACCGGTACTTGGAAGCTTGATTCCTTTAAAGTTCTGTACTGTCAATGGATATACGCCCTCTGGATAAGACAGGTAATAATCTGCTCCTACCTGTAAATATCCATCTCCATCTACATGATTTGCCGGATTGTCTAATTTCTTATCTGAGATAAATCCCTTATAAGATGTCTTAGAACCATCTGTTGCCTGTGCCTGCGTGTATGGATTGATCTCAAACTGGATTGCATCTGACAGCATGTTATATCCACCATCTGGAGCCTTTGTTTCTACTAAAAGATAAGTTCCAACATCAAGTCCATTTACTGTAATACCTTCTGCACCCTTATCTGGCGCTACTGATTCAATATTCTGACGAACACGAATGTACGCCTGAATATGATAATGTGTCACACCTGGATGTGCTGTACATTCACTTACCTCAACTGGAAGTAAGATCACTTTCGCTGTTTTATCTGTATATGAATTGAAGTAATACTTGACCATATCTTTATTATCAATTGTAGAAGCATCCTTTGCTCGGTCATCTTTATCAATGTATCCAAATAATGTCTCGTATTTGTTTGCAAATTTATCAGCTGTTTCCCATCCTGGACCTGCTGCAGTTGTTAAAATCGCAGGTTTTAACTCAGCCAATGCCTCTGGTATAGTAGTTGCTGCCGTCAAAGGATTCTTTGTTGTAAAATGGTATCTTACCATTCTTTCAAGTAATTGACTCCATGACGTTTCTGATCCTGCATAGCTTGTAATACTACTGTCTTTTTCTGACAACCAGTGATAATTTGCATAATCTGTTTCTGAAGGAGCTGTCTTTGCTGATTCTCCACCACAATAGGTAGTATCTAACTGATACAGATCAAATAATGCTCCTTCCAAATAGGTTGGGTCATATACCTGATCTCCGTTTTCATCAAGAACTGGAGTTATACCATCTGCCTCCATTCTAGGAGTTCCGTTTTCTCCAAGAGTAGCACCATCAACTTTGACAATGTTTACACCATAAGTCCATACTTCAGTCTCATCTTCCATGTACTCTACATCATAGCCTGAGTCTGCGATGAAACCAACTTTAACCTTATTGATATTCTTATCGGTTCCTAAAAAGCTCTTATCATTGATCAATGCACTATATGTGATGTATACCGTATCCGGTACGAACGGCATATAATTGTCACCATCCATATAATCTGAAGCTTGGTGAGGAGCTTTATATTTCATATCATCACTTTCATCTGCATATGTCAAAGATTCCATCAAATCTGTATAAATCCACTGGCATGAGATAAAGGATCTCTTGATCTCATCGGAACTCTGATCATTGTCATCTACTCGTCGAACTGCATAACTACCATTTGTAGGAAGAGGGGTTTTTCCTCTCTTGGTTAATTCTGTATTATATCTTGTAAGAGCTTCACTTAATGTTGGTCCAATCTGTAAAAATCTACCATCTACCACACCAAAGAAGTTGGTATAACTTCCATTCTGAACTGAAAAGATATTGATATCTTCTCCGGATGCTGTATCATAATAAGTTAATGCTTCTGTTCCAAGTATTGCATCGTAAGTCTTTTTCTGTGTGCCTACTAAATCTGTTGCTGTCAGGTTTCCAAGTATATCCTCTTTTAAGATAGCTGTTGGATGTAAAACGTTACCATCTGCATCAACATATGTGATCCTTGCAGAATATGGAATTAGTTCATATCCTGCCTCCATAATATCGTATCCATTAAAGAGTGTCTGTTCATAGATCACCTTATTGGTTCCTTCTTCAGTTTTAGAAGGATACTTTGGAATCTGGATCTCAATGTCAAAATCTACAATTTCGCCTGCTCCTACGATATCATAGGAATCATTTGATTCTGTTGAATAATTATTTTTTCCTTTATTAACAGATTTGTTGATATTGATCATCTCATATTTTAAATGAGCTGCTTCCTTCACAGGCATATACCAATTACCTGTAGGACCAGTCTGCTTTGGAACCATATCGATCATCAATGGCTGATAGATTCTAGTGTCCTTAGAAGTTGCTTCTGCAAGATAAATACCATACTGTATTCCCTTTAATGAATAGAATCTTCCTTCATTAACTGGAGCAAATGACTGTACTTTAATCACTGGTAAAGTTTTTGTCTGATCTGCTGGATTTGTGTATGTGATTGGGTTATCAGCAGATGCTACTGATTCAGGATCAGAACATTTACCAATAGGATCATTTGGATCATTATGGAATCCTGCCAAATATTTGCTTCTTAACTGATCCATCAACGTATCGTCTTTTTGCATAGCCTTTACAAGTTCTACAACGTTTTTGTCATCTCCATTATTTGCTGCCTGTACAGCACCAAAATCTGTTGGCTGCATTACCACATCATTACCGTTTGAATCCTTCTTTGTATAGCCATTATCAAGTAGCCATTTAGTGATTTCATCTACCCATTTGATGTCTGCATTAACTACTGTTTGACCATTTACTGTTGCTTTTACCCAGTCAACATAGGCAATCTGCATGATCTGGAATGTATCACCATCACGTTTGATAAACAGATCTAAATTACAATTAACACCTGCACCTGCTTTAATTACAGGTTTATCGCCTGTGGTATCAAACTCTAACATATTCATGTTATTCGTTTCACTTTGTTTTTTGATCAATGTTTCACTATTGTCCGCGATTGATATAAGAGGGGTTGATATTGTAGAACATGTGAGCACTGCTACTGCAAAAAGTGCTGCTAATTTTTTTCCATATCCTTTCATAATAATTCTCCTTTCTCATTCTCGTATAATCTATCAAGCAATTCCTGTTGTTTGTCGTTTTGTTTTTTATATTCTTCTTCTCTTTGTTTGATCAATTGTTTTAGACCTTTTATTTCCTTTAGGAGTTTGATAAACATCCCTATCAATGCTATCACTCCCACGAATACTCCTATTTTTACATAAGTTCCAATTCCCGCTTTTCCTGTTGCAGGTAAATATGCAGTCGGAAAATTCATCCATACCAAAGCAGCTATCTGATTTCCTTCCATCAGTTCTTCCTTGTCCCAATCCTCTTCTTTGATCAAAAAAGCTTCTGCTGCGTATGTGTATCCTGTCTGGAACTTTGTTTGTTTTACTAAGTATTCTTTTTTTTCTAATCCACCAATAGAAAGATACTTTTTTTCATTTGGCGTAAGGACTGCTACTAATCTGTATTGTCGAATACTTCCGTCCTCATCTAATTGGTAGATCATTTCATCCCTTTCTTCAGGACTCTCTTCATTTTCTTCTGACATATCCTCTACAGAATCATTATGTTCTTCACCGTTATGCATTTCATAGACTCCAAATTCATTGGTAAATCCTTCGTTATCTTCAAATACTCTTCCAGTAAACTGATAGATACTAAATTCTACATCCGTCAGCTTCTCTTCTAATTCCAAAAGTTCTTCCATGGAAGAATATTTAGAAAAGGAGGTTCCTTGTATTACAGTGACCTTAATACCAAGGGAGTTCATGTTTGCATCTTTTGCGGTATATCCTCTTAGGCTTGTATTTAATGGACTTACACTAAATAAAAGACCATTCTTTAAAGGATAAATTCCTGTGTCATTGGATTCGTCATTCTTTTGTACTCTGTAGCTGACATTCACCTCTTTCCATTCCATATCGGTTGATAAAGAAAAAATAAAGATTGTCCATCCCTCTGAAATAACCAGGTTTTCCATTGTTATTTCAGATTCAGTTTCTTCTGAAAATGACTCTTTGTTTTCTTCTTTTGACTCATCTTCGTCTTCAAGTCCTTTTTCTACCAGATACTTTCTAAGTGCCTCTTCATCACTCACATTTGTGATAAGAGTACTTCCGTCAAAATTGTAGTACCATTGCCCCACCTTGAAAAAAAGTGGTTCACTTTGGTATTCATAAACAACTGCATCTTCCAGACTTTGCAAACCATATACATCTGGTGTAAGACTGATCTGCTTGTCATTGGCATCTTCACTTGTTTCTGGTACTGATAACTCTAAGGACTTGTCTATATATTGAACTCCTTTCGGAATTGCAACGTAAATATTATTTATCCTCTTCTCCATAGCATATATGCTTGAATAAAAAGGAATTTTCACATTTGCTTTCACCTGTATCTGATCATCATTAATTACAAAAAAGGGAGGCTCTGTTTCCTCATCCGGTAAAGGATTGAGCATGTAATCCCTTTCTCCCATAAGATTTTCAAGAAAAACTTCTACCGTTGGATATTCATAATCATATATAATATCCTCTTGTGATTCTTCGGTTAATTGGTCTTCTCCCATATATAGGATTTTCTGAGGATTTTGATCTGGTTCAATCACAATCCATTTCAAGGTATAAACCCTTGTCGTTCCTATTGGAAGGATCAAGTATATTCCCGGGGCTGTCTGAATTTCATATTCCTCTTCTCCCGTCTTAGAAATATCTGCCTCGACTCCTTTTAAACTTGTTTGAAGTCCAATTAGTAGCTGCCCTGTAAATTCAAGAGCTCTTGTTTCTGGAAGATTTCGTAATCTGTTAGGCGTTAATTCCGAATATGCACTACCTTTTTGTGTAAGCCAGTTTTGTACCGGTTCTGTCCACGTATATGTTGCAGCTCCATCATCGTAGCTAGCGATTTTGTAGAGTTCAACTATGTCTGTTTCCATAACCCCCTGGATCAGCAAAACAGGTTTTTTTGCAGCTTCTACTTTGAGTGTTATTCCTAATAGAATGCTGAAACTCATGAATAACATCATGAAATTTCTTTTTCGAAATATAATCCTTTTCATTTCTTTCCTCTGCTTCGCTTTTAAATTATCAGATATTATGCGTTTCAATTCTATCTTTGATAGTATATTACACCTTTAGGTGTTACAAATGAGTTACACTTTTTGATATTATGTAAATTTATCCATCATCTTTTATCTCATAACCTCCACTTGTAAATATATAAAAACTGTTTCTTTCTGAACATCCCTCTGGATAGGTGAAAATAATCTCACATTGCGTTCCAAAATCGGTTACACTTGGCAACGTGATAAGTCCTCTTTGAATCTCTCCGTTTGATCTATAGAAAAAATCTCCTCGATCTCCTGTTTTGTAAGATTCTTTTTCGATCACCTCTCCTATGCTGTTTAAATACAAAATCGATATTTGAACTTCTGACATCTTCTTTTTTATAGAAGGATGATTTATGGTTACCCCAAATCCAAATCTTATTTTTGGTTTTCCATTTTCATAAACCCTTGCATCTTCATAAGGTGTATAGAATTCAGAAACTATTAAATTTGTTTCCTGATCAAATAACAAATCTCTTTTTTCCATTTTGTATTTCTCAACAATTGCAAGAGGCGGTGGCGAAGCATCGATTTCTATTACAGTATCAATCAGCTCTTTGTAAGATCCTGATTGATTATACTTTTCGAAAATCTCTGTATCTCCCGGTTGCAAGTACACTGGATTCGCACTTCCTTGATGATCCATCTGCAATTCACCATTATTGTCTAAATAGTAGTAATAAATATTGAATCGTACTTCTAAAAGTTTATCCGAATGGTTGGTTGCAATATAGTATTCCTCTATATTTTCTATGTTTCCATTCACAGCTTTTAGTTTCATCACATCTACACTTTTTGCATCATCACCGCTATAAACGATTCCATCATATGATTTAATATAAATCTCTATACTTGCTACTGCAGTTGATGTAATGGTACAGTCCACACTAGAACTACCTAACCATGCGTAGAATACATACGTTCCTGGTGGAGCAGTTGGTGAATAATTCTGATCTGGAATCCATCCTCTGATTTGAAACTCAACCACATCCGAAGGAGAGCTTCCGTATCCCTTTATTTTAGGATGTAATGCTGCTAACTCCTTGTATATAACATCGGTAGTTTTTGCATTTCCATATACACCTGCCTCGTATTTTGGTAAATTCTCAAACTGATTTATGGTAATTGGCTGCTGCCTCATTATCTCATCTATCGCTTGAGCAATCTTTTCATTCGTATCAGCTGTGTTTTTATCAATTGCATCCGCTATCTTCTTATCTACCTCAGATTGACTGTATATCTTTTCAGATTCCTTTGTTTCCGAAGTTTCTTTTGTTTCCTTTGTCTCCTTCGTCTCCGTTGTGGTTGTCGATGAAGCACTTGTTGTTTCCGAAATAGAAGTATTTGCTGTTACTCCTGTTTTAGATGAACTCGAAGAACCGCCACTGGAACCATTTGTACTATAGGTTCGCGTTCCGCTTGTACTTGATGTAGTCGTTGTGCTGGAACTAGAAGTGCTTGAGGACGTTACCATTTCGGTTTCAGTTCCTTCAAATCGTTTATCCTCTGTACCTTTGGCAATGGTTGTTTGCGTTCCTGAAGCTTCTTCTACAGTCATATCTTCCGTCGTGTGATTACTTACAACCGTTGTCTTGGTATTGTTTTTCATAGCCAATGTAGTGGATTCTGCTCCTTCTTGACAATCTAATGTAACACTTCCGTAGGATTTAATGTTCAATGGTATCGTTGTGTTGATCACCGTACCATCCGCATCATATCCAATATCCATCTGCACAGGCTCTGTCGCCTTTCCTAACAGATTCAGATTTGTCTTTTTACTGATTACAACGGATTCAATGGTCTTATTATCATCTATGGATACGATTGTCGAATCTGCTGCTAGCGTGATCATTTCAATCTTTCCTGCATTTTCAATCGCTAACGTTGAATTCGATTGACTCAATTCTATTCGTTCCACTTCTGCCCTTTCTGCAATGATCAGGTGACTTGACACTGCTGATATATAGAAGGAATTACCTGTCGTATTTTCAGTCCAGGTATTGGATGAAATACGATTGATCGTTACAGATTTGTATTTAGCATAATTAAATACATCCGCATAAGGAGCATCTATGATCAGTGACAATTCCGGATAATTACCAGCTGGTATGGTAATTGCCACCGATTCTTCTGTCTGAAACAGAATTTCTAGATTCCTTGGATCTGCCAGCGCTTGATCCAACTCCTGCTGATTGATTACTACAATAGAACCATCCTGCGAATATCCTCCAGTATCTGTTTCGGTTTCTGTCGTTTCTTCTACCTGATTCTCTACTACCGGTGGAGGTCCACCTCGTTTATGCCTATATATGGCAAATAGAGCAATCATTACAACCAGTACCACTATGACACAGATAATAGCTGCAAATATGAAGTAGCGTCTCTCATCTTTTTCAAACTGAGAAGCTTTCTTTTTTTGTTTTTCTTTCTTGTCTTTTGCCATAAGCATTTACCTAAAGAAATGTTTATCAGTAACATTTTTACAGAAAATTATGCGTACAATCTCCTATTATTCTTCTATGATAGCAAAATAGGTGTTACAAAGTAGTTACACTTTTCTGATTTTATATATATTTCTGACAATTTGAAGTATGCAACAAAAAAGGCTGGCTTTTTCAAACCAACCTCTTTCTAAACAACATCAATATACTATTTCATACTCTTTCTTTTTCTTATGATAAGAAGTATCATCATAGCCGCCATGATTGCAATACC
>JAZQQB010000009.1:0-88339 GCA_045628865.1 Lachnospiraceae bacterium | reverse complement strand
AGCGAAATTTCTTTCGCCGCCAATACTATTTTAAATTGACATGTCGTAACAGCTAACCGTCACTCCATCTCTATGGTTCCAGGCGGCTTGGATGTCAAATCATAGAATACTCTGTTAACACCCTTTACTTCATTGGTGATTCGGCTCATTACTGTCTGGAGCACTTCAAATGGAATCTCCGCTGCTTCAGCTGTCATAAAGTCGATTGTTCTAACCGCACGAACAACTACTGCATAGGCATAGGTTCTTTCATCACGCATAACTCCAACCGAACGCATATTAGAAAGAGCTGCAAAATACTGGTTAGGCATCCAAGGTGCATCGCATCCATTAGCTTCTTTATACTGCTTAAGAGCCTTATCAACTTCTTCGCGGTAGATATAATCAGAATCCTGAACTATCTTCACCTTATCAGCTGTAACCTCTCCAATTATACGAATTCCAAGTCCTGGACCTGGGAATGGCTGACGATATACAAGGAACTCAGGAAGTCCAAGCCCAAGACCAGCCTGACGAACCTCATCCTTGAAAAGATTTCTAAGTGGCTCGATGATATCTTTGAAATCAACGAATTCTGGTAATCCACCTACATTGTGATGAGATTTGATCACTGCAGATTCTCCACCAAGACCTGATTCTACAACGTCAGGATAAATAGTACCCTGCGCTAAGAAATCAACAGCACCGATCTTCTTTGCTTCTTCTTCAAATACACGAATAAATTCTTCACCGATGATCTTACGTTTACGCTCTGGTTCTTCTACACCAGCAAGCTTTCCATAATATCTTTCCTGAGCATTTACACGAACAAAGTTGATATCAAAGGTACCCTTAGGTCCAAAAATAGCTTCTACTTCATCGCCTTCATTTTTACGAAGCAAACCATGATCTACAAATACGCAGGTAAGCTGTTTACCAATTGCTTTCGCAAGTAAAGCAGCAAGAACAGAAGAATCAACTCCACCTGACAATGCAAGCAATACCTTACCATCGCCTACTTTAGCTCGAACCTCTTCGATTGCGTTCTCAACAAAGGAATCCATTCTCCATGAACCCTGTGTCTGACAGATATTACGTACAAAGTTAAATAAAATTTCTTTACCCTGTACTGTATGAAGAACTTCTGGATGGAACTGAATTGCATATAACTTCTTGTCTTCACAAGCTGCAGCCGCCACTGGACAATCTGCTGTATGTGCAATGATCTCAAAACCTGGTGCAGTCTTTGAAATATAATCAAAATGACTCATCCATACTACTGTTTCATCGGAAACACCTGCAAATAATGTAGCCTTGCTACCATCTATAAAGGTATTGGTCTTACCATATTCTCTCACTGGTGCCTTCTCAACCTTACCACCAAGAACGTGCATCATAAGCTGTGCACCATAACAAAGACCTAATACTGGAATTCCAAGTTCAAATAACTCTTTGGTATATGTAGGAGCGCCCTCTTCATAACAACTGTTTGGACCACCTGTTAAAATAATACCCTTAGGATTCATTTCCTTGATTTTCTGAATGTCAGTTTTGTAAGAGTAAATCTCACAGTAGACGTTACACTCTCTGACACGACGTGCAACGAGCTGGTTGTACTGACCGCCAAAATCAATGACGATTACCATTTCTCTTTCCATGTATGCTCCTTCTGCGAAAAACGCTTTACAGATTCTTATCATCTGAATTTAAACTTAACTAAATCTATTATAGGTGCTTCACCACGCAATTGTCAAAGAGCAAATCTGAATCTGACACTTTTCCACTTTTTTCATAAAAAACGATATCTTTTTCCACATTTTCTTAACCTTTTGTTCAAAACGCAGAAGATTTTTTTACATCATTTCTCTTTACAAAACGCTTACCTGATAATTTTTTACCATATCCTCATGATCCACTTGATTTATAGTGTCTTACTCCCACTAGCCAAAGTAAATATGCCGGAATAACAAAAAGACCTGCAAGCAACGGTATAAACACATAAAAGACAGAATCTACCTTACCGAATATGTACAGCAACGGATAGTACTGTACCAGCGCATAAGGAATGATAAAGGTTGTAAGAAACAGCATTTTTTTACCGTAGATTTCAAATGGGTATCTGCCAAACTCCTTGGCTCCATCTGTAAACACATTCATAAATTCCAAACCTTCCAGGGTAAAAAAGCAAAGAGCAGCACGGATCATAAAAATAGCTGCAAACAGAATACAACCACCAATCAACATAAAAATAAGTGTCAGTATTCTGAAGAAATCCCATTCAATACCACTGGTGATAATGGCATAAACAAACATGATCACTGCCTGAAGCATTTTTCCGATTCTGGTTAATTCAAACTTACTTCCTAAAACCTGCAAAACTGGACTTCTTGGTCTTAGTAGTACTCTATCAAATTCTGCATTTCTTACCATTCCAGAAAAAGAGTCAAAACCTCTGGCAACCATTTCCGCAAGAGCATATTCCAATAGAAACACTGAAAAGCACAATATGATTTCCTGAAACGAATATCCATTTAACTGATGGAATCTTTCAAACAGAAAATATACAGTTAAAAATCCACTAAAGGATGCCAAAAACTGACCCACACTGGTTAATATAAAACTGGTTTTATACTGCATCATACTTCGAACGATGATGGAAACATAATGAAAATATAACATAATCGAATTTCTCATTTTTCTATCAACCTCCCTGTATTGTTGCTTTTTTCTCAGCATATGCACACAAACATCTGCCAGAAACAAATAAGATGACAAACCAAATCACCTGCAGAATCATTGCACGGATCATTTCAGAAAAACCATAATCACCACTATAGATACGCAGAGCAACATTTTGCATAGACGCAAATGGTAACAGTTCCATCACTTTTCGCAAACCATCCGGGAAAAACGGCAATGGAATCAAAGCGCCTGCAAAGAACTCCACGAGACAACTGGCCAAAATTTTTATTCCTTGAGGCGAAATTGTAAAAAAAGTCAACACATAAACCAGCATACAAAAAGCCACTGTTAATGCCACTCCCAATAATAATGTAAATACAAACAACACAAAATGCACCAGATCTTTTGGCATGGTCAAACCATACGACTTTGGTAAAAAGCCGGCAAAGATCAGTATCGGAAAACAACGAAGCACCGCTCGCGACATCCTTGTTGCAATACTTCTTGCAAACCACATATCATACACATGGATAGGTCTGCAAAGCTCATAGGCCAGATTCCCATTGCTGATCACATCAAAAATTTCATTTTCCATCATCCACGTAGAAAAAAATGCTAAAAATGCCTGCTGCAGCCAGATATAGTTACTGGTTGCTTCTAAAGTCATGGGAAAAACCTCCGGGTTACTTTTATAAAATACATGAAAGGTCGCAATCAGCATAAATCCCCAGAAAAATTGGGTCACAACACCTGCCCAGGCGGCAGCTCTGTACTGAAGCCCGGTTGAAAAACGTAATCGAAAAAAAGAAAGATATTTTTTCATCGGATTATATGTCATAAGAACGATACAATTCTGCAATTGTCTCATCCATGTTGACATCTCCTTTCTGAATATTCTCTAAACCCCCATCCATCAAGATCTGGCCCTTTCCTATGAGAATGATTCGACTTGCCAAAGCTTCAATATCCTGCATGTCATGGGTTGTCAAAATAACTGTGGTTTTATGAACCTTATTCTGATTTAAAATAAATTCTCTGACTGCTAATTTTGAAACCGCATCCAATCCGATTGTAGGCTCATCCAAAAATAAAATCTTTGGTCTGTGTAACAAAGAGGCTGCCACCTCACATCGCATTCTTTGTCCTAGGGAAAGCTGACGCGCCGGGGTTTTTAATAACTCTCCTAAATTCAGCAGTTCTGTTAATTCATCCAAACTGTCTTTGTACTTGGGATCATCAATGGAATAAATATCCTTTAATAGTTCAAAGGAATCAATGACTGGAACATCCCACCACAACTGAGAGCGTTGTCCAAAAACAACTCCTATCTGACTGACATGTGCAATCCTGTTTTTGTATGGAACTCTTCCATCTACAAGCACAGTGCCACTGTCCGGTGTTAATATTCCACTTAGAATTTTGATCGTTGAGCTTTTTCCAGCTCCGTTAGGTCCGATATACCCAACCATTTCACCATCTTCAATGGTAAAACTGACATCATTTAGAGCATGAACAGTCTCATACTCCCGGTGAAAAAAAGACTTACAGGCTTCACCAAATCCTGCATTTCGTTTTGCAATCCTGTACGATTTGCATACATGTTCCATCGTAATCATCTTGCTTCCTCCTGGTAGTAATATTTTGCAGTAAACCTTTACGCTTCATATCTTGCCAAGTCGGTTTGGTTCTATTGGATTTTACCAATATCTACCGAAATGTCAAATATTAAATTATAAAAAGGAAACCTAATAATACTCCTTTTTCTCAGAAAAATCAATCACTTATGCATGGTTCTGAATAATTACATTATTTCATAGAATGTACAAAAACACATGTGAGGGATTTCATTGAAGGATTATATTGAAGAACGTGTTCTATTATTAGCCGCATACATCATTGAAAATAATGCAACCGTCCGTCAGGCTGCCAAAGCATATGGAGTCAGTAAGTCTACTGTACATAAAGATATGAGCGAACGACTTCCTGGAATCAATAAGGCATTATCAAAAGAGGTTCGTAAAATATTAGATGTTAATAAAGCCGAGCGTCATATCCGTGGAGGGCTTGCCACCAAAGAAAAATATTTACACAAATCCTGTATGTAACTAGTAAGAAGTTCAACTCTCACTTACGCGCTTGGCGCACAACATAAATAGGGCTGTCGCAATGCGACAGCCTCTTATTTATCAAATTCGTTTTTCTTTCCATAGGTACTTCGATATTCTGTTGGTGTTGTGTTGGTAACCTTTTTGAATATATGATAAAAATTCTGTACATTCTCATATCCTAAAATCTGTGCAATCTCAGCCACCCACGCATTAGTATTTAACAGTAAATACCTTGCTCTATCCATCTTGATCCCATCCACAAACTGCTTCACTCCTACACTAGCCTGTTTATGGAATGTAGTCGAAAAATATTTCTCGTTGTATCCAAATGCCTGGGCAATGTCCTTTACATGTAAATTGTCCGAGATATGTGCAACTACGTATTCTGATACCTTACTAACTAAATCTTGTTCGGATTCTTCTACTAGAACATTTTTTGTCTGATGATACAATTCAGCTAAAATTCCCTTTGCCAAAAGCGTATTATACGACGCATCCAGATATCGTAGATCTGTATCCTGGAGTTGCTTTAACAGAATAAACACTCTTTCAGGGCTCACAAGTTTTCCTATAACAGGAATTGATTTTTCCTGCTTTTCCTCAAATATCTGATTTCCAAGATCTGATTCGCTTGTAAAATGCATCCAGTAAAAACTACATTTCGAAGGCTTAAACCCTCTCTGACACTTGGTTGGCTTCATCAAGAGATACTCACCTTCTGAAACCTCATAGCGTTGCCACTCATCCTCAATATATAAGCATCCTTTTTCCATAACGATCAGCTCATAATCATACAGCACCCGCTCCATATGCTTCCAGTCATGATCTTTTCCAACAAACTTCCCAGACCAGGAATATTTTATATCACTATTCAGTTGAAAATTCTGATTCTTCTGCTTGTTCTTCAACCTGCTCCTTCTCCATCTGTTTTCTTTTTCTTTTGTTAGAGATTAGTACAAGTAATAAAAATACCAGCCAGCATGCTATAGAAGTATAAATTCCATTTTTAAGTCCCATAGGATAAAATACCAGCTTAATGGTATGCGTTCCTTCTGGCAATGTAACAGCAATCATGGTATCTGCGAAAAGCTCTACCTCTTTCTCCTCACCATCTACATACAATGTCCAACCTGCCTCATAAGGCACAGATGTAACAAGCTTACCTGGCTTCGTAACATCAATCTCACCTTCCATTACAGTATCTGTGTAAGAAGTAACCTGCATGGTCTGTTCACTCATTCGAGCTACTACTTCTTTTACAATATCCTCTTGAAGCTGATAAATCTGTAACTCCATGTTACATTCTTCTTCGCCTTTTTCCTTAGGAATAAATTCAATTTCAGTTCCGACTGTACAATAACCACAATCTAAAAGGTAATCATTCTGAACCTGTGAAAATGTTCTAGAATCAGATGAACCATCCGGTTTCGTCACTGTCATCTTGATATCATCTACTTTTTTATAGGATACATATACATAATAATAGCCATCCTCAAAAACAGTATAATGACTCTCACCATTCCGATTATCCATTCCCTCTTCTTTTTTCAAGATATTCTTTTCAATTCCCAATGCCTTCACAAAATTATTCTGAGCTCTGGCAGGGGTTCCCTCTTTATAATCCCAGTTTTCTTCTAAATCACTAGGAATCATATACCCCAAAGGAAGTGAATAGGTATACTGATATAAACTAATATCTCCCCTGGTATCAATGAGATGATAATATGGGTTTGAAAGGTCATTCTTCTTGGAGAACAAATAGCGAACGCCCAGCATACTGTTCACAAGTGGAGTTCCTGTTGGGTCCCAGTAAAATACCTTACTGCTTGAAATACCCAATTCATAATAGAACTTCTGAAGCTGTTCTCCAGTTGTAGAGGAAAACATAGTTGCAGAATGAAAACCAATATACATAGCATCATTCTTCGTCTTTCGCTCTCTCATTTCAATTCGATAAAAATCATGATTCTCCATAAGATCAGCTTCATTTAAAAGATATACATAAGAATCTCTATCTTTCACATAATTATTTCTATCACTTGTTAAGATTCCTGATACTGTCATATTCTCTGTCAGTTCTCCAAACAACAATAAAAAGGCAATCGCAGCTGTAATCTTTTTATAAGAAGTCTTTTGATGAAGCCAGAACACCAAAAATTCAACTGCAACAAAAATTCCTGTTAACAAGTAGGAATGATCTGGAAATTCCTTTTTATCTGATACAAAGATACAACCCGCTACCAATCCTGCTGCAGCAATACCAGAAAGCAAATATTTCCACCATCTATCTTCTTTAGAAGTAACATATACCTGATAGCATAAAGTGATGATCACAAAGTCATACAAAAATGTTTGTCTTGATGGTAAACAATTTGGATAGTTCATTCCATGCCAGATAAACGCAAGTCCATTGATGGAAAAACTAAATAAGAAAAAAACCATCAATAACACATACACAATCTTTTCTCTCAATGAAATCTTCTTTGCAAGAATGTACATTGGAAGCATAAAAAAGATTCCTACCCCACAATATAAATTCGGCCAATGTTCCTGCCCAATCTCTGTATCTACATTCATAAAATGTCTTGCAAAGGCTTGGAATGGTGTAAAGTAAAATTCCCATTTCTTAGGAAAGGTTGAATTGGCATACTTCGTTGCAGACAAAGCTGATGCAACAGGGAATAACAAAACTGCTGCCATTCCTGCTGCCAAAAGACTAAAGAATGCAAATCTTCCAATAGCTCCAAGCAAATGACCTGGTTTAAACAATTCCTTTGGTAAAGTAAGCATCTGCACAATAAAATACAATACCAAGAAAATACACATGATCATTGCAATATAATAATTGAATGTGATTGACAAAGCCAGTGACACACAATAAAGCTTCCACTTTTTCTCTCGTACAAGCTGCTCTAAACCTAAGATTACCAGTGGAGCTAATGCAACAACGTCTAACCACATGATATCCCAGTTATAGGCTCCAATGAATCCACACAATGCATAGAATAATGAAAAAACCGATATTGAAAAATCATTTCTATTAAAGTGCTTGCTCAGATAATATGCAAAGGATAATCCGCAAAGACCCAATTTCAACATGATCAACACTGTCATAAACTCGATCAGATACTGAAATGGGACTAACACTAATAGCCAGTTAAACGGACTCGCCAGATAATACGCATACAGTGCAAGAAAATTAGATCCCAATCCTAAATTCCAAGAATATAATAAACTTCCATTATTTTTAAGTGTATCCCTTAGATCTGCAAAAAACGGGAGGTACTGATTGTATAGATCAGAACACAAAATACTCTTTTTTCCAAATGGAAATACCTCATTACAAACATAACCAATAAACATAGCTATAATTGGAAAAACAAAAGCTAAAACAAAATATCTTTTTTTCCCTTTTTTTATTTCTTCATTCATTTTCTTCCCTGCCTCTTGAAGGTGATTATTCAGATAGTATTTTTCTATAATCTCTTGGAGATACACCTTCTATTTTTTTAAAAACATCTCCAAAATAATTGCTATTTTCATACCCGCATTTTAACGCAATCTCTGTAATACTCATGTCAGATTCTGTCAAAAGTACTCTCGCCTCTTTTAAACGGAGTGCATTCACATACTCTTTAAATCCAAACCCTGTCTCTGATTTGAACTTTCGAGAAAAATAAGAGGTACTCATATGGTACTTCTTTGAAATATCCTCTAAAGTGATTTCCTCTTGATAATGCATTACAATAAACTGTGCTGCCTCTTCCATCACATGTTCTGATACATCCGTCTTAATTTCCTTATGCCCTACCTTTTTCTGTCTTAAAATAAAAAGAATCAGCTCAGAAATTTCTTGAGAAATCATAGCCCATGAATACTCATCATGAAGAACATACTCTTCTGCCATTTTTTGAAATAGCCCTTCTAAATATGCTCTCTTCTCTTCTGGTATCGTAATATGATATCCTCGAAAAGCTTCTAACACTTGCTCTTTTGGTATATCCATGTACAATTTTTTCAGCATTGTATCACTAAATGTAATTGCAATTCTCTCATGTTCCTCATCTGTTGCAAAATAGGTCGTTTTATGGATTTCGCCCTTTGGAATCATGACCAAATCTCCACCCTGTGCTACATAAACACGGTCATTGATAAAAAACTTCCTTGTTCCACTGCAAAGATAGTAGATTTCATAATTGAAATGATGATGCTCCCCTGCCATTTCTGCATAGGGTACACGCTTCACTCTTGAATAGGTAAATTCTTTCGCTTGATTTGAAAGCATCTGAAACCTCCAACTTGTCTAGTTACAACTCTCCTCATTGTACGCTTTTCACCTTAAAATGTCAAAATATCTGTAATATTATTCTATTGTTTCTATTTTTCAAATCATGCTATAATTGTTTAAACGGAGGTTTTTAGATGAAAAAATGTCTACTTTTTCTATGTCGTTTAGCACTGAAGTTACTTGCGCTATCTGGTACACTTTTATGCCTTATACTTCTTGCGCAAAAAATCGTAGCAGGTGGTCCTGGTATTAACTATGTTGCAAGTGATATTCAAGAAGAAACAGTTGCGCTGACCAATACGCTTGATGCAACTGAACCTTCAGTTGCATTTGAATCGATAGAATCTATAGCATCAGAAGAGATAGTCACATCCATAGATGAAACAGATTCACACCCTGAATCAATTGAAGTGTGCGAGATACCTGTTGTTTCTGATATCATATACTCAGATCTTTTTGCTACTGACTTGATCAGTAACGCTTTCTATGCAAGAGAACATGGGGAGAACTATGCAACTATTTTGATGTGTGGAGATATGTTGGCTGGTGGTTATACCCACAAAGTCGGTCGCATGGATGATGGCACCTATAACTATGATTGTGTTTTTGAACCAGTCACTAACATTATTCAATCTGCTGATCTTGCACTACTCAATCAGGAAGTGATCCTTGGCGGTACAGGACTGGGACTTTCTGGATACCCATTGTTTAATGCCGCTTTTGAATTAGGTGATTCTGAGGTAAAAGCAGGTTTTGACATAATCCTGCAAGCAAGTAACCATACCATTGATCAAGGAAAAAAGGGCTTTGATCTTTGCATGAATTTCTGGCATACTAATCATCCTGAGATTCCAATCTTAGGAGTAAATGAATCCGAAGAAGAACGAGAAGAAATCTATGTAACGAATGTAAATGGGATTTCCATCGCAATTTTGAACTATACCTACGGAACCAACGGACTAGCTATTCCAAAAGATCGTCCTTTCATGGTAAATTTGTTAAATGAGGAGGAAGTCATCCGTGATTTAGATAAAGCAAGAGAACTTGCTGATTTTGTAATTGTTTGCCCACACTGGGGTACAGAATATACCTTGAAACAAACATCAGAGCAAGAGAAATGGGCACAGATTTTTGCTGACCATGGTGCTGACCTTGTACTTGGAACACATCCGCATGTAATAGAACCCGTTGAATGGATTACCGGTTGTAATGGGAATCAAACCCTTGTTTATTACTCTCTAGGTAATTTCAATTCCAATCAGGCACGGGCTGAAACAATGTTAGGAATCTTTGCTACCATTCGACTAAAAAAATCGCAGGGACATGTTGTCATTGATCAATACGGTGCAATCCCTATCGTAACACATTATGGAAGTGGAGATGTATCCACCTATCGTTTACAGGATTATACAGAGGAAAAAGCCGCCACTAACAACATCAAAGCACATGACTCTAAATTCTCTATCTCTTATATGTATCAACTCTATGAAGATGTACTAGGAGATCTTCCTCAAAATGTTTTAGAATAAAAAACGTACGGCGCATAAAGAACATACAAAAAACAGCAATCCATTTTTACAATTGGATTGCTGTTTTATTTCTATAATACACGTCGAACACTAAGAATAGATCTATATGTTGCATAACTAATCTTGATTCCCGTTTTTACACTACTTGCATGTACAATCTTTCCATTTCCAATATATAAAGCAACGTGTCCTGCATAACAGATCAAATCTCCTGGCTGTGCATCTGCATAAGCTACTTCTTTTCCACAACTACGCTGTTCATAACTTGTACGTGGAATCTTAATTCCAAACTGTGCATATACAGACTGTGTAAAACCGGAGCAATCGGCACCATTGGTTAAGCTTGTACCACCTAACACATATGGATTACCAATAAAAGAACAACCATACGCAGCTATCTTCTTGCCCTGTTCACTACCATTGGAATTCCAGATATCATTGGCATTGTAACTAGCTTTTCCAGCTGGTACCTTTGGCGTAGTTGTTGATGCAGCCTGTGCTGCCAACGCCGCCTGTTCTGCCTTGATTTCCTTATTCTTCTGATTGATACTACTCTGTACAGCATTAATCTGAGCCTGCTGCTCTTTCAACTGAGATGTATAGTTTGCAGCTGTAATCTTTACTTCCGCAAGAGCAAGCTCATAGTTATCTGATTCTGCCTGAAGCTGAGCCAATTCCACATCAAGTTCTGCCTGTGCTTCCGCCAGGATTTGTTTACTTTCTTCTAAATCAGCTAGTTCTAACTCCAACTGAGCCTCTAATGCCGCAACCTCTTCCACGACTTGCTGATATGAAATCAACATATCCCTGTCATACTGATACAAAGCTTCAATATAATCAACTTTATTCAACATCTCAGGAACACTCTGCGCGGTTAACAATAGTTCTACATAACTGCTATTTCCTGATTCATACATGCACTTGATTCGAACACACATGGCTTGATATTGAGCTTCCTTCACCTGCACCGCATTATCATACTCAATCTGCGTAGCAGCAATATCCGCTTCCTTCGTTGTAATATCGGCCTCTAACATCGAAATTTCTGCCATTATTTCAACAATACTGCTACTAATCTCATCCATTGCATACGACAATTCATCAATGCTACCCTGAAGTTCGTCTGCAGTATCATTCGCCTCATCAATTGCGCTTTGTGTATCTGCCGCCTGCTGTTTCAGTTCCTGTTTCTGTTGCTCTAATTCTTCTTTTTCTTTTTGTAAATCAGAGAGTTTATCCGCTTTTACCGGAACAACAGCCAGTGACAAAACAAGAATACTACAAGTTAAAAGAAAACAAAGTGTTTTTTTCAACTGCATCTCCCCTTATCATACGATTTATTTATTATTATATCGGCAAAATTCCCCAAACCGATTATAACTCACAGTTATTTACTGTTCTTGGGAATGGGATTACGTCTCTGATGTTACCCATACCTGTTAAGTACATAACACATCTTTCAAATCCAAGACCAAAACCTGCATGACGTGCAGAACCATATTTACGAAGATCAAGATAGAATCCATAGTCTTCCTTGTTAAGACCAAGTTCATCCATTCTCTTCTCTAATAATTCTAAGTTATCCTCACGCTGAGAACCACCAATAATCTCTCCAATACCAGGTACTAAACAGTCAACAGCTGCTACAGTCTTTCCATCTTCGTTAAGCTTCATGTAAAATGCCTTGATTTCCTTTGGATAATCAGTTACGAATACTGGACGTTTAAAAATTTCTTCTGTTAAGTATCTTTCATGCTCTGTCTGAAGATCACATCCCCAATATACTTTGTAATCAAATTTATCATTATGTTTCTCTAATAATTCAATTGCTTCTGTATATGTGACACGACCAAAGTCAGAATTAACAACGTTGTTCAAACGATCAATTAATCCCTTATCAACAAAATTATTGAAGAAGTTCATTTCTTCTGGTGCATGTTCCATTACATATTTGATCACATACTTTAACATACTTTCTGCTAAAATCATATCATCCTGCAAATCTGCAAATGCAATTTCTGGCTCGATCATCCAGAATTCTGCTGCATGTCTTGTTGTATTAGAATTTTCAGCTCTAAAAGTAGGACCAAATGTATAAATGTTCTTAAATGCCATAGCATATGTTTCACCATTTAACTGTCCTGATACTGTTAAGTTTGTTGGTTTGTTAAAGAAATCCTGCTGGAAATCAACCTTTCCATCTTCTGTCATTGGAATGTTATTTAAGTCAAGAGTTGTTACCTGGAACATTTCTCCAGCACCTTCACAGTCACTTCCAGTAATCAATGGAGTATGAACATATACGAAATCTCTTTCCTGAAAAAATTTATGGATTGCATATGCACACAAAGAACGAACTCTGAATACTGCTTCAAAAGTATTTGTTCTTGGACGCAAATGACTAATCGTTCTTAAATATTCAAAAGAATGTCTCTTCTTCTGTAATGGATAATCTGCTGATGAAGGTCCTTCCACGACAACTTCGTCTGCCTGTAATTCAAAAGGTTGCTTTGCATCTGGTGTTGCAACAAGAGTACCTGTTGCAATAATAGCTGAACCAACGTTCAACTTTGCAATTTCAGCAAAGTTCTCCATTTTATCATGATATACAATCTGAAGTGGTTCAAAGAATGTACCATCATTTACAACGATAAAACCAAACGCCTTTGAATCACGGTTACTTCTAACCCATCCACCAATTGTAATTTTCTTGTCAATATACTGATCTCTGTTACGATAGAGTTCACGGATATCTGTTAAATTCATTTCTCTTTACCTCTCATTACTAGTATACATTTTGATTATAAAACAATCCTGATAGAAAAGACTCTATCAGGATTATTATACTATAAAGCGCACATTTATATCAACTAACTTTCAATAAGTTCTCTATTCTGCTACAGTTTCTTCTGTTGTTTCTGCCTCTGCTTCAGAATAAGTTACTTTTGCGTTATCAATCAAGAACTGAAGTACTTTTTCAAACATAAGATCATCTCTGTACTCTTCTAAGGAAACATACTGAAGGAAATCATCTACAGATTCATATCCGTATTCCTCATATAAAGACTCCATTTCAGCCATAGCTTCTTCATCTGTTACATCAATACCTTCGATTTCAGCAATCTGCTGATAACCGATATACTGGTTTGCATAATCAGCTGCTTCTGTCATTACATAATCTGTATATGCCGCTGGTTCAATTCCGTTCATGTATGATAAAAATGTTGGACCGTCTACCCCATACATATAACCATAGTAATTATAGTTAGAATCCATACGGATGTATAATCTGTTTTTCAAAAATTCAGGAGTATCTTTCACAGTCATATTGGCGTACACAATCTTCTGAACTTCCATACCAATATTGTCTTTGCTAGCACCGTCTTTTGTTTCAAATAATGTATCATAAACCGCTTTTCTTAAAGATTCCATGTCAGTTGCTTCTACATTCATAGCTTCTGCAATCTGAGGAACAACTTCTTCTGAAAGCTCTGGAACAGACTGTGAAACCTTTGCATGAATTGTTACATCAAACTGAGCTGGTTTCCCAGAAAAATCCGGATTATTTTCATATGGATCTGGAAATGCTACATCAATGGTAACTGTTTCTCCAACAGTAGAACCAACTAAGCTTTCTTCAAAACCTGGAATGAACGAACCTGATCCAATCATAAGATCTGTACTGCCTGTACCACCTTCAAATGCTTCACCATCCATATATCCCACATAATCAATACGAACAGTATCGCCATTTTCAACTGTTCCTTCTTCTTCTAAGATTTCTTCTGCACAATAATATGTAAGATAATCATTGATTGCTGAATCAATCTCTTCCTCTGTAATGACTACTTTAGGAACAGAAACTTCAACACCTTTGTAATCTCCGATTGTAACATAATCTTCTAATGTAAGAGCTCTTAAAGAACCCTCTGTATCTAATTCATCTGTATTGATACTATTTGAAGTATTTCCAGTAGCCTCTGAAGTATCTCCTGCATTTGTTTCCACAGCTTCAGTACTCTGTGTACTTGTTGTATCTTCTTTTTCACATCCTGTAAATGACATCCCAATCACGGATGACATCAGAACGATTAATGCCATTTTCTTTTTCATATTAATACTTTCCTCCACCTAAAATTGAAATACGCAACATATCATTTATATCATAATAAAGATAATAAAAAAAGATTATTTTTGATTTTTTCATGATTTTTTCACACATACTTGTTTATTCTATAAATCAATGCTAAAATATAGCGTGATACTGTATCATTTTTTAATACAGTCATTTTAATTTCATATTTCTCAGGAGGTACATTCGTGGGTACATTAGGAAAAGTACTGCTTATTATCGCAATCGTTCTGGTCGCACTTATCGTATTCCTCTTTATTTTTGGTCGAAAAGCGCAGAAGAAACAAGCTGAAACCGAAGCTCAGATGAAAGCATATGAACAGACAATGTCAATGCTCATTATTGATAAGAAGAGGATGAAAATGAAGGATGCAGGTCTTCCTGCAATGGTTTTGGAACAGACACCTAAACTTATGCGTAACAGCAAGTTGCCAGTAGTAAAGGTTAAAGTGGGTCCTCAGATTATGACTATGATCGCTGACGCTAAAGTGTTTGATCAGATTCCAGTAAAAAAAGAAGTAAAGGCTACTGTTAGTGGTATTTACATCACTGGCGTAAAAGGAATCCGTGGTTCAGTTAATAAAGAACAGGAAAAGAAAAAGAAAGGCAAATTCAAAACTTGGGTTGAGAAGATGCAGGAGAAAGCTGGAGCTACTCCTATTAAATAAGCAAAGAAAAAGCAGCCATTCGGCTGCTTTTTTACATTAACTTCAAACCATTCTCTTTATTTGTTGCTTTGATAGAAATATGGCAGTCTGCTAAATGTTCATAATTTACCTCCAAACCATACTCAACCATCAAATCTAAGGTATCCTCTTTTTCATCCAGGTGAATATCTGTTGTATCAATGCCAAGCATCAAATCTCCAAAAGGTGTGTGGTATGTAGAAAAACTTTTTCTGGATTTTTCAAAATCCATTGTCACATTAACTCCACCACTTTTAGACATATGAAGACGATCTTCAGAAAATTTCAGGATACTCTTAATTTTCTCACTGCTACCTTCTACAACCTCTTCAAATATCAAATAATGGCTACCATTCTTCTGCTGATACACACCACTTGTTATGGTCTCTAACTCTTCATCCTCTGCTTCACCATGAAACTGCAATCCACGGATAGAAATCAGCACGTCCTTTTTCATATCATTTAATCTCCTTATATCTTGCAACGATCCATTCCAGCAAACGACTGGTTACTTTTATATCTTCTATCTTTGCATCCTTCATTTGCCCTTCCAGATCATCATTTTCATCTGATTTATCATCGTTTTCACATTCTACCACAACGCATCCATCTTCTACAAGATATAATTCAGGATAAAAAAGTGCCCACCATACCAAACCGATCAAAATATATTTTCTTATCTGATTATTTCTTTTCATCATTCTTCCTCTTTCTGCATATCTATATAAAATGCTTTTTTAATGCCATAAAGGAAGAATTACCAAATTCATGAAAAAAATACATCAATCATAACTTTATTGATTCAACATCTCAATAATTGACTGTTCCTGATTATCAATATGTGTTTTCACTGCCTGCGCTGCTGTTTCCTTATCCTTTGCTGCGATGGCATTGAAAATAATCTCATGCTCCTTAATCAACTGCTCATGCTTGGATGCATCCTTGATATATTCAAAACGATAACGATACATCTGCTCTGACAGATTGCTGACAAGCTGCTTTAATCGAATATTGTTGGCAGCCTGAACAATAATATCATGGAGTTCCACATCTGCCTTGGCAATCTGAGTTGCATCCATTGTCTTTGTAACCTGTGCAAAATGATTGCAGGCTTCACGAAGCTTAGCCAATTCGCTCTCTGAGATTCTTTCACAGGCCAATTCAACTGCCAACGCATCCAATGCTCTACGCACCTCTAACACATCCTGAAGACTTTTCTGGGTAATATGTGCCACCTCTGCTCCACGTCTAGGAATCATGGTAACCAGCCCCTCCAACTCCAGCATACGAATTGCTTCACGGATTGGAGTCCTACTTACCCCCAGCTGATTAGCAAGATGAATCTCCATCAAACGTTCTCCTGGCTTTAATTCGCCTGTTAAGATAGCCTGACGCAATGTTTTAAATACAACATCTCGTAATGGTAAATATTCATCCGGTTCCTGAATCAATGAAGTTAACATGTAATCTCTCCGTTTCCTTTGTTTACTGTTGTTGTTTTCTCCAAGGTTTTTGCTAACCCTGATTTATTAATAAGATCAAATGCCTGATCCAAGGTCTGTGCATCCCTAAAAATACCAAATACAGTTGGTCCGCTACCACTCATCATGGAATTCAGAGCACCACCTTCAAGCATCAATCTTTTTAATTCACCGATTTCTGTATATTTCTTTTCTGTTACAGTCTGAAGTACATTATCCATTGTCTGGAGCACACCATCTGTATTCCCTGCCTGAATTGCTGCAACCATACCATCCATATCAGGATGTACCTTTAGCTGATCCACATGTAGATTTTCATACACATATTTTGTTGAAACATCGATAT
Organism: Lachnospiraceae bacterium; assembly: GCA_045628865.1. Lineage (GTDB taxonomy): Bacteria > Bacillota > Clostridia > Lachnospirales > Lachnospiraceae > JAZQQB01. Next base: position 71,108 of record JAZQQB010000009.1, on the reverse strand, counting down.
CAGGCTTTGCAATTAAAATATACGAACATTCAAAAGATGGCAGCTTTGTCAGCACTTCTCCGATTCCCTCTGATAACTGTGTTCCACCTTCGATGCAAAAAGGAATATCTGCACCTAATGTAACACCTAACCTTTTCAATTCTTCTATAGAATAACCCAAATCAAACAGCTTATTCACTGCCACTAAAGTTGCAGCCGCATCTGCACTTCCGCCTGCCATTCCTGCTGCCATTGGAATTCTTTTCTCTAAATGGATCTTCACGCCTTCGTTTACAACCCTGTTTTCTAACAACAGCTTGGCAGCCTTTATGATCAAATTGTTATCATCACTTGGAAGGGCGGACACATTAGAAGTCATTGTAATACTCTTATCCTGTGTTTTTTCAAAATGAAGTTCATCATGAAGCTCAACACTCTGCATCACCATTTTTACCTCATGATAACCATTTGGAAGTCGTCTAAGCACGTCCAAACCTAAATTTATTTTTCCATATGCATGATAAATCAATTTCAAATCCTTCTTTCATCATTTCCATTTCTTGTATACAATATACATAAATTGTACTTTAAGAAATACATTCTGTAAAGAGTTATTCCAAAACCTGCGTTTTAGAATAACCCTTCCAATCTACAATGTCTTCATTAAAAACAGTTTATCTCCCTGATGAAGTACATCTCCAACTATATGATTTTGTTCCCTGATTTGTGCAACCGGCATATAATATTTTTTACCAACCTTCCACAAACTATCTCCCTCCTTGGCAAAATATACCACCATTCCAGGCAATTCTGTAAGAGTTTTGGCGTTTAACATTTCTATTTCATAACCCGACAATACCTCTTCTTCGCATTCTTCTAATACAATCATATGGACATTAATCAATGCTCTTATCTCTGCAGTATCTGCATCACTTAAATTCACCAAAAGCTGTTCAACATCTGCATCAATGTAATAACTCATCCTCTCTGGCACATTAACACTTCTTGCTTCCATACCATTCAAAGCAATTTCCATTTTTACAGGCAACTGACTTTCCTGCACCTTGTACTTATTATCATTTGGATGATGTAAAAACAATTTCACCCACAAAAAACCTGTCAGGATCAGATCTTCACCCTGTAACTGCACATTCTCTATTGCAATATTGGCGCTACTGTACAAGATCTGTGGTTCTGACGAAAACGAACGCTTTTCCAATATAATCTGTTCAGCTACTTTCTTTTTTGTTTGCCCTGCATACAATAATTTTTTATAAAAAATCTTATCAGATCTACATTTGATATCCTTTGTGATTCCATACAGATCTGCTAACATTTCAGTCTGATTTTCCTCGAAACATCGCAAATTAAAGTGCACTGCAGCATCAATGCCAATAATTCTTTTTTCACCGTCAAAATCTTCCTTGACTTCTAAATGACTCTCCATATAGGATAACTCCAGATCAATCAGGTTTTTATCCTCACAACCTGATACATCTAGATTTCCTGAAATAGGAATAGCGGTTTCAAATACAGCCTGCTCTTCATCCTGGGTCTGCCCCTGATATAGGATAAAAATTGATATTTCCCCATGGATCATCACCTTTCCATCCATTGCTTTCCAGTCTAACCCTCGTAGCTGAACATCCTCCCATAAGATATTCATAATATTAGGGTTTGCTGCAGATATCGCTATATCCTGTTTCAAACGTAAAACATCTTTTTTATGTGCCTTTAATTGAACCGCTTCAAATTTTGTAGTCATGGATTCGATGTGTTCTTCTTCTCCTGTAACTCCAACTGCTACCTTAGCATCCTTCATCTCCTCCACCAATACCATAACGGTAACCAATGCCTTTAAATTTAACTTTCTGGAATTGATCATCTGAGGAGTGAAATCTTCTAGATACCACTTTACACTTATATCATCCTGACTATCTAAATTATCAATGTATACATCCTCCTCAAAGTTTACTTCGCCTCGCCACTTTTGGATGCTTCCCCCATTCTCTGCTTCGTACAGCATATCATAATTTAGAATTCCCTTTAAAAAAAGCTTTCCTGCATCTATCTTTTGTTCTGTAATTCTGACATTTGCCTTCCCGGCAACTACTTCTTTTATTCCATCCTGTTCTGATGGTAAAACTGCATCCTCTTCTAATGAAATCTGATCTTCAAAATATGCCTTTTTCTGCTCTGTCAAAAAATTTTTCTTAATAAGTTCCATACGCAAAAACCTCCCTGCATGAATATATGCAAGAAGGTTTCCTTTTATGTTTCTATTCTCTTACTGCTCCAATTAAATCTGTTACATTTTCAATGCCATACTGTTTCATATACTGTTCAATACCATCTACGATTTCAACAGTTGTATATGGATTTACAAAATTCATTGCACCAACTGAAATAGCAGAGGCACCAGCAAGCATAAATTCAATGGCATCTTCCGCTGTTGCAATACCACCCATTCCAATCACAGGAATCTTCACTGCATGGGAAGCCTGATATACCATTCTTACTGCAACAGGCTTGATTGCTGGGCCTGAAAGTCCACCTGTTTTATTGGCAAGTGCAAAAGCCCTCTTATGGATATCAATCTTCATACCGGTAATGGTATTGATCAAAGAAATGGCATCTGCACCAGCTGCTTCAGCTGCTTTTGCCATTTCGGTAATATCTGTTACATTTGGAGAAAGTTTCATGATCACTGGCTGCTTAGCATGCTTTTTGATCTGACTTGTAATGTTCTCTAAAGCATCCGCCTTCTGACCAAATGCAATGGCACCTTCCTTTACATTAGGACAGGATACATTGATCTCTAACATATCAACTGGTTCACCAGCTAATCGATCTACTACCTCTAAGTAATCCTCAACAGATTTACCACATACATTTACAATGATCTTGGTATCATATTTCTTTAAAAATGGAATATCTCTTTTACAGAATACTTCAATACCAGGGTTCTGAAGTCCAATGGCATTTAACATACCACCATAGGTTTCTGTTACTCTAGGAGTTGGATTACCAGGCCATGGTACATTTGCAACACCCTTTGTTACTACACCACCTAATCTATTCAAATCAACAAATTCTCCATATTCCATACCTGAGCCGAAAGTTCCAGAGGCTGTCATAACTGGATTTTTAAATTCTACACCAGCAATTGTTACTTTTGTATTCATTAAATCTCTACCTCCTTTGCTTCAAATACAGGTCCATCTGTACAAATTCTTGCATTATTAACCTGTGAATGTTCATCCTTTTTGGTTGTCTTACAAACACAACCTAAGCACGCACCTACACCACAAGCCATTCTCTCTTCCAATGAAATATATGCTGGAATATTTTTCTCTTCTGCATACTTTTTGATAGCTCGAAGCATTGGCATTGGACCACATGCAAAAATCACATCAGCATTTAAAGCATTGGCTTCAATGGCATTCATAACATTACCCTTTGTTCCAACACTTCCATCCTCTGTAGCAATATAAAGAGTACCGTTTTTCTCAAATTCTTCCTTTAAAAAGGTCTGATCATTACGGTATCCAACAACGATCATTTTCTCACTGGCATCTATTTCTTTTGCGAGCTGTAAAATTGGAGGAACACCGATTCCACCACCCATCAGCATTACTTTTTTATTTTTACCTTCTTCTAATGGGAAACCATTTCCAAGTGTACCTAAGATTGAGATAGTATCTCCCTCTTTATATGTTGAAAATTCATCTGTTCCTTTTCCTACTACTCTGTAAACACAACGAAGTGTCTGTGCTTCCTGATCTGCTTCACAGATACTGATTGGTCTAGGTAATAAAGTAGACTTATTTTTTGGATAGATGTTTACAAACTGTCCTGGCTTTGCCATAAGAGCCAAATCTGTTTTCATGATAATGCTGTAAATGCCATCCGCAAGTTTTTCCTGGGATACAACATACGCATCAACCTTTTTCTTTAACATGAAGGTTTCCTCCTATTGATACACACATAAAATTGATTTATTTAAATCATAATGATTGTTCAGCTTTCGTTTTATGATTTTTCTTTTTCATAAACAATTTTACCAGAAACAATTGTCTGGTAAATCACACCCTTTAAGGTTTCTCCTAAAAATGGAGTGTTCTGGGATTTCGATAAAGATTCTCCCACAACAAATTCCTCATTAGGATCAAAAATGATCAAATCCGCTGGCTGATCAACCGTAATGGATCCTGCCTCTAAATGATAAAGCTTTGCAGGATTCAGTGACATTTTTTCAAAAAGTTGCGCCATTGTCAAGACCTTGGTTGCAACTAAATTTGTAATTGCTAGTGGCAATGATGTTTCCAAACCAATGATACCACTTGGAGCCTCTGTGATTGGCTTTTCTTTTTCCTCTGCTGCATGAGGTGCATGATCTGTGGCGATCAGATCAATGGTACCATCCTGCAATCCTTTTAAAATAGCCTGTCTGTCTTCTTCCGTACGAAGTGGTGGGTTCATTTTCGCTAATGTACCATGCTTGATGCAAGCCTCTTCTGTCAAAGAAAAATGATGTGGACATGCTTCTGCATGTACATGATCACTCTTTTTCTTTGCCTGTCTTACTAATTCAACACCCTCTTTTGAACCGATATGCTGGATATTGATATTTCCACCAGTTTCAACAGCAAGCTCTAAATCTCTCTTGATCAGACTGATTTCTGCCTGACGATCAGAACCTCCAATACCAAAATGCTCAGAAGCCTTCCCACGATTTACTCCATTGTTCTCTATAAATGCTGGATCTTCCTCATGGAAGGATAAAAGTACATCATATTTCACAGATTCAACCAATGCTCTTTTCGTCATTTCTGCATCTCTAATTGGGATTCCATCATCTGTAAATCCTACAGCACCGGCCTGTAAAAGCTCTTCAAAATTGGTCATCTCCTTACCTTGAAGACCTTTTGTAATGCTGCAACAGGTATTTACATGGATATCAGTCTGCTTTCCTTTTTCAAGGACATATTGTAAAGTTTCCACATTATCAACTACCGGCTTTGTATTGGCCATCAGTACAACGGTGGTAACACCACCTTTTGCAGCTGCCCTGGCTCCTGACATAATATCTTCTTTATATGTGAAGCCAGGATCTCTAAAATGAACATGAGCATCCACAATACCTGGTGCAATGATATGATTTGTTGCATCAATAATTTCATCATCCTCTGCATCCACTATTATACCAGCGTCTGTTTCATCATCTTTTTTCACAATCGCTTTGATTTTTCCATCCTTTATCCACAAATCAGCCAATCCTTCAAACCCTGTTAGTGGATCCACTACTGTTCCATTTATGATTTTCATGAAATTCTCCTTACCTCCCAGCACATGGTGGGAAATATACTAGTCATTAGTCCCATTTTATCAAATGATTGGAAAAAGTACTAGAGCATGTTATAATGAAGTCGCAAGATTAACATTCTTATGTAATCCTGCGAAATGTAATAATATATTTAGGAGATTTTTATGATTCGTTTAGTATTGGTTTTACTCTTTGTCGTACTTTTTCTGATCATTAGTTTACCAATCCAGCTTGTAGAATGGATTATTGGTAAATTTAACCCGAATGTAAAGGCAAAAAGCTCTTTAGCTATTGTAAATTGGGCATTTAGAGTTGTTTCCTTTTTGGCTGGAACAAAAAGAATTTTTATTGGTGAAGAAAATATCCCGACAGATACTGCTGTCGTTTACGTCCCTAATCACAGAAGCATTTTTGATATTGTAATCACTTATCCGAGAGTTCCTCGCTTAACTGGTTACATTGCCAAAAAGGAAATCAAAAAGGTTCCTGGATTAAACATCTGGATGATGTTCTTAAACTGTTTATTCCTAGACCGTGATAATCCTAAGGAAGGTTTAAAGACCATTCTAGAAGGAATTGAAAAATTAAAAAATGGTATTTCTATCTGTATATTCCCTGAGGGAACCAGAAACCACAACGTCGATACATTTCTTGATTTTCATGATGCAAGCTTTAAATTAGCTTCCAAATCAGGATGTCCTGTTATTCCAGTCAGTATTGTAAACAGTGGAAATATCTTTGAAGACCATTTCCCTTGGATCAAAAGAACCACTGTTATTGTAGAATATGGAAAGCCTGTTTACATCAAAGATCTTTCCAAAGAAGATCAGAAAAATGTAGGTCAATATTTCCAAAACCAGATCAGTGAAATGTATTTTAAGAACAAAGCAAAATATGCTGATCAGTTAAAGATCAAAGCAAACTAAAAATAAAAGAAACATCAAAAATGGGGCTGTCAAACAGCCCCATTTCTTATTGCAATATTTTTACTACCTCAGCAAACTCCATTCCATGAGATGCTTTCACTAAAATTGTATCACCCTGCTTAAATAAAAAAGACTTCTTGGATATCATTTCATCCTTTGTTTCAAAGTAATAGATAGAAGTGGTCTTGTTAATCTTTACAGCTTCCTCATACATAGTCTTACTCAATTCACCTACACAGATCAATTCATCAATGCAAGACTCTACGGCATACCTGCCAACTTCTCCATGCAGTGCAAGTTCATTCTCTCCAAGTTCAAACATATCCCCTAATACAGCAACCTTACGGGTATTCGCCATCTTTAACAGGTCGATAGCCGACTTCATAGAATTAGGATTGGCATTGTAACAGTCATCAATCACATTCCAGTTCTTTGTACGAATCAGATTACTTCTACCACCTACTGCTTGAACACTTCGAATGCCAGCATCAATTTCTGTGATATTCATTCCAAAGTGTTCACCAATGGCTGTTGCAGCAATAGCATTCCATACCATATGCTCACCTGGAAGAGGCATGAAGGTTTCAAAGCGATCCTTTGGAGTAACGATAGTTGCTTTGCTACCAAATATTCCATCTGGTTCAATATCAATTGCTCTGTATGTATTCTGCTCTCCCGTTCCAAAGAAAATTGGTGCCTTTCCCTGTACCTCTTTTACAGTGATGAGCTTATCATCATCTCCATTTAAAACTGCCACCGCATTATCATTTAAATGCTCAAACATTTCTGTCTTAGCCTTTAAGATTCCATCTCTACTTCCTAAAAATTCCAAATGACACTGACCAATATTCGTATATACACAAACATCTGGCATTGCCATCTCACCTAAACGATGCATTTCTCCGAAATGATTGATGCCCATTTCCAATACCGCAATTTCATCTGTATCCTTAATAGAAAAGATTGTCAGTGGTACACCTACCTCATTATTAAAATTACCCTGTGTTTTGCATACTTTGAATTTCTGAGCCAACACACTTGCAATTACTTCCTTGGTACTGGTCTTTCCAACACTTCCTGTAATTCCAACTACCTTTGCAGAAAGCTGTCTTCTATAAAAGCTTGCTGCATCACGAAGTGCCTTAAAGGAATCCTTTACAAGAATATATGGAATTTCAACCTCTGGAACCTTCTCACAAATAACTGCCAATGCCCCCATTTCCTTTACCTTTGCAATAAAGGAATGACCATCAACACGTTCCCCTACAGTAGCTACAAATAAAAAATCTTTTTCGATTTTACGGGAATCCAATACGATTCCTTCTACCTCTTTTTCTTTTAAAAGGCCATCAGCGTGAAGTTCTCCTCCTACTGCTTTTGCAATATTTTCCAAAGTCATATTTTTCATATTTACACACTTATCCTCTTTCTAACTCATCAGCCATTTTACTGATATTTACGGAGTGACATCTCCATAATCTTTTCACATAAAGCTCTAAAATCAATTCCAACTGCTGCTGCTTCCTGTGGAAGTAAAGAAGTTGGAGTCATACCTGGTAAGGTATTTGCTTCCAGACAATAAATAGAACCGTCTACCTCACTCATCATAAAATCAAGTCTTGCGTAGGTGTGTAAACGTAAAGCTGCATAACCCTTTTCTGCCGCTGCCTGCATTTCCTCTGTTTTTTCTTTTGAAAGCACAGCTGGACATGTTTCAACAGTACTTCCTGCCTGGTATTTATTCTTATAATCATAAAATCCCTGTAATGGTGCAATCTCAATGATAGGAAGTGCTTTTCCTTCTAACACACCTACTGAAAATTCACGTCCCTTGATATACTGTTCAACAACAACCTCTTCCCCATACTGGAAAGCTTCCTCTAATGCTTCCTTATACTCTTTCTCATCATTTACAATATATACACCGACACTAGAACCACCAGTTGAAACCTTCACAACCTTAGGGAAAGGTACATTATCCTTCTCTTCCTCTCCCTTATGGAAGGAGGTTCCTTTCGGAGTAGGCACTTCATTCTGAATAAAGATTTCTTTGGTTAAAGCCTTATCCATAGAAAGGGCAGAGCTTAAATAATCTGTTCCTGTATATTTGATATCCAAAAGATCAAAGGCTGCCTGAATCTTACCATTCTCACCATTTTCTCCGTGAAGTGCCATAAAAACAATATCTGCCTTTTGACAAAGACTGATTACATTTGGTCCAAAAAATCCAATTTCCGGATTCACTCTCATGGCCTTCACCTTTTCAATATCAGGACTTGTTTCACTAATGTTATTGATTCCCGCAACCCAATCAATTTCTTTCTCAAATAAACCGTCCACTTCATGATCTGGAATTCCTAAGAACACATCACAAAGAATTACCTTATGGCCATTCTCCTTTAATGCTGCATAAATTTTTTTGCCTGAAATTAAAGAAACATCTCTTTCCGTACTTGTTCCACCTGCTAATACTACAATATTCATAATAATTCTTAAATCCTTTCTATTAATAAACTATATGCCAAAATTGCCATACTTTTTCCATAATCACTGGTATTGACCCAGGAATCCGTCTGTATGAAATAATTGTAATTTTCCAGATTCATCCCTGTCAAAAAATGGATATGGTTTTCTAATACTGTCATATACTCCTGATTATAATTAACACGACTTGCAAAAACAATTGTAGCTGCATCTTTTAATATTGCATATTCTGTTGTATCATCTCTGACAAGATAAGTTTCTGCCTTTGACTCTTCTGTAATTTCAGTCGCTTCACGAATCATACTGTCAATGGCAAGATTGCAATAATCCAGCTCCACCTTATATGAGGTACATAGATAAGTAATGTTTCCAAAGTATGCCAGATCATATTCCCCATCCGAAGTGATTCTTTCTGTTGTCGGTAATTTATCCTGCATGACATATCGGTATTTACTTTGTCCTGTTACCCGATACATCTCAGCACATGCAAAGAAAAAATGATCTTCCCCAATAGAATCCATATCCTTGTTCATATATTGCCATCCTAAGCTGGCATACTGAAGCAATTCTGTTGCTTTTCTTGCATCATATTCCTTCAAAGAATAACAATGTTTTGCAACGGTCCCAACAAAAAGAGCTGTCAGGTTTCTATCTCCATCTTTAAAGTCACCCTTATCTTCTACAACCTTTTCAAAAACTGCACCATTTTTATGATTCTGAAACGTAAGTATCTGCTGAATTCCATCCTGACAAATCTGAAGTACCTCTGGAAGTTCCGTGGAATCTTCGCTGACAAATACCTCCGGATAAAGCTCAAACGCAAGCATTAAGGTATCAATCACCATACAACTTTCTTTGATATCCTTTGTCCAGTCCATTTTTTCAATAGCTTGTAGTAACTCTGATATCTGACAATTATATGCTTGATCTGATATTTCAAAAGGATAGGATTCCCCTAAATACTCTGTTTTGATATAATACGTTCCTGGCGTAGTCACCTCCGAGAAATCTCCCGAATAGGTCAGTTCATCCTCTGTTTTTTTCAAAACTCCTTGATAAACACTATTTCCTGTTTCTTGATCAATCACTTCAAACGCAGTCTCTTCCACAATATCCTGACAAAGACATTTTTTCATACTGGAAGGAAGATAGCCAAGCTGATCTACAACGATATATGGTCTTGTCTTTGGTATTTCATATTGAATTGGAACTGTTTCTCCTGTAAACCAGGTTACAATCTCAGGATCCTGTAACTTTTCCTCTGTTGCAGGCTTCAAATCAGACTTCCCACAACCTGTAAAAAGAGAGATCAGTAAAAAAACTACAAGTCCTTTTTTCCGATTATGACTCATATACTCCCCCTAAAAACTAATCATTCCAAAATGATTTATCCGTTTATCCTGCTTATTATAACGCTGCTTTATTCACAAGGCAATAAAAAAGAGTGTAAAGGCTTCTTTCATGGCGCGCAAACCATAAAAAAAGACACCTGACCAAAATATAGTCAGGCATCTCTTTTTTGAACTTTTTTCTTTTTTTCTTTTTGGCGTTATCCACTTACTTCTTGATGAATGACAGGTTTGAAATAGTAATCTTGCCTGCTTTAGTGTCCTCACCTTCTATCTTTCCTAATGAAATATAGAAGTCTGCTTTTGGATCTGCAACATCCATCGTAAATTCGAAGTGAACCTTCATTTCTTCTCCTGCCTTTAAAACTGGATCAGCACCACCATACCATACATAGTCTGTGCTCATTACACCACTCTTAATCTGTCTTGCAGAAGAAGAAACGATTGTGTAGGAAACTTCGTAGGTACAGCCTTTTTCTAAAACAATTCCGCTTTGTTTTAACTGTACATTCCAATCCTCCGTACCAGGATTGTTGATCGTATAAACAATACTACCGCTATTCGTATTGCTTTCCGCATCTGCAATATAATCTCCACCCCAGTTCGCAATAGTTTCAATCCAACCATCTAAACCGTTGGAAAAATCTGCATTCTTTAAAAGATTTTCTCCCTGTGTAGGACTAATGATTTCTTCATCCTCTCCAGGTGTAACCTCTGGTGCATTGATTTCTTCCAATGAGATTTGATCTAACCATACATGATGCTTTGTTGTGATCTCACCACTAACATTACCTAAACAGATACTTAAGAATGCAGCCTCGTCCGCATCAGCTGTCATCTTAAATTCTTTTGTATAGGTCTCCCATTCATTAGTAAGAGCAATCTGGTTTTCACCTGAATATACAGCCCATCCCTTTGACTCATCGCCCTGCATGATTACACGAATATCTCTTTCTTCAGAGGCCTTTGCCGCAATACTTAATCGGTACCATTTACCCTCTTGCAAAGAAATATTATTCTGTTTTAACTGAATCTTCCAATCCTGATCTGCAGTGTTGTTAATTGTGATATCCATAACCGCATTGTTATCTTCCTTGATAACTGCATAGCTTGCATCTGCTGAAGAGTCTACATACATTTCATATCCTGACATTCCATTGTCAAAGGATCCATTCTGAATCTTTGCAGCTCCCATCAGTTTGATCTGATCTAAGTAAAGATCATTTGCATTTCCTAACTCAAATATAAGATTTTTGTTAGTATATGTAACTGTATTAGGAATTTCAATTTCATAATTGTTCTTTCCTGCTACAATTGTTACCTCATACTCTGTTCCACCAAGTGAAACTGTCATTGTCATATCCTGATCTGACTCTGCTTCAAAAGAAAGCTTATATGCTGCTCCCTCTTCAAAAGCCAAATCCTTTTGTTTCAGTACAAATGCTTCTGATGTAGCCTGTCCTGCAACTGACAAATGGAATCTTCTTCCATCTTCTAAACTTGTTACACCATACTGTGCACCACAGTTATTGGTAATCCACCAGAATCCCATATGCTGATTTCCTTCCTGAAAGGAACCATTATACACATAATTTCCATCTGCACGAATTGTTTTTGTTTCTTCCTCATATGGATCCATATCTTTGATCTTTCTAACAGATACATTCTGGATACAGATGTCATCTAAAGATCCTGTAGCACCCATATTAAATTCCAAACGACCGTTCGCATCACTCTCTTGTTCCATCTTGAAAGAGTATGTATAGGTCTTTGGTTTTGTTGTAAGTTCTACAACCTGTGACTCCATATACTCAATATAATCTCGATCAGGAGCCTTGATTGCTGTTTTCATAGTTCTATCACCTGACGCATATGCATCAAATGAAACCTGATAGGTTGCGCCTTTTTCAAATGGAAGATTGGCCTGTACAAGCTGTACACTATAATCAACTGTACCATCATGCTGTGTACGAATTATCATGGTGTTATCCTTGATTTCAGCACTTGCTTCTCCTTCTAATGCTGTCAAGAATTTCCAGTCAACCTCATCTGTTAAATCTTCTATATCTGCAAAATCACCATTGTTGATGTAGTTTCCATCCGCATTTGGTTCACGAAGCATCACTTCTGGTTTCTTCACATCTTCGTTATAGCTATCTTTCTGATAAACTTTTACATAATCAATTTCATATGCAGAATCAAAAGTTGTTGTTTCACCAGGATTTCCAACCCAACTTCCACCTACAGCAAGATTTAAAATTACATAAAATGGCTGGTCAAATGGTGCTGGATAAGATACCATTCCCTGACCTTCTGCCTGTGAATACCAGTCATGCTCCTCATGGAATAAAGTTCCGTCTACAAACCATTTGATGCTTCCTGGTTCCCATTCTAGGCTAAATGTGTGAAATTCTTCAGAAAAATCTCCTTCATCCAATACATATGTATTCTGACTCTGTTTATATGGATTTCCATAATGAATGGTTCCGTAGGAAGTCTGAGTATCCTGCCCCATTACCTCCATAATGTCAATCTCACCACATTTTGGCCATTGTCCATAAACGGATTCATCATTGGCCATCAACCAAAATGCTGGTAAAAATCCCTGACCTGCCGGCACCTTACATCTTGCTTCAAAATATCCATATGTGAAGGCTTCCTTATTCTGTGTAGTGAGTCTACCGGAAGTATATATTACATTTCCTTCCTCATCTACTGTCTTCACTGGCTGAATGACAAGTTTTCCATTTTTTAAGAAAATATTCTCATCCGAATCCACATAAGATTGTAATTCACTGTTTACCCATCCTGGATCGTGAAGTTCCACATTCCAATTACTTCTGTCCAGTTCATTACCATCAAATGAGTCTTCCCACACCAACGCATACTCACTCAAATCAACTCCAGAGACTCCCGGTTTCTCTTGATCCTGATCTGTGTCTTCATTGGTTTCTTCTGTTTCAGAGCTTTCTTCTGTTTCAGAACTTTCTTCTGTTTCAGAACTTTCATCCGTATCTGTTTCAGAAGATTCTACTGTTTCTGAGGTTTCGTCCTCCTCACCCTCAGTAGGCTGTGTTACAGTCTCTTTTGGTTCGTCCCCACAATCACATCCCGCAAAATTACCTAGTACTAAGAGACAAGAAAAGAGAATTGCTGTTTGCTTCAATAAGTACTTCTTTTTCATAGCATTCATCCCTTCATTGTGGTTCCATGCATTCCGCATACATGGCTGTTCTTTTTTTCCATACACAGAAGATACCAAATTTAGTCTTTAAAAAATATCATATTCATGACTAATACACAATATTTATGCGCACGATTTTAACATTATGATCTTTGCGGAGCTTTTTTATAACAGGAGATCTGAGGAATTTCCTGTTAAATGAAAAATACCACCGGGACAAAATCTTTGTCCCAGTGGCACATTAAAAAATCCATATTTCAAGGAAGCAATGTCATCGGATTTACTGGTACCCCATCCTTAGTGACTTCAATAAACAAATTAGTTCCTTCTACACTATAATACTTTGTCGGGTCTGCTACTGCTCCAACAATATCTCCTGCATGCAAAATATCTCCTTCTGCCACTTTAATATTCTCTAACTGACCATAAAGCAACTCATAGCCACCACCCAAATTCATTTTAACCGTATTTCCAAGCACTGGATCCACATCAATCTCTGTCACCTGACATGTTGCTGCAGCTGTTATAGTTTCTCCCTTATTGGCACCAATCACCATACCAGGCTGATACCGATACTGATCTAGCGTTTTATAATAAACCGTTGCATCCATACTATAATCCATTAAAACTGTTCCAACAATTGGCCATGCAAGGGTATCTTCTTCAGAGAAACTCAACTCAGCAGTTTCGTATGCTTTCGCTGATACAGTACTATCACTTTCTGTATCTTCCAGAACAATATCCAGTTGCTCCTGTGCTTCACTCTCCGTACTGCTATCTTCACTTTCTACTGGATTCAGAAAATCATCTAACTGCGCCTCAATATCCTCCACATGGGTCTGAGCAATTGCAGTTCCTGATACTAGATCTGTTTTCAATTCCTCATTAGAAATACCTGCATCTTCTTTCCACTCTGGATCATAATCAAGATCTGAATTTGCAATATTCATTGGATTTTCTACTGTTTCTCCCTGCAAAATCTCAGTTGCTTTTTGATCAATATTTTCTTCCATACCAGACAGATCGATTTTCAATTGCTCCGCAGGCTTTTCATTGGCCTTAAAATAAATTCCCGTTGCAGTCAATCCTGATAAAAGCATCACTGATGATGCTAACATAATAACCTTTTCCGTTTTGATTCTGCTTCGATCGCTTGACTTTTTTTCTTGTATTTTCTTTTTTCCTTTATTCAGTTCTTTTAAATCATGTTCCTCTTTCATGCATAACCTCCGTTTATTCTGATATATGTCTTTGCTGATAGTTTTATTGCTACAATCAGCATTTCCATATTTTTAGAAATTATGCATGTAACGAATCAGGTCGCAACATCTAAATGTTGTAAACTACCTACATTACCATTTTCATATAGAAAAATGCCTGTGGAACGAACCTTACCGTTTAATTGATTATTTTTGATACTCGTTAATGAAAAATCTGTTTCTGCTTTTTTAAGACAAATTGCTCCAACTCCAGCCCTTTTTAAACTATACAATTCATCATTTCCTGACTCGTCCTTTGTCCAAATCATTAATTTTTCAAAAATTGAATCTCCTTCATCAATCCAGCCATTCCCATCCTCATCATAGGCTGCTAAATCTTGAAATCCGTCTCCAGAAGTAGTTCCAAAAAGTTCTGAGCCATCATTAATCACACCATCATGATTTCGATCAAGTGCTAAAAAACCACTTCCTGTATCCAACATCGAAACTCGATCGAGGGTTCCATCAGCATCTATATCAAACATAAACTTCTGATCAGACATTCCCGCTATGTTTCCATCTAAATTAATCACCAACGGATCGATAAAATTGGTTATTTCCTGGGTAAATTCCGAATAAGAAGCAAACTCCCGACTCATACTAACATCCATGTTGAATCCAAATTCTCTTCCATCAGCAGTTCTTACAACTCCTTTCGATTGAAAATTTGTCTTTTCTGCTTCGTAATAATATTCCTGTTGTTTCAGATTCAACTTCAATTCCTTCATGGGTTGCATAAGTGTCACATTGGTTAATTCCTGCGTACTACCCTGGTTCATTTGCTGCATCATATCCTCAAATTTGTCATGCTGCACTTTCTTTCCATTGCACAGAATCTGTAACAAATACAGAATACATCTATGTCGTATCGTTTGATAACTTGCTTTTTCAGCCTGTTTCGAAATGCGTTCAGAAGCTGGAACCAAAGAGTTTTCCATTTTTTCTTTTTGGAAAATATCTCCTTTTTCAACTGCTTCCGATCCATTGATCATATCAGCAAAGGTCTGTTCCTCCTTGTCCTTTCCAATCATGACATCCGCCTTCAAAATTTGTGTTTCAAAAGTAGTATTTACAGTTCGTTCCGCTTCATACGTTCTTTGTGCATACATTGATACATTACTAGATTCAATTTTCATTTTTACCTCGATTCTACATTGTGCCTGTCGGTTTCAAAAAAACAAAAAAGGTCTTTTGAAAAAATTTTTTTCAAAAGACCTTCCATGGTCACTTCGATTCGACAAGACTACTGGCCAGTAGATCTCGTGCAACTACTATATCGGAAGTGCAAATAGAAATATTTATACAATTCTTACAATTCACATATATTCGTTCATACTTATACGTGCAGTCATTCGATTTATGCTACATGGTAGATACCCTTTCCAGATTCCTTTGCCTGATACAAAGCCTTATCTGCTTTTCCATAAAGCTGAACAAACGATTTATCCATTGTAGTAACTCTAGCTATGCCAATGGATGCTGTAACATGCATCTGATGTTTACCACTAATGGAAGCAATCTCCATCAACACCGAATCTGCCACTATTTTCGCATAGCTTTCGTCATCTATATCCTTAATAAAAAGAACAAATTCATCCCCTGCTAACCGTGCAGTCAAAACACTGCCAGTTTCTGCCCTACGTAAGATCTCTGCAAGTTCCATAAGTACCTTATCACCCTCAATATGTCCATATTTATCATTGATGTTTTTAAAATTATCTACATCCAAAATCAAAAAATAGCCACTAGGATTTCTTTCCTGCAGATATATATCTACTTGATTTTCAAAATAATGACGGTTCCAAAGCTCTGTTAACGGATCCAAGTAAGCCAATCTCCTAAAATTCTCTACCTCTTCAATTTTCATCTGTACAAAATCATACAGATTCTTCTGGCTCTCACTTTGCTTAATCGCACTCTCAATTCTTTGCATCAGAATTTCTGGATAAAATGGTTTCTGAATATAATCGACAGCACCCATTCTAAGTCCCCTTAGTTCCTCATTCTTGTCCTCAAGTCCTGTCAAAAAAATCACTGGTATCCCAGCTGTTTTCGTATCCAGCTTTAACCTTTCCATCACCTCAAACCCATTCATTTTTGGCATATCAACGTCCAAAAGAATCAAATCAACCGTTTTCTCTTTCAAAATCTGTAATGCTTCATATCCAGAATATGTTTTCATTACATCATACGCCCGACTGAAAAAACGCTCAATAAGTCTGCAGCTGACAGCATTATCATCCACTGTCAAAATAACCTTCTTTTTCATTATAACCGCTCCCTGCATGTTTCCCCAAACATGTTCTCATGAATACTACTTTTTGCTGCTACTATTTAGTTTTTTGTCTTTCAATTTTTTGTCTTTTTGTTCCCCACGAACGTCTTTTATTATATAGTACTTTTGTCCTACAGTCAACATAAAACCATCAAAGGTCGGCAGGAAACTTCATGAGATACACAATGTTTCCTGTTAAAAATAGGCTACGCTAAATGCGTAGCCTATTAGATACTAGATTCTATTGTAGTTGATCAAACATCCCTTTAGGATGATTTCTCTTTCTTCATCTGTTAACTCACCTACTGTTAATGTAAATGGTGTCTTTTTACCATCTGAAACAACATAAGCAGTAATTTCTTCTGTCTTCTCCTCAATTGCCTTACGGATTCCAGGAACAAATAAATAATCAAGATTCTTAAATGGTAATTCGCCTTCTTTTATGATAAATGGAAGCATACCCCAGTTGATCAAGTTTGAACGGTATCTCTTTGTTGCATATTCATTGGCAATATTAGCCCAGCCACCAAGTACCTTCTGGCAACTTGCAGCCTGCTCACGAGCAGAACCATCACCTGGTTTTACAGCAAAGATTGTTGAACCAATACCTGTATTCTTAGAATCGGCATCTGGTGTAATTTCCTTCATCACATTCCATACAGCCTTAACTTCTTCATTTGCTTCGCATGGACATGATCCATCTTCACGAGCTTTTTCAGCTTTCTGTACTTCTTTTGCAAGACCAACGTATGCTGGATCTTTTCTTGATAAAGTAAATTCTGCAAGACCAAGTGGATTTGATCTGTAAGAAGAAGTTTCTCCTGAAGGAATCAATTCATCTGTTGTTGTAACTGGGTCATGGATTTCAGATACAACCTTTAATAATAAGTTATCTGTCAAAGCTACCATTGCTGGCCAGTCTTTGATATTAGGACCAAACTTAATTTCTGTTTCAGGATCTGCAACACCCTTAGAATCAAATACACGGTTCTCATAAATCTTCTTGTCGAAGAAATATTTGTATTTACCGATTGGAGTTTCAATATCTGTAGCTGGTGTTAAATATCCTTTGTTTGCTGCTGTTGCTGCAATTGAACGAGCATCCATTAAAGCAACGGAAGCAATCTGACCACTCTGTAACTTAGAACCTTCACGGTTAGGGAAGTTACGTGTTGAATGACGGATAGAAAATGCATTGTTAGCAGGTGTATCACCAGCACCAAAAAATGGACCACAGAATGCTGTTTTCATAATAGCACCTGTCTGCATGATCTTAGCTGCGCAACCATTACGTACAAGTTCCATATAAACAGGCATAGAAGCTGGATATACACTTAATGTAAAGTCATCAGCACCAATACTTGTTCCGTCTAAGATATCAGCTGCTGCACAGATATTTTCAAATCCACCACCTGCACATCCTGCAATGATACCCTGATCTACATATAATTTACCATTTTTTACTTTATTCTTTAATGTGAAATCTACAGCTCCATCTAATGATACAAGTGCTCTCTTTTCACATTCATCTAAAATATCCATTAAATTCTTGTTTACTTCTTCAATGGTATATGTATTACTTGGATGGAATGGCATAGCGATCATAGGTCTAACCTTAGAAAGATCCACTTCGATCACACCATCATAATATGCCACTGCACCTGGGTTTAATTCTTTGTATTCATTTCCACGGTAATGTGTTTCATAAAAATCTTTGATTTCATCGTCTGTTCTCCAGATAGATGATAAACAGGTTGTTTCAGTTGTCATTACATCGATACCGATACGGAAATCAGCAGATAAACTAGATACACCTGGTCCTACGAATTCCATTACTTTATTCTTTACATAGCCATTCTTAAATACCGCACCAATAATAGCAAGAGCAACGTCCTGAGGACCTACGCCCTTTACAGGTTCTCCTGTCATATATACAGCAACAACACCTGGCATATTGATATCATATGTCTGAGAAAGTAACTGTTTTACAAGCTCTGGTCCACCTTCACCCATAGCCATAGTACCAAGTGCACCATAACGAGTATGAGAATCTGAACCTAAGATCATCTTTCCACCACCAGCAAGCATTTCTCTTGCAAACTGATGAATAACTGCCTGATGAGGTGGTACATACATTCCACCATATTTCTTAGCACATGAAAGACCAAACATATGGTCATCTTCATTGATTGTTCCACCAACTGCACAAAGAGAGTTATGACAGTTTGTCAAAACATAAGGAATAGGGAACTTCTCAAGTCCTGAAGCTCTGGCGGTCTGAATGATACCTACGAAAGTGATATCGTGAGAAGTTAATTTATCAAATTTAATCTTCAACTTCTTATCATTGCCAGAAGTATTATGATCTGTCAAAATACCATATGCAATAGTATTCTTTGCAGCTTCTTCTTTTGTTACATCCATGCCTGTCTTTGATTTCACCAAAGCCTGGGCGTCAACTCCATCTGGAACGATCTCTGTTCCATTTAACAGATATGCTCCACCTTCTAGTAAATTAATCATAAAAAACCTCCAACATAAAGACTTACACATCCATTTTTTCTTAATATTACTAAGAAAAAAAACAGTAAAAACAAATTGTATACAAAATAGTACACATGTATACATTCTTAGTTAATATACAAGATTTTCATATTTTCTTCAATACTTTTCACGAAATTTGTCAAAAAGAAATCCGAAGCAATTATATTTTTTATTCTGTATTTTTCTTATCATTTTTTAAACTCTTGCATATATAGTACCATAGTACTATAATTATATTGATGCACTTTTATTCATATGTGATGATGATATTATATTTAGGAGTATTACCATGTACAACTATTTTTCTGAAATTGCTCCAGAGGAAAAGATTTTATGGCAAGGGAAACCAGATAAAACAGTTACACTTATAGAAAGTATCTTTAACAAAAGCTTATTAAGTCTTTTATTATTATTGGCATTTGAATTCTATCATTTTGTTGTTCTTACAGGCACAACACATTTTGGCTTATTCAAAAATCCTATAGTTGCCACTACAATTTTAATAATAAATTTGATCCCTTTCACTCATTTTTGTATTACTTTGATTCGTGGTATGTTGAATTATCGAAACAGTTATTTTATTGTTACCAGACATCGTGTTCATATCTTTCAGGGAATACATGGTGTATTGCATTATAGCTTTCCAATCCGTACTTTGAATTCTCACTTTGTTGACCGCAGCTTTTATGATTCTCTCTTTGATGTTGGTGATATTATCTTAAAATTTGATAACCTTGAAAAAAAACTTTATAATGGAATGCCAATTTCTCCACGAAATAAGCATAGTGTGAAAGAGCAGAAAAGGTGTTCTTCCAAACGAATCCGGCTTTACAATATTAAGCGTTACGAATATGCGTACAATATTATCCTAAAAGAATATAATGCCTATCAGGAAGCTGTTGGTAATCACGAAACTGAAAACGCAGTTCAAACCTCATCGCTAGACGGTTATAAAGATCTGTTTCATCATATATCTTCTATATCAGTTGACTCCATCTCCAGATCCTATTCCGATCAGTTCGAATCCAATAAGATGGCGCAAGGGCCAAGGGTTTTAAATGCATCTGAATCAAATCAGCTTCTAACTAACAGTTGGGAACAACCTGATGAAAGACCCGATGATGTTGATGAATTTTTTCTAAACTTAGATGACGAAGAAAAAATGCCTGCATATTTAATTCACCCAGCTTTATCTGGTGTAGAAGCATCATATAATCAGCAGCATACCGATAATCCATATGCAGATAATCCATATGCAGATAATCCATATACCGATAATAATCCGTATGCTATGGATGCCAGTATTCCGGTTAGTGCTGCGCCTAAGCATGTTATTTTGGAACCATATCTATAATGTAACGCATTTTAAAAGGGACTGTAAAAAACAGCCCCTTTTGTGATAATCCTATACCACGGATCTTTTTATTTCATTTTCACCTTATCTAACTTCCAGATATCATTCACATATTCCTCAATGGTTCTATCTGATGAAAACTTTCCAACACTGGCAACATTTAAGATTGCACTCTTTGCCCAGCCTGCCTGATTCTCATAGGCTCTTGAAACCTTCTGCTGTGCTTCCCTATAGGAATCGAAATCCTTTAAAATAAAGTATCTATCTGCTTTTCCACCCTCCATTGTATTTAACAAGGAGTTATATAGTGGTCTGAAAAGATCTGGATCATTTGGCGCATAGGTTCCATTGATCAGCTGCATCAAAACCTGACGTACTGCTGGATTGTTGTTAAATACCTCAGATGGATCATACCCACCCTGATTCTCATAACGAATTACTTCGTCTGATGATAATCCAAAAATAAAGGCATTGTCTTCTCCAACCTCTTCTACAATTTCAACGTTCGCACCATCCATTGTTCCAAGAGTTAACGCACCATTTAGCATAAATTTCATATTACCAGTTCCAGATGCTTCTTTACTTGCTGTCGAAATCTGTTCAGAAACATCTGCTGCTGCAAAAATAAGCTCTGCATTGGATACACGATAGTTCTCAATAAATACAACCTTGATTTTTCCATTGATAGAACTGTCATTGTTGATCACATCTGCTACAGAATTGATCAGCTTAATTGTAAGCTTTGCTGTCTTATAGCCTGCTGCCGCTTTGGCACCAAAAATAAATGTTCTTGGTACAAACGGCATATCTGGATGTGCCTTTACTTCGTTATACAAGTACATTACATGCAAAATATTCAATAACTGGCGTTTATACTCATGAAGTCTCTTAACCTGAACATCAAACATGGATCTTGGATCTACATCAATGCCATTGTGTTCTTTGATATACTCTGCTAAACGAACCTTGTTTTTATACTTGATATTCATAAACTCAGCCTGAGCTTTTGGATCCTCTGCATATATTTTTAGCTTTTCAATGGCTGGCAGATTGGTGATCCAGTCATATCCCACATGATCTGTTACCCAGCTTGCAAGCAATGGATTTCCATGAAGCAAGAATCTTCTTTGTGTGATACCATTGGTTTTATTATTAAACTTATCAGGAAACATTTCATAAAAATCACGTAACTCCTGATTTTTCAAAATCTCTGTATGAAGTCTTGCAACACCATTCACAGAAAAACCTGCAACAATGGCTAAATGTGCCATTTTAACCTGACCATCGTAAATAATTGCCATTTTACGCACTTTTTCCTGATTGCCTGGATATTTCTTTTCAACCTCTAGTAAGAATCGACGGTTGATTTCTTCCACAATCTGATAAATTCTTGGAAGCAGTCTTGAGAATAATTCAATTGGCCATTTCTCAAGGGCTTCCGCCATAATGGTATGGTTGGTATATGCACAAGTCTTTGTTGTTACTTCCCACGCCTCTTCCCAGTTTAATCCATAATCATCCATCAAAACACGCATCAGTTCTGCAACAGCAACTGTTGGATGTGTATCATTTAACTGAAAGGTTGCCTTCTCATAGAACTTGCGAATATCCTTATGGGACTTTAAATACTTTGCAACTGCTGACTGAACAGAAGCTGAAATAAAGAAATACTGCTGTTTTAATCGTAATTCCTTACCTGCATAATGATTATCGTTTGGATAAAGAACCTCTACAATATTCTTTGCTAAATTTTCCTGTTCAACAGCTCTTTGATAATCTCCCTTATCAAAAGAATCTAACTGGAAACAGTTAACTGGCTGTGCATCCCAAATTCGAAGGGTATTTACAACACCATTTCCATAACCAACAATAGGAATATCATATGGAATTGCTTTAACCGCCTGATAATTTTCCTGAATGAAATGATCTCTGCCATTTTCATCCTTTTCTACTCTTACATATCCGCCAAAGCGAATCTCTTTTTCATATTCTGGCCGACGAAGTTCAAAAGGATTTCCATCCACAAGCCAGTTATCCGGCACTTCAACCTGATATCCATTCTGAATTTCCTGCTTAAACATTCCGTATTTATATCGAATACCACAACCATATGCAGGATAATTTAAGGTTGCAAGAGAATCCAAAAAGCAGGCTGCTAAACGTCCCAAGCCACCATTTCCTAAAGCTGCATCTGGCTCCTGATCTTCAATCACATTTAGATCAAGTCCCAGTTCCTCCAATGCCGCTTTTATCTCATCATATGCCTGGATATTGATCATCATATTTCCAAGTGCTCTACCCATCAAAAATTCCATGGACATGTAATATACATATTTTACATCCTGCTGAGCATATTTTTTTTGGGTTTCCATCCACTGATCTACTATATCATCCTTTAATGCATAAGCAACTGCCTGAAAGATCTGCTGATCGGTTGCTTCATCAATACTTTTTCTGTATAAAGTCTTTAAATTAGTAATGACTTCCTGTTTAAAATGCTCCTTATCAAACGGAACTTTAGCCTTTGGCGTATTTTTCATAAGCGATCCTCCAATGATATGATTCAGTGATAGTATACAGAGTGTGGTTACTCTATTTTCACTCTATCAACTCATTATAAACGATATTTTAAATAAAATAAAGCAACATATTGTACTTTCGCTTTTCACTTTCCGTCAAAAATCGACATTGTCAGACAAAAAAAGAGTGCTTCGCACTCTTTTTTATCCCTATTATTTTATTTGTCATATATAACGGTAACTATTTCAAATCCATGCGCATAGCTCTGAACAATTACAAATATCGATCCTTAATCTCATTATACTTTTCATGTGTGATCAATGCTGTTTCTTTCATACCCTTAAAGTGAACCACATAGGTCCATCTTCCATATGGCTCTACAGAACTGATTTTTTTCACATTGATAATATAAGATTTATGGCAGCGCATAAACTGATTCTCTGGAAGTTTTTCCTCTAAATCACTTAAGGATGTAGAGGTATGATAAGAGTCTTCCAAAGTTATAATATTAGTAACACTGTTTTCACGCTCCACAAAAACAATATCCTTTTTCTCTATGAAAAAGACCTGCTCCTTTCCCTTAATCAATAACTTATCATCTTCGTCACTTTTCGCAGAGATCTGCACCAATGAATCATTTCCTTCTTTCTCAGCTGCCAGATTCATCTCTTCAATTTTGGAAAGAGTTTTCATGATTCGCTCAATTTTGAATGGTTTTAACAAATAATCAAATGCATATATTTCAAATGCATTAGCCATATATTCACTATGTGCAGTTGCAAAAATAATCTTTACCTTTGGATCGATTTCAGTCAAAACTTTTGCACACTCTAATCCATTTTCCCCATTTAAATCCACATCTACAAAAACAACCTGTGGACGATTCACAGTAAAAAGAGAAACTGCCTGCATATTGGAATCGGCCTCACAGACAACTGTGAAGCCTTCCTTTCTTTCTATCATTTTTATAAGCAATCTTCTGATTTCTGGTTCATCCTCAATCACCATAACTTTGATCATTACTAGTACCTACTTTATTATTCTCTCTTGTCATTTTCTTTGTTGCTGGCATAGGCATTTGTTGCATTCTGAATTCCAGTTTTCATTTCTGTATCAGCAATAACATTTTTCATTGTATAGTAATCCATTGCACCAATATTTCCATTTCTAAGTGCTTCTGCAAGTGCCTTAGGAACCTCTGCTTCAGCTCTGACAACGTCTGCCTTTGCTTTTACTACATCGGCCTTCATTTCTTGCTCTAATGCAACCGCCATTGCACGTCTTTCCTCAGCTCTTGCCTGTGCAATCTTATTATCTGCCTCAGCCTGAAGACTTAATAAGTTCGCTCCAACGTTTCTTCCAATATCAATATCAGCAATATCAATAGAAATGATTTCAAATGCAGTACCTGCATCCAATCCCTTTTGAAGAATAACCTTTGAAATTTCATCTGGATTCTCCAACACTTCACTATGAGTCTGTGCAGAACCTACTGTAGTAACAATACCTTCACCAATTCGAGCAAGAACTGTATCTTCACCAGCACCACCGATCAATCTGTCAATATTTGTTCGAACAGTAACTCTTGCTTTTACCAT
The DNA here is from genome assembly GCA_045628865.1 of Lachnospiraceae bacterium. GTDB lineage: Bacteria > Bacillota > Clostridia > Lachnospirales > Lachnospiraceae > JAZQQB01. The sequence continues at coordinate 46,310 of JAZQQB010000009.1, read as the reverse complement.
CAATTCAATTCCGTCTTTTGCAACTGCTGAGATTACAGAAGTTTCAATAACCTTTGGTGTTACGCTCATCTTAACTGCTTCAAAAACATTTCTACCGGCAAGATCAATTGCAGATGCTTTTTCAAATGACAACTGAATTCCTGCACGTTCTGCAGCAATCAATGCATTTACTACCTGATCTACACTACCTCCAGCTAAATAATGTGCCTCTAACTGATTCGCTTTTAAGGTTAATCCTGCCTTAGTTGCCTTGATCAATGCAAGTACAATGCTAGATGGTCTAACACGTCTAAGTCTCATTCCAACTAGGTCAAAAATACCAATCTTAACTCCTGATGCAATTGCTGAAATCCACAATCCTACTGGTACAAATGTAAAAAACAATAACAAAACCAATGCAACTACTGAAATAATCGCTATCTTAATTTCCATTATCCTCACTCCTTATCATGCTCTATTTAACAATCAATGTATTTCCTTCAACTCGAACAATTTTGATAACTGATCCCTTGTTGATGTATTGCCCCTCTGATCTTACATCAAAGGTTATACCATCAATATCACATTTTCCTGCTGGTCTTAAATCGGTTAATGCAACACCTTCCTTACCAACTAGATACTTAATATCTGACTCATTTAAAAATCCCTCTGGAGCTTCCATCTTCTCCTGTAACTTAATTGGCGATCGATCTCGTCCACGATGAAAAAACAAAACGACAATGGTCATCATCACAGCAATTGCCACCACTACAATAATGGCAAGTGTCAACGTCTGCTCCAATGTTTTCGTCATCATTCCTATGCCCACAACCAGGCAGATGGCACCCGATATTCCCGGTGCACCGAAGCCCGGTAAAAGCATTTCAATGAAAACCAGAATCAAACCTAAAATCAATAAAATCAATCCGATGGTTTCAAATGTATTCATTTGCTTTCACCTCCTGTCTTTTTATCAAAAACAACGATAAATTTTGTTTCTTTATCATCCGAAGAAAGCTTAATTTCTCCATGATAATCTTTCACTACCTTATCAACAATGGCTAACCCTATTCCATGTCCCTCTTCTTTTTTAGAAGTTACTCCATATTGGAATATCTGTTTTTGCATTTCATCTGGAATTTTGGGTCCGTTATTGGATATCTCAAAAATGTATCTATCCTGGTCTTCTGTTACATCTACAATAATCTCTTTTTTTTCTTTCTGACTTCCATCTAATGCCGTGGCTGCATTATCAATAATATTAGATAATACCTTGCAAAGCTCCCAATCAGGAATATGCAGTTCCTTTAAATTCGATTTGATTTGAAGATACATATCAATTCCCTTTGTCTTTGTTTCATTGGCTTTTACTGCCAACAAAGCATTGACTGCTGGCTTAGAAGTTTTCAGTGCTTTTCCCGTTTTCTGAATATCTTGATAAACTGGTTCCAAATAATCTTTAAGATTATCGTATTCCTCTAGCTCAATCATACTGATCACCACTTGAAGATGATTCATGTAATCATGCCTCTGAGCTCTTAAGGTCTGATTTAGTATTTCTAGATTCTGATAGCTGGCAATCACCGTATCGTAATCATTTCTCAAATTCTTCAGCATTCGAACAAAAATTGAAATACAAATCAATAATGCTACAACAACTGTAATACAAAATATGAGACTAATTTCCATTCATTGTTTCCTTTCTTCTTGATATAGCAATCATATCAAATCCCTTATAAAGAAAAAGGGATAACCTCTGAAATATACATTTTTAATTCTAAAATGTCATAGAAGACGTTGGGGACGAGAAATATTTCTCGTCCCCATTCAATTTAAATCAATCTGTTAAGTGCACCCTTAGGTCCCCATTTACAACCTTCCTGACAGGCAAAGTCCTTGAACATACATCTTGGACATACATCCCCATTTGGTGTCATACACTCCAACCTCTTCTGATTAGCCCTTGATAGACATTCTTTATGGTCCATAAACTGTTCAGTCATCCATTCATTTAACTTCATAATTTCAAGCTGCGCACGTCCACACATACGTTCCTTACACTTTAACTGGAAATCCTCAAAAATACCCTGCTCTGTGACAAATAACAATGTTGCTTGAGGATAGTATTCTTTCACAGAACGTAAATCTTCAATCCAACCTTGTTCATACACCGTATTTTTGATCATCTCAGGAACATAGAAACCATATTCCTCTGCATCTTTTCCAGAAAAATTAATCTTAACGCGAAGTGTTCTATGACGCTGCTCCTGGGCAATACATGCAAAGGACGCCAGATAATTTGAAGTATACACATCTCCATAATAAGGTAAGGAATCATCCTCTAACTCACCAGTTGCCTGATAAGGCATAAATCGAAAATGCTCTTTTTTATTATCATGAAAGTTTCTCTTATCTCCAACCACACCAGAAAGTGCATCTACAAGCTCTATCAACTCTTCTCTAAGTTTTTGATTAAAGCCCCCTTCTAACTTTGACAGATTTTCAATCATTCCCTCACACCAATCAAGTACGTAGAAAATATTTCTAAATGGTAAAGTATATACCATTGAAGTTGGTGTAAATACAGAAATCATATATCTTGCATTTTCAAATGCTAACTTATCGACTTCTTTTTCTGTAAAGGTGTCCTGATATTCTTCATTGATCAATTTTACAAAAATATCATGCCACTTGTAATACAGTTTTTCTTCTAACGCACTTTTCGGCTGCATCTTTGTATATCTCGCACTTTTTTCAGATGTATTGGAAATACCAATAGAGTTTAAAAGCATTGCAAGCATCTTCGAACACTTTACTTCCATAGTAACACAACCATGCTGATAAACAGAATGGTGTCCGCTCTTTGCTGTATTCTCAGCTCTGGATAATGCTTTCTCAATTGGTTGAGTCTTGATGGTTTCATACCCTTCCTTTGCATAACAAGTCCCACCAAACTTGCCTGATAATATTGTAAGAGAATCATTCATCTGTATTGGTGAAAGATTCTCAATTTCTCTTGTTACTGCAATTGCCTGTACACTAACCATACTTTCCCCCTCATACTTGCTTTTCTAAATAACATATACGTATTTGCATTATACAATTATCACTTTCTTATGACAAGAAAAAGCTCTTATCACAAATAAGTGTTTCAGTAGATATATGCCTCATCCTTTTTTCGCATAGCATAAATTCGATTTAACTGCTTTAGCACATCTTCCTTTTTCTGAACAATCGGATCCCGGTGACTTAATATAAAATATGTTGCCTTCAATCCTGAAAGAACTTTAATTTCTTCCCGTAGAAGCTGTACATTATATGCAATCTTTCCACCCTTATTGGTTGAATACGTTCCATCACCTAAAAAACAATATTCCTCATCTATTTCTAATCCTAAGGAACCTTTCGCATGAGAAGACGGTAATGGAAAAATATGAAGCTTGCAACCATCTTCAATATAGATGTCCTTTGAAACAACCTCTCCCATCTTGCAGTATTTGAAGGTATTGTCCCCTACATATAAACATGAACCTCCTTCTCTGGACTCCATGATCTTTCCAAGATTTGCCATATGATCCGGATGAAAATGAGAAATCACAATTCCGATATCTATGGATTCATTTAAAATCAGTTGATACGCTTCCTCATTGCTTCCTACATCAAAAAACCACTGTCGTGATTCCCCTTTTATCACACCCACATCTGCTGATAACGGATTTTCACTTGCTTTTAAATACGATATTCTATTGTTGATCGTTAATATATGTTCGCTCATACGGTAAGTTTATCATTTTTTTTAAGGGGAATCAATGCATTGGGAGCGGTCCTCGTGACAAAAAGGACCGCCCCCAACATACTATACAATATTTAACACTTCTGACAGACTTCGGATTTCATAATCCACTCGAAGTCCTAATTCATTTTTCTTACCGTTTAAGTTAAACCAGCAGGTTTTTATCCCTGCATTATTTCCACCCTGAATGTCACTTGTTAATGAATCTCCCACAATCAAGATTTCATCCTTTGCATAATCGCCAATCACATCGAATACCTTATTGAAAAATCCAATTCCCGGTTTTTCAATTCCCATTTCTTCTGAAATAAAAATATGATCAAGCAACTGAACCAACCCTGAATTTTTCAATTTCAGATTCTGCGCTGTTTTTGTTCCATTTGTCACTGCACACTGAAGTACTTTTCCTTTCAATGCCTTTACTGTTTCTAGACCACCTTCATAAAAAACAGCCGTATCACCAAGCCTTATTTGATATTCCTCGTTAAAAGGAACAGCTTTGGATACATCCATTCCTGAAACCGTAAAAAAATCAACAAATCGCCCTACCAAAATCTCGGACTTTGTCATTTCACCACGTTCCAGTTTCTCCCAGTACTTCTGATTAATTCCAGAATATGTATGAAGCATTTCATCCGTACATTCACCTAGCTCAAATTTGGCAAAGCATTTTCTGATTGCTATCTTTTCTGCTTCTTCAAAATTCAGCATAGTGCCATCTATATCCCATAAAATGACTTTGATCATCTTCTGTTTCTCCCTTATATTACCACTAATTAAGTAGTCGGCTAACCATTCATTGATTAGCCGACTACTGTTACGTGCCAAACCGCCTCTTATTTATCGTTTTCCATTCTCCACTTGATACATCTTTCCAAATATTCAACATATTGTGGATTCTTGCACATACCTTTTCCTGGAGTATCAGATATTTTCGCAACATCCATTCCATTACAAGCTGTTGTTTTCATGACAATGTTCAATGCATGCTCATTGGTATCATTACTTAAGTAAGTTCCAATACCAAACGCAACTCTTGCTCTTCCCTTAAAATATTCATTCAATTTATGTGCTCTTTCAAAGTCAAGACTATCACTAAAAAGAAGTGTCTTTGAAGCAGCATCGATACCAAACTCTTCATAGTGTGCGATCATCTTGTCGCCCCATTCATATGGATCTCCACTGTCGTGTCTTACACCACTAAAGAGTGTTGCATATGTCAACTGGAAATCTCTTAAGAAACAATCTGTTGTAATAGCATCTGTTAAAGCAGTACCATTCAATACGCCGTATTCCTTTACCCATGCATCCAATGCATACCAGTTAGAATATGCTGGATTGTGTTTATGATTACCCTGACCAACACACATGATCCATTCATGAGCCATAGTTCCTACAGGTGTTACTCCATACTTCTTAGCAAGATACACATTGGAAGTACCTACACACTTAGAACCATCATATTTACGACCGCAAAGTTCCTTCACAGCAAGCTCCTGTGCCTCTCCTGAAAGTCTTCTTCTCAAACCAAATTCTGAAAAGTTTCCAATCTTATATGTACCATCTTCTAATTTTGTAAGTTTTGCACTTAATCTTTCCTTGAAGGAATCCATTAAAGTATCATAATCATATGCCATTCTAAAGTATACTTCATTGATAATAGCAAGGGCTGGAATCTCATACATAGAAGTGTTTAACCAAGTACCTCTTGCATCCAATGCAAGTCCACATTCTGCTTGATCTGTAATTTCAAAATCTTCAAATCTTGGTTTCCACAAGCGAAGAAAATCTACATAAGAGCCCTTGATCCATGTAATATTCTCAAGATATTCCAATTCTTCCTCTGTAAATCGAAGATCACAATATGCTTTAATCTGATTACGTATTTCTTCTACCATTTCTGGTGTAAAGTGAACATCCTTGTTTCTGCACTTAAATGTCCATGTGGTTTTATAATCACTGAACTGGTGATAGATGGCCTGACCCATACTAAATTTATACATATCAGTTTCTAATAAGCTTGTAATAATCTGCTTCATTTTTTCTTCCTCCTTGTATCTAAGGACAACCTTTTACTCTTTCTAAATCCACAGTATATCACAGTTTTCATTACTTAGAAAGAATCTCTTTTTTTGGTTTCTAATCCCTATTTCCTTTGACATCACTATCATACCTCAATCATATATTAATATGGTCACTTAATGGGCGACAAAAAAACTCACTTTAGATCCGGGAGAATCTAAAGTGAGTAGGTAGAATAAAATGTTTATTCCTTTACACCACCAATGGTGAGTCCTGTTACGAAATATCGCTGTAGGAATGGGTATAAACAAATAATTGGGAGCATTGTAACAACAGATGCAGCTGAACGAATTGTCAGTGGGGTTACTGAACTTGTACTATACTTCGCTGTGTCTGCACTACCACTCTGCTGCATAACGGATGAAAGTAATTTCATCAACTCATACTGTAAAGTAGTATATTCTGTTCTCATACGGTTATATAACATTGCATCAAACCATGAGTTCCACTGCCATACAGCTACGAATAATGCAACTGTAGCATAAACTGGTTTACACAATGGTGAAATAATCTTTACAAATACAGTCCAGTATCCTGCTCCATCAAGCTGAGCAGATTCTTCCAAACTGTCTGGTAATCCCAACATGTATGTTCTGATTACCAACATATTCCATGCACTTACAGCACCTGGGATAACATATACCCAAAAGCTGTTTGTTAAGTTTAAGTTTCTATACAAAAGGTAGGTAGGAATCATACCACCATTTACATACATTGTTAAAACCCAAAAAAGGGATAACTGTGATTTAAAAATAAATCTCTTACGACTTACTACGAATGCTAATAATGCATTTACAACCAAAGCAAGTAAAGTTCCTATTACAGTTCTTAATACTGAAATCTTAAAACCTGTTACTAAGTTTTTCATACCTAAAACGGTATCGTAGTTTTTCATTGTAAATTTACGTGGAATCAAATAAATTCCTCCACGTACTGCATCAATACCATCATTAAAAGATAATACTGCGGTATTGATAACAGGATATAATGTAATCGTAACAAATACGATCATAAACACTGCAATAATAAGTGAGAATATTCTATCTCCTGCAGATCTTTTCATTTTCTTCTTGTCCATATTCTCACCTCCTAGAACAGTCTTTCTTCACCAGTTTTACGAGCCATAGTATTAAAGATTACAATCAATAAAATACTAACGGCACTCTTAAAGATTCCGGCTGCTGTTCCCAATGAGAAGTCGTTCTGACTGATACCCCATTTCAAAACATAGATATCAATTGTCTGTGATACACGCTGTACCAAACCATTTCCAAGTAAGTACTGAACTTCAAATCCTGCATTCAGAACGTTACCTACATTCATTAACAATAAGATCATGATAGTAGGCTTAATTCCTGGAAGAGTAATATATCGAATCTTTGCAAGTCTACCTGCACCATCGATGGAAGCTGCTTCATAAAGACAAGGATCAATTGATGTAATTGCTGCCAAGTAAATGATTGCGTTCCATCCTGTTTCTTTCCAACAGTTTGCAAATGCAACGATTGGCCAGAAGTATGAAGGATGTGCAAAGAAATTGATTGCTTCATCAACTGCATGTGTTTTTAATAACACATCATTAACAATACCTGATGTAGATAATGAATCATGTAAAATACCAGTTACAATAATCCATGATAAAAAGTGAGGCAAGTACGATACCGTCTGGATCACTTTCTTTGTCATATTATGTCTAATTTCATTTAATAGGATTGCAAATAAGATTGCCATAACTGTTGTGGTAACCAAATTGATAAATCCCATACAAAACGTATTCCAAATTACTCTGATAAATACTTCATCTTCAAATAAGAATTTGAATTTATCCATACCGATAAACTCAGATCCAAGCAAACCTGTCTTTGGTTTATATTTTTCAAAGGCCATAATCCAGCCTGTTAGTGGCCAATAATAGAAAATCAATCCATATACGACCATAAAGAAAGAAACAATTAATAGAAACTTCTGTCTCTTAATTTCTTTCCATGTGATTTTTTTATCTCTGTTCGGTTGAACATTCCGTGCTTGAGCCATGATAATCTACTCCATTTCATAAAAAATAGGCGGCAACCGCCAATCATTCTGAACAATTGCCGCCTAGCTTTTTACCTCTTACTTAAATGTGTCTAAAATTTCCTGCATTTCTGAAATAAAGTCTTCTGGCTTAATTTCAGCATATGCTGCCATGTAATCATTCCATGTTGCATCAAAATCATCTTCCATGATAACTTTTGGTAACCATTCATGTTTCAGATCTGACATCTTTGTAAACGCTACACCACCTGGTGTTTCTGTTGTAAAGTTGTTAGAGAAACTGTACATTGGGAACCAAGGACCATTTGTTTCTTTTACAGATCCGATCATTTCTGGATATGTAGTAACATTGTAAGCATTGAAACAATTTACCAATGGTTCAGCCATATCATTCATGAATTCTGAAGGCTGTTCATCAGGTTTCATTGCGTTGATTCCATCCTGGCTTGTACCACCCCACTGTGGGAAGTATGAGTACTCACATAAATGAGAAGCCTTGTAAGCTGTATCTGCACAACGAGCTCTCATTTCATCTGTACGGTAGTAAAGACCATTTTCATCTACTTCGTAGTCAACGCCTTTAACACCCCAGAATCTTAAATCATGAAGTTCCTGATCCATACAAACTTTTACTAAGAATTCGAACGCTTTTTCTGGATCTTTACAGTCTGTTGAAATAGCAATACCAGATGCCTGGTTAACTGTATCATCATATGTGTGCCATCTGTTTTCCATACCTGGTTCTGTTGTCAAACCAAGTGGTACATAGTTGCAACCCTGTGCATCAAGACCCTGCTGTTTAAATGCATCATTTACATTTGAAGAGAAATCCCAATACTGATCAACCATACCAAGTACACGACCTGTAGAAAGTTTAGCGATGTATTCATCGTATGTCTGTGTAAATGATTCTTTATCAATCATATCTTTGTGATATTCTTCGTTTAATTTCTGTAAGTATAAACGTGTATCTTCTGATACATTGTAGTCACCTACTGTCATTGTATCTTTGTCAACGATTACAGATCCATCATTAGGATATCCGCCAAGGAACTGTCCTGCGTTTTCCAAACAGAAGTATCTCCAGTCTTCACAAAGAATTGTGTATGGAATATATGGTGTTCCATCTTCCATTGTTGGGTTTTCAGCTACGTAGCTTTCAATTAATTCGAAGTAATCATCCATAGTTTCTACCTTTGGATAACCAGCCCATTCAAGAACCTTTGCCTGAATCCAGAATGCTTCATCATTATGTGTTGTCTGTTTGCTTTCGCCGTATGTATTACCGAATGGGTTAATCCAGTAGATATGTCCATCTGGCTGACGGAACTTCTCCCATTCTGCTTCAGTAAACCAAGTTTCTTTAAACTCTGGATACTTATCAATATACTCATCAAGTGGAATTAATGCATCTGCATCAACGAGCATTGCCATTTCATCACTATCGATGAAGTCTGGGTACTCACCACCAGCAATCAATGTACCTGTTGCTTCAGCAGCAGTCTGACCTGTTAACCAAATTTCTTTTACCTTGACACCTGTTTTCTCAGCAATTATCTGAGCAATTTCGTTGTCATCATTTTTTTCAGAACCTGGCATTGTAATAAAGTAAGTGAATTCTGTTACACCATCTTTAGTAGTTGCAGCTGATTCTGAATCTTTGCCAGCACAACCTGATAACATAGAAGCTACCATTGCACCAACAAGAAGAGTTGAAACTAATCTCTTTTTCATACTAATGTCCTCCTTATAATAATGACGTCCTCCCGTCTACATAAGATTGTAGACGCTGCATTTTATTTTCTCAACCCGACAAAAATTAGAATTAATCCCGACAAATTATAGAGGATTATCCATCATTTCATCTGTTTTCTAAATTTTGCAGGGGTACATCCTTTAGCAGCAATAAATTTATTGATAAAGTAATCAATGTCTTTATACCCTATCTCTGAAGCAATTTCATAAATTTTCTTATCAGAATAAATCAATAATTCCTCTGCTTTTTGAATACGAAGGCCATTCAAATAGTCTTTAAATGACTCCCCGAACTGTTTTTTAAAAATCTGACCTAAATATGCAGAGTTAACATAAAATCGTTTACCAAGATCTTTCAATGTAATATTTTCTGCGTAATGCTTTTTCATATAGTTTTCTATTTCACCCATCATACCGATAGACTGATTTCCTCTCAATTCACATAGATATTCTCCATAATCAAGCATTACTTTTTGAAGACTATTCTCTTCTTTTTCCTTCTCTTTGTTATCCAATACACTATCACTGATAAACTGTAATACTTCCTGCTGATCAATACTGTCATCAACTGTAATTGCCAAATGAAGCAATTCATAAATAATATAGTTTAATTCCATATTGACAAATAAATCGTCCGCCTGTGTCAACATCCAGTGAAGCGCCTTGGATTTTTCCATGATCAAATCTTTATTATTCGTTTCCACAGCATGAATTAACTCATCAGACAATTTCTTACTATCGGATGCTTCATTGGAATTCCAGGAGTTAGCCTCCATATCCGAAATCGTTTCCTTTGGATTAAACTGGGTAAAGAAATGAAATAAAGGAGTTTTGCTAATGGTATCTGTCCATTTTTTTAATTCATTTTGTTCTTTTTGAATGTTACGAACCTTTTCAAGAGCAGCTAACAGATCCTGCTTATTAACAGGCTTTAACAAATAATCTATACAACCTTCCATCAGGGCTTTTCGAACATATCCAAACTCACTATACCCTGAAAGCATAATAAAAGAAGTATCCTTGCTTTTCTGATGAACATTTTCCAAAAGCTCCAAACCGCTCATTTCAGGCATATGAACATCCGCAATCACAAGCTCTGGATTCTTCTGTTCAATAAGTTCTAAAGCTTCCCCTGCATTTCCTGCCATACCTACAATTTCATAACCATTGGCTTCCCAATCTATGATCATGGACAAACCCTGCATGATGAACGGCTCATCGTCCACAAATATTACCTTTAACACTCTCTATCTCACTCCTTTCACTACAACTTAATTTGTTCAATACTATCTACACCTATCTTGATCGTAACAAGTGTTCCTGCTCCAGGTTCACTATCCAGTTCAAAGCATACCTGATCTTTAAAAAACATTTTTAAACGCAATGCAGCATTCAATATACCTATACGATGATTCTCACGAAGCATATCCATATCTACATGATTGATTGCTTCTTCGAGATTTCTTCGCATCTCTTCTGTCATTCCACTTCCGGTATCTTCTATTTCCATAATCACATATTCATTATTTTTAGAAATACGAACAAAAATCCAACAGGCAGAGGTTTTCTTCTCCATTCCATGAACACATGCATTTTCTACAAAGGTTACTAAGGAAAGCTTTGGTATCTGATAATCCTTACAATCCTCATCTACACTAACCTCACAAGTCAGTTTATTTCCAAATCGATATTTCTGTAATTCCAAATATGCCTCAACAAACTGAACCTCATTGGAAACCGTAACAAGGTCACTACCCCATTCCACATTCTGTCTATGAATCAAAGCTAATTTCTCAACCATACAGGCTGTTTCCGTTTCCTTTTTGATTACACTGTGCATACGAATGCTCTCAAGTGCATTAAAAAGAAAATGAGGGTTAATCTGACTATGAAGTGCCAATAACTCTGCTCTTTGTCTGGCAATATCACTTTCCTGACGTTTTAATTTGTTTTTGTATTCATTCTCAATGAGTGAATTCAATTTCTCTGCCATTTCGTTATAGGTCTTCATCAGCATACTGATTTCATCACTTCCACTGATTTCTGGCAATTTATATAACCCGTTTTTTTCCACCTTTCGAAGTGCTTCATCTAAGGTATGTAAACGCACTGTAAAGGACTGACTTAAGAAATGGAACATCACAAACGGAAACACTACATTCATCAAAAATAGCAAACATATAAAATATCTGTTTCCATATAATGCCTCGTACACAATATTTTTTCCTGGCATAACATATATATCCCAGGTTGTATTATATAAACTTGTTGACAATTGTGCTCCCGACTGCGCAATCATATCAGCAGATATTGTTTCAAAAGGTGCGTACAATCCACCTTTACCTTCATTCGAGAAAAGAATTCGATTTCCCTCGCATACATACACTGTTGAAGCATATTTTGCATTAATTATTTTTCTCGCTAAATCACTATAATCTAAATCTACACGAAGAACACTTTCATTTTTCTTGTCATAATAATTCAGTTTTCTTACAAAAAATATATTTCGACGTGTTTCCCAATTGACTTTTGAATAATCAGCAAAAAGCATAACATCCTGCTGACCCTCTAAATACTTTTGATACCATTCTTCATTGTGTATCTTATCTAATTTTTGAAATGCTCCGCCATTTACTGTTCCAGGACTGTTTGAATATATCGTAACAATCGATCTTTCCAATCCACCTACAGCAATTTTATAAGAATAATCTCTTAACAAAGCAAAACGTTTGTTGTAATAATCTAATGGAGATTGAAACCTCTCTCCTAAGAAATCATTGATTTCACGATTGAAATAGATATCCTGCATCATAGACACTGTTGATTCCTCTGTTGAAATAACAGTATTACTTACAGCTTCAGCGATATCCTTCATTTCCTGCACATTTGCTTTCCTTTCCTCGTTTAGTAACATAGAAATAATGACACTATCCGTGATCAACAATGGCAAAATTACACAAAACAGCTGTAAAATCAGCATTTTTTTCTTTAAACTATAACGGTTGATTTTTTCCAATATAAATTGTCTTTTGAATAACTTATGTTTCATTTTCATAGCAATTCCTTTGCGTGTCACTTTTCATTAAAAATCAATTTTCAATCTCTCAATGATACTATAATGGTTCTTTGTCCCTTCGTCTGCCTATATATTGCTAAATATATACAATAATATGAAAACGCCTGCTTTTTGAAAAAACAGACGTTTCTTATAGAAAATATCGATTTTATTTTTCAACACCGATCACACAAGTCTCGCCATTGATGTTCCATTCTCTTGCATTGGCAACATCACTACCATAAACGACTTTATCAGCTAATACCTTACTTGCAATAGAATCTTCATTCTTTGCAAATAATGTCTGTAACTTCTCATTACCACTGATTGATACAGTAATATGATCTGTTACTTCAAAATTGATATCCTTACGCATTGTCTGGATCTTACTGATGATTTCTAATACATTACCCTCTTCTAATAAGTCTTCAGTTAAGTTTGTATCCAAAACTACTGTAGCAACATTATCAGCCTCTGTAACATAGCCTTCCTTCTGAGCTACATCAATCAGTAAATCTTCTTCTGCTAAAGCTACTTCTACATCGCCTACCATAAACTTGATAGCGCCATTTGTTTTCAATTCATCCATTGCTGCATTTCCATCAATAGATCCTAAAGTCTTCTGGATGCCTCCTAACTGTTTACCATATTTAGGTCCAACAGTACGGAGCTGTGGCTTGAATGTATAAGAAGTGAAATCGCGAACATCATCTGTAAAGGTAACATTCTTTACATTTAATTCTTCTTCAATGATCTCTTTGAAAAAGTCATCTAATGTAAATGGTGCTTTGATAAACATGTTCCCGATTGGCTGACGATTCTTGATATTTGCTGTATTTCTACAAGCACGACCCATAACAACAGCTTTTAATACATGTTCCATGTTCTCTTCCAAAGTCTTATCGATGAGTTTCTCATCAACTGTTGGATAATCACATAAGTGAATTGATTCTGGAGCTGACTGGTCTAAGCTTCTTACCAAATTCTGATAGATTTCTTCGGTCATAAATGGGATCATAGGAGCTGCTGCCTTAGAAATAGTAACCAATGCTGTATAAAGAGTCATGTACGCATTGATCTTATCCTGTTCCATTCCCTTAGCCCAAAAACGCTCACGACCACGTCTTACATACCAGTTGCTCATTTCATCTACGAAGTTATCCAATGCTCTTGCAGCTTCTGGGATACGATAGTTTTCTAAATGACCATCTACTTCACCAACCACTGAATTTAACTTAGAAAGTAACCATTTATCCATAACAGATAATTTATCATAATCTAATGAATATTTCGTTGCATCAAAGTTATCGATATTTGCATAGAGTACAAAGAACGCATATGTATTCCATAATGTACCCATGAACTTACGCTGACCTTCCTGAACTGCCTTTCCATGGAATCTGTTAGGCAACCATGGAGCTGAGTTAATATAGAAATACCAACGGATAGCATCTGCACCATAAGTTTCTAATGCATCAAATGGATCTACTGCATTACCCTTAGACTTACTCATCTTCTGACCGTTCTCATCCTGAACATGTCCAAGTACAATAACATTCTCGTATGGAGCTTTATTAAATAATAAAGTAGATTCTGCCATCAATGAATGGAACCATCCACGAGTCTGGTCAACAGCTTCTGAAATAAACTGAGCTGGGAACTGAGCCTCAAATACTTCCTTATTTTCAAATGGATAGTGATGCTGTGCAAAAGGCATTGCGCCTGAGTCAAACCAGCAGTCAAGTACTTCTGGAACTCTCTTCATTGTGCCACCACATTCCGGACACTTACATGTGATTTCATCAATATATGGTCTGTGAAGTTCTACAGTAAGTGCAGCCTCATTGCCACTCTTTTCCTTTAAGTCTTCACGTCCACCAATACAATCCTGGTGTCCACAACCTTCACACTCCCAGATATTTAATGGAGTACCCCAATAACGGTTACGTGAAATAGCCCAATCCTGGATATTTTCAAGCCAGTTACCGAAACGTCCTTTACCAATTGATTCTGGGATCCAGTTAACTGTGTTGTTATTACGGATCAAATCATCTCTTACTGCAGTTTCCTTGATATACCATGACTCTCTTGCATAGTAAATCAGTGGAGTATCACATCTCCAGCAATGAGGATATTCATGTTCAAACTTAGGTGCATCAAACAATTTACCTTCTGCATCAAGATCTTTGATCACTTCTGGATCTGCTTTCTTTACAAATAAACCAGCGTAAGGTGTATCCTCTGTTAATTCACCCTTACCATTTACAAACTGAACAAATGGAAGATCATATTTACGACCAACATTGGCATCATCTTCACCAAATGCAGGTGCGATATGAACGATACCAGTACCATCTGACATAGTAACATAGGAATCACATGTTACAAAATGAGCTTTCTTGCCCTGCTTTGCAGCTGCATCACCAGCACATGCAAATAATGGCTCGTATTCTCTATATTCTAAATCTTTACCCTTGTATGTTTCTAATACTTCATAAGCTTTTGTTTCTTCTGAACCAAGTTTACCAAGTACTTTATCAAGTAAAGCTTCTGCCATGTAATAAGTATATCCATCAGCAGCCTTTACTTTTACATATGTATCATCTGGATTTACACAAAGTGCAACGTTTGAAGGTAATGTCCATGGAGTGGTTGTCCATGCTAAAAAGTAAGCATCTTCTCCAATACATTTGAAACGAACTACTGCAGAACGTTCTTTTACAGTCTTATATCCCTGAGAAACCTCTGCTGTTGATAAAGGAGTTCCACAACGTGGGCAGTAAGGTACAATTTTAAATCCTTTGTAAAGTAAACCCTTGTTCCAGATTTCCTTTAATGCCCACCATTCAGACTCGATAAAGTTATCATCATATGTTACATATGGATTATCCATATCAGCCCAGAAACCTACAGTACCTGAGAAGTCTTCCCACATACCTTTGTATTTCCAAACAGATTCTTTACACTGTTTGATAAATGGTTCCATACCATATTCTTCAATCTGTTCTTTACCATTTAAGCCCAATAATTTCTCAACTTCCAATTCAACAGGAAGACCATGTGTATCCCATCCTGCTTTTCTTGGTACCATGTAACCTTTCATTGTACGGTATCTAGGAATCATATCCTTGATTACACGTGTTAATACGTGTCCGATATGTGGTTTACCATTGGCTGTAGGTGGTCCATCATAAAATGTATAGGTAGGACCCTCTTTACGGCTATCCATAGATTTCTGAAAAATATCATTTTCTTTCCAGAAATTCACTGTCTGTTTTTCACGTTCTACGAAATTCATATTCGTATCAACTTTGTTATACATACTCTCATCTCCTTTTGAAATAAAAAGACCCCGTCCTGTAAAAGGACGAGGTCAAAATAAACTCGTTATACCACCTATTACATCATACTCCCCGCATTGCGGTTTTATATGGTTTCCAATAACGGAGGATTCCGTCATTCCCTACTCGATTACTTTTGGGAATGCAACTCAGAAGTGATTTTCTTTCATACGCTACTTGCATCGGTTCACACCATTTCCGACTCTCTGAGGCTTCACATATGACGTACTGTCTTCGTCAACGTCTTTCTTATTCGATTCAATAATGTATTATAAATCCATTATAATTCTTCTGTCAAGATGGTTTTTATCTAATAACTGGAGGATGCAAATCCCAATCTGGAAAACAACTTGCAAATCCCTCAAGGTTTTGAGTTAATACTACGCTCTCCATTTTGCTCATTTTGTCATTTTCTTCTTCTGTCACATCAAACATTGCTGCTAAATCTAATTCCATATCATTCATATCCATGTTAAGTACCTCCACTAAAAACTATGCAATAATCTCTGGTCTAGGATTCTGATCATACCAATTAGCCATTTCCCTCGCATTTTGCCATTGTCCTAATATGGCAGCAAGTTTTTGCCTTCCCATTTCGATTTGCTGTGTGAATTGCTGATTAAGCATTCCAATTTCGTTTTGCAAATTCTTTTTACATTGTGTCATCTTAACAAAACATACTACTCCACCAATCATTGCAGGAACACCTAAAATTGCAACACCACATAAACATAAAATCAGTCCGATTACCATTGCTGCAATTCCACCCGCCATAAAAATAGTAGGTTTCTTATTTGAAGCATTGTTGATTGCCTGTGTTCTAGCCATATTCATATGCTGTTCATATTCGTAATAAAGCTGTTGAGCATTTGTTCCATCAACCGTTGTTCCTGCCCATCCATCTATATTAATTGTAATCCCTTGTGGAAACATTGGTCTATTTTCAGAAATATACTCTTCAAAACCTTTTCTCATATATCCACTCAAAAATGAAATAGCAGTCTTCTTTTCTGATTGAGATGAATTTTGATCTGATGTAATAACTTTTGTCATCTGCTCCACTAAATTCAATGTCTTCTCTTTACGTTCAATTTCTCGCAATTTAACAACTGCCTTTGCTTTTTCTCTATCTCCATCAAAATTGATAATTTCTTGATTAAGCTCTTCCTCTTTTCTTAAAGGTTCTTCATTTGTATTATATCTACATACAAGAGTCATTAAATGAGAATCAATATCTTTTGTCAATTTATCAAAGTCAATGTCAGCAGATGTAATGCTTCCGATATCATTCTGAATTGTATTGATTGAAGTAATTCTACCAATAAAATTATTAATCTGTGGAAATTCTGTCACATTAGACATTAAATCTGGATAATTTGAAGACATATTTACCTGATAAGAAGTATAATACTCTTTCCAAACCGCCGCCTGCTGTTCTGCAAAGTTTTCTCCCTTTTGAACTTCATTCATCCATTTTGTTATGTAATCATCACACATGTGATTTTCATCCGGGCCAAAAATACCATTCAAATATGCATCTACATAAGTAAATGTACCTTCTGAAAAACAGTCGCCTCTTTGTGTATCAAAATATATCTGGAGCCACTCATAGCACGTTGCTGTACGTTGATTTCTTCTACAAACTAGTGCCATTGTCAATGCGGTTCTTTCCTTGTCTCTACGCATAGCTTCTTTGATTGCTCTTTCAGCCAAATCCTTATCATTTCCTATCCAGGCTGATATTGCTACTAGACAAGGGGCTAACCAATAATCTGGTGTTGCAAGCATCAACTCCTCTGAAACTCTCGAAATTGTTGATTGTTTTACTAACGCAAGATCCGTAGCCTGAAGCACACCTATCATATTTTCTCTAACAATTCTATAATTTGAAAACTTATTCTCAATTTCTTGTCTGATACGAATAATTTCCGTCTGAGCTTGTTGCAAATTCGCTAATCTCTGTTGTTCACTCATCATTTTAAGAAATTGTTCAGATAATTCTTTTACTTCCCTGTCAACCATTGCTACCGCATTATTCACAGCAGCCACCTCTGTTCCTATAGCTGCTGTAACTGCAGATAATTGATCAACCTTTCTTTGTACCTGCTTCACCTCGTTTATGACCGGGGTTAGATTCACATAATCTGCCATCTTTTCTCCTTTCAAGCTTTTGCCTTATGTAATCTTATAACTTTGCATCTATTTTGTATTTTTCTCTCTTCTGTTTATATACCATAATGAATTTTTCTCTGAATTCCATGTTATTGATTGCTTGTACCACTTCACCAACTGGAATAACAAATTTATCGTAAAAATATCTAGCCTTTGTTTCTAAGTAAAAACTGTTGCCCACATATGGAGAATCTGGATTCGCTTCTATCGCCTTTAATAAAGCAAAACATGTTTTAGGAATACCACAATGACCCGCTAAATCTTTATACATTCCTACCCGTTCATCATCAAAGAAATTCATTGATGTTCTTTTGGAAATCATATATGGACACAATGTATCAAAAAAATCACATAAAGATTTTTTATCCTGCTCAGCCTGCATATTCGCACAAATTAGTTTGATAATTTCTGCTTCATAATCAGTCATATTGTAAGCAGCCGCTAAAAACAAAGACTCTAGTTCCATTACCTCATCATATTCAAGCGCTGCACTTTGTATTTCCTCAAAAAATTTCTTCATGCTTCCGATTCTTTTATTTATAAATTCATCGTAGTATGACATGATAAATAATGCAGGTGCATTATCAACAAAAATGTTCAAAACTTCATGTGCATAGGATTGTGCTTCATCCATTTTTCCTGAAGAAAACTGCTTTATTGCATTTTCTCTTTGAAAGCAGATTTTCCCGTTTTTATTCAGTGTAGATCTAGCATATGTTGATAGTTTTCCACATTGATTGCATAAAACTGTTCTATTCCTTGGATTAAACTCAATATATGCACTTCCACATCCATCACATACAATACCTTCTATTTCCATTTTTGCCTCTCTATCTAATCGCTGATGAAATGCTACTTCTTTGCATCCAAATTGCATTCGCTTCTTTTATTGCAGCGATTATGTCTTCTTTTCCTTGATTTTGATTTATCAACTGTTGAATATATGTTAGTTGCGATAAAAATGTTCCTTCAATCTCTTGTGTCTGTTTTTGACTCATATTAGATCCATATTCAACATTTTTCTTTAAGCTCAATAATTCCTCTTTGATTTCTGCATCTTTTGTTGCAGACAGCATAACTCCTATCTGTGCTACATAATTTACTGTTGGTGTTGTCTTATGGTTAACCTTCTCAATCTGCTTGTTCAAACGTTTTGCATACTGGACAGCAAACATTAATGCAGTAACATACACTACTATTACAATACAATCCATAATGATTATTAGTTTATTTTTCTTACCTGGAAAAATAAGCATTGCTATAGAGTTTGTAATAATCTGTGATATCAGATAAATTATGGAAATAATAAACGGAATAGCATTTACTTCACAGGTTCCTTCATTTCCATTCGGTACAACTAGATTTGTTACTATCACAATTAAATAGGCCAATAAAACAAAAGCACCTTCTATCCAAAAAAATGTTGATACTTTATCAAAATCAACTAGAAGAATCATAGAAATGATCCAAGTAACCAATACCATTAGTTCTATTATTATTCCTTTTTTCAGATTTCTCATTTCTATCCTCCTTAAATACGTGTGCCACACTCTGGACAGAATTTACTTCCTGGTGCAAATTCTATTCCACACGATGGACAAATAAATTTCGCTTCAAATTTAAATCCACATTCTGAACAAAACTTACAATTTTCACCAACACTCACTCCGCAACTTGGACACTTCTTTTCTGTCGAGCTCTTCTCCCCACATTCTGGGCAAAACTTGCTTGATTTCGGAATCATAGCACCACAATTGCTACACTTTTTACCTTCCGTATTTTCTGCCGCTGCATTTGTGTTTCCTAGTTGAGGTGCCGTCATATTCACATTTGACATGGTAGCTTGTGCTAATTGACCCATTCCTGCCCCGAATGTTCCACCGAGTCCAAAACCCATTCCTAATCCCATTCCTGCTCCCATCATTCCTGATGAATTTCCTTCGTTAGATGCAGCAGCTCCCAAAACTGAAAAAGCTTGTTCTTGCTGATACGTATATCCTTCTCTTTGACGTTTTCGAGCCAATGCCTCTGATTCTATATCCATTTGCTGAGCCTTGAATTGTGCCTGTTTCGCTTTAATTTTTTCTTCATTGATTGCTTCTATATCTTCGTCTGGTACCGAAATGCTAGTAAATGAAAAGCTATCTAAAACGATACCAAAGTTTTTAAACACTTCGATTAATCTATCAAATACCAATTTTGACAAATCACCAAGATAAGAAGTGATATCAAGAATGCTCAATTGATCTGATTTCATCTTTCCATGAACAATCGCTGGTACATTTGATAAAATCTGCTGTCTTAAAAACTTATTTAACTCATCTTTTGTAAAATCCCTTTGTGTTCCAACTACCTTTTTAATAAATTCTCTTGCTTGCACTTGAGCAACACTTGAATCTAATTGTTCTAAATGAATTCCATAAAATCCCTGTGCACGTACATGAACATTTACCTGTTCCACTGGATCAACAATTAGAAATGGTGACTGTGTTCCCCATGGCAAATCATTCAAATATGTATTGTTAATAAAGTACACAACGCTATGAAAAGCAGATTCTCCACCAGTTAGTGAATGAGAGATGTTTCTAAAAGGTGCAAAACGGGAATCCCCTGTTTCTAATTTAATTTTACAAGGGCCTACAAAAATAGAGACTTGTGACTGTCCCATTCCATTCGATTCAAGCGAATTCCCTGCTGTTATGTTATTCGTAAAAATAGCCATTTGCGAATCTGCCACATGTAGATAAGACCCATTAGGAAAATCCTCATATTCATATCTATGCGCAATTATATTCGTTGTATCTGGCTCCCATTTAATCGTATCTACTGAAAACGCGCCTAATATACCCGAATGATTTGCTTCCTTTGGATTATCTGAATTAAAAAGTCCCATTTTAACCACCTTTCTAAATAGTCAATATAGTATCAATCACATGTATATTTTATTTTAGTTGTCAGATTATTTCAATATTTTAGGCTATTTTGTCACAAGTTTGCATTATATTGTATCTATCCCATTATGCAAAAAACACACTGTATTTCACCAATAAATACAGTGTGTTTAAATTCATATTTTGATTTTATTTATTTTAATGAATATCCAGATGGTGCTACTGAACTGTTTCCAGATGCAATAAACTGGATTGTTACTGATTTTCCTGGAGCTAAGTTTGGATCCCAGCTTGGTGCTGAAACCAAAACAGAACTACCTGTCTGTCCTGAAAGCTCTGCCCCCCAAAGATTGGTAATCTTATTGCCATATTCAAATGCCAATTTCCAGTTGTTTAATGTTGCTGCTGAATTGTTTGTTAACACAATCTGTGCCTGGTAGCTTCCGCCCCAATCACCAATTACAGTATATTCACAACTTACTCCAGCTGGTAAACCTTCTGCTGTTGAAGGATTAGATGGCTGACTTGGTTCGCTTGGCTGTGTTGGCTGACTTGGTTCACTTGGTTGTGCTGGATTACTTGGCTGTGTTGACTGACTTGGCTGATTATTTACAGGCTCAAAAATCCACATCTGGTTTGTCTGTCCATTTGAAATATACTGACATACATTTGTACCATCATCTGTCTTTTTACCCTCTACATCAAGAACCTTCTCTGCTCCTGAACATCTTGTGCAGATCTGATATGCTCCGCTTTGGCTAGTTGTTTTCACCATAAACTGCTGAGCTTCTCCACCATGTGATTGATAGATCTGAACATTCGCACCATTATCAGCCGAACCATTTCCAATATCAAGGTTAAAGCTTCCTAATTTACTTGTTAATGTGAAGTAGCCGTTTCCTGTATTTGTTACTTTCCAAACCTGACCGTCTACACCTGTTCCTGTGCTGATTACAACGTTCTGAACATTTTTACCTGTATTTCCACTTACTGATAAGTATTTCTGTGAGCCTACACCTTTGATGTAGTAGTATCCATCAGCAATCTGTCCTGCCTGGGCTGTTGGATTTGATGGCTGTGGGTTACTTGGTTCTGGATTTGATGGCTGTGGGTTACTTGGCTGTGTTGGGTTACTTGGAGTTACACTTCCATTAGAAAGATCACAAACGAATGTAGAAACACTTCTTGCTGGAAGACTAGCCCAGAAACCATTACCTGTAAGATCCAAGTTAGAAGTCAATGCAAGATTTTCTGAAGCAGATGTTCTATAACGATCGACTTTTGAAATAGTTCCGTTTGTTACAGTAAACTTCTGGCTATATGTTGAATCGCTATCATTTGTTGCTACAATAACAACCTTTCCATCGCCCTTATATGCCGATACATATACCTTGCTTGCTGGACTCATTGTACATCCTACACGTTTATAACCACGGCGAATGAATTTCGAATACTGTGCCATACAGTAACCACGTTTACTGATTGTACCATCTTCTTTCATTGGTCCATAGCTTCTTCTAATGTACCACCATACATAGGTCTGCATGTTACCAACTGCAAATGCGTTGTTCATGTTAACGGATACCTGTAAAGCATTAGGCCATACATCTGCATTTGTTGTTGAATCTGGAACATATACTTCTGTCATCCACAATTCTTTTCCTGCACCTTTCTGCTGGAATAATGGATAACTCATATTGCTAACCTGTGTTCCATAGAAATGTGTTCCTAAAATATCCATATTAGCAAGGGCTTTTGAGCTCTTTAAAATTGGATCTGACATATTCTTTAAATACTGGAATGATTCAGGTGCAATGACTCTACAGTTAATCTTACCTGCATAATTTTCCATAAAGTTCAGCATTTCCTGTGGTGTCCACCATGTCCAGGTATCTGCATAGTCTGGCTCGTTCTGAATTGAAATCGCATACAGTTCAACACCATTTTTCTTCATGTAATCAACGAATTCATTTAAATAATCAGCATACGCGCCATAAGAAGAGTATTTTAATCTCTGCTGATTAGGTTTTCCATTACGTGTAAATTTCTCACACATACTCGCTGGTGGATTCCATGGAGAAGCAAATACAATTGCCCCATTTTTCACTGCAGCCTGAGCAGTTGCTAACTCTTTTGACCAGTTATTTTTGTTCTCATCAATATGGATTCGTAAAATACTAAATCCAAGCTGATTCGCACCGTTACCGAATGCTGTCTGTCTCTGTGATGCAGTCAGGTCTGAAATCCATACCGGATGGTTCATACCACCAATACCCTGCATTGTCTGATACTCTGTGGAAAGATCCACTACTACGTCGCTTGCTGCCTGTACTTTAATGGTATTCGACCCGCTTGGAATACACATTGTAACAGCAAGTGTTACTGCGGTAGCTATTCTACCGATTCGTTTGATAAGTTTGTTCTTCATACTTTTTCTCCCAATTATTTTGTATGATTTTGTTATTAAGTTACTTGTTTATCGTAATATTTCCGTAATATATAAACTTATCAAATATTGCTACCAACTTATCAAATATTGCCATTTATTTACAATTTAATTTTTAAATACATTGGCAAAGCCCTTACGAAAACTGTAGTAGCACAGCTTACCACCATCATACCAACCAACACAACGCTCGCTACGGTTATAACTTTTTGAGAAATTTTTTTCCCAGCTATTTCTGTGTTACTAGCATGCTCATAACCTTTTGCCATATAATACATCACAGGAACCAGCGCAGGTAACAGATATCTGCCCTGTGCCTGATAATCCATGGTATATGCATAGCGAATCAGCAATACCAAAGGTATCACAATACATAAAATCATATTACAGTGAAAAAAGATTCGTTTTCCATTTAACATTCTTAAATTTCTCTGTGTTCCAAGTGCAATACACCAGCTGAGCACACCAACTCCAAAAAACAATTTATAAAACTGATATACCCATCCATATGGAAGAATACACAATGAACCAAATGCAGCAATAAAAGACTGATATGCACAGGTAAAAAAATGATTTTCCTTAATCATGGTAATAATACTGATTCCTCTAGCTTTATAAGTGGCAGCGTATGTAATGGAAACATCACCGTAAAGATCCTTCATTTTTGTCAATGTAGATAGTCCCAAAATATCTCCATCCAATAAGATAAATGCTCTGATAAACCACCAGCCAGCTCCCAATAAAACCACTCCAGTAATCAATCCACAAAGGGGTAACATCTTTCTCCATTCATACTGAATTTTTTTATTTTCTTTTTTCACATATGCTCCAAAAAACAAAAGGATACTGCATAAAATATATCCATATGCATTGTAGTAGGATAAAGAACACAAAATGATTCCAAATGCAATCCACAATGAATTTCTTACATTAAATCTATCCTGATATGCTCTATACAACCCATATGTGATCATTGCTGTTGAAAGCATGGCACAAGAATCTGTATTGATATAGGTATGCACAAATAACGCCTGTGGCAAATAGCTTACCCCAAAACAAAATATCCAACGAAATCTTTGATCTGTAAAAGCTGCTTTTCCAAGTAAATATACAACAATACACATAATGCTTCCAAAAATCACATTCACAAATCTTCCTGTATACAAAAGCATTTCAAAGGAATCCGTAAAACCAATGGCTGCTCTCATTGCATATCCCTGCACAATATAAGGAAATACATTGTACAGAGCATAGGAAAAGCCATATGGTGCAATTCGCACCTCCTCTTCAAATCCAGTTGGTAGCGTTCCATGCTTACATATATACATTGGTACCAAGATCCTTGAAGCTTCATCCGGTGGACTCAATTCCTGTACTGACACATGGTCGATATGTGGCTGATAGATTGCCAGCGTTATACTCATAGATAAGTATCCTGCAATGTATATAATCAAAATGATTCTTTCTATCCATTTCTTTTGCTGTGTCACTCTTTTTCCCTCCAAATAATTGTTTGTAAATAACACCCTTATTCATCTTCATCAATTTCAGTATTCAAGATTTGTCTTACCCGTCTCCATTCTGGATAAAACTGATCCATTTTTGCATGAAAATCCGGTCCATGATTAGCTACCCATAAATGTGTTAATTCATGAACCACCACATAGTCCAAACACTCTGGTGATTTCGTTACTAATCTTAGATTTAATGTAATATGAGCTGTTTTTACATTACAGCTTCCCCATCGGCTTTTCATATTTCGAAGAGTAACTGCATTATGTTTTTTCATAACCACCTGCTCCCACCGTAAAAAGGCTCTCTCTACAGCATCCTCCATTTGTTTTTTGAAAAAAAACTCCAACGCCTTTTTTCTCATTTCTAGGGTTGCACCTTGTGGCACTGTCAAAAAGAGTTTGTCCTTGTCAATAATAGCTTTACTTCTTGCTCCGTATGCTTCTACAACCAAATTGTAAGGTTCACCCCATAAAAAAATCGTTTCCCCTGTTATATATTCTCTTTTTGCTTCACGTTCAGCTCTTCTTTCTTTTTCTGATACATGTTGTGTAATCCATTCGCGTCTTTCTTCTAAAAAGTGAAAAACATCCTCTTTTGTCACAAAAAGAGGGGCTGTTACGTGTAACAGTCCATTTTCTTTTACTCTCAAATAAATATTCTTCATTCTTTTCTGTTCAAGTAACACTTTGTATCCGTGAAAAATCAGATTCTCTGTTTTTGTTTTCTTTTGTGCCATTTCTTTGTGATAAGAGCTCTGTTTTACAACAGAGCTCTATACTTACTCCTTAATATAGGTAATAAATACATTTCCATTTTCTTCAAACCATTGTTTGGAATCATTCATTCCTTTTTTTGCAATGGTACCTTTGGCAGGATCCAAGATTACTGTATTCTGTGAATTGTAACCAACAATCAAAACTGCACTTCCGTCTTTCATAACCGCCATTACTGGATACTCCTCACTAACATAATACAATGCAGAGCTTAAACTACATCCAGATAATTCCAATACTTGGCACCCTTCTGGCAAATGATCACTTAAGATTTCTACAACACTCTGACCTTCACGAAGCATTACCTCTGCATTACGAGTGATTCCCTCAAAGGACAGAATCGACTCAATACATACCGCCGCGCTAGATTTAGAATCTGATGCCTTATCAGCTTCAATTGCCATAATCTGATTACTTAACAAACGATTGCCGCTTCTCCATACATACTTTCCAGTATCATCTGTCACAACACCTGCTACACTATCAGCAAGTGATACTGCTTTTGCCTCATCTGTATAGATTCCAATCACACCATCTTTTGAATACACATAAAATCGTCCATAACTTTTTTCCTCTTGTGTCAAAAGTATTTCTCTAGGTGCTTCTACAACTACCTGCTTTGGTGTTAATACCAATGTTTTGTCCTTTGAAACGGATTTTGTTAACAGTATTTCGTATATTTTTTGATAGTTTTCTGTTGCAACCGTGATCAAGGTATTTTTTCCTGTTGATTCAATCTCACTACAAATAATCTGATCATCTGTTGTTTCCTGATATGGTCCAAGTCCATCAAAAGGCTTCACACGTTTTAATGTGATAAGATTATTTTCCATTCTAATCTCTGTTACATATACAGAATCCTTTTTATACTCTTTCAAAACATTTCCATTTCCATCCTGAATCTTTAAATAGTACATTGGAAAAATGGTGTGACCAGTATACTCTTTTCTGATATCTGTTTTCTTGGCTTCTCCATAAATCAGATCGATTCCCATAAATCCCAATGGCATGATATAGGAATCCTCATCTGCCTGGATTGTTGATTTTTCTTCTGTTGCAAGATTATAAAGTATCAGCTTTGAGCATGCATATGGATCATCAACCACCGTCTCATCTTCATTGATCTGCCATACAATCATGCTGCAATCTTCGGCGCATTCATAATTGATAGGTTGCAGATCCTTGGCAACTACCTTTACTGAAACTTCATTTAAATCAACCCTATACAGATTATTATCTAAAATAAAGAATACCACATTGTTAACGTTAATATATGCCATCTGCTCCATTTCAGCCATAAGAATTTCTTCTGATTTTGTAGATGGAATAAATGCCTTTTCCTCTATGGTATTGGTCATACTATCATAATTTAGGATTTGAACACCAACATAGCCCTCTCGTTCTCCCTGGCTCATATGTCCATAAATCATGTATGCAATACTACCAGTCTCACTAATAGATAAGACCTTAACATGCTGATTTGCAAAAATAGTTCGATAATCACTCTGTGTTGTTTCATATGGTGTATATATGTTAGCCAGTTTATTCTCGGAAACAGAAAAACTATATAATGCATTGTTCTCAGAGAAAGCAATGATTGTTCCCGATGCATTCTCTACCAAAGATACATCTCCATTTGAAATACCTAGCATAATCTTATCGTTAGCAACAACAAGATTTGAAGATTCTATCAATTGATTCATTTTTCTCTCATATGCAAGAAGATACATTCTGTCTGTGGTATATTTGGTTCTAAAATATTCCTCTACCGGATAAGTATAGTACTTTCCATTATCCTCTATTTGCAATGTATAACGGATAACAATAGATGCCGTTTCTTTTCCAATCTCCACAATTTCATATACTGGTTTGGATACATTGGAAATTGGAAGAGCTCCCCATGTGATCTGATCAAGCTTACTATGAATATTGACATAAGCATACGTTGTATTATCTCCAAGGTAATTACTTTCCACATGATCCTTAATTATCCCAGTAGAATCCTTGTCAAAAGTAGACTCATGAAATTCCTTTGCAAACTCCATCTGCTCCTGTAAATGTACATTGGACGTCTGCATGATTCTTGTATAATATCGCAGTACCTCACCATCTTCTTTTTCCAATAAAAGAACCAAGGTATACTGATTGTTTTCTGAAATCAGATCCTTAACAGAAAAATAAATCTTCAACAAATTCTGCACCAAGGTATAGTTATAAACTTGTGTGCTTTCTACCAGTCTTTTTCCATCAACGCTTCTCACTTCGTAAGATACCTTGGATATTTTTGTTCCAAAAGTATCCACCTCAAATGCAACGGAACGGTCTTCACCAATCGGTGTAATATGCTGCTTTAAGGTCTGGGTATCCATAGTCTGCGCATAACCAAACATGGCATTGGCTCGTTCACCCTCAATGACAACATAAGCACACGGATTTTTTGTTCCTGTTACCTCCCGAGTCAAATCTAAGTTTCCTTTATTGATAATCTTACTGATTACGATTACTGAAATCAAAAAGACTGATATAAAAATGATCGTTTTTATGATCCACTTCTTCAAAGCTGTTCCTCCAAAAATTACCCGTTACATATTCCACGCTCTTTTCATCGCATTACTCTTTATTGTAAAACGTTTTTTCTATTTTCTCAACTTTATTCTTAAAGTTCGATGTCATATCTTCTTTCATTTCTGTATATTCACGTCTCATGATTCGATTTTCCGGTATAAAAATGGGTGTACTCATCACTGAATTTTTTGCTACTCTTCTTTTATGAATTTCCATATATAAAAGGACCTGTATCAATTCAATCAACTTACAAGGTCCTTTTTCATTCGTTCTTTCTTCTATTTCTTTCTGTTGCAATACCATATCCTGCAATTCCTCATCTATCTTCTTCTCCAATGTCTGATTCAGCAAAATATCATCTGAAATCTGACTTGCGATTCGATATAAACTCAATGCATCTGGATACTCATCATAAATCATACTGCCAGGATAATCCAGCTGATTTACTGCTTCCTTCACTTTTATCTGATATACTTTGATTGTTACTGGATATAACTCCTCTAAATAACTATAGTCCATTAGATTTGTTTCGTGAAAGTTTGGTAATGGATATGTTAAAAATAAATTCTGATTTGCAATAGAAAACATATTGTTCTCCACATTTTCATTCTTTCTTTTACTATATGCATTTTATTCTATTCATGTGTCAATTTATATGATTACTCATTATCTTGTACCTCGAAAGACTTCTTCTTTAACATGTACAAGGTTTTTTCATATTCCTCTAAAGCATCGAATCCAGCCTCAGTAACTTTATACTGGCCTTTCTCTACATTTTCAAACCATCCATAATGATTATCATACAAAATCCTTGTAGAGGTTTTTACTTTGGATATCTCTCTTATGTTTTTGGTAGAACCATTTCCGCCTAATTCCATCAAAGCATCTAACACCAAAAGTGCATCCTCCCGATAGCTGGAAATAAGCTTTTCCCTTCTTACGCCTCCAATATTATTTTTGGCTTTTCTTTTCTGAAACTCTGTATGAAGCTTCTTTTTCTTACCTTTATTTCTTGACTGAAAAACAGATAATTCACTTACAACAGGTTCACTTACGATTGTAACCTCTTTGGTTTTCTTGGAAACAACAATCAAACCAATACCCAATCTTTTTAACAAATAGATTTTATCTTGAAAACTTCTTTTAAAGAGATCCTTTGGTCTAAAGATGCCAATATATACACTCTCCGTGACCTTTTGACGAAGTGCAGCCTGCTGAACTGCTTTAAAATCAAGTGTTTGCTTTAACTCTACAGCAATGCTTTCATCCTCTTTTTCCATGTAAAGGTCAATATCTTCTACTTCACCATCACCTATATATCCCTTTGCATTGAAGTAGTTTTTAATTGGCAAAAACAAATCCCTTTCCATCATGCTCCCCATATCTTTCTTCAAAACGTTACAGGGGACAGGTTATTTCCTGTCCCCTTGTTACATTTTATCTTACCATATTGATTCGACAGATTGCCTTCTTTAATGCAATCTCTGCACGCAGATAATCTATATTATCATCATGACTATTCAAACGTGCTTCTGCACGTCTTCTAGCTTCTTCTGCTCTGTTTTGATCAATTTCATCTGGCCACTCTATGGCTTCTGCCAAAATAGTAACAGAATCTTCTAATATTTGAACAAAGCCTGCATGAAGTGCCGCTTCCTTTTTCCCATTTTTTTCTGTAATGGTAAGTACTCCTGGAGAAACGATAAGAGTCATCGGAATATGTTTCTCATATACACCGATTTCTCCTTCTGTTGTATTCATTTCTACCATTTCAACGTCACCTTCATAGAAAAGACGCTCCGGTGTGATGATTTTACATTTCATGATTCCACCTCCCGCCAGGTCTTACTTTTGTACTCTTGCGATAACATCATCAATACTACCTGCATTCAAGAAATAGCTTTCAGGAATATCATCATGTTTTCCAGAAAGAATTTCCTGGAAGGAACGAATGGTTTCACTTACTGGAACATATTTACCTTCCAAGCCTGTGAACTGTCCAGCTACGAAGAACGGCTGTGACAAGAACTTCTGAACCTTACGTGCTCTGTTAACAACAAGCTTATCATTCTCAGATAATTCATCCATACCTAAAATTGCAATGATATCCTGAAGTTCTTTATATCTTTGTAAGATTTCCTGAACACCACGAGCTGTTTCATAGTGGTCTTTACCAACGATACGTGGATCCAGGATTCTGGATGTAGACTCCAGTGGATCTACTGCTGGATAAATACCAAGCTCTACGATAGAACGTGAAAGAACTGTGGTTGCATCCAAGTGTGCAAATGTTGTTGCAGGAGCAGGGTCAGTTAAGTCATCGGCTGGTACATATACAGCCTGAACGGATGTAATAGAACCATTCTTTGTGGATGTGATTCGTTCCTGTAAAGCACCCATTTCTGTCTGTAAGGTTGGCTGATAACCTACGGCTGATGGCATACGTCCTAAAAGAGCGGATACCTCAGAACCTGCCTGTGTGAATCGGAAAATATTATCAATAAATAATAATACGTCCTTACCACCCTTATCACGGAAATATTCTGCCATTGTCAAACCTGTTAAACCAACTCTCATACGAGCTCCTGGTGGTTCGTTCATCTGACCGAATACCATGGTTGTTTTATCAATAACGCCTGACTCTGTCATTTCGTGATAAAGGTCATTACCTTCACGAGTACGTTCTCCTACACCTGTAAATACGGAATATCCACCATGCTCTGTAGCAATATTACGGATCAATTCCTGAATCAAAACTGTTTTACCTACACCGGCACCACCGAACAGACCAATCTTTCCACCCTTCTGGTAAGGGCAAAGAAGATCAACAACCTTAATACCTGTTTCTAGGATTTCTGTTTCTGTAGACTGTTCATCAAATGCAGGTGCTGCTCTATGAATTGGCTCATAGCTTACGCCTTCTGGTTCTGGTTTGTTATCAATTGGATCACCCAAAACATTAAAAATACGTCCCAATGTTCTCTCGCCAACTGGTACAGAAATTGGTGCACCTGTTGCGATGGCTTCCATTCCACGAACCAAACCATCAGTAGAGCCCATCGCAATACATCTTACAGTATCATCACCAAGATGCTGTGATACTTCAACTGTAAGCTTTCCACCATCTTTTGTTGGAATCAGGATAGCTTCGTTGATTTCTGGCAGACTGCCTGCTTCAAAACGAACATCCACAACCGCACCGATGATCTGCGTAAGTTTTCCGCTGACTTTCGTTTGCATTGTTTTCCTCTTTTCTTTCAAAATTTTATTGTTTTAGAAACACAGATTGCTCCATGCAAGCACTCCCGCAATCCTGCGAAGATTCGCACTCTCATGCTACGCATTTCGTGCTCATCTTCGTACATTTTTCAAGATTTATCGAATAAAACTGCGAGCAGTTTTTTCGTAAATTTTGAAAAATTGTTTCTATGAAATCGCCGAAGCACCGGCGATAATTTCTGTTAATTCCTGTGTAATAGATCCCTGACGAGCTCTATTGTATAGCAGTGATAAACTGCTGATCATTTCCTCAGCATTGCTTGTCGCATTATCCATAGCCTGCATTCTCGCACCATTTTCACTTGCAACAGCCTCAAGCATTGCTCCATAGATCAAGCTTGTGACATACTTAGGAATAATAAGCTCAATGGCTTCCTCTTCCTCTGGTTCAAAGTTCATAAGTGCCTGTGCTGTCTGTTTATCTCCATCCCTTTTTAACGCATCTGCATCTACCGGAAGAAGCTTTAACAGCGTAGGTTCATGCACAACTGTATTTTTGAATGATGTGTACGCCAAAACGATTTCATCAATTTCACCTGCCACATACGAATCTAACAATTCCTTGCAAAGGATCATTGCGTCTGCGTATAGCGGTTCTTCTATCATATCAGAATAATCTTTTTTGATATCATAACCTGCTTTTGCAAGAACTTCTCGACCTTTTTTACCAATGGCATAAATGTTCACATCGTCCGTTGGATAATTACCCGTTGTAATCAGTTTGCAGACATTGTTGTTGTATCCACCAGCCAAACCTCTATTGGAAGTGATCGCTACAATAGCTGTTTTTCCATTAGGTGTTGGTTTTAAAAACGGATGTTCAATGTCTCCACATCTTGCAAGGGTTGCTGTCACGGTTTCATACATACATGTAAAGTAAGGCTTTGCAGATTCTGCTTTTTGTCTTGCACGCTGTAACTTTACGGTAGAAACCAGTTTCATGGCTTTCGTAATCTGCTGGGTACTTTGAATACTACTTTTTCGTCTCTTGATGTCTCTCATAGAGGCCATAATACTTCACCTTAACCCTTTCAAAGATTAACGAAACTGTTCCTTGAATTCGACAATCGCTTTCTTTAATTTTTCTTCGTTTTCTTCACTGATTACTTTCTCAGTCTTGATTCCATCTGGAATTTCCGGGTACTTGGTATCAATAAAATCAAAGAATTCTGATTCGAATCTACTGATATCACTTACTGCAACATCCAATAAATATTTATTATTAGCAACATAGATGATCAATACCTGATACTGTACTGGCATTGGTTTATACTGTGGCTGCTTTAAGATTTCTTTGATTCTTTCACCCTGTGCTAACTTCTCCTTTGTATCAGCATCCAATTCTGAACCAAACTGTGCAAAAGAAGCAAGCTCACGATACTGTGCCAATTCGACTCGGATAGGTGCCGCAATCTTTTTCATTGCTTTGATCTGAGCAGAACCACCAACTCGTGATACAGAAAGACCTGCATTTACAGCTGGACGGAAACCTGAGTTAAACATTTCTGTCTCCAGATAGATCTGTCCATCTGTAATGGAAATAACGTTTGTTGGAATATAAGCAGAAACGTCACCTGCCTGTGTTTCAATGATTGGAAGGGCTGTTAATGAACCTCCACCATATTCTGGTGCCATTCTGGCAGCTCTTTCTAATAATCTTGAATGCAAATAAAAAACGTCACCTGGATAAGCTTCTCGTCCTGGTGGTCTCTTCAGCAGTAAGGAAAGTGTACGGTATGCAGCAGCATGCTTACTTAAATCGTCATATACAATAAGTACATCCTGACCTTTATCCATCCACTCTTCACCAATGGCACATCCTGCGTATGGTGCAATATACTGAAGTGGGGCCAACTCACTGGCTGTTGAAGCTACGATTGTTGTATAACTCATTGCATCATATTCTTCTAATGTCTTTACGATTGTTGCAACAGTAGAAGCTTTCTGACCAATAGCTACGTAAATACATTTTACGTTCTGGCCTTTCTGGTTGATAATTGTATCAATTGCGATAGCTGTTTTACCAGTCTGTCTGTCACCAATGATCAATTCTCGCTGTCCTCTACCAATTGGAACCATGGCATCTATCGCCTTGATACCTGTCTGTAAAGGAGTATCTACTGATTTACGTGTGATAACACCACTTGCAACTCGTTCAATTTTACGATATTTATCTGTTACGATAGGACCTTTTCCATCGATTGGCTGTCCTAATGCATTGACAACTCGGCCAATCATGGCGTCGCCTACAGGTACCTCAACAACTCGTCCGGTGGTTTTTACAATGTCCCCCTCGTTGATATTTCTCTGACTTCCTAAAAGTACAACACCTACATTGTCCTCT
Organism: Lachnospiraceae bacterium; assembly: GCA_045628865.1. Lineage (GTDB taxonomy): Bacteria > Bacillota > Clostridia > Lachnospirales > Lachnospiraceae > JAZQQB01. Next base: position 12,286 of record JAZQQB010000009.1, on the reverse strand, counting down.
TCTAGGTTCAGTACCATACCATATACTTCTCCCGGGAACTCTAAAAGCTCACCCTGCATAGCGTTTTCCAAACCGTGTACACGGGCGATACCATCTGCAACCTGAATAACAGTACCTACATCTGAAACTTCAAGGTCTGCAGCGTATCTTTTGATCTGATCCTTAATAACAGAACTGATTTCTTCCGGTCTTAAATTCATGGATCTCTACGCCTTTCTTCTTTTTCTTATAACTGAATTTTCATTAATTGCTTTTTCATTTCGGAAATCTTTGTTTGAACACTTCCGTCAATGACTCGATCTTTCATTCGAATGATCATTCCGCCAATCAAAGCCTCATCCACTTCATAGTCGATTTCTACACTTTGATATTTGGTAGTTACCAAAAGTTTTTCTTCTATTCTCTTTTGTTCCACCACATTTAATGGAACAGCTGAGATAACCTTCGCAACTCCTATTCCTTTGATTTCTTTCACTTCATCCAGGAAAAAGTTTAGTACACCATCTATTTCTTTGAATCGTTCTTTCTCAATGAGAATCTTTAAAAATCCAAGCATCTCATTAGAAATACGCCCACCGAAAATCGCATTTAATGATTCTAACTTTTCCTGTTCTGAAATCTTAGGATGTGTCATCAACAATTTCAAATCTGGATTATTCAAAACAACAGTTAGAAGTGCTTTTGCTTCTTCATAAAGCTCATCCACCTTGTTCTCTTCTACTGCCAGGTCAAGCAAAGCTTTTCCGTAAGTTTTTGTTACTAGCTTAGCCATGTTTCATCCCCTATTTCATTCAAGGTTTCCTGGATTAATTTTTCCTGATCATCCTTTGTTAGGTTCGCAGAAACAACCTTTCCAGCCATTAATGTAGCTACAGAAATTATTTCCTGCTTTACTTCATCTGCAACCTTCTGCTTTTCAAGTTCTGCTTCTTTGTTAGCATGCTCGATGATACGTGCCGCATCCTCTTTTGCTTCTGCCACAATCTTCGCTTCATTAGCAAGTGCTTTCTTTCTTGCCTCACTTAAGATGACTTCCGTTTCTTTGTCTGCTTCCTTTAGTCTGAGCTCATACTCTGCACGGCTCTTCTGCGCTTCTGCTTTATCAACTGCTGCCGCATTGATATCGTTCTGAATTTTCTCTGAACGATCCTGTAACACCTTTCTAACTGGGTTAAACAGGAAATGAGATGCCACAAAGAACAAAGCCATGACTGCAATGATGGTGAGGACAGAATCATGAAGGAGCTGAAAATCCAGATCGAATAATCTTGTATCTGCTTCAGCAAACGCTGCGCCTACATAAGCAATAGTCACGCGTCTACCTCCTTTCTAGTTTCTTTGCCTCATTCTTATTTAGAAATACTTAATGGTTTAACGAATAACAGAAGCATAGCAACTAACAAACCATACAAACCTGTTGTTTCGGCAACTGCCTGTCCTAATAACATAGTAGAAGTTACACTTGATTTAGCCCCTGGATTTCTTCCTACTGCTGCTGCAGCATGTCCTGCTGCAACACCCTGTCCAATACCAGGTCCGATACCGGCGATAACCGCTAAACCTGCACCGATTGCTGAACAACCTCTAATAAAAGCTTCATTAAATTCCATATATAAGTCCTCCTTATAAAACATTCCCTCTTTGGGATTTTTCTTTCTTATTTATTCCTCATCTGCATAAGCGTTTGTAATATATGTCATTGTTAACATACAGAATACATACGTCTGGATTGCTCCCGAGAAAATATCAAAATATGCATGTAATGCACCTGGCCAAATGATTGCGATTTTGCCAAGCAATGTGTAGATAAGAGCCATCATAATGGTTCCAGATAAAACATTCGCAAACAAACGCAATGACAATGAAATTGGTACTGCAAGTTCACTGATCAAGTTGATTGGCAACCAAATTGGTAACCACGGTGGCAATGGTGAACAGAAATCTGTCCAAATCGCCTTCGGCTTCTGATGCTTAAACTGCACAAAATGGATCATACAGAATGTCAGAATACCTAGTGGTAAAGTTACACCATAATCTGCTGTTGGTGGTCTTAAACCAAGTAAACCAGAAATATTACTAATAAATATGAACATAAAAATGGTTCCTATATAATTAGCAAAAACCGGTGCATGCTTCCCCATAGTCCCCTTGATCATGTTATCAAGCATTTCAACAATCATCTCTACTGCATTAGCAAATCCTTTTGGTACACTGTTTTTACTTGTTGCAGCCCGTGTAACAGCTCTTCCACCAAAAATGCAAAAAGCCATCAGCAACACTACTACAATCAGTAAGCAAATATGGGATGTTGTAATCCATACATCATGTCCAAAGCAATTGTAAGAAAATACTTTTTTGATCATAAATGGCATTTCATCCGAAGAAGCAAAAGCTACGAATCTCATGTTTTCACCTCCTTATTTCTACTATATTTAATTATCCATATAAGATTCCTTTATTTTTCCTTGAAAAAAAATTCTTCATCCTCCTCATCTTCATCATCAGGATAGCCTTCTAGGGCAACTTTTTCCTCATATTCCTTTAAGAACTGTTCCTCTTTCAGCTTCTCCTGTAATCTACCTTCCCTTCCAAGCAGAAATTTATGTGTAAACGGCTGCAGATAAGCTGCTGCCTTTACGCCCATAAGTCCCAAAAACCAGCTCAACGGATTCAACAACTTGGTATATACAAATACTAGCATCAATACCACCAATACCATATAACGAATCACATTATGTTTCCGCATATATCTGGTTGCAAAATCCTCACCCTGGTCGATGCTTTGTTCCAACGTCCAAAGCATGTGATAAATATAAACAAGTGCTGTTATGGTTCCTGCTACAATACCTAAACTATAGAATAGCTTGGCCTTGACAAAAAACACACCTGCAAATTCACAAATGCATCCATATATTATGATACCCAACCACACTTCCTTTAGTGTATTAGTATCATCTTCAATTCTAAATCTATTCATGTCCATCCTCTTATTTCTTTGGATTTTTGGGATCATTTGTCATCTTCATGGCTAATTTATAAATATTAGTAAATCCTGAAATAGCACCTATAAAAAACAATATGATGATCCAAAAGGAGGTTCCCATCTTTTTGTCAATATACCATCCTAGTGCAGAACAACCTGCAATTGGAACAATCATGAACAAAAAAAACTGAGTGAACAACGATAAATATTTCATGATGATTTTATGCATACTTTTTACCTATACTCTATAATTATACACGCAATTCACGCGAATTGTCTATAAAAATCTAAATATTGACTTTTATTTCCGAAAATAGTACTATAAATGAAACGAATCATACGGAGGAATTCTATGCAGGAGCTTACTCTTTACCGAAGACGTTTCATCCCAGATGAATGTCTAAAACTTACAAGTGATTATATTCATGAGAAAAACAATGACTATATGATCACCAGCTGGAAAAGCATTAAACCCAAAAGAGATCTTGCTTTTGGCACATCTTTATTTCTTTTTCATGAGGGACTTAAAATCAGCAAATTCTATGACCACGATAAGAATCTGATCTGTTGGTATTGTGATATTATGACCTTCGAAGAAAACAAGGAAGAGAATTCCCTCTATACAATTGATCTTCTTGCTGATGTCTTGATTTATCCGGATGGAAGCTACAAGGTAGTTGATTTAGATGAGTTGTCTGAAGCAAGGGCTCAGAATCTGATTTCTGAACAACTCTTGTTGCAATCACTAAACAGCTTAAATTTCCTTCTTAAAACTATTTACGATCAAACGTTTATGGATTTGCAGTCCCTTTTGGATAAAATTCCAAGTCCATGGGAAATTCTATAAATTTATACAATTAAACATATATATCGTAACATATTTTCGTTTCTTTTACTACAAAAAAACAATTTAAAACAGTTCTGTTTTAAATCGTTTTTCTTATGTCCATTTATTCTACAATAAAAAGATGTCATCCTAATAGAAAATATGTCCACCAATACTAATTCCTGTCAATCCCTCTATCGGAGTTCTGAAATATACACAGTCTCCCACATTGGTAATTCCACTCATAGCTTCATCTGCCGCCTGATAACACTTGGCTGTTGCTTTATCAGAAGCAAGGGCAAGGGCAAGTCTTCCACTTCCTACTGGTGAAAACTGACCACTTTGATAGATAACACCAACTATGGTATCCGGATAAACAGAGCTAAGCACCCTGTTTATTACAACTGCACCAACAGCAACCTGTCCTTCATACGGTTCTCCACCAGCTTCACAGTAAATTAGATTTGCCAGCAAATATCTGTCACCTTCATCAAAATGTACCTCTGATATATCACGTTTTGCTGATTGGGAAGCCAGTTTCGAAAGAGCAATTTCTTCTTCCAGTTTTTTATATAATGCAACTAAATCCTTATCCTGCTGCTCTATCTGCGCTTCATATGCCAGAGCCTCTTGTTCCATATCAGAAATCTGATCTGCATAATTGGCAATGGAATTAGAAGTAGAATTAACCATACTTTCCACATTTGCTTTCTTCTCTTCAACCTCAGTCTTAAGGACCTGCAATTCAGACTGTTCCTGAAAAAGCTGATTTCTTTTTTCTTCAGTAGCAGTTCTACTTGCTGTGTAAGCCATCAATTGATTTCTATCATAGGCTGAAAGTTGCTCAATATAGTCCGCCTTATTAAGAAAATCTCCATAACTTTCTGCTGACAAGAGCATCTCAAAATACAAAGAATTCCCACATTCATACATAAATTTGATTCGCTCTTTCATAGATTCATACTGGGCTTTCTCCACAGAAACTGCGTATTCTAATTCAAGCTCTGTCTGTAATATCTCTGATTCCTTGACACTGATATCCAATTCCAGCTGTTCTAAATCACTACTTACCTGCGCAAGATTATCATTCAGCGTGTTCAATTCTACCTTCAAACCACCCTGAGTATCTCGCAAGCCATCCAATTCATTTTGTGTCTGAGCAAGTTCAGCCTCTGTTTGCTGCTTCTCCTGCTCCTTTTCATTGATCTGTTCCTGGGTAGATTTACCCGCGTATACAGCTGTGGAACCTTGTAAACAAAGTCCTATCAATACCCCCAAAGCCACTACTCTAAATAGTCTTTTCTTTGTAATCATATTGTTTCCTTTCGTTCCCTTCAGAATAAAATATGAATACTCTCCCTAAACTACAATTCCAGTTCAATCTTACGATTACTGCGTTTATACTGTATATATTTTACTCCAGCAGCATCAAACATTCTTTTTGAAGCAATGATGGAATTTGTTCCATCATATTTATTGGAGTCATAGATTACAGTTCTAATTCCTGCCTGAATGATTGCTTTTGCACACTCATTACACGGAAATAATGTTACATACAACTTTGCGCCCGAAAGGCTACCGCCCCGATAATTTAAAATTGCATTTAATTCACTATGCGTTACATATGGATACTTGGTATCCAGCTCTTCTCCTTCTCTGTCCCACGGGAACTCATCATCAGAACACCCCAAAGGTAACCCATTGTATCCCATGGACAAGATTTTGTTATCCTCACTAACAATACAAGCCCCCACCTGTGTATTCGGATCTTTCGATCTCATACCTGCCATTTTGGAAACTCCCATAAAATACTCATCCCAGGAAATATAATTTTGGTTTTTCAAATCTCCCCCTCCATCTTTCGTTTGAAATCCAATCATTTATTAGGAACAATTACTTTGTACCAAAAATTCGATCTCCTGCATCACCAAGACCTGGTACAATATATCCATGCTCATTCAGCTTTTCATCCAATGCTCCAATATAGATATCTACATCTGGATGTGCTTCTTTCATTTTTTCAACACCCTCTGGAGCGGCAATGATACACATAAAATGGATATTTTTACATCCCTTATCCTTTAACATCTGAATTGCTGCAACACTAGAGCCACCTGTTGCAAGCATTGGATCTACTACAAATACCTCTCTCTCTGCACAATCTGCAGGGAGCTTACAATAATACTCAACTGGTGCTAAAGTTTCTGGATCTCTGTATAATCCAATATGGCCAACTTTTGCAGCTGGAATCAACTGTAACACACCATCCACCATTCCCAATCCTGCTCGCAGGATTGGTATAATAGCCATCTTCTTTCCAGCAAGTTCTTTCACTTTTGCATGGCAAATTGGTGTATCGATTTCAACATCTGAAAGTTCTAAATCTCTAGTTGCCTCATAGGTTTCTAACATAGCAATTTCTCCAATCACCTGTCTGAAATCCTTTGTTCCAACATCCTTTCTACGAATATAACCAATCTTATGCTGTAATAATGGATGATCTAATACAACTACTTTTGCCATTTATTTATCCTCCTACTAAATCTATTTCCTTTTCTCAAAAAGTATTAAAATTCTTCAATTTTGTCAATTCTTCTCTGATGACGTTCTTCTGCGCTAAACTCTGTTGTTAAGAATGTATCTACAATTTCCAGTGCAAGATTTTTTCCAATCATCGCTGCACCAAGTGCCAATACATTTGCATCATTATGAAGCCTTGTCATTTTTGCTGATAATGGTTCAGAACATAATGCTGCTCTAACTCCCTTGATCTTATTTGCCGAAATTGAGATTCCAATTCCTGTTGTACAAATAACGATTCCTTTTTCACATTCCTTTGATGCTACTGCCTTTCCTACAGCATGTCCAAATTCTGGATAATCGCAAGATGATTTATCAAAACAACCACAATCCTTTACTTCATAACCCTTTGATTTCAGGTGTTCCATAACCTCCTGTTTTAAATCAAATCCGCCGTGATCACATCCAATTGCTATCATTTCCTTTTCTTCCTCTCTAAGTTTTATACATGTATTACTTTATGACCTGCTGCCTTCAACAGACGATTCATGATTGCCTGTCCCATTCCGCAAGTATCAAAGCTCTCTGTAAACATTACTTCTACATCTTCATCATCAAACTCACGAAGAACTCGATACAGGCCCTTAGCAATTGTCTCCTCATCTGCTCTGCTTCCCACATTTTTCACAATATCTGCATGGTAAAACTTTTCTGTTTCTGAAGTTGCAATCACGCCAGTTCTTTTACCTTCCGCCTTTGCTAATTGAACCTGCGTATTGATGTAGTCTATTACCTTTGGGTACTCCCCTGTCACAATACAAAGGTCACCCTTAGGTGCATAATGTCGATATTTCATTCCTGGTGCCTTTGGTGCAACATCCTTTTTTACTTCCATCATAGTAACATCACATTGCACATCCCCAAGCACTTTTTTCACCATTTCTGCTGTAACAAAACCCGGTCGTAAGATCATTGGTGGATTTACTGTCAAATCAACAATTGTTGATTCTAATCCAATACCGATTTCTCCACCATCAATGATCATTTCTATTCTACCGTCCATATCCTCAATAACATATTTCGCCAAGGTAGGACTTGGTCTTCCTGATATATTCGCACTTGGTGCAGCCACAAATCCACCTGCGGCACGAATAAACTCCCTGGCTACTTTATGAGAAGGCATTCGGACTGCAACCGTATTCAGGCCCCCTGTTGTTTCAAAAGGTACCTGGTCATTTTTTTCAAAGATCATCGTCAAAGGCCCAGGCCAAAATGCTTTCGCAAGCTTCATTCCACTTTCTGGTACCTTTGTTGTTATTTTATAAATATCCTCCCACTCTGCAATATGCACAATGAGTGGATTATCACTCGGTCTTCCCTTGGCATGATAAATCTTTGCACTTGATTTTGCATTGAGTGCATCTCCTCCCAGACCGTAGACAGTTTCTGTTGGAAAAGCAACTAGCCCTCCATTTTTTATAATCTCCCCAGCTTCAAGTAAATCTTCACCCTCAAAAGATTCTTCTGATACTTTGATTACTTTTGTCTGCATTTACTTTGCGCCCTTCCTTGTCTGCTATTTTCAGACTTTTCAATTTATTAAATTATAGCACAAAGAAACATTTATGCAAAGATATATGTATTTTACTCCGTAAATCCTCCTAAATACTCTAATATACCTTTTGTAATTGCCTCTACTATTTTTTCCTGATAGGAATCTTCAGTCAAAAGCTGGCACTCCTCTTTATTAGACAAAAAACCACATTCTACAATTGCAGTTACTGCTGGTGCTTTCTTCAATAGATAGTAGGAACCATTCCCCTTGATCTCACGTGGCTTTTCAAACTCTATTTCTTTATTTAATGAATTCTGGATGAAAGACGCCAATTTCTTACCTTCCGAATCAGCTGCCAGATAAAAAACCTGCGCGCCCTTGACACTACCATCCGTATAGCTATTTTGATGGATACTAACAACAAAAGTGGGAGAACTTTCCTCAATAAGTTTTATCCGATTGTTCAAATCGGTTATTTTTTGATTTTTATCTGTATCTGAACATAACGCATCATTGCTGGTTCTTGTCATTATTATGTGAATTCCAAGTTCCTGTAAACGTTCAGAAAGTTTTGTAGCAATCGACAGATTAATATCCTTTTCTAACACATTATTATCTCCAACTTTTCCTGGATCCTTTCCCCCATGTCCTGCATCTACCACAATACAAACTTGATTTCCAGCAGAATCCAACAACATCGATTCTGTTTCATTTACTTCTTCTAACGTTTCTTCTCTCTCCGGTTTCATACAGTCCTCTTTTGCGATAAAATATGCTATTCCTCTTCCCAATCCAAAAAATACCAATAGAACTATTCCTGTAATCACCAAAAATCCAAAGGATGTAATTCTTTTCCCTGTTGGTTTTTGGAGCTGTTTCATTTTTTTCTCAATCTGATTCATTTGTTTCCACCTAATGATTCTCTTAATATTTTTATATGGGATTTCATAAAAAAAAGAACTGATTTCTTTTGAATCAGTTCTTTTCACAATTAAACAATTTTTTCTATTCTATTGTACGTATGCTGAAATTTTGTCCCATACATCAGCAGTTTCAAATCCAAGTTTCCACTCAGCTACGCCTGCTATTTCATATGTCTGCATAACACCTAACTTCGCGTCAATCGACTCAGCATCCTCGATCCATACTTCATAAGTCTTACTGCCCTCTGTGTAGGTTGCATAGTTCTGACCGGTTGCATCATCCCACTCTTTGGTTAAACCATGATTCGTAACCCAGTCAAAGGACATTTGCATTCCAACTGTTTCATTTGTTACTGTTCCACCATCTGTACACCAGATTCGTGTATAGAAAGGAATGGCATTGATAATCTTTTCTGCTGGCACATTTTTCATGGTATTGGCAATACCATCTGATACATATGGTAACGATGCAACGCTACCTGCTTCTCCTCCACCAGACCAATGTTCATCATATCCCATAATGACAACATAGTCACAAACGATTCCCTGTTCTTTCCTATTATAATATGACGTAGATGCTGTAGGTACATAATTATCTACTGACAGGTATAATCCATGTGCTCTTGTCTGGATGGAAAGTTCTCTTAAAAACTGTACATAATGTGGACCTGTAGCTGAATCAATTTTCTCTAAATCCACATTAATTCCATCAATATGATACTCCAACATTTTATCAATCAGCCCTGTGATTAAATTTTTTCTGTATTCTGTTGTAGAGAACAACGTGTATTCATCAACAACATCACTAACTTCATCAACATCTGTCAACACAGCCCATACTTGGACTCCCTTATCATGTGCTGTAGAAACATAGTTTTGATTTGCAAGACTCTGAAAAGAACCTCCAACATCCTTCAATCTAAACCATGTTGGTGCAATGACATTAACTCCCTGTGTATTGGCGAGACCACTATTTACAATACCTCCATCATTTTCAGCAAAAATCTGCTGAAATGCCATATTGATCTTTGCAGGGAAAACATTTCCTGTATAATCAAACGCAACCTCTGTGACTGGTTCCTGTGTATATGTATAACGGTTTCCAAGTACTTTTTTTTCAATATAGCCAATATAACCATCCATCGTCTGAACCTGAACCCAATTTTCGAATTCCTCTAAGATGAATACCATATCTCCCTTAGAAACCTTTGTAAGAATCTCACTCTTTGGTCCTCCACGAAATCTTACATAATCATCCTTTTCCAAATTGGAGGCAGTCATATCTGTCCACTCTGTATATACCTGCATACGAGTAGGACCCTCGAATATTTCGTATGAGAAATTTGTAAACATTTTTACAAAATCGACTGCAATATACGTAATATCATTATAACTAAATGCAATAGGATATGGAGTACTAATTGTCTCCTCACCATTATAATAAACATTTACTTCCTCACCCAGTTCAGCCTTCACTAATCTGTCAGGTAATGTAAAGCAAATATAATTTTCTTCCTTATTAATATAGAATCTGTCTGTGAAGTATGATTTCACAGTTTCATAATCAAAATAATATGTATCATATTTCGCTTTTGCGTTTATATGTAATATTTCTGACTGTAAAATAATTGGTACATCATCATTATAAAAAATCTGATAGTAATCACTTAAATCATATCTCTCTTTCGAGTATGAATATTTTTCATAAAGCTGTGGCACGATATAGATCGCACTAATCACAGCAATGAGAATCAGCGCAACAAACACTGGAATTGTTCTTTTTAATACATTCTTCAACTTATGCTCCTCCTACGTAGAGTTTACTTTTTTCCTACATAACCCTATATTTTTTGTTACGATTCTTCTATTATAACAGACTATTCCTATACCGTCATTCTCTTATTTTATTTTTTGACAAAATCGTAGAATTTCCCGCTTTTTGTCCAGACAGTCTGTCATTCTTCCTATCAGTTTTGGGGCGCCGTATTTTTAGAATGACATTGCAAATCATGGCTTAAAAAACATTTTTTGTGATATATTGTATTTTTTTCAATTTGCCTATTCTTTTTTGTAAGAAAAATGACGATACATAGATATAGCCATAGTGGACTCTGAAACCTATCAAAAGACAACCAAATATTAACACCTGCTTTATAATACTTGAAAAAAATGGTGAAATAAAAAGGGATACAAGTTCATATACTTGTAAGACAGATCCATAGGATCTAAGAGTATTGAAATTTAAGAAATAAAGAAATATTTCTGTTATACTACTCAAATTGTGGCCGCCTGTACAATCCTCCAATCCTGATAACGATTGTTCCAGCGTCTATGGTTCGGTATTATAGTTTCATTTAATGTAAATTGCAATACCTTTTTATAATTTTTTTCTAAAATATTTAATTTCCAGGTTTTTGTCCATTGACTCAAACTTATATTCAGTATAAGATAATTGATAATGAGAATAGGATTGTTATTGTATGATGAACATTTTATCCTCATTTTGATATCTTATACAGTAAGGATGTGATTTCATGAAAATAGAAAAAGTAAATGACCATCAGATTCGTTGCACCTTAACTAAAAATGACCTGGCTGATCGTGAACTAAAAATCAGCGAATTGGCATATGGTACAGAAAAAGCGAAATCTCTTTTTCGCGATATGATGCAACAGGCTGCTTACCAGTTTGGTTTCGAAGCAGATGATATACCACTCATGATTGAAGCAATTCCTCTTAATTCTGACTGTATTGTACTGATTATTACAAAGGTTGAAGATCCTGAAGAATTGGACACTCGTTTTTCTAACTTTGCACCAAATGTGTCTGATGAGGATGATATAGATGATGAGGAATATGATGATGTAGAAGAAATCGGTAATACTCTCACAGATGAAAGTGATTCTTCTGATGAAGTATTGGATTTATTCAGAAAACTTCATGAGGGAGCAAAAAAAAGCCAGGATGATACGGCTAACACAGATGTTAAAGAAGTATCTGCCAAACCATTGAAAGAGGCCTCTGGAAACATTTCCAAGATTTTTTCTTTCTACACCTTAAACGATTTAACACGTGTTTCTAGTGTATTATGTAAATACTACAAAGGATCCAACGCATTATACAAAAATACCAATACAGGAAGATATATGCTTGTTGTTTACAGAGATCATCATACACCAAACGAATTCAATAAGGTTTGTAATACTTTATCTGAATATGGCTATCTTGAAAAAACAGGTTGTGCTTCTGTGGCATTTTTAGAAGAGCATTATGAAACTGTGATTGATCATGACGCTGTCAATGCTTTGTCTCAGATTTTCTAAAGAGATTATATGAAAAATCATGACCACCAGCGACAGCTGGTGGTTTGCTCTGAGCCTGTAAGGCTCGGTTACCGGCTTGGCCCTCAAAGGGCCCACGAAATTAAAGGCCCCAACCGCACCATATTCACTGATCGTCCCTGTTAAAGGGACATTTTT
>JAZQQB010000008.1:0-45513 GCA_045628865.1 Lachnospiraceae bacterium | reverse complement strand
TTTCCAAAGCAGAGACTTTAGAAACGCTCATGAATTTTCAGGGTTGCATTGCTGTTCATTTTTCAAGGTTCATTTTCGACCTGATACTCAAGTCTTGTCTGCTGTTCAACAGCGACCCGTTTATCATATCAGATTCAATTGTGTCTTGTCAAGAAGAAATTTGAATTTTTTATTTTGTTCTTTCAATTCGCTTTCTTTCCCTGACGCGAGTATTATAATATCATCCATACCTAGGAATGTCAATGCTATTTTCCATATTTTTTATATTCAGAATTTGTATCTAAAATTGACACATTTTCTAACTCGTTAGATTACATAACGCATATTCTTCCATTTTTTACATAAATCTCTCAGAATCTCCTATTTTATTCCATTCATCACGTGCCAAACTTTAGCAACATATGCTACATGGCGCACGTAAAAAGCTGGTAACAAATCATATTTGCTACCAGCTTTTTACATCATTCTAATCAATATCCGTTTTTTTACTTCAATTCGACCTTCTCAATCGCATCAGAGGTCAAAAATGAATACTTATAGTTATAGGAGGAAGGAAGAATCAAATGTACGCTTTCCGAAAAAGTGGTGTTAAGCTTCATTTCCCCATTCACCGTCATCATTCTACACTCTTCTTCATTATATACAATAATCCAATCGTTACTGATTAAAAAATTCTGACATTCGAAATCATAAAAAATCTGTGTCGTCATTTTTCCTTTCGCATCATAAACATCCATACGAAATCTATTTTCTGGATCGTCATTCAAATAGACCAATCCTATATACGACCGACTTTCAAAAACCTTTTGAATCTGTTCCGTCTGAATCAACTCGTTGGTACTCTTTGGGATCTGATTTCCCTCATAAAACATGATTCTCTTATCCCCAATGGCAACACATGCATTGTTGGACAAAAATCGAATTTCAGGAACAATCAAATCTTGATACTCATAAGCACTCACAAGTTTATCCGGATAATTCTGTCCTACATCGCCAAAATTATAAAATGCGACCCTAGTTGTTGCTTTTCCATTATCTATATATAGATAAGAAACAGCAAACATATCACTGTTTGGTGAAAAATCAATCTGCAACGGATAGCCTGAATTCTTCATCTGTGTTTTTGCAGTAACCGGAACATTACCATCTACTGTAAACACATTGATCCAAGTAATATCCGAATCCTCCAATATCGCTGCAACAATACCATCTGCCGACACGCTAAATCCTCGTATTGGAAGGTTTGTTGAAATAGTACCTAATATTTTAGTGGTACTGCATACATAAATGATTCTTCCATTATAATCTCCTATTGCGACTTTATCCTCACATATAGAAACCATCGGTGTCTGCATTTCATAAGTTTGGTTCCACAATACATTGCCTGATTGATCCGTGCAGCTTACACCATCCTTACTATAGGTTAAAATATTACCATCAAATTCCAACACAGTTGTCCCATTGATCCATGCATGGTCCTTTTTAGAGACCACTTCATAACCAGAATACACTCTAGTTTTCCACTGATGAACACAGATTAATATGATTGCTAGTATAATCAAAATAATGGCAAGATTTCGGAAAAAAACCATCCACTTATGCTTCGTGATTTTGGAATTATAATCCATCTTATCATGATTCAATTTTGCATCTCGTAACGAATTACGTTCAAAACTTCGGATTTCTGCCATTTGCTACAATACCTTCTTTTTAAAAAGTTCCAAAACGGTACTCTGTGGTGGTATCATAATCCTTTCCAGGTCCGTAGATTACATCTGGAAATTTATCTTCATTTACAGCATTAGGAAACATGTGAGACTCTAAACAAAAGCCATCTCTTTTTTCATATCCTTTACCATTCTTTCCTTCCGGATTTTCCATAAAGTTTCCTGTATACAACTGTAAACCAATCTGATCTGTAAAGGTATCCATATATCTTCCAGACTTTTCGTCTCTTGCCTTTGCAGCAAATCTAAAGATTCCTTCCTCTCCATTTACTACATAGCAATGATCATATCCGCCACCATAAATCAATTGCTGATGATCCTTTGCAATGTCATCACCAATCTTTTTCTCTGTTCTAAAATCAAATGGAGTGCCTGTAACATCCATAAACTCACCTGTTGGAATGCTCATATTATCAGTAGGGATAATTTGGTTTGCATTAATTGTAAGCATTGTATCTAAAATCTTTCCTGAATGATCCCCTGAAAGATTGAAGTATGCATGATTTGTCAGGTTAATAGGACACTTTTTGTCAGTTGTCGCATGGTAATGCAATCTTACAATGTTGTCCTCTGTCAATGTATATGTTACAGAAAATACTTTGTTTCCTGGGAATCCCATTTCACCATCAGTACATTCTACTGTAAAAGTAACACTGTTAGACGCTTCATCTACTGATGCATCCCAAACCTTTTTATGAATTCCAATCTCATAATCACAATGAAGATTATTACATCCATTCTCGTTGGCAACAAGTTTATATGTCACTCCATCAATTGTAAACTGTGCACCCTTGGTTCTGTTGGCATATGGCCCAATCACAGCTCCGTAGAAACCTGGATTGCGTTCATACCCTTCAACTGTATCAAATCCAGTTACCACATCGGCCATTACTCCATTTCTATCTGGTACAATGATCTTATTGATTGCAGCACCAATATTAGTTAATACAAGCTGCATTCCACTCTTATTCTCCAAAGAATACAAAAATACTTTTTTTCCACCTTTTGATGTTCCAAATTCTGTTACAACAATACCCATTTTTTACAAACCACCTTTTTAATATTTATAATTCGATTCTTCCCTCTAATGCACGCAATAAAGTAACCTCATCTGTGTTCTCCAAATCACCACCAACTGGAACACCACTGGCAATTCGAGTTACTTTGATTCCTGTTGGCTTTACAAGCTTACTGATATACATCGCAGTTGTTTCCCCTTCAAGACTTGAATTAGTCGCAATGATCACTTCATCCACATCTGTTTGAAGTCGTTTAATTAGTTCGTTCAGTTTAATATCATTGGGGCCTATTCCAAGCATTGGTGAAATTGCTCCATGAAGCACATGGTACACCCCTGCATATTTTTCAGTTTTTTCATAAGCTGCCAGATCTCTTGAATTTTCAACCACCATAATAATACGATGATTACGATTTTCATTAGAACAAATTGGACAATATTCCGCATCTGTCAGCGTATAACAACTTTTACAGTATCGAATCTTCTGTCTTGCCTCCACCATGGTATTCGCAATTCTTTCAACTCTATCCTGTGGCATATTGATAATATGAAAAGCTAGACGCTGTGCAGATTTTGCACCAATTCCGGGCAAACTGGATAATTCTTCCACCAATTTATTGATATAACCACTATATAAATCCATTAGAATGGAAAACCTCCGCCCAATCCGCCAAGGCCACCTGTCATCTTATTCATCATAGCTGCATTGGCTTCATCAACCTGTCGAAGAGCTTCATTTGTAGCTGCAACGATCATATCCTCCAACATTTCTACATCATCTGGATCAACTGCATCTGGTGAAATAGTTACCTTTTTCACTTCTCTTGAACCAGTAACTGTTACAGATACTGCACCACCACCAGCATTTGCAGAAAATTCTTTTGTTTCCATTTCCTTCTGGCTCTCTTCCATCTGACGCTGCATTCTCTGTGCCTGCTTCATTAAATTATTCATATTTCCTGGCATTCCTCCGCCTGGAAATCCACCTCTACCTTTTGCCATTTTTCAATCCTCCTTACTCTTCCTCAATCTCCATATTGATCACCTGTGATAGATCAACATAATGATTTTCAAACATTTTATCCTGTGCAATTCTTTCAAAAGTAACAGGTACTTCCTTTTGAACAATATTAGCAATCAGCATTTCTAAATTCTTTCGGTGTTCTTCTCCACCAGGTTCCAATAAAAAGTAATCTGACGCCATACCATCTTCTAATACTACCATAAGGCTGTTATCTGCCGCAAGGCTTAAACGAGCTCCTTTGATATAGTTTTTTAGAGGAGGTTTTGAATCTCCTACAACTACCTGCCAATCACGAACCACGGCTTCAATATCCTCTGGCACTGCCTTTGGCAAAGGAATTCTTTCTCCTGTATCAATTTTGGCAGGTGCAGAAACACTGCTACCTATAGCAGGAGCTACCGCCACAACACCCTTTTCTATCTTTTCCTCCACATTTCGTACTCTATCCAAAATAGAATCCTGATCACTTTCCATTTGTGGACAGCATAATTTGATCAGAGCAATTTCTATCATGATTCTCTTTTGTGGAGAGTATCTAATCTGTCCGGACAATTCTGAAAAAATGCGAATATATCGAATGATAGCCTCTGGTGGGAGAAGGGTTGTTTCCTCCTTTAATCTGGCCAGATTATCACTAGACATATCAATAGCATCCTCTAAAGAATCTGAAGTTGACGCAAGCAAAAGATTTCTCAAATACCAGGTAAAATCATTTACAAACTGTGTCAATTCACGTCCTCTTGTTACAATTTCTTCCAACAAAGAAATGCAGCCTGTGACATCCTTTTGCACAATGTGACGAAGAAGTTTTGAATAAACTTCTGTATCAACCGCACCAAGTACATCCAAAACTCTGTCATAAGTCAATGGTTTTCCAAAGTGAAATGCAATACACTGGTCTAACAAAGATAATGCATCTCGTAATGATCCATCTGCAGCTCTTGCTATATACTTAAGAGCTCTCTCCTCTGTTTCAACCTGTTCCTTATCCATCAAAACTTGCAAATGTCCTGCAATAGTCTCAATATCAATTCTTCGAAAATCATACCTCTGGCATCGACTCATGATGGTAATTGGAATCTTATGAACCTCCGTTGTTGCCAATATAAAAATGACATAGGAAGGTGGTTCCTCTAAGGTCTTTAATAGTGCATTAAAAGCTCCTGTTGATAACATATGAACTTCATCAATGATATAAACCTTATACTTACCCTCTGCCGGTGAATAAGATACTTCATCAATAATCTCACGAATATTATCAACACCGTTATTGGATGCAGCGTCAATTTCAATAACATTTAAGCTACCGCCTGATGCTATTTTTTGACAGGTTGGGCAAATGCCACATGGATTTCCATCCACTGGATTCTCACAATTCACTGCCTTTGCCAAAATCTTGGCAATTGTAGTCTTTCCTGTTCCTCTTGTTCCGCAAAACAGATATGCATGTCCCGTACGACTTGATTTAATCTGATTTTTTAATGTGGTCACAATATGATCCTGACCACGTACATTATCAAATGTATCTGGCCTAAATTTTCTGTATAATGCCGTATATGACATGTAAATACTCCCCTTTAACTACCAAACTTTCTTTAATCACCAAAGCTGATTCCCAGCATCTTTGCTTCCTGAATAATAGAAGCATCTGGTGATACCATTTTTAACTTGCCTGCGACGTCCTCTAACGGGACCTTCACAACCTCTCTGTTTTTGTAACCTACCATAAATCCATATTCACCCTGTAAAATCAGTTTAGCTGCCTCTGCACCCAAACGACTTGCAAACACACGATCGTATGGATCTGGACTACCACCTCTTTGTGTATGCCCTGGCACAGTTACACGAACCTCACGTCCACTTGCCTTCTGAATCTGGTCTGCAACTTCATAGGAAACACTTGGATATGGATTTTTAGCCATATACTCCTTTAATGCTTTCTTACTCATTTTTGCTTTTTCTTTTGAAATAGCTCCCTCTGCCACTGCAAGAATTGTGAACTTAGAACCTCTTTGTTCTCTCTTTTCAATTGCTTTGCAAACCTTCTTAATATCATAAGGTATTTCCGGAATCAAAATGATATCTGCTCCGCCTGCAATTCCTGCATTTAAAGTTAACCAACCAACTTTATGCCCCATAACCTCAACAATAAATACACGTCCATGAGATTCTGCAGTTGTATGAATACAATCAATGCAGTCTGTTGCAATATCAACCGCGCTCTGGAATCCAAAAGTCATATCTGTACCCCAAAGATCATTATCAATTGTCTTTGGTAAAGTTACTACATTTAACCCCTCTTCCCGAAGCAGATTGGCAGTTTTATGAGTTCCGTTTCCACCTAAGATCACTAGGCAATCTAACTTTAATTTTCTGTAGTTCGCCTTCATAGCTTCCACTTTATCAAGACCATTTTCGTCTGGCTCTCTCATCAATTTAAAAGGAGTTCTAGAACTTCCTAGAATGGTGCCACACTTTGTCAGGATTCCTGAAAAATCACCAGAAGATAACATACGATAGTTACCATAGATCAGACCCCTATAGCCCTCTAAGAATCCATAAATTTCAACTTGTTCATCACTATTTACCAGTGTTTTTACAACACCACGCATAGCTGCATTTAACGCCTGACAATCGCCACCACTTGTTAACATACCAATCTTCTTCATGAAATCCCTCCTTAAATCTTGTTTACATTATTACGATAATTATATAATATCTTTTAGTTTCTAACAATCTTTTTTCATCTATAACAATATACCCTTTTTAGCAAAAAAAAATGACAGCTCCCTTCTTTTTGAAAGCTGTCATTCGTTCATATAGTATTTCTTTTTTCTTATGAAGATGCTTTATTCTGCTTATCCTGAGGAATCCATTTCGAAAGAATTTCATCCAATTCGTGAATATCAATTGGCTTTGGTAAATATCCTACCATTCCTGCATTCAAATACATCTCTTTTGCTCCATCAATAGTATTGGCTGTCAATGCAATAACTGGAATATTGATTCCATTTTTCTTAATTTCTCTTGTTGCTTCTATACCATCCATCTCCGGCATCATATAATCCATTAAAATAATATCAAAATCGGAGTTGCTAGCTAAAAGCTTAATTGCCTGCTGCCCACTCTCTGCAACAGTTGACTGCATATTGTATCGTTTTAATAAAGACGAAGCAACCTTTAAGTTTACCTTGTTATCATCCACTACAAGCACCTTTGCTCTTGGCGCCTGGAAGCTGATGATGTTGCTTGCCTTTGCAGGTGTTGGCTTTTCTTCTTCAAACACAGCAATTGATGCGTTTGTTACCTGCTGTGGAATAATTACCACAAATGTAGATCCCTCTCCAAAGGTACTTTCTACACTGATGGTTCCACCCATCATATCCAAAAGCATTCGACATACAGATAGTCCCAATCCACTACCTCCTTTGGATCGATTCACTTTTCCATCTACCTGCTCAAATGCATTAAAGATCATTTTTCTTTCATCTTCACGAATACCCCGACCAGTATCTTTCACTTCAATTCGAAGACTTCCTGCCTCTGGAGTCTTTTTAAGCCACTCCACCTTAAATGTCACTACACCTTGATCGGTGAATTTTACAGCATTGCTCATTAAATTCATAATGATCTGACGAATTCTTGATTCATCTCCCATTAACATACTTGGAATGTTATTTCCAAAATCTTTTTTCAATGCAATCTCCGGACGATCTTTGGTCTTAAACTCATACATCTGATAGATTTCACGACACATATCTGCAACATCATATTCCTTTTGATTCAGTTCAAGCTGTCCAGCACTCATTTTGGAATAATCCAAGAGATCATCAATAATCTGTAATAAACTTGCACTGGAAGCATTCAATGTTTCCAAATATTCTCTTCCGGTCTGTGACAAAGTTTCATCTCTAAGTAAGTTTGCAATACCCACAATGGCATTCATAGGTGTGCGAATTTCATGAGACATATTTGATAAAAACTCATTTTTTGCAATATTTGCAGCCTCGGCTTCCTCTCTTGCCTTATGCTCTGTCTGCACAAACTCTGCCATCTGATCTCTCTGTACTGTGTATACCTTTAACTGACAACGAATAACAATTCCTACAATCACAGAAACACCAATAACCGCTGCACATACCGCTATACTGTTTCCAATTGGATTGTCAAGCTGGCTGATGTTTGGATGCATATAAGCGTACCCGAATAAACCTAAGGTTGTGAGTAAACTTAAGCCAAAAACAATTCCAAATTGTTTCTTTTCCAACAGAATTGATGGAAATACAAGCGCCATAACCATAAAGCATGTACATGCGCCATAAATTCCGCCATTCAAAAAGAAAAATACCGGAATGCAAACTTCACTAACTGTCACGCACAAAATCAACTTTCCAATCTGATACTGACCTGTATATAGTACAATTCCGAGTAATGCTCCATAAAATAAAGCCATGATCGTACATCCAATTTCTATCCACTTAGAATGATTCCCCAAAGCTGTTGTAAGTGTTCCAAGCAAAGCTGTAGCAATGATTCCCAAAACACAAACATAAAAGCTCGTTTTATTAAGATTTTCTGGAGAATATCTCTTCTCTCTTATTTCCTTTAAATTCATAACCTCACCTACTTACTCAAAGACATTCTATTCGTCTTTTTATTTTATCATACTATTATTATTTTTTCAATAAGTTATCTGACAATTTACTTTTAACCAATAAATGCACAAAAAAAGACCCTTGAGTCACTCTCAAAGGTCCTACATGCTCGTGACCGGAATCGAACCGGTACTGTATCACTACAACAGGATTTTAAGTCCT
This sequence comes from Lachnospiraceae bacterium, assembly GCA_045628865.1. Taxonomy (GTDB): domain Bacteria; phylum Bacillota; class Clostridia; order Lachnospirales; family Lachnospiraceae; genus JAZQQB01. The sequence goes on along the minus strand of JAZQQB010000008.1, from coordinate 36,927 downwards.
GCGCGTCTGCCAGTTCCGCCACACGAGCGAATATAAAATTGTCATAAATCAATGGGCAGAGGTGGATTCGAACCACCGAAGCAATTGCAGCAGATTTACAGTCTGTCCCCTTTGGCCACTCGGGAATCTGCCCATTTCAGATTGATCACTCAACCCTGACAAGAAGATACTATAGCATAAGTATTCGGAAATTGCAATAGTGATTTTTTGTATTTTGTAAATTATTTAGAGCCATGCGATTTTGAATACAAATAAGTGATTAAGCTTGCTTAAAAGCGCTTATTTGTATTCAGAATCATGTGGCGAGTTCGCCACATAAGTATTTTTCAAAGAAAAATACGCATGGCTCTAAATAATGATATATTTTGCAGGGCTATTATTCTACATATCTAAGTACCACAGCACTCTTTCCTTCTAATCTAATGGACAGTGTTCCTGAAAAAACAACCTCCTCAGAAGCCTTCATGCTATACCCGGTTTTCGACGTCTTCATCAAACAGGTCATAATACATTCTTTTGGAATTCCAATCTTCCATGCATTGATACTCTTTTCTACTGGATCATCATTGTTATTGATGATGATTAAGGATTTTTCTTTCTTATTAAAACGTCCATATGCAATTACATTATAATCCGATAAAACCCTAATCCAGGAACCTGTTTTAAGTTCCTGACACCTTTTGTGGATCGCAATCATATCACGATGGAAATTGATCATATCCTGGTCTTCCCTACCCCAAGGGTAAGTTCTTCGATTATCCGGATCAGTAAATCCACAAACACCTGCCTCATCTCCATAATAAATAGTAGGAGCACCTGGCCACGTCATCTGCATCAAGACAGCTAGACGCATGACCGACGGATCTACGCCCTCATTGGCAGCCTCTGGTCCTAAATTATTGGAACGACCTACTTTTTTATTGGTTCTTGTCAAAAAACGAGAATGATCATGATTTGATAATTCATTCATAGCCACCAATAAAGATGGCTGTGTAAAACAACTTCCATTATAGGTCATAGCGCCAAAAAAATTTTCAGCATTTCCATACTGATCTTCTCTATAATCATCACTATGTTTTTGCATTCCAGTCAAAAACCAGGTTACTGGCTCCATAAATGCATCATAATTCATAACAGTATCCCATTGATCACCCTGTAACCAATCTTTTGGTGAACCATAATGTTCTGCAAGGATGATTGCATTTGGATTTGCCTGTTTTACATTTTTTCTAAATTCTCTCCAAAACTGATGATTAAATTCTGGGCTGTGACCTAAATCCGCTGCCACATCAAGTCTCCATCCATCTACATTATATGGTGGAGATACCCATTTACGACCAATATACATAATATAATCATATAATTGGCGAGATGCCTCATAATTTAGCTTAGGCAATGTATCATGCCCCCACCAGCCATCATAACTTCCATTGTATGGCCATTTATCTGACCATGGTTCATAGAATTTGAAATAGTCATGATAAGGACTATGCTCACTAATATAGGCTCCTGGATCATAGCCCTGAGCATGCTCATAGATTCTCTCACGATCTAACCACTTATTGTAAGAACCACAATGATTAAATACACCATCCAAAATAACTTTCATACCACGCTTATGGATTTCTTCCACAACATACGCAAAAAACTCATTGGATGCCTCTAAATTCACACGATTGGTTACACGGTCTATATAACGGGTAGCGTGGGTATTATCGCAATCACCCTCATGCAATACCTCTCCCTCATCATGAACAATCTTCCCAAAATGTGGGTCTATATAATCATAATCCTGAATATCATACTTATGGTTGGATGGAGAAACAAACAATGGGTTAAAATAAATAACTTCCACCCCAAGATCTTTAAGATAATCTAATTTATCCAAAACACCCTGTAGATCTCCTCCATAGAAATTGGCAACATCCATATTAGATGGATACTGTTCCCAATTAGCAATCTTTGTTACTGGATTTCCAATATAACAATACTCATTTGTTAATACATCATTGGACAGATCGCCATTGCAAAAACGATCCACATAGATTTGATAAAACACTGCCCCCTTTGCCCACTCTGGTGTAGAAAAACCTGGAACCAAAACAAATTCATACTGTGGATCAGGTTCAAAGCCAGCTCCTCGCTGATCATAATTGCAAGAAACCTTTCCATTAAATACTGTAAAATAATACCTTACTGGCGATGAATCCAACTGCATTTCATATTTATAATAATCAAAAAAATCATCAGAACGCTCTTTCCTCATATAAAGCTTTTGATTTTCATGTACTAAAAAAACGCTATCCACATTGTTCTTGGCCGCACGGAAACGAATTGTAACCATACTAAAGCACTTAGGTTCCATTGGTGATACATAATCTTCAGTCATATCAGAGAACAGATACCCTTTTCTAAGAACAGGTCTCATAGCGTTCATATATTTTTGATCTAAGAGAGTTTTATTGATATCTTTAATATCCACAAGCATCTCCCTCCCCTTAAAATCATATTCTGATTATCTTATATTTTATTATACTCTCCACATTCTTTCAATTGATTCAATCTTTAAAAAAAATACTAACTTCTATGATTATTCGACATTTCGTACATTTAAAAACTGATAATTGGTAAAAATGGGCAGTAAAAAAGCAGCTTGTTCGCACACGCTGCCTTTTTAGAGAAGGTATTTCTTTCTTATGGGGTATAGCAAAAAACTATATAATGTATTGGGGGGGTTACAAGAAGTATAATACATGAGAGAAGGTTTTTCGTCCATCTACAGTTTTCACAAATTTTGGTATTGTATAAAATTTATTTGTAGATAAATCATACAACAAAATTCGACAATTAGTACTATGGTACTGTCGAAAAATGTCGTTTTTTTATTCGTGTTTTTTGGTTTACGGTACTTAAGTCTTATTTTTTATCACATTCTTATTTATATCATCATGCCCGCCATACCTAAAAAGGGGACTGTAAAAAACAGCCCCTAAATTACTAAGCTTCAAACAAAGCCTCAAATTCTTCTCTTCCAATTTTTTCTTTCTCCAAAAGAATTTCTGCACAACTGTGAAGTACGCTTATATTCTCGGAAATAATACTTTTTGCTTTGGCATAACAATCATCAATGATCAATTTTACTTCTTTGTCAATCTGACCAGATACCTCTTCGGAACGACTCTTTGCATGTGCAAGATCTCTACCAATAAATACCTCATCATCTTCATCGTCATAACAGATCACTCCGACATTTTCCGAAAATCCGAATTTCGTTACCATCATTCGAGCTTCCTTAGTTGCCTTCTTAATATCAGAAGAAGCTCCTGTTGTAATATCATCAAAAATCAGTTCCTCTGCAATTCGACCGCCTAAGGATACCATGATATCCTGAAGCATTTTTCCTTTTGTATTAAACATCTCATCCTTCTCTGGCAATGGCATTGTATAACCAGCAGCACCAACACCTGTAGGAATGATAGATACTGTATGAACCGGTCCAACATCAGGTAACAAATGGAACAAAATTGCGTGTCCTGCCTCATGATAAGCAGTGATTTTTCGATCTTTCTCACTTACAATTCTACTACGCTTCTCAGCACCCAATCCAACCTTAATAAAGGATTTATTGATGTCTTCCTGCTTAATGAACTTACGTCCATCTTTTGCAGCTTGAATAGCTGATTCATTTAACAGATTCTCTAAATCTGCTCCTGTAAATCCTGCCGTTGTCTGTGCAACCATTGTAAGATCTACATCATCTCCCAAAGGCTTATTCTTAGCATGAACCTCTAAGATTTCCTCTCTGCCTGCCACATCAGGAGGAGATACTGTGATTTTTCTGTCAAAACGTCCAGGACGAAGAATCGCTGGATCCAAAATATCAACTCGGTTTGTAGCCGCCATAACAATTATACCGGTATTCACTCCAAAACCGTCCATTTCAACCAACAGCTGGTTCAAGGTTTGCTCACGTTCATCGTGGCCACCACCCATACCAGTTCCTCGTCTTCTTGCTACAGCATCAATTTCATCAATAAATACAATACATGGAGCATTCTTTTTTGCTTCACCAAATAAATCTCTCACTCTGGAAGCACCTACACCAACAAACATCTCTACAAAATCAGAACCTGAAATAGAGAAAAATGGCACATTAGCCTCACCTGCAATTGCTTTTGCCAATAAGGTTTTACCAGTACCTGGTCTACCCTCTAATAAAACACCTTTTGGAATTCTAGCTCCAACCTGGGTATATTTTATTGGATCCTTTAGGAAATCTACAATTTCCTCTAAATCCTCTTTTTCTTCTTTCAAACCAGCAACATCCTTTAATGTTGTCTGTCCACCAGTTGTAAGCTTCGCACGACTCTTACCAAAATTCATCATCTTTCCGCCACTGCCGCCTGATTGACCAGCATTCATGATCATGAACAAAAAGATCATCGCTACAACTACAATCAAGGATGGCAATACATAAGCTACAAACCAGCTATCCTTTTGAACCTTTGTAACACTCACCCTAATATTCTGTTCTTCTGCAATCTGCTCAATTTCTGTTGTATCAAGTACGGAAAAAGAAACTGTTTTTTCATTATCATATATAACCTCAACTGTACCGGTTGGTGTTTCCTGATTAGGTTTGATGATAATCTTATCAACCACTCCGCTCTCAATATCTTTTTGTAATTGTTCTTTGGAATAATTCGCATTATTAGCTGACAGGCTACTGCCCCATATAAATGCCAGCATCAACAAAAGAATTATCACAAAATAGGACATGTTCCCTTTTTTCTTCAAGTTACCCTCCTGCCTACTGAATACTCAGATTTATGGCTTATTCATCAATAAACTAATCTAATTCTACGATACCAATATATGGTAAATTTCTATACTTTTGATCATAGTCAAGACCATACCCTACAACAAACTCATCTGGAATCTCAAATCCAGTATAATCAACCTTCACATCTGTTACTCTTCTGTCTGGTTTATCCAATAATGTACACAACTTGATTGACTTAGGATTTCTTGCCTGTAAAAGTTTTAACAAATAACTCAGGGTACGACCTGAATCAACAATGTCTTCAATAACGATAACATTTTTTTCTGCAATTGGCTCATCTAAATCCTTCACGATCTTAACAACTCCGCTTGATTTAGTATCTCCGCCATAGCTCGATACCTGCATAAAATCCATCGTACATTCTACATCCAAACGTTTTGAAAGTTCGCACATGAACATACTAGCGCCCTTTAAGATACAGATTAAATGAACTGCTTCTCCTGCATACTCTTTATTGATTCGTGCTGCAATCTCACGAACCTTTGCATCAATTTCTTCTTCAGATAACATCACTCTGATCTTCTCAGCCATGATTACCTTCCTCCTTAAACCGTACTTCTAATATTTCCTTTGTAAAATCAGTCACTTTATAAGCGGCATTTATACGATACCCAATAATCCAAAGCACCTCAGATCCAATTGTCAAAAGCTTTATTTGATCACGTTGCTGCTTTGGAATTTTTTCTTCTATCATATATTCTTTCAGCTTTTTTGTATGACCATTCTCATCAATAACAATATAGTCACCAGCCAGCCTTGTTCTCATTGTCAATTCCAGTTCCTGAGATTTACACTTATCCTTTATTTTATCATAGGAAAACCACTTAGTATACTTTTTTTGTGGTATCTGCATATTTTTTTCATTCGGAATACATCTTTGACTTATTGTTTGTATATACTCTTTCTTTGTGGTACCCGTAGAATTCTCTTTGATGATTCGCAGTACATCATATTCCTTTTGAGCAAGCACCTCGTATGGCAAAGATAACTGCTTACTTCCCATCTTTTCAAAAAGAGAAATAACCGAATCCACATGTATTTCTGAAATATCTTTACTTTTACCTGCAATCTTTTCGATACATCTTTTTATCACATACTTCTGAATCAACAAATGTTCCTTTACAAGTATTGGAATTGATAAACAGATACCGTTCTCATCTTCCCGAACATTTGACGCATAATACTCATCTGCCTTTAAGGAAAAATATTCATCTGCTAGAGCAATCATTCCTGCTGCCTCTGCAATATGCTCTGTTGCCTTTTCATTGATGGATGTATTGGCATATTGAAGAACATGATGTCTGATTCGGTTCCTGCTATAATCATCCGTCAAATTAGTCTGGTCAGTTTGAAACTTTAGCTTCCGAGTCTTTAAATAGATCTCAATTTCTTCTCTTGTAACACAAAGCAATGGTCTGATTACATTACCTCTAACAGGTACTATTCCAGACATCCCCTTTAATCCTGTCCCTCGAAACAAATGAAACAAAACTGTTTCCGCAAGATCATTTTTATGATGTGCAACAGCAATCTTTCCTTTGTCACTCTGAAGACGTTGTAAGGTTTCCTCAAATGCTTCATATCTAGCCACCCTTCCAGCTTCCTCTTCTGAAAGTCCCTGTTCCTTTGCAATAGAAGGCACATTTTTATGGTACACAAAAAAAGGAATCTCCCACCTTCTACACAATTCCTCCACATACTGTGCATCTTCATTAGCATTGTCACGGATTCCATGCTCCACATGCACACAATACAAAAAAAAAGGTACTTTTCTTTGATATTCCTTTAAAAAATACAGCAAGCAAACAGAATCAGCACCACCAGATACTCCTGCTACCACTGACTCTCCTTCTTCTATCATATGAAATTCTTTCACATACTTCGTAATTTTATCCATAAAATCCATAAAAAAATTATATCATACTCTCTTCAAAGATTCCAGCAACGAACACCGTCATGTCATCTCTAACTTCTCCTCCGCCGCGAAGAATTGCAAACTGCAGAATCCGATTTGCAATTTCCTTGGGATTTGTATAATGCAGCTGACTTATATATTCTGCAAATACTGCTTCTGTATCCTCACCATTTTGATTTTCCAAAACACCATCTGTCACCATGATCAGATATTGTTCATTCCCCAAATGTCTTCTTACCACTGGCATTTCTTCCTTTGGAAAAAATCCCAACGGGGTTCCACCCCCCTTCACCTGCTCTACCACACAACCTGCTTTGATAAAGGATGTTACTGCACCAGATTTCACAAACTCACAACTTCCATCATTTAAATCGATTTCACAAATATCAAGAGTAGGCATATTCCCCTCTGATGCAACAGTGGAAAATGTACTATTCACAAACAATGCTGCATTCTCTGGTTCTTCACCGGATTGCAATAGTGCCTCCATTAGTTCCATGACTACATCACTGCTTTGTCCTGCACTTTTTCCACTTCCAACACCATCCGATAGCATCATAACAAGCTTATGGTCCCTTCCTTCAAGCAACGAATAATTATCCCCCGAAATTGTTTTTTCTCCTTTAATAGCTTTGGCAATTCCTGTCATGATTTGATATTTTGGTTCTTCCTCAAATTCATAGGTATGGTATGCACCGTCCAGCTCAAAATGATCGTGAGATACACACACCATATTTTTTCCAAAAGCCACTGATAAAATTCCCGCCACTTCTTCTAAAGATGTCTTGCAAAACCGTCCTGGCTTCAACTCAAAATACAAAGCTTCGCTTTTAGATAAACGAAAGCAATACCCCAACCTTAGAGATACTTTGTATTCCTTCAAAACTGTTACTGCATTTTTAAATGCTTTTTCAGATAAACTCTTGATCTCTATCGGCTCTTCCGCCACCCGGATACAGGTTTCTGCAAAAGATTTTAATTGTCCCGATAATGCTCTTCTATTTTCCACCATTTTGCAGTTATGTAAATATGCTTCCCTGTCTGTATCCATGCAATCCTCACCCTCTGATGGTAAAAATTGAAGCATTCTTGCAAAATCCTGATATGAATCTGCCACATTCATTAACCGTCGTCTATGAAACTGTGATTCCTCATTCTTCTTAATCAACTCCAATGTTTCCTTTTTTCGCACTAGTTTCCCCTCCTCATAATACAAATTCTTTTGAGGATTCTATCATGCTCTTAATGCAAAGAATGTCAAAAAAAGGATTAGATTTAAACACTTTCATCGTGTAAATCTAATCCTCTCTCTTAAATATAATTTCATCTTCAAAGACAAGACCTAGCTTCTCTTTTGCAATCTCTTCCACATATGCATTGGTCTGCACGTATTTCGAATATTCTTCAATTTCCTCTGCACGTGCTTCTTCTGCCGCAATCTGTTGTTTTAAAATGTTCTCTCGTTCATGATAATCTGCCAATTTGGTATTCAATGCAGATGTGGAAATCCATACTCCGCACATCATTACTGTTACCACAGTGCCGACGAGAATCACACTAGCCCAAGGAGTCTTACGCCGCTTCCTGGACATCTTTCGTCTCTTATTTCTGTTATTCATTCCCATTCCCCTTTGATTACCCCAATCAGGTAAATTCGCCACATTTACTACTTATATTGTAATCTCAAATACGCATTATCGTCAACCTTTTTTCAGCGAAATTTTACCAAAAACTTGCACAATTTTACATCTTGTTTTTTCAATTATTACACTTCCTATAAGAATTCCCATAACTGAATACCAGCAAACAGCGCCTTTAGACGTTTGTGCAAAAAAACCAATTATTTTCACCGATACGACTGCCAAATAACAAAAATCCTCTAAAAAAACTGCCAGTTCATTGTGAGGGACCAGCTTACGTATCAACCAAAACAATTGATAAATACTTCCAAATATCAATCCTATTTCTATGCTCTTCCCAAACAAGCACAGTTGTCCCATTGCCTGCTTGCTAACAGCTATACTACCATAACTTTCAACGAAACATCCTGGATAAAAGAGATTCTCCCTTTTCATGTGTACAGTGACTATCTGAATAGGTAAGCGAGTCAATTTGACCTTCCACATCAATCTCACCTTTTTCAACGGTCAGGCGATTTACATGAAGTTGATCTCCCTTGATCATTAGTATTCCCAAATCTGTTTCCAATAAAATCTCATGTAGATCGAAAGCAATCACATCTACAATACCGTTTAAGGAACAACTGTTCCTGTCGCAGATAGTAACTTTATTGATTCTGTTTATCTGGCTTTTATTCTCTTCCATATCAATACCCCCACCCCTTTGTTTCTACAATATATGTGAGGATTTGAATTATATTCCTAAACTGTTATTCTAATTTATAAATACTCAAAGAGTTCTTTTGCTTCTTCCTTTTTTACAGTTTCCTGTACATTTAATACCTTGATCTTTACATCTTTATTTCCAAAAGAAATTTCAATAACGTCTCCCTCTTTTACATCAGCACTTGCTTTTGCAATCTTTCCATTGATGCTTACTCTTCCTGCATCACAGGCCTCATTAGCAACTGTTCGTCTTTTGATCAATCTTGATACCTTTAAATACTTGTCTAATCTCATAACATATCCTTCCCTTGTCTATAAAAAAAGAAGAGACAGCAAAGCTGTCTCTTTCGTTATCATCTTAAGCGTTTACAACGTCTTTCAATGCCTTACCAGCTTTAAACTTAGGTGTTTTTGAAGCTGGAATTGTGATAGTATCACCTGTCTGTGGGTTTCTACCTTCTCTTGCAGCTCTTTCAGATACTTCAAATGTTCCAAATCCAACTAACTGAACTTTTTCACCTTTTTTCAATTCATCTTCTACAATGCTTGTGAAAGCATTTAATGCCTTCTCAGCCTCTGTTTTCTTTAAACCTGCTACTTCAGCAACAGCAGCGATTAATTCTGTCTTGTTCATAAATCTGAACTCCTCCTAGATAGTAAATATTATGAAGACTGTTATATCTGTTTTTCATTAATTTGTCAAGGTTTTTTCGTATTTTAATCTGATTAACACTGATAAATGCGCCCTTTAATCCGTACTCTTTTCTAACTCTGAGAAGGAATAACTAATATCTTTTTCTTCCTCATCAATGGAAACTGTATAACTTCTTGTTACATATCCGGATTTTCTCAGAGTAATTGTATGAGTACCTGCATTCTTTTTGAAATTAACAGGTGACAATCCCACATAAGCACCATCTAAATACACCTCAACATCAGAAGGAGCATCTATATAAACCCGGTAGGTTGTAGATGCTGTTGTGTCTGTAATTGCAGGATCCTTCGGTTGATCCGGTTTATTTTCCTGACTATTATCCTTTTCAGGTTGCTCTTGTTTATCATCAGAATTTTCAGGTTCCTTAGCCTCACCTGTTTCTCCGGATTCGCCTGTCTCAACTGTTTCTCCTGACTCACTGCTTTCTGTTGTCTCTTCCACTTTAGCTTCCGAATCCGTCTTTTCCTCAGACACTATTTCTTCTAGAATAACTGCCAAAGACGCATTTTCTGAACCCACCTTGATATATTTTGAAAGTGTTTCATATCCGTTTGCTCGCGCTATCATTTGATGAATGCCATAACTTAATTCCACTGGACCAGAAATATCTACTTTAGTACCGTCAATATAAATATTGGTATTTTCGGGGTCTACTGTAAATAATAAGTTTCCATATAAAATCTCTTCTGGTTCAAATGAAGAGCAGTCAAATACTGTCTCCTGATCTCTTTTAATGCTAACCTTTTTTGATAAGCTTGCATTTCCCAAAGATACAGTAACCTGATACTCTCCCTCCTTAATCAGAAGTAGCATATCCTCTGTAATCGGCTTGATAATATTGTTTCCAACCTCTATCCAACCTCCAATTACAGCCGTATCATTGCTCAATCGTAAATATCCATGCCCCTTTGTCACCGTAATACTACAAATATCATGATCTATTCCCGTTACTGTGATGGTATCTGTCTGGTTCAAATCCATCAGCTCTGCAATCCCATAAGGCATAACTACTATGGAATTGTCTGTAAAGCGGTATTTTTCACCATAGATTTCTATTACTTTTCCAGACTCTGCTACCTGAAAAGTAGAAACATTATCCATAACCCATGCATTTTTATATATTTGTAATGTATTTAATCTCTTTTTTGCCTTATAGAAAGTAACTTCTACAACATCTCCTGTTTGAATCTGAACAGCAGACAAACTTTGCATATTTTTATCATAAAAACAGGTTGTTCCATCATAAGACAATGTATAAGTCTTGGATACATTGGTATTCACCAGAGTAATTGTCTTCTCCTCTAAATCAATAGATTCGACAATTGCAATATCCATAGAATCATAACTGTCCACTGCTGCCACTTCATAACCTGAATACTCTGATTTCTCTTTCGTATCCTTCATTCCTGCCTTAGGATCAATTCCACATCCAAGCATAAGAAGAGACAACCCCATGATCATCCATCTTTTTTTCTTAAGCACCTAGCTTCCCCCTACATTATAAAATCCCATCTACATTTATCTAAAATATCGTATACTATTATTGTATTCCCCTTCTTCTAAAAAGTCTACGATAAGGTTTTCCAAAAATGTAATTCTTAACTCCTCCATGCGAACCTGGTTCTTACATTTCTCCACATTTCGCTCTGAAATATAAGATTTCCTTGAATTCATATAATAATTCATGATTTTCCAATATTTTTCAGGAAAACAAAGTCTTAAATAGAACAACTTCATTTCCTCTGAAGCCACATCCTGTTCCTTACGATATGCTTCAATCAAGCGCCTGCCCAGACTTGGATTCCATTGATTTTTTTCCATTATTTTTCGAAATAACCGATAAAAATCCTTACTATGTACATCATAATTCCATTTTTCAAAACTGGTGAATCCAACCTGATCATTTTGAATCAAAATATTATGATATTGACAGTCTCCATGACAGATACTGCCTTTCTTCGCTTCAATTTCTTCATATTTCCATAATCTTTCATCCTGGCAAAGTCCTTTGGTAAATTCCACCTGTTTCCAAAAATGTTCAAATAAACGAAGTAACTCCAACTCAAATTCTGAAAGATGATGTCGTGTTCGAATAAATTTCCTTGCTCTAAGTAAATCTCTGCTATGTTTTTCTACCTCCATCGCCAAATGATATACTTGACACGAAATCTGCTTTGGTATGTACATTTTTTCATGAAGCTGTCTTAATTTCTTTACTGCCAACAGACTTTCTTCCTGATCATAAACATCACATTCTTTACCATTCACAACTGTCAGAAGTAAAAATACGCGTTTATCGGGATCTATGGCAAACAGATTTCCATCTTTATTAGGAACAATACATTCCACCTGCCAATCTGTTTCTCGCGCAAGCTGCGATGTCAACTCATTCTGAACCAATATTCGCTCCTTAGGGCCAAAATATTCTTTTAGCTGGTATAGATTCTCCTGTGTTTCTAGAAGGAGTACTCCCCTTCCCTTTTTCATTCGAATAGGTGCAATATCATATTGTGAAATCACTGCTTGTGTTTTGTCCATGTAAAGTCCCCCTTTTTGACAGGATATGCCACTTTTGTGAGCTCCTACCCTATCTTATGTAGGACTATTACTTTCTATGAGTTTTAATCTCTTCTATTAAAATTTTCTTTTCATTTTTCTCTGGAGCATCCAGCACAATAGAAAGAAGATAATTCAGTGATTCTCCTAATTCTTTTCCCTTTGGGACACCGGCTTCCATCAGATCATAGCCAGTGACAGCAAGATCCTTTAAGGATAGACAATCATTTCTATCAAGAACTTCCTGATACAGTTCTTTTGCATTTTTCAATGCCTCTTCCTTTTCTGTACGCTGATACATACTCTGAGCCAGCATATCTGCTCTCTTGATTTCAAAAATCTGTGGGAAAGCCTCTTCCCCAATTTTTGTGATCCCACGACGCATACCCTTTAATGACTCTACGAATTTATAATCATGGAATTCTACCAGCTTTGATACGATTTTGATTGTATCATTATCAAACTTCAACCTCTTTAAAATATCCTGCGCCATTTTAGCACTTAACTGTGGATGTCCATAAAAATGATCGATTCCCTCTTCATCCACTGTTTTTACAACTGGTTTTCCGATGTCATGAAATAATGCTGCAAGTCGCAATTCCTTTGTTGGTTCAATGCTCATAACTGTATGAATGATATGATCTCCTACACCATAGCAATGATGTGGGTGATTCTGTGTTGTCTCCATACATTTGTCAAATTCCGGCATAAATTCCTTTGTAATGCCAGCCTCATATGCACATTTTAGAAGCTCTGGATGTGGTGATACCAAAAGCTTTACTAACTCAACCTGAATACGTTCTGCACTGATTTTTTTTAGATTAGGAGCAAGCTCCTTCATGGCTTTATAAGTTTTTTCCTCTATTTCATAACCCAATTGCCCTGCAAAACGAACTGCACGCATGATTCGAAGAGCATCTTCGGTAAATCTCTGTTTTGCCTCTCCAACACAACGAATCACCTTTCTCTCCATATCCCCGATTCCATCAAAAAGATCCACCAAGCCTCTGCTTTCATTATAAGCTAATGCATTGATGGTAAAGTCTCTTCTCTTCAAATCCTCTTCCAGGGATGCAGTAAAGCTTACTTCCTTCGGATGTCTTCCATCCTCATATTCACCGTCGATTCGATAAGTTGTAATCTCATAACCTTCATCACCGATCATAACTGTTACTGTCCCATGCTGAATTCCAGTATCAATGGTTCTTCTAAATATATTTTTAATATCCTGCGGCTTTGCACTTGTAGTAATATCCCAATCATTTGGCTCTCTCTGAAGAAGGCTGTCCCTAATACAGCCTCCCACAGCATATGCTTCAAACCCCGCTTCTTCAATTTGTGAAATAATGCTTTCTACATTTTTCGGCAATTCTATTTTTATCATAATTCTCTCTACTCTCTATCATACATAAATCTAATTGTTAAAAATACTATATCATATGAAGCAGTTTTTTTCCAAGTGTCGCTTCCTAAGCGACGATTGATTTATTTTATCAAAACCTCTTTTAGAAAAAATTTTTTCATTGTAAAATAAATATAACAAAAAAAGCATTTTTCGGAGGATAAAATTATGGGAAAGAAATTACTCGTAGTCGTAGATATGCAGAACGATTTTATTGATGGTGCACTTGGAACAAAAGAAGCCGTTGCAATTGTTCCTTCCGTCATCAAGAAAATTAAAGAATATAAGAATGCTGGAAATGATATTATTTTCACTCAGGATACACATTTTGAACCTTATCTTGATACCAACGAGGGAAAACACCTTCCAGTTGTACACTGTATCAAGGGAACACCTGGTTGGAAAATCACAGATGCTATTCAAACAGCAGTAAACATCTCTCCATACCAGATTTATGAAAAAATAACCTTCGGTTCTTCTTCATTTGCCCTTGATTTATCAAATGGTGTTTATGATCAGGTTGAAAGCTTTGAATTCATTGGTCTATGTACAGATATTTGTGTCATTTCAAATGTTATGCTTGCCAAAACCTTTTTACCAGAAAAAGAAATCATTGTAGATGCATCCTGTTGTGCAGGTGTGACCCCTGAATCTCATCAGAATGCATTAAATGCAATGAAGATGTGTCACATCACAATCATCAATGAATAATATAAAGGAGTGCTTTGCACTCTTTCGCACCCGAGCGGAATGCGTAGCATTATCTTCCTTTCCGCGAGGTGCACATCCTTTGCGGAGCTATTATTTCATAGGAAATTCTTCGAATTTCCTATGAAATAATAAATGGGACAGAAATCTGTCCCATTTTTTTATGTCTTTCTTTATTTCTTGTTCAGATTATTTTACAAGGTTAACTGTTTCTCTTGCAATTGCAAGTTCTTCATTTGTAGGAACTGAAAGCACTGTTACCTTAGAATCCTTTGTAGAAATAATTCTGTCTTCACCACGAACTGCATTAGCAGTTTCATCAATAGTTATTCCAAGATATCCTAAATACTGACATATTTCAGCACGAGCCTTTGAATTATTTTCACCAACACCTGCTGTAAATGCAATTGCATCTACACCATTCATTGCTGCTACATAAGATCCAACATATTTAGCAACACGATAGCAGAAGGTTTCTAATGCAAGTTTACATCTTTCATTTCCATCATTCATTGCTGCCTCAAGATCTCTGAAGTCACTTGATAAACCAGAAATACCAAATACACCTGATTTCTTATTCAATACATTGTTCATCTCTTCCATAGAAATGCCTTCTTTACCAGCAACAAAGCTTACGATAGCTGGATCAATATCACCAGAACGTGTTCCCATGATAAGACCTTCTAATGGAGTAAGACCCATAGAAGTATCTACACATTCACCATTCTTTACTGCAGATACTGATGCACCATTTCCTAAATGACAAACAATAATCTTTAAATCTTCTCTCTTCTTTCCTAAAATCTCAGCTGTATGCTTTGATACGAAATCATGACTTGTTCCGTGGAAACCATATCTTCTTACTTTATATTTCTCATAATATTCATATGGAAGACCATACATATATGCTTTCTTAGGCATTGTCTGATGGAAAGCTGTATCAAAAACAACTACCATAGGTACGTTAGGCATAATCGCCTGACATGCATCAATACCAATCAAGTTTGCTGGGTTATGTAATGGAGCAAGATCACTAACATCTGCAATTGCTTTCTTTACTTCATCTGTGACGATCGCTGCCGATGTAAATTTTTCGCCACCGTGTACAATTCTATGACCTACAGCATCAATTTCTTCCATAGAGCTGATTACACCATTTTCTTTATCTGTCAATGCATTCAATACCAATTGAACTGCAACTGAGTGATCCTTCATAGGAGTAACAGTCTGTACCTTGTCCTTTCCAGCTGGTTGATGAGTTAACTGACTTCCATCAATACCAATTCTTTCACAAAGACCTTTTGCCATTACTTCTTCTGTGTCACTATTGATCAACTGATACTTAAGTGATGAACTACCACAGTTAATTACTAATACGTTCATGTGATTCTCCTTCCGTTCATGCGATTGATCTAATCATAATCATAAAAATCTGAGTAAAATACTCTCAGATAGTATTATTTTACTCCTTTTGTACAAACAAACACAACAATAGATAATCTTTTCACAAGGAATTGTCCCCTTGTATTGAAAAAAATGCAAGAAACAGGTTTCTATTGACGTTTGCTCTTTTCTTTTGCTATAATGAATGCATTCAAATAGTAGATTGCCAAAGAGGGCTCAACCATAAGGGTGAGCTCTCTTTTTTTATTTCTACGGAGGTATTTATGGATTTAAACAAATATGCACTTTTTGTTGATGTTGCAGATACGAAAAACTTTACCAAAAGCGGAGAACGTCTTGGTTACACACAACCTGGTGTAAGCCACATTTTAAAAGGGCTTGAGAATGAACTTGGTTTTTCCTTATTTGAACGTACTCACCAAGGCGCAAGACTTACTCCAAACGCTGAAAAAATATTGCCAATCGTACGTAATCTGCTTTCTGTAAATGAACAGCTACACCAAACCGTAGATTCCTTGAACGGACTCCAATCTGGACATATTACAATTGCTTCCTATTCAAGTATCGCTTGCACCTGGTTACCAGGGGTATTACATACCTACAAAAAACTCTATCCGGGCGTTGATATTGAACTGATGGAAGGTGGTACCGATGAAATTCTGGAATGGTTAGAAACTAATAAAGCTGATTTTGGACTGTTCAGCAAACGACATTCTGATTCTTTAGAATGGATTCCTTTATATGAAGATCCATATGTTGCCGTATTACCATACAATGATCCTGAATCTAAAGCGGTATTCTTTTTGGTCTCTAATTTTTCAGGAAAACCTTTTATCCTTTCCTGCGACGGAATCGATTATGATGTTCACAAAATCCTTTCCGATAACAAAATCACTCCTGATGTACAATTTACATGCAGAGATAATTATTCCATCATTTCTATGGTGGAAAGCCATCTTGGAATCAGTATCCTGCCAGAATTAGTTTTGGGTGGCAATTCAAAAAAAGTAAAGGGAATTCCATTACAACCCTCTTACAGCAGAAAAATCGGTATCGGAATGCGTTCCAAAAACGGATTATCACCTGCCGCAACCCAATTTATTGATGTTCTTTTAGATAATCTACCTAATTTTTCAAAATAATATCACATGCATAGCCCCAGCCCACCAATGGGTTGGGGTAATT
The DNA here is from genome assembly GCA_045628865.1 of Lachnospiraceae bacterium. GTDB lineage: Bacteria > Bacillota > Clostridia > Lachnospirales > Lachnospiraceae > JAZQQB01. The sequence goes on along the minus strand of JAZQQB010000008.1, from coordinate 19,854 downwards.
TATTGCTCCAATTCCCACTACCTTTCTTGTACCCTGAATGATTCGTGCTTTACATTTCTGTCCATATAAAAACGGATCATTGCCTCTTACAATTCCCCATTCTAATAATAAGGCTGCCATGCCAGATACAATCGGTGTAGAAAAAGAGGTACCTGTTGCCAAAACCAATTCTCCATTTCTGCCTATGGCTGGCACATTGACTCCTGCTGCTACTACATCCGGTTTGTTCTGATAATATCCAAAGGAAGCCTGCTCAAAGCCTCTTCCAGAAAATGGCGCATAAACTGTTCCTGATAAATCCGTAGCCCCTACACTGATTACCTTCGAAGCTGTAGCTGGTATTGTAATGGTTCCTATGGGATCAGGGGTCAGAAACTGCGTTCCAGTTCCTATACTTTTTTTTGATGTAATATACCAATCCACTCTTCCATCCACAATTCTTCCAGTTTTGATTCTGATTTTCCACAATCCAGGCTCGATTCCATCCACAGATGTTGTATTCCATTCTAGTAAAATTTCTTTTTGTGAAGAATAGGGAGTCGCATTTGTTACAAAGCTATAAATCCGATACCCCTGGCGTTCTACAAAAAACTCCTTTTCCTCCCTGATTTCAATGGTCTCATTCCGTGGTGAGACCAGTATCACTGCAATCTCATCATGAAACCCAAGAAATCCCTCCATAATTAGCTGTGCCTCTCCTCTTTCTATCACAAACTCTATTTCTGTAATAGAGTCTGATAAAAGAATAATCCCCACATGTCCTCCCTGATCCCCTTCATTTCCAGCTCCCACACAAATTACCGTTTTCCATATTTCTGAAGCATTATCAAGAAATCGATCCAATAAAGAGTCTCCCCTGTGAGATCCCATCACCGTTCCATAGCTTAAATTAATTACAATAGGCTGGTTTCTACTAATTGCGTAACGTATTGCATAGGTTACACCACGAAGAATATCTGATGTTTTCCCAAAACTTAGCTCACTAGCGTTTCCCAATCTGATGATCAAAAGATCCGCCTTGTTCGCTACTCCTACACTACTTCCTGCTGCTATAGAAGCAACTTGTGTTCCATGTCCTGTAATATCCACTCCATCTCTTCCAAGATTATTGATTTCAAGAATTCTGCTTTGGCCATTTTCATTCTGAAACTCCCTCAAATCCTCTTGTATCCCTGAATCTAAAACAGCTATGATCACTCCTTCTCCAGTTAAATACGGAAACCTTTGTTTCACTACTTCGATACATCTTTGCTGAATTGTCAACGTTTGCGCCTCTATGATTCTTTTTGGTTTTTCAAAATATTCTATTTCTGGTAGATTAGAAACGCTAGAAAGTAGCGTTTCCGGAACCTGTAATATCCCATAGCCTGCGATTAACTCCTCATATTCAATTTGCGGATAGCTTTGCAGAATATCACCTAAATTTCCCTGATATTTTATGATCAGCTCCCATACCCTTGTTTCTTCATCATATCCCGTCAACAACTCATTCTGTGTCTGGATGCCCTGTTCAAGCTGTGTTACTGCAGCCTGCAATCCTAAGTCCCATTTTTCTGATACCATAATTAAAAAAATCTGACCTTTCAGTCAGATTTTCCTTTTTTCTATATTCTATGTTTTCTATGCTACAAATATGTTATTCATTCTCTTACTACGACAATTTATTCCTGCTGTCCCAATAAATAATTTACAAATTGCTGTGCTGTTCTTCCAGAGATACCGCCATGTGATAATTCCCATTTATTAGCTTCTGCACAGATCTGATCCTCTGGCATGGTAATACCATTTTTCTTAGCAAGTTCAACTGCAATATGGAAATACTCTTTCTGACTAGGTTTTGAATAGTTAATGGTCACACCAAATCTATTTACCAATGAAAGCTTTTCTTCTATAGTATCTGATTTATGGATTCCATTATCTACCTTTACATCATCTCTATCACTCCAAGTTTCCTTAATGAGGTGTCTTCTGTTACTTGTTGCATAGATTAAGATATTTTCTGGCTTTGTTTCAACACCACCCTCGATCACAGCCTTTAAGAATTTGTATTCAATCTCAAATTCTTCAAAGGATAGATCATCCATATAAATAATAAACTTATAATTTCTATTTTTAATCTGAGCGATCACCGATGAAAGATCTTTAAACTGGTGCTTATAAATTTCAATCATTCGAAGCCCTGAATCGTAGAATTCATTCACAATGGCTTTGATACTTGTGGATTTACCTGTTCCACTATCACCAAATAACAATACATTATTGGCTTTCTTACCCTCAACAAACGCTTTTGTATTATCCACCAGCTTCTTCTTCTGGATTTCATAACCAATCAGGTCTGAAAGCATAACCTTATCCATATTGTTGATTGCCTGAAAACGTACGGTTCCATCCCCATTCTCCTGAATACGAAATGCTTTATTCAGTCCAAACATACCTACACCATATGCTTTATAAAAATCTGTTACAAGTGTAAAAAATTCATTTTCATCCATGACTACTTCTAACTTTTCACTAAGCCCCTGAACCTTCTCACTTACATTTTTATTGTACATAAGCTCTGGCTTTCCAATAGCTTTGTAGGAAGAAATCTGTGAAAAACAGTCTACTTCTAACTTCTTTTCTATATTGGTGAAGTCGTAGTCAAACAATTCCTTGAATGCTTTAAAATCATTTTTTGCAAAGACATTAACGCTACCCTCATTAGCTCCTACCTTTTCACAAGTGATGCTAAAAGGATTTTCATCCGTGATCAAAAGATAGGTTAAGTAATTGTGCCATAGATTTTTATCAAATCCATAATCTGTTGCTGTAATCAGGATTCTTTTGATCTGCTGATACACACGGATTCTTAGTTCGTCTAAATTGGCATCTTTGTCCTCTAACTTTTTACAAATATCACTTAACTGCATTAGGATAGAATCCTCTGGAAGACTTCCATAAATCAATAGTTTTGAAACAATTCTGTACATCCTGTTCTCCTCATTCCTCATAAAAAAGTACTTTGATACTATGATGTATTATAGTATTCTTTTATCATTTTTACAATTCATAATCATATGGTAATCTCCACTCTTTTTTCTGCAAAATGATATGTCTGTAATCGATCTTTTTATTTGAAATAACCAGTACCAATGTTATAATGAACAAAACACAACGAGGAGGATATATTATGAGCACTCCCAAAATTACTAAGGACTGTGTGAAACCCTTATTTGAAACAAAATTCATCAAATTGTTTGATCTGCAATATGAAAAAGGAAAACATTACTTTGATGCTACCAGACGATCTGCTAATGAATTGATCGCAGTTAAATCTTCAGATGATTATAAAACCTTATTGCCTGATGCTGTTACCTGCATAGTTATATTAAACCCAGATAGTGATTCCCCAAAGTTATTGCTTTCAAAGGAATTCCGCTATCCTGCTGGACAGTTCTTGCTGAGTCCACCAGCCGGTCTGATCGATCCTGAGGATGCTGCTTGTTCATGTCCAACTGACGTAATCATAAAGGATTCTAACATTCATGATGCTTCCATAACCAATGCTTTGATCAGTGCTGCTCTCCGTGAGATTGAAGAAGAAACCGGATTAACATCAAAAAAGGATGATGTTTTTTCTATAATTAATCCATTCCTTTTCTCTACACCAGGTATGACCGATGAAAGCAATGGTTTAGTTCTTGCAAAGCTTACCAGAGATGACCTTTCCACTATGAACCAGGACGGTGCTGTCGGAAGCGAATGTTTTGATGGATTTGTACTGGTTACCCAAGAGGATGCTCGTAGCATCTTAAAAGCAGGTCGTGATGACAAGGGCATTTATTATTCCGTCTATACGTGGGCTGCATTAACCTACTTTGTAGCTGACTTATGGCGTTAAAGAATGGGGACACATAATTGTGTCCCCATTTTCTTATTCCTTGAATTCTTTCAACCGTTTCAATTTTTCAGATACTTCTTTTTCCATTCCTTCCCTGGTTGGCTGGTAAAAAGAAATTCCATCTAATTCTTCAGGTAAACATTTCATTCTGGTTACCTTTTCCTTAGTATCATGGGCATACTGATAACCATCACCATAATGAAGCTCGGACATGAGATCCGTCACCGCATTTCTCAAATGAAGTGGAACAGGCTGTGATAAGGTTCGCTTGGCTTCCTCACGAACCTTAAGTACTGCTCTATAGGCTGCATTAGATTTCGGAGCCATAGAAAGATAGATCACCGTGTGAGCAAGATTCACATCACATTCAGGCATTCCATTAAAGTGACAAGCCTGATAAGCCGCTACCGCAACCTGCAAAGCATTGGAATCTGCCATACCAATATCTTCACTTGCAAATCGAACCAGACGTCTTGCCACATAAAGTGGGTTCTCTCCTGCCTCTAGCATTCGAAAAAGCCAATAAAGCGCAGCGTCCGGATCAGAATTTCTCATGGATTTATGTAAGGCAGAAATCATATTATAATGCTCTTCTCCATCCTTATCGTATAACAATGCCTTTTTCCCAATGCACTGTTCAATAACTTCTTTGGTTACCTGGAAGGATCCATCTTCAAGAAGCTGCCCATTCAAAATAGACATCTCCAGTGTATTTAATGCCGTTCTTGCATCACCATCTGCAAAAGCAGCGATCAGTTCATACAAATCCTCCTCCATATGAACCTGATAATTTCCAAAACCTCTTTTATCTGCCACCGCTCTGTGAAGCATGGATACCAAATCCTCTTTTTGCAAAGCCTGTAAAACAAAAACCTTACAACGGGAAAGAAGCGCTGAATTCACCTCAAAGGAAGGATTTTCTGTAGTGGCACCAATTAAAATAATGCTTCCCTTTTCTACATATGGTAAAAAAGCATCCTGTTGAGCCTTGTTAAAGCGATGAATTTCATCTACAAATACAATAACCTTTTTGCCATACATCCGCTTCTCTTCGGCTTCCTTCATAAGCTCTTTTATTTCCTTCATTCCACTGGTAACAGCACTAAAATTTTCAAACTCTGCTTTTGTTGTTTTGGCAATGATACGAGCTAATGTAGTTTTACCAACTCCCGGAGGCCCCCAAAAAATCATAGACGGAATCTGATCCTTATCGATCATTTGTCGAAGTACTTTACCCTCTCCAATCAAATGCTTTTGTCCTACATAATCCTCCAAAGACCTTGGTCTCAATCTGCTTGCAAGAGGCGCTTTCATGTCCACTATATCATCATTTTCTGGCATACTTGTTCCAAGTCCAAATAAAGAAAGCTGATCCATTCTCATAAATCTCCATCTTCATAAATTGATCCGTATCAAGTGTACTCTGAGAACTTCTTTTGCATCCAAACAATTTTCTACTCCCGTCTTATCAAAAGCTCCTCTAGCTCTCGAATTTCAGAAATGATATAATCTGCTTCTGCCAATTCTTCTTTTGTACCATAGCCATAAGCACATCCTATTGCTTTCGCGCCTATACTTTTCGCTGCATCTATATCTGATTTACGGTCACCGATCATAATAAGATCATTTCCATATTTCTTTTGAATATCCTTAATGATCTCCGTCTTAGGTTCCCATCCATAGCTTTCGCAGTCATACCATTTATCAAACCATTGTTCCATTCTAAACTCTTTAAAATGGATCTCACCTGTACGAATCTTACTATTACTTAATATTACCATAGAATATCCGTATTGTTTTAATTTATTTAAAGTTTCCTCGGCATGTTCATACCATCTTGCCTGATGGGAATAAACTGCATCCTCCATAAACGTACCTACCATATCTGATGCTTTTTGACGCATTTTCTCTTGCATATCGGGCTGAAAATCCCGCCACATATCTAATGCATTCATGCCAAGCCAGCTTTGTATTCTTTTTGTAGGAACATCCTCATCAATTGAAAAACCAGCAATTCGTAGCTGATTAACACAATTTCGAATTGCCGGTTCATAAATCCTTAGTGTTTCATGGATGGTTCCATCATAATCAAACACCAATGTTTTATACATTACATCTGCTCCAATAGGTTAACCATTTCAATTGCTGAAAGTGCACAGTCATAACCTTTGTTTCCAGCTTTGCTACCAGCTCTGGCAATTGCCTGCTCAATATTCTCTGTTGTTACGATACCGAATAATACAGGAACATTTGTCTGTAAAGAAACCTGTGCGATTCCTTTAGAAACTTCATTACATACATAATCATAATGAGATGTATCACCACGAATTACTGCACCAACACAGATTACTGCATCATATTTACCAGACTGAGCCATCTTCTGAGCAGTAATAGGAATTTCAAATGCACCTGGTACCCAGGCTGCTGTGATATTGTCCTCTTCTACACCATGTCTTACAAGACCATCAACTGCTCCACCTAATAACTTGTTAACGATAATTTCATTAAATCTTGAAGCAACGATTCCTACTTTCATTCCATTTTTTGCAACTAATTTGCCTTCTACTAAATTGATCTCTTTCATTTTTTTCTCCTTTATGATAAATATCTATCTTTGATTCTGGTAAAATTTTATAAATCTAAGTCATAAAAAATATGACCCATTTTTTCTTTTTTGGTTTTCATATAAAAAGCATCAAACTGCTGTGGCTGAATTTCGATTGGCACTCTTTCTGTGATTTCTAATCCAAAGCCCTCCAATCCATAAACCTTTTCTGGATTGTTAGTTAGTAATCGCAAAGATTTCACACCAATATCTGATAAAATCTGAGCCCCTGCCCAATACTCACGTAAATCTGGAGCAAAGCCAAGCTTTACATTTGCTTCTACAGTATCGTATCCCTGTTCCTGTAATTCATATGCCTTTAACTTATTGATCAAGCCAATTCCTCGACCTTCCTGACGCATATATAAAAGAATTCCTCTGCCTTCTTTTTCAATCTGCTCCATTGCCTTTTGCAACTGTTCACCACAATCACATCTTCTAGAACCAAATACATCTCCTGTTAAACATTCTGAATGCACTCTGCAAAGTACATCCTCACCATTTCCAATATCACCCTTTACCAATGCCACATGATGTTCTCCTGTAATGTCATTGATATAGCCTAACATTTTAAACTCTCCATATTTGGTTGGCATCTTAGCTTCTGCCATTCTCTGCACATGCTTTACATGAATATGAATATAATCCTGTAAATCTTTGATTGTAATGAATTTTAGATCAAACTCTTTTGCCAGTTTCCATAAATTAGGAGTCTGCATCATAGTGCCATCCTCTTCCATAATCTCACAGCATACGCCACATGGCTTTAAACCTGCAAGCTTCACCAAGTCAACTGTTGCTTCCGTATGACCATTTCTTACTAAAACGCCACCCTCTTTTGCCACAAGCGGAAATACATGACCTGGATGTCTGAAATCAGATGGTTTGGCATTTGCATCACAACAGCCCATCATAGTAAATGACCTTTCCTTTGCAGAGATACCGGTTGTTGTTTCTATATGATCAATCGAAACCGTAAACGCAGTTTCATGGTTGTCTGTATTATTTGTCACCATTGCTGGAAAACCTAACTTTCCTGCAAGTTCCTCACTCATTGGTGTGCAGATCAAACCCTTGGCATATTTTGCCATAAAGTTGATATTCTCCTGTGTAGCAAACTCACCTGCACAGATCATATCTCCCTCATTTTCTCTGTCTGGGTCATCACTCACCAAAATAACCTTTCCATGTCTTAAATCCTCTAAGGCTTCTTCGATTGTATTGTACTTATACTCACTCATAGTTCTATCCTTTCCCAATTCGTTGTTTCTTAATATCCAAGATTTTGAAGCATCTCATAGGTCAATGCACTTTCTTCTTTATCGATTGTTTTCTCTGGAAACAGCAAACGCTGTACATATTTGCCTACTACATCATTCTCTATATTCACACGATCCCCTACTTTTCTTTTTAATAAGGTAGTTTCTTTCGCTGTATGAGGAATTACAGAAACCTGAAAATCCTTGTCTGATACACTTGCAACAGTAAGACTGATTCCATCAATACAAACAGAACCCTTTTCCACAATAAGCTTTAATATAACATCATCCACTGCAATTCGTACCCAGATCGCATTTTCTTCCTTGCGATATTCTGTAATGATTCCCGTTCCATCTATGTGACCTGAAACGATATGTCCGCCAAATCTTCCATCTGCTGCCATTGCTCTTTCTAAATTCACGATATCTCCTGCCTTTAAATCACCCAAAGAAGATCTGCGAACTGTTTCTGCCATTACATCAGCTGTAAAACTCTCTGGTTTTAGTGAAGTAACTGTTAGACAAATTCCGTTTACTGCAATGGAGTCTCCAATTTGTGTATTTCCTAAAACTGTACTGGCCTTAATTTCGATCGAACCACTATTTCCATTAATGCCTAAATGCTTAATGGTTCCAACCTCCTCTACAATACCTGTAAACATATCTATTCTCCCTTTCCGGATTTTTCATAGCTAAGCAGTATGTCATCTCCGATTTTTTCTGAAGTTAACAACGAAAACTTTGGTGCATCTGCAACTTTTAAAACACCTTCCCCTTCTACGGGACTTTTGGCATCGGCGCCACCAAACACCTTTGGTGCAATAAATACCTCAAGTCTATTTACCAGATCATTTCTAAAAAGAACATCATTGATAATCGCACCACCCTCTACAAAGACACTATCAATTCCTTTTGCTCCTAATCTGACCATAAGCTCTTTCACATCTACTTTTCCATTTTCATCAGGAACTTCCATCACTTCAATGTGCTTTGCTTCTAACATTTTTTTCTTATCATCTGCTGCTTTGGCACATGCTACTATGGTCTTATATTCTAAGGAAGTCTGAACAATTTGACTTTCCAGTGGAATTCTTAATTCGCTGTCACAAATTACCCTGACTGGGCTTTTCAATCCCTCTACTCTCACATTCAACATAGGATCATCTACAAGTACTGTTCCAATGCCTGCAAGAATTGCCATGTTTTTGTGACGCATTTTCTGTACCTTTGCTCTTGCTTCATCTCCAGTAATCCACTTGGATGCTCCAGTTTTCGTAGCAATCTTTCCATCTGCCGTCATGGCATACTTCACAGTTACATAAGGCATCCTGGTTGTGATGTAATGGAAAAAAACAGGATTTAGTGCATCACATTCTTCTCTTAAGAAATCCTCTTCCACTTCAATTCCATGTTCACGTAGCATCTTTGCACCCTTACCTGCTACTAGAGGATTCTGGTCTCTTGAACCGATCACCACACGCCCTATCTTATTTTCAAGAATTGCTTCTGTACAAGGTGGGGTTTTTCCATAATGACAACAAGGTTCTAATGTCACATAAATGGTTGCTCCCTCTGCAGACTCTGTCAGATTTGCAAACGCATTTCTTTCTGCATGAAGTTCACCACACCTTTTGTGGTATCCCTCTCCTATGATTCTTCCATCCTTTACAATCACGGCTCCAACCATAGGATTTGGATTCGTAAAACCTTCTGCTTGTTTTGCAAGAGCGATTGCTCTTCTCATATATTCTTCGTTCATAATGGTTTATCACCTCTGCTCGACATACTAAAAAAAGCTCTGAAACAAACTTGTTTCAGAGCTTTTAAAATCTACTATTCATCCAAACTACATTGCTATTTCCAGCATCGATTGGTATATACACAACATAGCTCATTATCTTCTACTGCATGTCACAATACAATCCTGCTATCAGCTTCTACAGATTTCTACCTTGTTTCTCTCATCCAGACTATCATATATAAATATGCGCACTTCGTGCAACTGTCGGCTCCGGAATCTCACCAGATCATGCCTTACGGCTCGCGGGCTATACCGCCGGTAGGGAATTACACCCTGCCCTGAAACATCTATTAAATTTTCTTTTACTAGTCTAAGGAATTGTTAACATTTTGTCAAGTCTTAATAATTTATTCTTTCCATTTACCAGTCATAAAATATGTAAATCCAATCAAGAATGGAACAAAACCAGCAAGCGCATCTCCTAGCCAGAATCCCTTTGGACCCATACCAATATGAAATCCCAATAAGTAAGCAAGAGAGATTCTTGCAATCATACCATCAATGATTGCAACCAATAAATTTAACTTCGAATTTCCAGATCCATTAATAATTGCAAAAGCAAAGCTTCTTGTAACCGCACCCAAAGCATTGATCACACTAGGAAGAATGATAATGGATGCACTGGCAATAACCACCACATCTTTTGTAAACAGCCTAACCATTCCTTCTGGAAATGTAATCAACGCTACAATATAAAAGGATACAATTGCTAATGTACAAGCTGGTGCATAAAGTAAAATCTGTGGAACACGTTTGTATTTCTTTGCACCCAGATTTTGTCCAACCATAGATCCTGCTGCCGTTGTAAGTGACTGACTCAAAATACCTACTAACATATTCAGCTTACCAAGTACGCCTGCACATGCCGAATAAACAACGCCAAATGAGTTGACCCATGCTGCAACAACTGTCATAGAGATTGTAATAGCTGCTGACTGAATCGCCATTGGAATACCAAGCGCACACAGTTTTTTCACAGTGCCCATATTGGGTACAAAGCTTCGCAGCTTAAAATCAAATCCAAATTCTTCCTTATGCTTACAGAAATACCACATAGCATATACAAAGCTGACACCCTGACCAATTACGGTTGCAAGTGCTGCACCAATAACCTCCATTTTGAAGACTGCTACAAATAAAATATCCAGGATAATATTGATCACAGAAGCAATCGCAACAAACATGAATGGTCGTTTCGAGTCTCCCATGCCTCGCATTATTGCACTAACGATGTTATATCCATATATAAAAACAAGACCAACCATACAAACCAATGTATAGTCCATTGTATACTTGTAAGACTCTGCTGGTGTGTTAACCAACTCCAAAAGCCACTCTCTAAAAAAATAACAAACAAGCGACATAATAATTGCTGCTGACAAAAGAAGTGTAAACATTGTTCCTATTGTCTTTTTCACAGCCTCTGAATCTTTCTGACCGACAGCACGTGCAATGATAATCTGTCCTGCTCCTGCAAATCCCATTACGATAAAGTTTAATATACCTAATACATTTCCTCCAATGGAAACTGCAGACATACCAGTTCTGCCAATTACCTGACCTACAACAATCATATCAACAATATTATAAATTGCTTGAAGCGCATTAGACACAAAAAGAGGTGCTGCAAACAACAAAAGTAATTTTGGCACACTTCCTGTCGTTAAATCTTTGGCCATTGTTTTCTTTTCTTCCACGTTTCTTCTCCTTACTCAAAACCATCTATCTTTAGTTCTTTTTTCGCAACTCAAGACATTATTTTATTCGTTCAACCATATTTTTTCAAGTATACGAGCGATTTTTATTTTGTTTTGGGATAATCATAACAAAAAGCGGGAGGCATGTAAGCGAATGCCTCCCGCCATGTTTATTATTTAGCATCAAATACCTTTTTATCAAACGCACCTTGCTGCTTTGATACAATAGTTGTACACACCGCATCTCCTGTGATATTAACTGCTGTTCTTAGCATATCAAGAATTCTATCAATACCCATAATCAACGCAATTCCTTCCGTTGGTAAACCAACTGAATTCAGTACCATTGTTAATGTAACAAGACCAACACTTGGTACACCTGCTGTTCCAATGGATGCAATTGTCGCTGTGGCAACAACTGTTGCAAGCTGTGCGGGTGTCAAATGAATACCATATGCCTGGGCAATAAAAATAACCGCTACACCCTGCATGATAGAAGTTCCATCCATGTTAATGGTTGCACCTAACGGAATCGTAAAAGAAGAGATCTGCTTTGAAACACCCATCTTCTTATGCAATGTATCAATGGACATTGGTATTGTAGCATTGGATGTTGACGTAGAAAAAGCAAATGCCATAACAGGGAAAAATTTCTTAATAAATTTGAATGGATTCAATTTTGTGAAACCAAACAATAATAACTGATATACCACAAAACACTGAAGTGCCAGAGCTATCATTACACTGACCATATATTTAATCATTGGCAAGAAAGCCTCCAAACCAATTCCAGCAAAAGTTTTTGCAATCAAACAAAATACGCCGATTGGAGCAACCTTCATAACTGCCATTGTCATTTCCATCATCAATTCATTGAACTGACTAAAGAAATTGGATACTGTTGAAGCTTTATTTCCAACTTTAGCAAGTAATACGCCCACAAATAATGCAAATACAATAATAGGAAGCATATCTCCATTTGAAAGGGATGAAAAAATGTTTTTTGGAATCATATTCAAAATTGTATCCGCAAATGATATTGTCTCCATAGAAGTTTCTTCCCCAGTTTCAAGATTCGCTTTTTCCATTCCTAATCCTGGATTTATGATAGAAGCAACACTAAGTGCAAGGCATACTGCAAGTGCTGTTGTACACAGATAAAATATGATAGTCTTGATACCTACTTTTCCAAGTGTCTTTGTATCACCGATAGCCATACTTCCACAAACAAGGGAACAAAATACCAATGGAACAACCAGCATCTGCATAAGCCTGATAAAACCTGTTCCTAGTACAAAAAAAATACCATTTACAATAATCGTATCTCTTACATACCCTTCTGGAATCATATAATGCATTAATACACCAACAATTGCACCTGCTAATAGAGCAATAAAAATTTTGGTGGTCAATCCTATTTTTTTCTTTGTTTTATTATCACCCACTATTCAAGTCCTCCTGTTTCTTTTATGTAATTGGCAAGTGTTTCTTCCCAATTAGCAGGACATGGAAGACCTGTTATTCGAAGCATCATATTATCTAAAACAGAATACTTTTCTGCTGCTCCCTCTTTTACCTTGATCTCTAATTGATCTGTTAATCCTTTTAATTCCAAAATCTTTTTGGCAAATTCCTCACGAGTACAATAGCCACCACTACATACTGCGTGATAAATGCCATAATGATCCTCATCAATAAACACCTTGATTACCTTTGCAAGCTCAGCGGCAGACGTAGGTACAGCTATTGCATTATCTTTTAGTTCAAGAACCTTTATATTCTCATCATATGCAGCTGTAATTACCTCATCCATAAAATCCCGGCCAATACCATATACCCAGGAACTACGAATAATGACATATCTAGTCATCAGTTCCTTTACAAAACGCTCTCCAGCATACTTAGACTTGCCATAAATATCTGACGGAGCCACTTCATCGAATTCATTATATGGCTCTGTAGATGCTTTTGAAAAAACATCATCTGTAGAAAGCTGAATTAATTTCGCTTGATTTCTTTCTGTTGCCTGAGCCAGATTTCGTACACCAACCGCATTTACCTTATATGCCATATCAGCATCTTCTTTTGCCGTTATACCGCCTGATATTCTATGATATCCCGCACAATTGATAACTACATCCGGTCTATTGATAGACATAAATTTTGATACTTCTTCCTGATTGGATATATCTATTTCATCAATGTCTGTCTCCAATAATTCATACTGCATTGTATCAAGCAATCTTACCAATGCCTGACCAATTCTTCCCTGTGACCCCACAATCCAAATCTTTACCATACTCCACCTCATATACTTTCTTTTATTTTATATCAGCAACATTAAATGATACCCAGAGCACTCAATAGTAGTAGTGCAAGAAGTATCGGAGCAATAAACTTAATCATTACGATATACAATTTCTTACGTCCAAACTTCTCTCCATTAGCAGTAACTTCATCAATTACTGTTGAAGGTTTCACAACCCATCCAATCATAATACATGTCAGAATTGCAACGATTGGCATCATGATATTGTTACTAAAATAATCCATAATATCAAGAATTTGTCCTTTGCTTCCATTTGGAAGAGATACTTCAAAATACAATTTGTTATATCCAAGACAAACTATGGCCCCCACTATAAGTGCATAAATTGAAGTAATGATAGCAGCTTTTTTTCTTTTATAACCAAACTTATCCATGATACTTGATACAATTGCTTCCATAATTGATACTGAAGATGTTATTGCTGCAAATAATACTGTGATAAAGAATACAATTCCCAGTATTCTTCCAACAAATCCCATTTCATGAAATATTTTTGGAAGTGAAACAAACAAAAGTCCTGGTCCTGCTGACAAACCATCTTTTCCCATAAATACAATAACTGCAGGAATTATCATGAGTCCGGCAAAAAAAGCTACTAATGTATCAAAAAACTCAATCTGATTAATAGAACTCATTAGGTTAACTTCTTTTTTTACATAAGAACCATATGTGATCATGATACCCATAGCGACACTGATTGAATAAAACAGCTGACCCATTGCATCAAGTATAACTGATAAAAGTTTATTTACTGTAAGACCTGAAAAATCAGGAATCAGGTATACCTTAAGACCTTCTAATCCGGTTGTCACCACACCATCGACTTCCTTTTTCAGCGTCATAGAATAAATAGCGATTCCCACTATCATAATAAATAATGCCGGCATAAGGATCTTACTATACTTTTCAATTCCACCCTCTACACCAAGATATACTATAATCGCTGTTGCAGCAATGAATATAATTGCATATACGATTGGTGATACATTTGATGTAATAAAACCTGTAAAATATCCATCTGTCACAGTTTCCTTATCATGCCCCGTGATAAACGTACAAAAATACTTAAGCACCCATCCACCAATTGCACAATAATATGGAAGAATTATGATTGGCACGATACAAGCAAGTACACCAAGTCCCTTCCATTTTTTCCTAATTGCGCCATACGCTGTAAGTGGGCTCTGCTTTGTTTTTCTACCAATTGCAACCTCTGTTGTAAGCAAGGTAAAACCAAAGGTTAATGCCAAAATAACATAGCATAAAAGAAACAGTCCTCCTCCATTCTTAGCTGCCAAATATGGAAACCTCCAAATATTTCCAAGTCCTACAGCACTTCCGGCTGCTGCTAGTACAAATCCAAGTTTTCCTGAAAAATTACTTCGTTTTTCCATTCAAGTTATGTTCCCTTCATTTATGATATTTCGTTTTCATTCTAACATTAAAATGTATATTTATTCAATCTTATTATTCGAATTTTTCCTCCTAAAACTAATCCCGTTACTGTACACACTTTGTGTGCACTATATCCTAATCTCTCATTTTTATGATTCATTTGGATTTACAATTCCATAAAGAATAATATCTTCAAATCGGTCTATTTTCCATACGTGCTTCTTTTGAAGTCCTTCTCTCTCCATTCCTGCCTTTTCCATCACTCGACCGGATGCCGGATTGTATGTAAAAAACCTAGCATTCACTTTGTGGAACTTTTTCACATCAAAAGCAAACTGAATCATAGCTTTTGCAGCTTCTGTAGCTATTCCTTTATTCCAATGATTCGGGTCTACCCAATAGCCTATTTCACCCATATTGGAGTTTAAGTCTATTCCCATTCCCATACAGCCATACAGTTCACCTGTTTTCTTGTCCATAATTGCATAGTCGTAATAATAATCTTTTTCAAAATTCTCATCCTGATGATTCACCCACCAGACAGCGGACTCTTCGGTGTAAGGATGTGGTAATGCCAAAGTCCCCTTATATACTTCCTCAGTATTACAGATCTCTGCAATTCTCGGGGCATCCTTTAATGTAAATCTTCTTAATAGGAGTCTCTCTGTTTCCATCGTATTTTTGTCTTTGTTGTAAACAAACATTTTATTCTCCTTTTGCTTCAATCTCCCTAAACTTCTCTTATCATATCTATGATAATTAATCTATGCTATATCGTTATTTTATGATTAAAACCATTTGAATCTCATCATGATAGGTTCCATCTTTATGCTTGAATGCTCTTGGTTCTCTGCCCCATTCCACAAAGCCTACTTTCTTATATAAAGCCTGTGCTCTCTTATTGTCATCATATACACCTAACATCAACTGCTCGATGTTTGTTTTTTTCGCAGACTCTATCGCATATTCCATCATTGCGGTTCCTAAACCGCCGTTACAGAATTCCTCTAAGATGGAGATTCCCAGTCCAAGTTTGTGTCTGTATTTGATATGTGTTCCGTATTTTGCTGCTCCGACGCAGCCCACCATTTTCTCTTTGTCAAATGCCCCGATCAAAAACTCATCCTCGGATTCCAACGTCCCAAGAAGCATTGATGAAATATTCTCAACAGAATTCGATATTTCCTCCGGATACCTTGCCATATTGTAGGTTTCCGCACTGGTTTGAATTCTTACATCCAGAAATGTCCGGGCATCTTTCGTTTCCGGACTTCGTAATATGATTTCTTTTCCATTCAATATGTAAGTTTTACTTGGTATTTTCATATCCATAATCTCTTTCTTATTAATCGTTACTTTATGACAGAACTTTCTTCAATACAATAATAGACAAATTCTTTATCTCTTTTCATCTCTTAAAAACCTACTTCCGGGTGACGATCATTTCATAAACTCCCCATCGCTCATTTTTATAAGGAAATACGTCTTTGTATTCCTTACAAATGGAGAAGACTACTCCTGCATAGCACTTCTTAGCGCTTTCATTATTTGAAAAGACTTTTAACCGCACACCTTCTGCCTTTGCAATCTCAAACGCATATTTGACAGTCAATGAAATCATTTCTTTACCGTAGCCTTTTCCTCTTTTTGCCGGATCGATCATCACAAATTTCAAATATCCTTCATTTGTTTCAAGATTCGTTGAATAGCCAAAAAAGCCAATTACTTCACCTTCATCGGTCGTTGCAACATAAGCACTATCGTTATATTGCTCTGCCATTTTTTCTAAAACAATTTTTACATTCATTTTTTCAAGTGGATAGGTAAAATGGTTGGCACACCACATCGTATGTGTTCTTTCATCTGCCTCCCATTCTTTGATTACTTCAAAATCTTTTCCTTCTATATAAGGTCTTAATCTCATGTTTTTCCTCTTCTAAAACAAAGAAGATTTTGCTATCGTAGATGTATATGCACAAAATCCCTTATTTCATCCTCTTGATAAATATCGTATCTATACCCTTTACTGTTCAACAATCGAATCCAAAGATTTCCTGCATAACTATCTCGAATATAGCAAAAACCTGTGTCATATTTTAATGTATCAATGTAATCACATACTACTTTGCTGGCAATTCCGCATCTCCGATATTGGGGAAGAATAAATAGTTCACCAATATATGTATGACAATCAGCATCACTAACCTCACCTGTTTCATTCATAAATACCACAAAGCCGGCTATTTCCTCACCACAATAAATAAAGAATGGGATGTCGCTCTCACTTTCCAAATTTTCGACTGCCAATTCAGTATAATCGTAATTTTTCAGCGTCTGATCATCTTTTTCCAACTCTTCACAATATAATCTAAATATGCTTATATATTTTTCTCTCTGGTCTGCTACATCTATCAACTTGTACACTTCTCTTCATCACCTCGTAAAACCGGAATTCTTTTTTGTCACTTTATTTCAAATCATATACAGCTAATTCCTGATACGGATTATTTTCTTCCCATTTAATCAGTGCCATCTTATCAATTTCAGCACAAAAAGGGGTGAATATTGCTGACAATCTTTCAAAGCTCTTGTATAAACCTTCTTTGTCCATTTTCATAGCTACAGCCATATGTGGAACCCAGTTATTAGGAATATACCTTCCCTGGTTTCCAATCTCGGAAACTCTTAGCATATGATCATTTGCTTTTTGACTAGACTCGATCAAATAAGAATCTACGACTGGAGAAAGAAACAAGACAAACGGATTGAATACACCTATAACTCCTACTTTTATTTGACCCTTTTTCAAAATTCTGCTAAGTTTTTCAGCCTCTTCTTTAATCAGTTCTTCATCGTTGGCTATAATGGCAGAAATAGTAATATGTGGCTCAGTTCCTAAACAATAATCACTTCCGCACACCATTGACAGATCCTTAATCCACTCTTTAACCATAGCTGTCTTTTCATCATTCATATATAAAACAATTGCATAATTTATAGGTTCCATTTATTACCTCCCCGTTGATTTATGAAATTCAAATTTGCATTACTTCTTCATTATAATCTTCCACATGAAGCGGTCGTAGTATCAAGCGTTCTGTCTCTATAGTATAGTTATGCATAATAAACAAAACCTCCTCAAATTCAAGTTTTCTAACTAACGCATCAGCCTTATATGCTGAGAGTTACAGAGTTCTTTCCATCATTATAAATTCTCCATCGTACGATTCATCAACTAAAAATAAGTTCTTTGTCCAAAAATGAAAGCTTTGTGGATTTCCTCTATCTACACCAAGTCTCACTTCTGTAAAACCACTTTTTTTTAAATAAGCAATGCATTCTGAAATTATAATGCTTCCATTGCCTTTTGATTGTATTGTTTTATCAGTCATGAAAAATCCTATGAATGCAATGCTTTCTTCCGGATATCCTATAATTAAATCCATTATCGCAATTAGTGATTCATCTGAAAAAAACCCTATATAATACTTATCATCCATGGTTTTATTTGGTGGCAATACAGACATGTCTTCTATAATGGAATCATATGTAACAAAAGGAGGATGATATTCATAGAACAGCGGATTTCCACAGCATAGCTTATATATACTGCTTATGTCATCGATTGTAAGCTTTCTTACCTGATAGCTATTTGACAACAACTTTTCATTTATCATATTGGCCTCCTACAAATTCAATCTGTATACTGCCTTAAATAGATAACATTTCTATCTGGGTCATAAAAACTCATATTGATTGTTCCCCATGGTCTCTTTGTTGGTTTCTCAATTATTCTAATCCCTTTTTCAACCAACTGGTTATATACCTCATGAATATCATCAACAGTAAATGCTATACTAATGTTTTGATTTTGATTATTCTTTACTGTTCCATCATTATAGATTGTCAACATTGTTTCATCTGCGATAATTGTTTGATGCACAAAATCCTTATTATCATCATTTATACCAAGTAACCATCTATAAAAATCAGCCATTTGTACAACATCATTTGTTTGTAAACAAACTTCTCCTATTTTCATAATCGTCTCCATAAAATCAAATTTGTCTATTTCAACATTTGTTGTTCACTTATACGGGCATAAATATATGTATCCTTCCAAATCGGATTGCCGTTCTCATCTTTATGGAAGTATATATTTTTATGAAAGAACGCCTCCCGTTTCATTCCTACTTTTTCAAGCAATTTCCATGAACCTGTATTCCTAGGATCACATTCGGCAAATATCCTATGAACACCTTCCTTAAAACATTCACACATCACTGCAGATAACGCTTCATACGCATATCCGCTCCTCTGATATTTCTTGTTGATGATATATCCCACTTCCCTATCCTCAAAATCTCTTTTTCCACAATAGATATTACCAATCACCTTTCCGGTATCTTTCAGTTCTATGGCATAAAATTCATCTGACCCCACACGATATGCCAAGTGTTCCTTTCCGTTTTCGTATGTTATACCGGGATATCCTTCAAATTCATCATTCTCAAGCTGCTTAAGATACTAATACAAATCATCATAATCCGTATCTTTAAATATTCTAAGTATAAGTCGTTCCGTTTCTATTATCCTCTTAAGTTCGTATTCTTTCTTCTCACACGATAAAATAAGATTTATCTGCATTTTGCAAAACAACTAAACTTCAAATCAGCAAGATTCCTATTTGATTTCGGCCAACAATGCTTCAATATCCTTTTTAATGAGAGGTGACATACTGTCTTTATATCCACTCAAATCTATTTCGGTTACAGCTTCAACTTGTCCATCATCTGCCCATCTAGCTTGATTGCAAATCAACATAAATGCTCTTGTCCTAACATAAGAGTTTTTATCAGTCAGCATTTCAGCTAACGCAGGAATCAGC
>JAZQQB010000007.1:0-4712 GCA_045628865.1 Lachnospiraceae bacterium | reverse complement strand
ATATGGGATTGTAGGGACGAGGCAATTGAATTTTATATGAGAGCTATGGCTGGGTCAGACGGCAGCGAGCGAAGTAGGTACAGCGAAATATTAGAAGATCTGGCAATCGAAAATGAGGTCTGCACGGACGAAGAATAGATTGTTTGTAACAGGTAAACGATACGCATTTTTATAATTAGGAAGAGGTTTTGCAGATAGCAATATATCCGCAAAACCTCTATTTTAGAGACTGTAAAAAATTTTGTGTAAACTAAAGATATGATTTTTATATCCTCTTGGATTGATGTTAGAATAAATATTAATCCAGGAGGATATTTTTATGGCAAGACAAAGAAAACTATCACCAGAAAGAAAAGCTTTTATCGACAGCTTACTTGAACACTATCAACCGCAAGACGCGCAGGATGTTCAAAACATGCTGAAAGACCTGCTTGGTGACACACTTCAAGGAATGCTTGAAGCAGAAATGGACCAGAAACTCGGTTATTCAAAGTATGATTATCAGAACAAAGAGACGGATGACAGTCGTAATGGATACAGCAAGAAAACGGTTGTATCTTCTTTGGGCGAAATTGATCTTGATATTCCAAGAGACAGAAAGGGTGAGTTTGAGCCACAGATTGTCAGGAAAAACCAGACAGATATTTCCAACATTGAAGATCAAGTTCTTTCAATGTATGCAAAAGGAATGACAACCAGGGACATTTCCTCACATCTGCATGATGTATATGGCGTAGATGCCTCAGCAGAAATGATTTCACACATGACAGACAGAATCCTTCCGATTGCCAAGGAATGGCAAAATAGACCTTTAGAGAAGAAATATGCTGTAGTATTTATGGATGCAGTGCACTTTCATGTCAGAGAGGATAACCGTACCGTAAAAAAGGCTGTTTATGTTGCTATCGGTATCCGCTTGTCTGGAATAAAAGAAGTTCTCGGCATGTGGATTGGTGGAAATGAAAGCGCTAAATACTGGCTCGGTGTTCTGAATGAGATTAAGAACAGAGGCGTTGAAGATATCATGATCGTTTCTGTTGATGGTCTTACCGGTTTTGTTGATGCGATAGGCGCTGTATTTCCAAAAGCAGAGGTTCAACGCTGCATAGTTCATCAGGTCAGATACACCACAAAGTTCGTCAATTACAAAGATCTGAAACCGTTTGTAAAAGATTTGAAAACCATTTATCAGGCGCCTTCTGAAGAAATGGCCCTAGAAGCTCTTGATACGCTAGAAGAAACTTGGGGTAAGAAATACTCGGCATCAGTAGCTTCATGGCGAAACAACTGGCCACAGCTCTCAACATTTTTTAAATACCCATCAGAAATACGAAAAATCATTTATACCACAAACGCAATAGAGAATTTCAATCGCGGATTGCGCAAGGTTACTAAGGCAAAAGCGGTATTTCCAACAGATGATGCCTTGTTCAAAAGCATCTATTTAGCAATGGTCGATATCACAAAAAAATGGACAGGTACCAGCTGGAACTGGGGACAGACTCTTGATCAGCTCATGATATATTTTGGGGATCGAATATCTCCGGCAGATTTAGAATAAAACAAAGTTCCTATAACGCAGAAACAGGCTGCCAGTTGACAGCCTGTTTCATTTGTGCAAAAATCAATGCACCAATATAATTCTTATAATTTAATAACCCAATCAAGATGTTCTTCATCAATCTCAAGGGTTTACACAAAATAATTTACACTCTCCGAGAATGAGGATTCGTAACCTACTAGGTCAATTTTTAGTTATGGATTGCGATGTATAATGTCTATATATGACTTTGTATATTTTTAAGAATTATTTATCTGGATTCATTTCCTTTATCATATCAAGGAAGTGGTTTACTGCCGGGGTAAACACTTCGTATTTTTTCCAGATTAATGATCCAGGTTGTCCAATCTTTGCTTCTAATGGTCTAAATGTAAGAGGGCTATCGCCTGAAACATTGATTAGTCCATCAAAACCAACTGCATATCCAACACCATCTTCAACAAATAAAGATGCATTGTAGATAAGATTATAAACGGTTATGATATTCAGGTCTACCAAAATTGGATCTGAGGTTATCTGTTCCAAAGCTGCACGGGGAACAATCAGTGGAAGTTCTTTTAGGGTAGATACACTTATTGATTTTTCTGAAGCAAGAACATCATCTTTTCGCATTAAAAGCCCTAGATGGTCTTCCATAGGAAGACGTATTCCCTGATACTGACTGTGATCATAATCGGTAAAAATTAGTGCTACATCTATAAGCCCATTATTTAACTGCTCTATTAAATCATCAGTATCTCCACTGGTGATAAAAAAACGAATATTAGGATAGTCTTTGTGAATTGCTCCGGCTATTCGTGAGATATGGTGAAAAGCAAGGGATTCTCCGGCTCCGATATGGATTTCACCTGACATGTTATCATGTGCCCGACTAATCTCACTTTCTGTCATCTGCATAAGTCTGACCATTTCTTCAGCACGTCTCCTAAGAATCATTCCTTCTTCAGTCAGTTTTATTTTTCTGCTTCCTCTTTCAAAAAGTGTTACACCAAGTTCTTCTTCTAAATCTTTTATTTGTCTGGATAGTGCAGGCTGTGAAACATGAAGTGCTTCTGCAGCAGCAGATATATTTCCTTCTCGTACAATCGTAAGATAGTATTCCATGATTCGAATATCCATTTTTTGACCTCCTCGAATTCGTTCTATGCAATTATAGCATACATTAGTATCAGATATAAGCATTTGTATATAGAAAGTTTGGGATTTATAATCAAATTAGTGCAAGAATAGATAACTGTATTAAAGAGGGAATACGATGTTTACAGAAGCGGATATTATAGAAACTTTACAAGATGCCGGTTGTACACAGATGGAAATAAACCAGATTGTTGCTTGCTATCAAAAGGGAGAAAGAAAGAAAACTGAAAAACTTATTGCGAAATGCAGAAAGAATCAACTTGAAAGACTCCATGAAAGTCAACAGTGTATCGATAGATTAGATTTTTTAAGTTACAAGTTGGAAAAACCTAGGTCAGGGAGTGAGTAGTGGTATGAAGAAAAAAATATATATCATATGTATTTCGACATTGCTCATCTTTTCGTTGATGGGGTGCGCTGGTGAAAAAATTGAAATGCATAATGGGCAAGAAAATGAAAAGGTTTCAGAATCTAAAAACTCTGATGAAAGTAATAATTTATATGTAACAGTATCAGAGGAAGTTACAGAACTGGAACGTGGATTATCTATAGCTGAATACGATGGAGATTATAAATTTGATACCTTTCTTTTATATGGTGGTGCAAAGTCTGATAAGGATGTTTTGACATTTTTGATAGATAGTGGACTGGTTAATTTGGGCATGAGTTTTTCTATTCCTGGGTTTGGATGCAGCACAATCTCAGTACCGGATAAGGATGGAAATGGATACTTATTTGGAAGAAATTTTGATTGGAATAAATGCAACGCACTCATTATGGTATCTCGTCCAGGTAGTGGTTACGCTTCTATTTCAACAGTCAATACAGATTTCATAAAACAGGCTGCAGGAATTCCGCTTACAGACCAAATACTGAAAACAGCTGCCATCTATGCTCCACTTGATGGAATGAATGAGAAGGGGTTATGTGTTACGGTCAATATGATTCAGGATAACGATACCATTAATCAAAATACGGATAAACCGGATATAACAACAACTACAGCAATTCGTCTTTTACTTGATAATGCTGCAAATGTAGATGAGGCAATCGAGCTTCTTGAAAGCTACGATATGCATGCATCCTTTGGGTATATGGTTCATTTTGCGATAGCAGATGTGGATGGAAGAGCCGTAGCAGTTGAGTATATAGGTAATGAAATGTCAGTAGTGGAGACACCTATTTTGACTAATTTTTATGTGACAGCAGGTGATAAATATGGAATTGGAACATCCCAGTCACATACTCGTTTTGAAATCCTTGAGAGCAAATTATCAGATAATCCTGTTATGAGTGAAGCTCAGGTAAAGGATGCCCTTTCTTTTGTTAGTAAAGGGAATTTTGGAGAATTTGAATCTACAGAATGGAGCATCGTTTTTAATCAGGAGGCAAAAACAGCAACTTATTATCACAGGGAAAATTATGATCAAGCTTATACAGTAAGTCCTGAGCGGTAAGGAGGTTTATATGAGTTTAATTTCAGCTTTTTTAAGATTACGAAAAAATGAAAAAAAGACTGCGAAAGACATGAAAGCCTATCAACGAAAACGCTTGAATAAGATGCTTCACTATGCATGGAATCACTCTGAATATTACCGAGAGGCATTTGAAAATGCTGGTATTAGAGAAGTGGATATTGATACCTGCGACATCACAAGATTTCCGGTTATGGATAAGGAAACCTTGATGGAAAATTTTGATAAGGTTATCACTACAAAAGATGTAACACAAAAGTCGCTTCTCGATTTTAATATATCACACGATATGAGTGAGAAAAAATTGCCCGGAGGCTACCATATTGTTCATTCGTCTGGCAGTACAGGTGAACCGAGATTTTTTCTTTATGACAAAAGGGCGTGGAATGAGATGCTTGCAGGGATTGTAAGAGGTGCTCTGTGGGGGATGACAATACCAGAGATTATAAAGCTTCTTACAGGTGGAATAAGAATATTATATATTGCAGCTGTTGATGGAAGATATGGCGGAGTCATGGCTGTAGGTGATGGTGTGCATG
>JAZQQB010000006.1:0-24656 GCA_045628865.1 Lachnospiraceae bacterium | reverse complement strand
AAGTGAAATGGAGATTAGTGCGAACAAATAAAACGGACAGGAACGAAATCAATAGTTCCTGTCCATTTCTTTTAAATATAAAGTCTTTGTTTTTATAAACTGCTTAAGTTGATGTAGAATACAAAGACTACTCGACGGGATTTTTTCAAATCTACATTTCCGTCAGCTGCATAAACCGGGTGGTCATAGGAATAACCAACAGGATTTAGCAATTCTGAGAATTTTTCATGGTTCTTGGTATCGTTTGATAATTCTTCCAAACAAAAATCGCAGACAGTATTGGCACGATTCTGTGACAATTCCATGTTCATATCGTAATCACCGTTGGTATCGGTGTGTCCCTGTATCTCAATTTCAGCGATGAAATCGTCGTATTTTTCATCATCTAATACACTTGACATGGATAGGATGAATTTTGAGATTTTTTCCTTTCCTTCATCTGAGAGGGTATATTCGTTTACGTCAAATAAGATCTCTGAATCAAAAACAATCTCACCTGTCTCTGGATTGATGGTGGCATCGATTCCCTGGCTAGAGAACTCTAAAGACAGATCATCTAAAAGATCAGTACGGATCTCTTCTAATTCCTGCTGCTGGAATGGAGTCAGAGCCTGGTAGGCCTGCTGATCCTCTTCACGAATGTTATTGATGGAGAAGTTAGAATAGTATTCTTCATCATATTTAAAGGAAGATGAGAAGTAGCGGTATTCATTGGTTCCATCTGTCAGGATCAGACCTGAGTAATTCATGAAAAATACCACAAACTGATGACTGTGGATTTCACCAGATGTATCGGTGTATGAAAAATCTACAAGACCGTTATCACTGATTCGGACAGCTGAATCATAGCAGATATCTGTGTATCCATTAGCAGATGGAGTTGATACATAGAAATAACAGTCTGGGTCCTTGCTTAAATCAAGGGTAAGAGTCATTTCACAGATATCGTCGATTTTTTCTTCACCTTCATAGTTCTTTACATAGTAGGAAAGGTAGTTGGATTCTTTTTCATCTATGATAAACTGATCACTCAATAAGGAAGCACTTTCTCCATTGTATGATAATGTGAGCTCCGGACCTTTGAAAGCAAATTCGTAGCTGATGGTAATATCTGATAAAGTGTAGTTGATGGTATCATTGTTGTAGTCTGGATCATAATCCTTTACAAACTGTAATGTGATGGTGTTTCCTGATACGGTATATGCTGCATAAAAATTACAGTAGGATTCGTATCCATAATCTGAAATGTAAGGGTAGAATACTTCACACCAGTCATGAGACTTATCTGCGCAGATTCCTGTATTTACATCAGTTGTTCCTGCTAAAAATTTAAATGGTAGAGGGATAACCTGACCGCCATTGTAAAAAACATCATTTAAATTGGCAAAAAGACTATTGTAATCAACCCATTCATGACTTTCTGTAAATTCCTTTGTTGGTTCCCATTTACTTGTTTTATCCGGATGGGAAAGAATATAGTTACCATAGAAGTGGTATGGCTGATAATCAATGGATGCATAAACCTCCTCGACATTTAATGTATCAGCGACAGGAAATAGTCTGCCAGTTGCGTCCTCGTCTTCAAAATCATAAAGGATGGCATCAAAAGGGAACCATGAGTCATCACGATAATTGGCACCTTTTAAGTGGTCACCACCGTCTGACAAATAGGAAGCATCTCCAGATTGCAAAGCGCCATTGTTTTCTTCTTCATTAGAATCCTTTGTTTCACTTGTTGACTGTGTTTCTTTTTCAGGGGAGAAAACACTGTTTGGTTCGTTCTCGGTTTCTCCTTCACATCCGCACATAAGAAGACTGCTGATCAGTAAGGTACTGAGAGCAAGTTTTCCGAAATGTTTTTTCATACGTAACTCCCGACAATAATTGTCTTATCCTTTCTTGTTTGTTTTCTTAATTCAGTAAAAATTCAAAAACTTCAAATGAATATTAGCACGAACTACTGGGGATTACAACGTTTTTGTCGAAAATAGGATGGGAAAATGCACAAATAATTCTGAAAAAATAGGACAATAAAGATAAATATGTGCAAAAATATGACAAAATAATAAAAAGACTTTTATTTTGAAAAAGTTGATGCTATAATAATTTTAATGTTGAACTATATTCAGAAATTATATAGATAAAGGAGTTGCGAGTATGTTTATTCAGCTATTTTCAAAGTATCTTGTAGAAAAAAATGTGATCACAGATGATCAGAGAAGAGAAATTATTTCAAAGCAGTTCACAACCCGTGCAAAGATGGGTACCATTGCAGTTGCTGAAAAGTTATTAACAGAAGAACAGGCTGATGAGCTGAACCAGCTTCAGATGCAGATGGATAAGCGTTTTGGTGATCTTGCGGTTGAGAAAGGTTACTTAACAGATGATGATATTACCAAGATTTTGAAAAAACAGGGTAACCCTTATATTTTATTTGTTCAATTGATTGATGATGTAGCTGGCATTTCTAATAGTGATGTTGAAAAATATTTAAAGGATTATCAGACAAGCCATGGCTTTACAGATCATGAGATCGAGACCTTAAAGATTGATGATATTGATTCCCTTTTGACCATCATTGCACCTGCATCCAATTCTTATGTAACAGATGTTGTAGGTCTTGTGCTTAGAAATCTGACACGTTTTGTATCTGCAGATTTTTATGTTGGAAAGATCAAGAGAGTAGAATCTTATGAATATGCGAAATTAGCAGGACAGACAGTTGCCGGTGATCACACACTTGAAGTTGCGTTTTTAGAGCAACCGGGACAGAAGGGCCTTGATAAATTAGCTTCCTTATTTAGTAAGGAAGAATATGAACCTGATTCAGACCATATTTATGATACAGTTGGTGAGTTTACAAACTGCATTAATGGTTTGTATGCAACCCTTTTAAGTGATCAGGATGAAGAGGTCGATATGCTTCCACCTGTAGCTTACAAGAATGATAAGATTACAGGTAAAGGATATGTTTTACCAATTACATTAGCAGAAGAAGATTTAGAGCTTTTTGTGGCATTTGATTCTGATGTTAAGCTTGGAGATGCTCCGTTACAGCTTGATATCGTGAAGAATGCAGGTGTGACACCTAAGGCAGATGGTAAAGAAACAGTGCTTATTGTGGATGATTCCAGAATGTCAAGAATGGTTCTTAGAAATATCTTAGAGGAAATGGGTTACCAGATCATTGGTGAAGCAGTAGATGGTGAAGAGGGTGTTCACGAATACAAACGTCTTTCTCCAGATATTGTAACATTAGATGTTACAATGCCGAAACTTGATGGTATCGAAGCATTGAAGCAGATCATGGATTATAAACCGGATGCAACGGCTATTATGATCACAGCTGCTGGTCAGCAAAAGAGAATTATTGAAGCGTTAAAGATTGGTGCAAAGAAGTTTGTAACAAAGCCTTTTGATAAAACTGATATTGTGAAGAACTTTGAAGGCTTGTAAAAAATATTAATATTATTATAAATGATTAAAGATCTCAGCCAGAAACCTGGCTGAGATTTTTATAAATATTTGGCGTTGAACAGACATATTAACAAAGATGAGATAAGGTGATGTTATGTCAGAGATTCTAACAGATACTAAAAAAATGAAATTATGTGCTGCAGAAGAAATTTTGATTAAAAAGAAATTGGAGAAGGCTAGTCAGGATTTAGATAATTTAATCAATCATTTTCCTGAAGTGGGTACTAGTAGAGAAAGCATTTTGCAGTCTATACGAGAATTAAAAAAACAGATTGATGATCAGGCAAACGCATTAAATCAAATGGGAACAAATTTGTTTAGTATAGCAAATCTGTATGAGAAAACTGAAAATGAAATCATTGGTAATGCAAAGAATGTGTCACCTGCAATTCGTGAACTAGTGGAAAAAATGCGAGAGATTTTTCATGATCTGAATGATCTGGGTACGGGATTTCAAGACTGGTTTTCGTATGGTGGGGATCCAGTTAATTTATGTACAGGTAATTATATTGCAGAGTCAGTAGACATTCGAATAGGCGGAATTATGCCAATTGAGTTTAAGCGATATTATAATTCGATGTCATCATATAAGAAGAGTCTAGGGACTGGATGGTCCCATAGCTATGAAATCTCGTTGGAAAAGACAAGCGATACCCAGATTATGATTCATTACGGAGATGGCAAGCATGAAGCATTTGAGTCAGAAGATCATAAGTATTATAAAAATGTTTCTAAACGAATGGATTATTGCCTTGTAGAAGAAGGTAAGATCAAACATTATTCAAAAGATGGCAAGATAATGACCTTTGACATGGATGGAACACTTGAAAGTTTGAAAGATCAGAATGGAGTAGGTATTTCATTTTTGTATGATAATGGTCGTCTGAAAGATATTACAACAAGTATAGATACCTCTCTTTCTTTTTCTTATGATGAACTTGGCTATCTGAAAGATATAACAGATCATACAGGCAGAAAAGTTTCCTATCGGGTAATTGATCATTGTTTGGTTCAGGTTGTGGGGACAGATGATGGAATATATAAGTTTGAATACGATGAAAGAGGTAGACTGGTCAAGAATATCAACCCGTCAAATGTTGTTACACTGGTTAATGAATATGATGAGTATAATCGCGTCACCAAGCAAACCTTTCCTGATGAAAGTGTAATGGAATATCGTTATTTGGATGACCAACACAAAATCGAATTCGTAGAAAGAAATGGCTCTGTTACCACGTATGTGCATGATGAACTGTTTCGCCATGTAGAAACAAGATATGCGGATGGGAATGAGGTGTATGAATTAAATGAATTAGGACTTCGTACTTCTGTTACGGATGCATTATCAAATGTTACACATTATACCTATGATGACAAAGGGAATATCACTTCCAAAATTGATCCCCTTGGAAATAAAAATTGTTACACCTATAGTGAAGATGGAAGACTGCTGAGTATGAAAAATGCATTGGGAGATCAGGTTACTTACACATATGATAAAAAGGGTCGTGTAATTAAGGTTGATAAACCAATGAATCGGACTCGGAGTATGAAATATAATGATAGAGGACTGCTTGAATTTGTTATTTTGGAAGATGGAAGTAAAGAATCATATACCTATGATGCCTGTGGAAATGTTATTTCGATTACAGATGCACGTGGAATGATAACTAAATTTGCATATGATTTGTTAAATCGAGTAATTCGTGTAACAGACGGTAGAAATATCGATACCTGTTATGAATATGATAACAAAGATCGCGTAATAAAGGTAATAAATGGTGAGGGGCAGACAAAGTCGTTTGTGTTTAATCAATCTGGAAAACTTCTTTCTTATACAGATTTTGATGGTACTTCGGAACACTTCGTTTACAATGAATGTAATTTGATGGTTGAACATACCGATAAAGAAGGAAAGAAAGAATATATTGCCTATGATGAAATGTGGAATCAGAATAAGGTTTGGACAGATCATGGGGAATATGTGATTTATCAATATGATGAAAGAAATCGGATAAAAACTGTAAAAAATGCAGTTGGAACAGAATTGGTTTATGATTACGATGTAAATGGTAATGTTGTATGTCAGAGTGTATCAGGTGTTGAAAAGATAAAGGCTGAGTATGATGCATGTAATAGAACCACGAAATATGTAAAAAATGGAATAGAAACCAATATTGAATATAATGAAATTGGTCTGGTTTCAAAAATATATGATGCTCTTGGAAATGCAACTGTATATGAATATGATTCTATGGGTGGTATTACTAAGGTTACGGATCCATTGGGAAATGTAGAACAATTTCAATATAATGCAAACGGAAAATTGGAATCTAAAATTGATAAAAATGGCGCTTGTACAAGATTTTCTTATTACCCTGGTGAAGAATTGCTTGAATCAGTTACTTTTTTTGATGGTAATCAGGTTGTTTATTCATACGATGAAGTGGGTAATGTTTTGACAGAAAAAACTTCGGCAGGATATGAGATTTCATATGAATATGATAAATTGAACCGAATGGTCTTAATGTCAAGCAACCTAGGACAACGCAAGGGCGTTTCTTATGATGCAGCTGGACATGTTAGCAGTATTACAAATGGTAATAATGATATTACCCAGTATCATTATTCACCATTGGGAAATTTATTATATTTGATCGATCCTTTGGGCAATAAAACGGAATATGAGTATGATGAAAACCATTTCTTAAAAGCTACCATACATGCATCAGAGGAGGTTGTTCAAAAGACACTCTATGAAAGAGACTTAAATGGAAGAGTGACAAAAATTACAAATCCTTTAGGTGATTCTTTGTGTTATGAGTATGATGTATGGAATAGAATTGTAGCAATAGTGGATGAGGATTTCAATAAAACAGAATATCAATATTCAGATTCTGATAAGCTGACAAATGTACGTTATAGCGATGGAAGAAACGTTCGTTTTGAATATGATGAATTACAGCGATTATCTGAGTTTAAAGATTGGATTGGTACTACAAAGATCAAAGCGGATCAATTGGGACGTGCGGTTGAAGTTTCTGATCCATATGAGAAGGTGATTTCTTATGAGTGGGGACCTCTTAATGAAATGAAATCCATAACATATCCAGATGGCAGAAAAGTTGGATATGAATATGATCAGATGACTAGACTGATAAAACTCTCAGAGGGAAAGAATGAAATTGAATATCACTATGATTCATTTGGTAATATTTCAGAAAAAATTTGTTCAAATGGATTGAAATCCAAGTATAAGTATTACAAAAATGGAGCTATTAGCGCCCTTTGTAATGAAGATGTTTCTGGAATTATCGATCAATATTTATATCAATATGATGCTTGTGGAAATAAAACCAGAGTTGAAAAATATCGTAGGGATCTTGAATCTGAGAACGGAGTTTATGATTATTCCTATGATGGAGCAGGAAGGCTGGTTTGTGTGACAAAAGATGATGCCCGGAAAAAAACCTATCAATATGATGGCTTTGGAAATCGATCAAGCATGTGTGAAGATGATATTATTTGTAAGTACGTATATAATGTTCGAAACCAGTTACTTTCGCAAATAACAGATTTCTCTTCTTTGGGTGGAAGTATAAAAACCAAAGAATATAGTTATGACAGGAGAGGAAATCTGGTCAAAAAGACAGAAGGAGACAAGGTAAAACAGTATCAGTATGGTGCTACGAACAGGTTAGAGAGTATTTCAGAAAATGGTAAGGAATTGATTTCATATT
Organism: Lachnospiraceae bacterium; assembly: GCA_045628865.1. Lineage (GTDB taxonomy): Bacteria > Bacillota > Clostridia > Lachnospirales > Lachnospiraceae > JAZQQB01. The sequence goes on along the minus strand of JAZQQB010000006.1, from coordinate 17,439 downwards.
CTTACAATGGACTTGCAAGAAAACTTAGCGAGAAAATTGAAGGAGAAGAAATTTTTTATACCAATGATCTAACAAGAAAGTTCAATAATATTTTGCAAAAATGTATAAAAGATGATTCTGAAGATTATATTTATGACGGATGCATCGAAACTGTTGTAAAAAGCAATGATTCCCATTTGTTTGTGAAGCATGACGAGTTAGGTTCTTCAGTGGGAATATACGATGAAGCAGGCAGATCGATCCAACAGTATGCCTATGACGAATTCGGTCAGGATACTGTTACGAGAACAGGGGATTTTCTGTTTGGTTTTACAGGATATGTTCATGACAGGTACTCGGAAGGCTATTATGCCAATGCCCGTTTTTATGATCCACAGAATGGACGGTTTGACAGTGCAGATATTGTGAAAGGAATTATGGAGTGGCCGGCTACCCATAATGAATATACCTATGTAACCAACAATCCATTAAAATATCTGGATGAAGATGGTGAGTGGCTTCATATATTGATCGGAGGAGTTGTTGGTGGAGTTGTTAGTGGTGGAGTAACGCTATTTAATGAAGTCAAAGACAATGGCTGGGGTGGTGTAGACTGGAAAAAGGTTGGAGTTCACACTGCAACGGGGGCAGTTGAAGGTGTAGTAACAGCCGTCTGTCCGGTCGCTGGATTTGTCACCACAGGAGTATTAGAAGCAGGTGGAAATGTATATGATCAGTGGGCAGATAGTGGTTACAGTTCAGATTTTAAACCAGACTATTTTCAGGCCGCTGAAGTGGGCGTAGTGTCAGGACTGTTTGCATGGGGATCATCTGCACTTTGTGGCGCAGTAACTGATTTTGCGTCAAAAAATATCAGTGGATATGTTTTTTCAGATGTTAACGGTGCCCTTAACGATCTGTGGAAGGATGCTATGAAGTCAGGCAATATAGTAGGTTCCTTTTTGAAGAATTTTGGAGATGGCTGTTATGTTGCCAGTAAAGCATTTTTATATGATATTTATAATAATTTCATTACGGATATGATGATATCTGATTTGGGAATTTTAAACTCCTTATTTACGGATTGGTTAAATGATTTTGAATTTCCGGATCTTATTAGTTTACGTTAGGAATGATAGGAGGCGATTGTTATAAAAAATAGCGGAATCGTTTATGGGGTAGTATTTGGGTGTGTTTTCCTTTTGATTTTTGGAATTGTTTTGTTTGTGATCAGCAATATCTATTTCGAAAAGAAGAACCTAAAAAAATATGAAAAGGATATTACAAAGGTTAAGGTTGAGCTTGTGGATGTTGAAATACACCATGGTAAGGGTCGCCATTCCTACGTCACAGTGATGGCAGATGGACATAAGATTACACTAAGAAGCCCAAATGCGTTCGCGAATCAGCATAAAGATGATACAGAGGTTATCATTTATAAATGTAATGACAGTTATGGTGTAAATGAACATCTACTTTTAGACGAATTGTCAGATCATCAGGTGAATGGAACAAGTACGATCATTATGATCGTGTACTATGTGCTTTTATTTGGTGGTGGTCTTGTGTACCTGATCAAAAAGAGGTAATTATTTCACAGTTATGAGGGTAACGCGAAAAATAGTTATGTGGAGGATTGCAGTAAGTTTCGTTTGACAAGAAATAATTGCTAAACTATAATGAGTGTGCTGGTTTTTTGTATTTTTATGCAAATGAGTCAGCACACTTTTTTATTTCATAGGAAATTCTTCAAATTTCCTATGAAATAAAAGCCCCTCCGGGGGATGCGCACGCTTGTGCTAAGGAAGATGTCGCTAATGCGACGCACAAGCGGCGCTGGGTATCGCAAGCGATACCCTTTGTTCTTTGGTAGGGAATTCCTCGGATTTCCTATCAAAGAAAAGCTCCGCGATGGATCGCACCTCGCGGAGAGGAAGACAATGCTGCGCATTCCGCGAGGGCGCGAAAGAGTGCTTCGCACTCTTTGTTCATTACATTATTATAGATAAGAATATTGGAGGCAACGATGAGTAAGATAACATCAACAGAGCTTAGAAATAGCTGGATCAATTTTTATAAAGAAAGAGGACACGTAGACGTAGGTGCAGTTTCACTTGTTTCAGATGGTTCTACAGGCGCGATGTTTAATGTAGCAGGTATGCAGCCAATCATGCCTTATCTTTTAGGAAAAAAACATCCACTGGGAACAAGACTTTGTAATGTTCAGGGTTGTGTTCGTACCAATGATATTGATTCTATCGGTGATAAGAGTCATCTTACATTCTTTGAAATGATGGGTTCCTGGAGTCTTGGCGATTACTTTAAAAAGGAAAGATGCCAGTGGAGTTTTGAATTATTAACAGAAGTTTTTAAATTTGATAGAGATCACCTTGCAGCAACTGTATTTGAAGGCGATGAGAATGCACCAAGAGATGAAGAAGGTGCAAAATACAGAATCGAATCAGGCTTTAAAAAGGAGAATGTGTTCTATCTTCCAGCAGAAGATAACTGGTGGGGACTTGAATATGGTCCATGTGGTCCTGACTCAGAAATGTTTTATGTAGCAGACGTTGAGCCATGTGGTCCTGACTGCCGTCCAGGATGTCACTGTGGTAAATATACAGAGATCGGTAATGACGTTTTCATGCAGTATGAGAAGCATCAGGACGGTCATTTAACACCACTTGAAAAGAAGAATGTAGATACAGGTTGGGGATTAGAGCGTAACCTTGCATTCTTAAATGGTGTAGATGATGTTTACCATACAGATCTTTTCACAGGCGCTATCGCTTATATTGAGAAAGTATCAGGCACAAAATATGATGCAGATGAGAAATTGACAAAATCTATGAGAGTACTTGCAGATCATACCAGAACAAGCGTAATGCTTATCGGTGATGAAGCAAAGCTTTTACCATCTAACACAGGTGCCGGTTATGTACTTAGAAGATTGATCAGACGTGCCGTAAGACATGGAAGAATTCTTGGTCTTAAGAAAGAGGATATCTTAAAGATCGCAGCAATCTTTATTGATGAAGTATACGCTGAAAGCTATCCAGGTCTTGTTAAGAACAGAGAATTTGTTTTGAAAGAATTAGAAAGAGAAATCGTAAGATTTGAAAGCACTCTTGAAAACGGTATGAAGGAATTTAAGAAGATCCTTTCTGATACAAAGGCAGCAGGCAAGACAGAGATCACAGGTAAGGATGCTTTCTATTTATATGATACCTTTGGATTCCCACTTGAGTTAACACTTGAAATGGCTGAAGAAGAGGGATTGAAGGTTGATGAAGCAGGTTTTGCTACAGCTATGGAAGAACAGAAGGCTACAGCAAGAGCAAATGCAAACTTCTCTCAGAAGTCTGCAGATGCTAGCGTATTTGATTCACTTTCACCTGAATTTGTCAGCGCATTCGTAGGATACGATCAGCTTACAAGTGAGTCTACTATCATTGGAGTTGCCAATGATGAAAGCCTTGTACAGGAACTTTCTGAAGGTGATAATGGTATTGTGGTAACTGATGTAACTCCTTTCTATGCTACTATGGGTGGTCAGAAGGGTGATCAGGGTATCATCAAGACAGAATCTGGTGAATTTAAGGTAACAGATACTGTTAAGATTCCTGGTGGCAGAATCGGTCATATTGGTGTGGTTACAAAGGGTACTATTGAAAATGGTGCTACAGCTTCTTTGGAAGTATGTGAGAAATGCAGAATGGCAACTTGTAGAAACCATACAGCTACTCACTTATTACAGGGTGCTTTACAGGAAATCTTTGGTGACAGCGTAACACAGCAGGGTTCTTACCAGGATACAGAAAGAACACGTTTTGACTTTAGCTATTCACAGGCTATGACAGCAGAAGAAATCGCTAAGGTTGAAGCAATCGTAAATGAACAGATTGCTAAGAATTTAGCTGTAACAACCAATGTTATGAGCATCGAAGAGGCAAAACAGACAGGCGCTATGGCATTGTTTGGCGAAAAATATGGAGATACTGTAAGAGTCGTATCTATCGGTGATTTCTCAAAAGAGCTTTGTGGTGGTACTCACGTAGCAAACTCTGGTGAGATCCAGGCATTCAAGATCCTTTCAGAATCATCTGTTTCATCAGGTGTAAGAAGAATTGAAGCTATCACAGGTGCTAATGTAGCTGCTTACTACAAAGAACTTGAAAAGAAATTAGCTGATGCAGCAGCTGCAGCAAAAACTACTCCTAATGAATTGGTAGCAAAGATTACAGCTATGCAGGCTCAGATCAAAGCACTTTCAGCAGAAGTAGAATCCTTAAAGAGCAAAGCTGCTAAGCATGCTTTGGGAGAAGTAGCTTCTAAAGAAGTAAATGGTGTGAAGATGATCGCAACTAAGGTTTCAGGCGTTGATATGAACGGCTTAAGAGATCTTGGAGATCAGTTAAAGGATAAATTAGGAGAAGGTGTAGTCGTACTTGCATCTGACTGTGATGGAAAAGTAAACTTACTTGCAATGGCAACAGATGAAGCACAGAAGAAGGGTGCTCATGCAGGTAACCTCATCAAAGGAATTGCCGCACTTGTTGGTGGTGGCGGCGGTGGACGTCCAAACATGGCTCAGGCTGGTGGTAAGAATCCAGCTGGTATCGATGCTTGTTTAGAGGAAGCTTCCAAGGTACTTGCTGGCCAGATCCAGTAATTACCGCTGTTTCGGATAATAAGCCGGAAATTTCACTGGTGGCGTTCTTGATTTGCCGATGTAGTATATAAGAATTTAAAATGGTAACGTGTTTTATCCCATGGAAAATAAGAGATTGTTTTTCATGGGATTTTTTAAAAGAAGCGAGGTAATGTATGGAAAAGAAATTAAAAATGGTAAAAATTCGTACGATCAGTATCATTACAGTAATCTGGTTATTATGTATCTGCTTTATTTTTTGTTTTTAAGAGTAGACCAGGAAAAATTGTCATATGTGGGCGATTATGCCTTTGATTTTGCAGGGGAACATGTTGATAGAGTAGGAAAAAAACAGAAAAGTAGTCGCAGAGGATTATTTTAATCGATATTTCTTAAGTGCCTATGCTAAATATGAAAAGGCAAAGGGAGCCTCTTCACATTTTTTTGATTTTAAATTATGAAGAAGCATATTCTTCGTGTATAGCTGATAAAATAAAAGAAACAGATGAGAGGTTATCTTATTTGTTTGCAGATAATGATAAAAATCTTTCCCACGGACATTATTATTATTTGTTAGATGCATTTGGAAGAGATATTAGAAGAATGGTAAAGCTTATTTATGATTTTGATTCGTATGATTTTAGATTTTATTCATATGATTTATGTGATAGATTTTCTTTGATGATGACTACGGATTCAATTGAAAGCAAAGATTTTCCTAAAACAAACGGCTATTCTTGGTATTTTAAAGAAAATGTAGAACGTTGTCTTCATCGCATCAAAACCCTGATGTGTATCGTTTGGTTTATGATCATGCTTGTTTTCTGGGGCATTATGCATATTAAGACTTATACAAAAGAGGGACTTGTGATTAAAAAAGGACTTTTTAGTAAACAGACTTATGTGATATTTCATGATCATGTGAAGCTGATCAAATACCATCATAGTGGTAGTGATCGTAAGTGTGAATTGCCTAGTGTGAAATTTGGAAAGCCTGTTACAGAAATCGGAGGAAGCACGTTTGAAGGAATATCTGAGATTAAATTACCAGCTTACCTGTTTCCTTTGGAGAAACTTGTGCTTGGTCGTTTTGTAGAAACATTTGAACCAGGCTGTTTTGCGAATTATTCTTTTGAGGTAAGCTGTCATGATAGAGCGGATCTTCAAAGCATACCAGAATATGCATTTCAAAGGGATGAAAGCCTATAGATTTTAAATATTTATGTACCTGTTCGGTATTCTGAACAGGTACTTGTTTTTTGCTTGTGACTGTTTGGGAATATGAGAAATTTAAGAATGTTTAATGGCATATGATTTGGGCATATGATTTGGAAAAATACAACAGTAAGAGCAAAAAACGCGTGCACTGTTGTAAAAAATCAGAGAAAAAGGCTGAAATAAGGAATGGACAGAGGGAAAATACAACAGTGAGAGCAAAAAACGCGTGCACTGTTGTAAAAAATCAGAGAAAAAGGCTGAAATAAGGAATTAACAGAGGGAAAATACAACAGTAAGAGCAAAAAACGCGTGCACTGTTGTAAAAAATCAGAGAAAAAGGCTGAAATAAGGAATTAACAGAGAGAAATTACAACAGTTCAAGCAAAAAATGGCTAAAATGTTGTAATATCCAGATTAAATAAGAGATAAGAGAAGGAAATACTAGAAAGAAAAAAGATCATCCTTATGATATAGGTGATAGGAGTACATCTTTTTTCAAACAAGAAATCCCAGTGTATCTTCATTACAAGTAAGATTTAATAATTGTCAGAATTGTCAGAATATTATATAATGGTAATCAGGAGAAGTGTACCAACAGACTAGTTTATTTGTTTCATGCCTATTAGGAGATGTTCAAAATAGCCTACTCCAGATTTCACAAAGCAAATTTGGGATAACGCATGAAGCAGACAGGAGATTCCATTTATGAAGTTGACACCAGGTAAGATGACAATTCCAAAAGGGACCATATTGGCAGAAGAAGGACAGGCTTTAGAGGCTGTGATAATCGTACTGTCTGGGAAGATCATGCTGTATAAAGACAGCTTTCGGATGCAAAAGGAACAGGCTACCTGTATCGGGTTAAATGATATCGAAAAGGGCGTTCATTCTTCTAAAAGTGTTGCATTGGAGGATTCTGTGATCTATGTGCTCCCGATTGTAGAAACAGATTCTGCTCATGAAAAGATAGAAAAGCCAGATCTTTCTTGTGAAAAGATGGAAAAGCCAGATCCTTCTTATGAGGAAATGGAAAAAACGGATCCTATTCATGCGATGATAGAGAAAAAGGACGATTTTCGGGCTATTTTCATTTCTTCTCAGTATAAGAGTATCGCAGAGTTGTTTGGGATTTATGAGAGAATGTCAGAACTGGCTGAAAAAGTGTATTATCTAGCGCCATTATCATATAGGACCTATGAAAATCGATGTATGGAAGCAAAGATAGATCCTGTTGTGATAAACAATTTAGAACAGATGAAGGTGTATGAGCCAAAACATGAATTTGACAAACAGCAGATCAGATTTTGTCTAAAGGCCTCAGAAATTCCATTGGATTCCCATCGAAGCTATTATGCGAAAAGTGAGGAAATGGCCCGCTGTCAGATCGAAATTCTTGGAAAAATGGTAAATGGGTTGATTGAGGAAATCGGTGATCTTGCTCATTTTTTGGATGATTTCGTAGATATTTTGTTGTTTCAGAACCAAAATCTGTATGAATGCTCCCTCACTTTGGGAAAGGAACTGCGCAGGCAGGATATGTCCATGGATGCATGGAAAAAGTATATGGTATCTTCCATGGAAAAATTAGGCAGGTTGTTTCATGCTTTACGAAAGATCAGTGGGAAAGAGATTTCCTTTGACCTGGATGAAATGGAATGCATGATAGAAAAAATCTGTCAGGGCGAAATAGAACAGGAAGAAGCTTTAGAAGATAACGAGGCTTTCATGGATGTAGAACAACAAGTGTTGTTACTTCAAAATTCCCTGCAGCAGATCATTGATTATTCTGAGCATGACAAAAAAGATCTGGCGGCTTTTGCAAAAGGAATGGAGTATTTTGTGGCTGCTACAGATAAAATGGCTTATGATGATGAAATGAAGGAGCATAAGAGAAACATTACTGCGAAGTTTTTTGCATTATATAAAGATTGCTTTTTTAAATCGATCACAAAGGGGAATGCACCAATTGCTGTGAAGCTTTTTTTGCATTATGGATATATGGATGAAAACTTGCTTTCAATGGAACAGTTAATGTTTTTGTGCAAGGATCAGGCAAAAAAAGAGGTGGAATCCGAAACTTCAAAGGAAGACGTGATCAAGGTTTATACCATGTATGAGTGGCTTAAGGAAATCTATTCTGGCAATCAGGAACCTTCCAAAAATGAATTTGATGAAGATTTTTTAGAATATATCAAAAGACTTCGCTCGGAAGGTGATGCAAAGGCGCTTGATCCGGAGGCAGTGAATGATAAGGGATGGCGCGTGGAATTCGAAGTGGATAATATGTTTCGGGTAAATGACAAGATCTGTTATGGACATATCTCTTCCTATGTGCCGGTGTTGTTTCAGGATGTTATGTATGGTCATATGGAAAAAATGATCCTATCCCGCGACCAAATGAAAGACAGTATCATGAAGATAGAAGAGATTGATTATTCTGCTTTTTATAGAGAGTATCTTTGCTCCTTTTCTGATATTGCAGTGTATCATTTTCCAATGCCTGTCAAGGCTTATCCTAAGGTGATCCTGATTCCGGGATACGGTGTAAATGGCTCTATGTGGCAAGAGATAAGCGGAAAAGATAAGACCAGTTCTGGAAGATTTTTGCTTCCTGCTATTTTGGGAACTGATCTGGATGAGGTGATGCTAAAACTGGTAGGACGACTTCGTTGGGAGTTGTGCAGATGTGTTATGGGTAGGGAGTGGAATGATATCAGATCCAAATCCTTTACTGCAGAATATATTGGTTATATGCAATTTTATCGGGAAAATAAAGATCTTTCTGAGGAAGCTAGAGATAAGATCAAACGTCAGATCGTGAAAGCCAGAAACAATACCAGGGAATTTTTTGTATATGATTATGAGGATTATATCAAAAAAGAATATTATGGTATCATGAAGCTTAATAAAGTTGCCAGGGAACTTTTGTCTACCTATGTTCCTTTTAAAAAAGAGATTCGGGAAAAATTAAAAAAACAGCGACCATTCGAGGTTGCCATTGCAAGATATGAACGCAATCGCCTAAAGAAAGAACAGGAATTGCATTCACTTATCAGAAATTTTCAGCATAAAAACAAGCCGGTACCGGAAGAAGTGATGGAGGTAATTCATTATTATGAATTATAGTCTGTTCAGAAGTAGGTCAGATCACTTGCTGATCTGACCGTAAGAACGTGATTCAAGGAGCAAATCCCATCGCCAAAGGCGATTTGTAATGGATTTGCGCTCGTATCTATGAAGGTACTGAATAGATACGAATTATAGTAGTTTTGGGATTGTATTGAATAGTTTTAAAAATTTAAAAAAAATATAAAATACTTCTTGACAGGCATAAAAAAGGTGCTATAATATTTCATGTGCATTAAGTATACCCGAACAGTCTGGTGCACAAGTTTAAGACTGGAGGGAGGTTAGGTGTGATATCATGTCAAACGTAATAGTTAAAGAGAACGAGACTTTAGATAGCGCATTACGTCGTTTTAAGAGAAATTGTGCTAAAGCAGGAATCCAGCAGGAAATCCGTAAGAGAGAGCACTATGAGAAACCATCAGTAAAGCGTAAGAAGAAATCTGAAGCAGCAAGAAAACGTAAATATAACTAATAGTTAAATGAAAGCCTGGTCGATGTGACCAGGTTTTTTTCTTTCACGAGTTATGATTATCTAGCAAGAAAACTCCATCCGACAAAGTCAGTTGCGAGTAGATCATACGTGGTGAAACAAATAGTACGTTAGGGATTTTGAAGCTTGATAAAATGGAGGGTAAATATGAAAAAAATAAAAATGAAAAAATTACTATGTCTTTTTGTAACAATGAGCATGTTTGCAGCAACTGGTTGTGGAGCAAAGGAAAATGAAAGTGAGAGTGGCTCATTTTCTAGCACAAAAGAGCATGTGACAGAAAGTGAAACAGAAACTGCTTCTATAGAAGTAACAACGGAAACAGAGGAAACAACAAAAGAGGTGTCTTTTGACAAATTTAAATCTGTATTAAACGGCGAAGAAGCATTTGGATATGATTATATGACAGATGATCTGGTAGAATATTTTAAAGAAGATCAGGAATACTATTTAACAGATTTATTAGAACATTTTTATATAGAAGGATCTTTACCGGAAAAGGTTAGCTATGGATTTTTTGATGCTATGAAAGATGGTGTGCCAGAAATGCTTGTGAAGGCATCCTATGCAGGCTCAGAGGATGTGAACTATATCTTTCAGTTGAGAGAGGACAAGGTATTTTTTACAGCTTCATATACTAACACAGAGGGCATGTTTGACGTGACAGATGCTGGATTACTTGTATGCAGTACTAAGCGTAGCAATGGTTTAGATGAAGTGGTTTTGTGGCATGTAAATGAAAAGGGATATATCGATTACTATAATGCTGTTGGATATTTCTTTGAAAATGAAGCGTATTTTGCATCCTTAAATGAGGAATGCTATCGGGAACTGGTGTCAGAAGATTTGAAGTATGAATTGATCATTTATGCAAGAGGTGATTCTTATTTTGTGTGCGTTCCAGAAGAACTTAATGACGAAGGTTTTATGGATTATATGGCATTTTTGAAAGGGGAAGGATATTTTAGCTATGGATCCTTTGAGGAAGGAAATGCATGGTTTGATGAACAGGTTGCGTCTGCCGGGATTGCAGACATTATTGATGATGATGTAAGGGTTGAATTAGCAGAATTGAATTATTAAAAATCTTAATTGTTCAGAGCCATGTGTACTTTTTCTACGAAAAATTTAGATTTATACCATAAATATGTGCAGACTATTTCGTACACTCAATAGAAAAATCAATTCATCATAAAACAAAAATCTTGACTTGGCGTCGATTTTTTGGTATTTGTATATAGAAAATAAATCATGTATAATATATTTAGACGTGAGTCGGGGGGACTTAGAGGAGATTATATTTATGTGGATGAAAGGAATTTTAGGTACTGATGTTTACCATTTAGTTGCTTGTTTTCATGTGTATAGCATGCTAGGTTGGTTGGTAGAATCAATTTATATGTCGTTTTGTAATAAGAAGCTTACGAATAGGGGATTTGCGAAAGGTCCATTTTGTCCGATTTATGGCTTCGGTGCAGTATTTGGAAATATGATTCTGCATCCCTTTGCTGGAAATTATATCGCTTTGTATCTGGTTGGCGCGCTTATTGCAACTACCTTCGAGTTTTTTGTGGCTAAGCTGATGATGAGATTACTTGGCAATTTCTGGTGGGATTACAATGACAAGCCTTTCAATTATAAAGGAATGATTTGTGCAGAGAGTACTATTGCATGGGGCTTTTACGCCATCATTGTAGTTGGCTTTTTAAATGACAAGATTATTGATACGGTGAATCGAATGGATACAATTGTTGGTATTCGTATCTGTGAGGTAGTTTTTGTGGTTTATTTGATTGATTTTACAATTGCTTTTGCAAGAGCAAAGGGAATTGACAGAGAGAATTTTCATGAATGGAAGGACAGTATCCATCAGAGATTTTCCAGATCATAAGGAATATATGTAAATGCGACATCCAACAGAATTTTCTGTTGGATGTCGCATTTTACTTCAAGAACGCTGGTGACGTTCTTGAAATTGAAAAAGTATGTCTTGGGCCATTAAGCTGAAATTGTACTTGTGGTAACAATTTTTTGCGATATTTAGTTCTTTTCTTATCATCAAAATTATGGTACAATTTTTCAGTGGAGGTAAGTGTGTAAAATAGAATATTTTACACACCGGTCTATTTGGTTTGTCCCCATGAAGGGGGCACCCAAATAGGCCGCTTCAGATTTCGCGTGGCGAAATGGAGGTAGTGCATATGCTACTGATTATTTTAATTGTGATAGCTGTTTTGCTTTTATTTGCAGTGATAGTTATCATTCATGATATGACGTGCTTTAAGGTTGTACATTATACACTTACCGAAAAGAAGTTAAAGAAGGATGTTCGCTTTGTTTTGATGGCAGATTTGCATGATCATATGTTTCGGGATTCTCAGGAAAAGCTTATAAAAGCAGTTGAGGATGCTGATCCGGATGGAATATTGATTGCGGGAGATCTGGTGACAGATGTTTATTCAGATCATTTTTCAGGGGCAATTAAATTGCTGGAAGGACTTGCAGGAAAGTACCCGATTTATTATGCAGCCGGAAATCATGAAACAAAGCTTGATACCAATAGAGTAGTTTTTAAAGATACCTTTGATAGATTTTTGAAAGAGCTTGATCGTATGAAGGTGAAGCTTATGCGAAATGAAAGCATCTATTTAAAGGATGAGAATATCATGATTCATGCATTGGAGCTTCCGCTTCATTGTTTTTCGCATTTTAACCATGCGACCTGTTCCGTGGAGGAGATCGTAAAGGCCATTGGAACACCAGATAAAGAACATGTAAATCTTTTGATCGCACATAATCCGGAGCACTGTAAGACCTATCTTGACTGGGGTAGTGATCTTGTGGTGAGCGGACATCAGCATGGTGGTATTGTGCGTTTACCGTTTATTGGTGGCCTGGTAGCAACCTCTGGTGTACTTTTTCCAAAGTACGATGGAGGCTTGTTTACGGAGGATAAAGGGAATATGATCATTAGTCGTGGGCTGGGAACCCACACCATACCGGTGCGTTTTTACAATCCGTGTGAGCTGGTGGTCATCGATTTAAAAAGGGGATGTGAATAATGGCATTAGAAGTAAAATTACAGGTTTTTGAAGGTCCGTTGGATTTGTTGCTCCACTTGATCGACAAAAACAAGGTGGATATCTACGATATTCCAATTGTAGTGATCACAGAACAGTATTTGCAGTACATCAGAAATATGGAAACTCAGGATATGAATATCATGAGTGAATTTCTGGTTATGGCTGCAACCTTGATAGATATTAAATGTAAGATGCTTCTTCCTAGAGAAGTGAATGAAGAGGGAGAAGAGGAAGATCCTAGAGCAGAGCTTGTACAGCGTTTGATCGAATATAAGATGTACAAATATATGTCTTATGAGCTTCGAGATCGTCAGATGGATGCTGAAAAGAACTGGTATAAAGAACCAACTCTTCCAAAGGAAGTACTTGATTATCGTCCGCCAGTGGATTATGAGGTCTTGCTAGGTGGAATGAGTCTTAGCAAGTTGAATACCATGTTTGCGAATATGCTTCGTAGACAGAAGGATAAGATCGACCCTATCAGAAGCCAGTTTGGTAAGATTGAGAAGGATGAGATCAACATTGAGGAAACAGAAATTTTTATCTCAGATTATATCGAAACACATGAGCATTTCAATTTCACTGATCTTTTACAAAAAGGTACCAAACTTGAGATCATTGTGACGTTTATGACTATTTTAGAGATGATGAAAACAGGTAAGATTTTGATCGAACAGGTTGATATCTGTGGTGAGATCACTATTACATCCAAGATTTCATCGAAACAGAATGCTTCATAGAACAATGAGAACGAGGAGAGTATGACTGAGTATGGAAGAAATTGTGAAGGATAATATGGAAATCACCGAAGCACAGAATGAGTCTTTGGAAACACAGGCAGAGAATGTTGCTGAAGTACCAGCAGAAACACAGGCGGAGAGTGAGGCGGATCAGTCCAAGGATGCTGAGGAAGCCGCCAATGCGAAGGAAAGTGAATGGATCAAAGAGGCTATGGAGGCCGAAGAGATTGATGCGCCAGATGCTACCGAAGAAATCGATGAAGAAAAAATGATGGCTGCCATTGAGTCCATTCTTTTTGCCATGGGTAGCGCTGTTGAAATTCCTAGAATTGCTTCAACATTAGAGTTGGATGTGAGAAAAACCAAGGCATTGATAAAAAAACTTTCTGAGAAATATGAAAGCAAAGACAGTGGTTTGATGATCGCTCAGTTTGAGAATGCAGTGCAGCTTTGTACAAAGCCGGATCTGTATGAGTATTTGATAAAGATTGCAAAAGCGCCTAGAAAATACGTGTTGTCTGAGTCTGTTATGGAGACTTTATCCATTGTGGCATATAAACAGCCAGTGACAAAGGCGGAAATTGAAAAGATCAGAGGCGTTAGCTGTGAGCATGCTATCAATAAGCTTGTTGAGTTTGATCTTGTGGAAGAGGTTGGACGTATGGATGCACCAGGACGACCACTTTTGTTTGGAACCACAGAACAGTTTTTACGTTCTTTCGGTGTACAGTCTTTGGAAGATCTTCCTTTGGCTGGAACAGATGCGGTTGAAACCTTTAGAGAACAGGCGGAGCAGGAAGCACAATTAAAGCTTGATATATAAACGCACTAAATTACAGTATAGCGGGGGCTATCAAGAAGAGGGGTGAGCGAATGATAGAAGATTTGATGGACGCGTTGAGAAACGACGGTAACGATGTGGATGGTACTATGGTTCGTTTTATGAACCGTACAGCGATGTATGAGAAGTATCTGAAAAAGTATTTAGATGATCCTTGCTTTAATGATCTTACACAGGCGTTAAAAAATGGAAAAGTGGAAGAGGCATTTAAGGCGAGTCATACCTTAAAGGGTGTCAGCTCAAATTTAGGTCTGACCAATCTGTTTAATGCAGATGTAGTTATCGTTGAGAAACTTAGAAACAATATAACAGATGATCTTCAGGGCGATTACGATGCTATCGCAATCGAACATAGAAAGGTCATTAGCATGATCAAAGAGCATTTGGATGTATGAGTGATGAACTAAAAGAGGAAGAAATTCCATTTTTTGAAGTACTTGTAACCGATGATTTCATGAGAGCAGACATTGTTTTTCATAAACCAAGTAAGGGATGTGAGGCAATGTCTTTTTCTGATGTGATAAAAGAAATTCATGATATGGGTCTGGTGATTGGTGTCAGAGAGGATATCATCCAAAAGGTAATGATCTTACAGCTATATGAACGTAAGGTATCTTTTTGCTATGGAATACCTGCTGTTCCTGGCAAGGATGGATATTATGAATACTTCTTTAAACGAAAATTCAACAGAAGGCCAGTGATTAAGGAGGATGGAAATGCCGATTATCGCTCCTTGGAAACCTTTGCACTAGTTGAGGCTGGGCAAAAGCTTTGTGTTTATCATGAACGTGAATTGAGTAAAAAAGGGGCAAACGTATTTGGGGATGTGATCGAGGTTCGAGAATCTATTGATATGCCTCCATATACAGGGACCGGATTTCATGTGGATCGGGATGGCGTGACTTATGTTTCCAGTATTGCAGGAAAGGTTGAAATTGTTGAAGGAAAGTTATCTGTCTCACCGGTTCACGAGGTGATGGGAGATGTTTGTGTACTGACTGGAAATATAGAATTTGATGGGAATGTCATTGTCCATGGCAAGGTACGTAGTGGCATGAAGATCGAAGCTACAGGCAGTGTGACCGTAGATGGAATCCTTGAGGCTGCCACTGTGATCTCTGGAGGGGACGTTATTTTGCGTTCTGGAGCCTTTGGTAATGGGATAGGTATAGTAAACGCAAAAGGGGACGTTTTTGGCCGCTTTTTCGAGAAAATGAACATACAGGCGGATGGCTGTATTTTTTGTAATTACTGCATGCAATCCACCCTGATAGCCATGAAAAGTATTGTGGTGACAGGTACGACAGGAACTGTGATCGGTGGCAATATTTATGCTTTGGAAAGTGTGGAATGTATGTCCATTGGCAATGAAAAAAATACCAGAACAATTGTTCGTGCTGGAATCACCAAAGAAATTCTTGTTGGGTATAATGAATCCATGGAAATGATGAAAACCATGGAGGAAATGATTGGGCTTTTAAAAGAGAAACAAAATAGTAAGGAACATGAGCATGATCCTTTCTTGAGGGAACAGATCGCGGAGTGTAAGCAGGCAAAAAAGGAACATAGGGAAAAAATCAGGCTTTATGAGAGGCTGCTAAAAAGAGCGGAGAAAGCACATATTATTTGTAATCAGACAATTTTTCCTGGAACAATCCTTGACATTTCTACAGAAGTGTTAGATATTTCTAGTAAGCGGAATCATAAAATGTACTATGTAGAGGATTATGTAATGGAGGTTTCCCCAGAGGAAATACTTCGATAGTGATTTTGCTTTGACTAGAATTCGAATGCATAATGGAGGTAGTAAATATGCAAGAAAAAATTACATTAACAATAGGCAAACAGAAAAATATTGCGTTGATCGCGCATGACAGCAAAAAGAAAGAATTGATTGCGTGGTGTGATGAACATCAGGATATCTTAAAACAGCATTTTTTGAGTGGTACAGGAACAACAGCAAAAATGATCACAGAAGCAACAGGACTTCCTGTTAGAGGATATAATTCAGGACCATTAGGTGGAGATCAGCAGATTGGCGCAAAGATTGTAGAAGGAAAAATCGATTTTGTAGTATTTTTCTCAGATCCTTTGGCAGCACAGCCACATGATCCAGATGTAAAGGCTCTTTTACGTATTGCACAGGTTTACGATATTCCAATCGCAAATAACAAGGCGACAGCTGATTTTATGATCACTTCTTCTTTTATGACAGAAGAATATGATCATGATGTGATCAACTTTAGTAAAAACATCAGTGAGAGAGCTCAGAAACTATTATAGAAATAATTTGGCCATGTACGAAAACGTACATGGTCTTTTTGTTAGCACTTTTTTTCGTATCTAAATTTGGGGAATTTTGATATTTTTTTGAAAAATTCCTTGAAAAGATTGTGAGAATGACATAAAGTATAAAGTAAGTTTCTATGTTAAAGGAGCAATTATGCGCAAGAAAAAAGAAGGTTCAGAATATACAGATCAGGATTATTTGAATGTTTTAGCAAAGCAGTATTCCCTTGTTGCAGTCATTGATGGAAAAGATAATTCCTTTCATGTTGTGCAGGTAAAGAAGGAAATCAAACCGCTGATCAATTGTTTTCGCAGAATGGTACCCCTTATGATCGCTTTTTGTCAGGCTCATGTGGATAGTGAGTGGAGAGAACGTTTTAGGCAGTTCGCTGATATCCCTAGAATAGCTCAGGCTTTTCGCGATGGCGTGAAAGCGGAAGAGGGTACTTTTGTAAACAATCGAGGCGACTGGGTTAAGATTCGAGTTGTTCCTGTTCCAAATTTCTCGGAAGATAATTTAAAGGGAATCATGTCCTTTGAAAATCTTACGCTGAATGCGAGAGGTACTGAAGTCCAGCATTCTTATGTTACAGGATATACTTTGATTATGAATGTAGATGCTGACAGACAGCATTTTCACGTGCTTAGTTCTAATCAGGCAGTTTCACAATTGCCTGAGGCAGGAAGTATGAAGCAGTTTTACGAGAATTTTTATCGTTATGTTGCAGTTTCCAACAAGGGCGATTTGGATAAATTGTTTGATCGGGCAGATCATCCGGAAAGCGGATATCATGAGGAAGAATTTATCATGTTAACGCCAGATGGCGAGAGCCATTTTTATACCTCATATTGCACCAAAGTGGTGGATAAGACAGGTGCACATTATACGATATTTATGCGTAATTCTGATGAAGCAAAGGCTCAGATCGTTTTAGAAAAACGAGAGAGTGAAGAGCGTATGATCAATTTGATCGAGGAACAGAACGAAGCGTTAAAGAAGTCGGATCGTAGCCATGTCG
>JAZQQB010000005.1:0-58116 GCA_045628865.1 Lachnospiraceae bacterium | reverse complement strand
CCAATTACTTAGCGTAATCTGTTACTCGTGATTCACGAATGACATTTACCTTAATCTGACCAGGATACTGCATTTCATTCTCAATTCTCTTTGAAATTTCTCTAGCCATGATTACCATGTCTGCATCGGATACGTGTTCTGGAACTACCATTACACGAACCTCTCTACCTGCCTGAATAGCAAAAGATTTGTCTACACCTTTGAAATTGTTGGTTATGTCTTCTAATTGTTTTAATCTACTTGTATAAGTTTCTAATGTCTCTCTACGTGCTCCCGGTCTTGCTGCTGAAATTGTATCAGCTGCCTGTACGATACAAGCAATCAAAGACGTAGGTTCTACATCACCATGATGAGACTCTACTGCGTTAATAACAATAGCAGATTCCTTATACTTTCTACAAAGCTCAGATCCTAACTGGATATGTGAGCCTTCTCTTTCTCTGTCAACAGCCTTACCAATATCATGTAATAAGCCTGCGCGCTTTGCCATTCTGATATCAAGTCCCATTTCAGCTGCTAAAAGTCCTGATAAATGAGCAACTTCAATTGAATGTTTCAAAGCATTCTGACCATAACTGGTTCTAAATTTCATCTTACCGAGAAGTCTGACTAATTCCGGATGAATTCCATGTACACCAACTTCAAGTGTAGCTGCTTCACCTTCTTCTCTGATCATAGTTTCAACTTCTTTTCTTGCTTTTTCAACCATTTCTTCGATTCTTGCTGGATGAATACGTCCATCAACAATCAATTTCTCCAATGCAATTCTGGCAACTTCCCTACGAATAGGGTCAAAACCCGACAAAATGACAGCTTCCGGTGTATCATCAATAATCAAATCAACACCTGTCATGGTTTCAAGAGTACGAATATTACGTCCCTCTCTACCAATAATACGTCCCTTCATTTCATCATTAGGAAGCTGAACAACAGAAATTGTTGTTTCTGATACATGGTCTGCAGCACATCTCTGAATTGCATTCACCACATATTCCTTCGCCTTCTTGTCAGCTTCTTCTTTGGCGCGATTCTCCATCTCCTTGATCATCACAGCCGTTTCATGTTTTACATCTTCTTCAACAGTCTTCAACAAATATTCTTTTGCTTGTTCGGAGGTTAATCCTGAAATTCGTTCTAGTTCCTGTACTCGCTGCTCGTTTAATCTAGCTACCTGCTCTTTCTGTTTAGCCATTTCTTCTTCTCTGGCATTCAGATTAGCTTCCTTCTTCTCAATCGCATCTGCTTTCTTATCGATGTTCTCTTCTTTTTGCTGAATACGTCTTTCATAACGTTGCGCTTCAGCTCTTCTCTCTTTGATTTCTTTGTCTAATTCATTCTTAGCACGAATAGACTCTTCCTTCACTTCGAGTAAGCCTTCACGTTTCTTCGCTTCAGCAGTTTTTAATGCTTCATCAATGATTTCTCTTGCCTTCTGATCTGCATTACCAATCGTCTTCTCTGTTCTGCTCTTCAAAACAGCGGACACAATTACCGCAGTAATTACAGCTGCAACAAGCACAGATACTAATGCTGTTAAAACGTAACCCATAGCGTACAGGAGCACCTCCCTTATTTAATTTTCATTGTACAATTATCTGTAATAGGACGATACCTTGCCCTAATTTTACAAACTTACAATACATAAATTGTATACTGAATTCAGACTTCTGTCAAGTAAAAGGGACTTCTTTTCCCTTAGAAATCAAAACTTTATAAATCGCATCCTGACTGAACCCTTTTCGGCTTAAAAATCCATACATTCTCTGCATTTCTTTCGTTTCTGGATGATCAAAATTGTATTTTTTCTTTATCAGTAAATCGTTTATCAGCGAAATTTCGTCACTTTCTTGTCCTTCCTCTGACAATTCTTCGAAAGCTTTTTGAATTATCTCAAAGTTAACTCCTTTTATGAATAGTTCTTGTTCTAATTTCCTTCTACTCTTCGTTTCAAGTCTATATGAAATATAACTTTTTGCGTAGCGAAGATCATCAATGTAATGATAACTCTCTACATAACAAAGTGCCTGTTCAACAATTTTCTCACCGTAGCCTCCTTGCAATAACTTATCCTTTAACTGCTTTCTCGTATAATCCTTAGTTTGTAAAAGATTCATAGCACGAAGTTTGGCACGTTTAGGAAGTAATGTATTTGTGATTTCCAAATATACACTTTCAGGAATCTCCTGATCACAAATAAGCTTATATTTACGAATTTCATTGTTATACAGTATAAATGCTGGTTCTTCATCAAGAAAAATCTGTGATTTTTTTTTGGCAATTTCTTTTATCTGTGTAATAATCATTTTTTCAAAATCAGCCTCAGTCATATTGCTATGACTGAGGCCTGCAAATACTCCTATCCCCAATAACTCTTTATCTCAATATCAATTATTCTCCTACTGCCTCTGATTCTGCTTTCGCTTCAGTTTTAGACTTCTTGGACTTTGTTTCAGGTTCAGTTTCTGTTTCTCCTGCTTCCAATCCAAAAAGTTCACGAACCTTCGCTTCAACCTCTGCACAAATCTGAGGGTTCTGCTTTAAGAATGTCTTGGCATTCTCACGACCCTGTCCAATCTTATTACCTTCATATGCATACCATGCACCACTCTTATTGATTACATCATTGTCCGCCGCAAGATCAAGGATATCTCCTTCCTTCGAAATACCTTCGCCAAACATGATATCAAATTCAGCCTCCTTGAAAGGTGGTGCGATTTTATTTTTAACAACCTTTACTCTTGTACGGTTACCAATCACTTCACCACTCTGTTTTAAGGATTCAATCCTTCTGACATCCAAACGAACAGAAGAATAGAACTTTAAAGCACGTCCACCAGTTGTTGTTTCTGGATTACCAAACATAACTCCAACCTTTTCACGTAACTGGTTGATAAAGATAACAGTACAATTGGATTTACTGATTACTGCTGTTAACTTACGAAGTGCCTGTGACATCAGTCTTGCCTGTAAACCTACGTGAGAATCGCCCATGTCACCATCAATTTCAGCTTTAGGAACCAATGCAGCAACTGAATCGACTACTACAATATCAATAGCACCTGAACGTACCATTGTTTCTGTGATCTCCAAAGCCTGTTCTCCGTTATCTGGCTGTGAAATATAAAGGTTATCAACATCAACACCAATATTCTTCGCATATACTGGATCCAATGCATGTTCTGCATCAATAAATCCTGCAATGCCTCCTCTTTTCTGTACCTCAGCAATCATATGTAAGGTTACTGTTGTCTTACCTGAAGATTCTGGACCATAGATTTCAATAATTCTTCCCTTAGGAATGCCACCAAGTCCAAGTGCAATATCCAAACTAATAGAACCTGTTGGAACTGTTTCCACATTCATCTGTGAAGCTGGATCTCCTAATTTCATTACTGTACCTTTTCCGTACTGTCTCTCTATCTGTGAAAGTGCCGCGTCTAATGCTTTTAACTTATCCTGTTTATCCATCTTAAACTCTCCTTTTTGTGTAGAACATTTGTTCATTACATTTTCAATTCTAAAACAAATGTTCGATTTTGTCAATAAAATTTTTAACGTTTTTTGGTTGCTTTTTTATTTGTGTTTTGTTGATATCTATATTGTAGTCTTTTTTTGTCCAATAAACCGTACTTTTATATCACCTCCGATGCTTTTTTTTACGATTTTTTGCAGCTTTTTAGAAATAATCCATCCTATGCAAAAAACATAATAAAAATATTCCCGAAAATACAACGCGGAATTCGCGTAACAAGTAAGCCAAAGGCCATTAGAGTATCCCATATACAGGGATTCAAGATTGACTATGTATAGTCAAAAGAATATTGTTTCCATAAAGATTTCTCTGTCGCATCTACTCTTTCTGAAAACAAATTATGAGGTCATCTTACGACGACCTCATTAAGATAACATAATCTATTCTTCTATGCAAGTACTTTATGCATTGAACTCAACAAATTCAAGAATGCCACCAGCGTTCTTGCTGAGAAATGCGCTTAAACTTGTCTGACATTTTCATCTGCACTCTTCTGTGATCAAGCCTGAAGCTGTTGCAATAAAATCTGTAATGCTCTTTCTACTGCCTGCATACGAACCTCTAAACGAGAACCTTCAAACTGACATTTCTCTACAACAGTATGATCCTTCACACTACAACCAATATAAACAAGTCCTACTGGCTTTTCTTTAGTTCCACCCTCTGGTCCAGCAATACCAGTCGTTGCTAATCCACAATCCGCATTTGCTCTCTTTTTCGCGCCCTCTGCCATCTGTCTTGCTACTTCTTCACTAACAGCTCCAACTGTTTCAAGATCTTCATGGGATACCCCCAAAAGATTCTCCTTGGCTTCATTGGCATAAGTGATATACCCCTCTTTATAAACAGCAGATACCCCTGATACATTGATAATGGTTCCAGCTAAAAGACCTCCTGTACAGGACTCTGCTGTAGAAACAGAATACCCTTTTTCCATCAATGCTTCTACTACTACTTGTTCAATTGCTTTCATTTTATCACCATGACAAAGAGAAAGCCTTTGCGCATAAGCAAAGGCAACTCTTTCACCCTTTCGGTTTATTTTATATATTATTTCCATTATTTCTTTTCACTTAAAACATCTTTATTTTTGATCAAGTAATCCATCAAAGAAATAATGGTCAATGCAAGCGAGATCCACATGATCACAAATGTAAAAATCTGAATCCATTTAACCTGAAGATCAGCAATCATAAAGCATACCATGATCATCTGGAAAGTAGTCTTAAACTTGCCCCAATAACTGGCTGCAAGTACTCGACCATTATCAGCTGCAACAGTACGAAAACCACTAATAATAAATTCTCTGGCAATAATCACAATAACTACAACCAAAAAGATCATGTCCATATGGTCAAAATAAGTATTGTTCTGTTTAGGAATCAAGCAAAGCAATGCAGTACATACCAACAGCTTGTCTGCCAATGGATCCATAAACTTTCCAAAATTTGTTACCAAATTATATTTTCTTGCGATTTTTCCATCTGCCATATCTGTTAAGCTAGCTACAATAAAAATACCAAGAGAAATCCACTTAGATGCGCCCCCTGCAATATCACTCAACATAAAAAGAACAAAAAAAGGAATTAAGATAACTCTAAAAATTGTAAGCTTATTCGGTAAATTCATCTTCTAACACTCCTATCAAATCATATTCATACGACCCTGTAATATGAGCCATGACAATATCTCCTGTCATCAGCTCTCTCGATGTGTTGATAAAAAGATAACCATCAACATTCGGTGCGTCCTTATAAGTTCTAGCTATATAAGCATTTTCGTCTGCAACCTTTCCCTCAATCATGGCCATCACAACACTACCTGCACAATCTGCTGCTGCATCATATGCAATTTCCTGTTGAAGTTCCAGCACATCAGCCTGACGATCCTTCTTCACTTCTTCATCAATCTGGTCTGGCATTTCAGCTGCAATTGTATCTTCTTCCTGAGAATAAGTAAATACTCCTAATCTATCAAAACCAATTTCGTCCACAAAATCCATCATGATTTCATGATCTTCCTCTGTTTCTCCCGGGAACCCGGTAATGAGTGTTGTTCTTAAACAGATATCAGGAATCTCTTCTCTTAATTTTGCAATCTTATCTGTAATTTCTGCTCTCGTTGTTCTTCTTGCCATTTTCTTCAAAATAGCATCTGATGCATGCTGGATTGGCATATCCAGGTAATGACAAATCTTCTTTTCTTCCTTCATAACCTGAATCAATTCATCTGTGATTTCTTCTGGATAGCAGTAAAGAATTCTGATCCATACAAGGCCTTGAATTTTGCAAAGCTCACGTAATAACTCTGGAAGTTTCTTCTCTCCATATAGATCCTTACCATATACAGTTGTTTCCTGAGCAACCAAAATCAATTCCTTAGCACCATTTTCTACCAATTCCTTGGCAGAAGCAATTAAGCTCTCCATTGGAATACTGCGATAGTTTCCTCGCACCTTAGGAATAATACAGTAGGTACAACGCTTATCGCATCCTTCTGCAATTTTTAGATATGCAAAATGTCCACCAGTAGTCACAATTCTTTTTTTGCCATGAACTGGTGCAAGATTGATATCTTCAACATGACTGATTCCCTTTCCAGCCAAAACTGAATCTATGGTTTCCACCACCTTATCAATGGCAGTTGTACCAATCAATGCATCTACTTCCGGAATTTCTCTTTCAATGTCTTCTTTGTAACGTTGTGCAAGGCATCCTGCTGCAATCAATGCTTTACACTTGCCTTCTTCCTTCCATTGACCCATTTCAATCAGTGTATTGATACTTTCTTCTTTCGCATCTCCAATAAAACAACAGGTATTTACCACAATTACATCAGCATCCTGTTCATCATTGGTAAATTCATACCCATATTCCCCAAGCATGCCAAGCATCATTTCGGTATCTACCAGGTTTTTATCACATCCAAGTGATACAAATAAAATCTTCAAAAATGTACCTTACCTTTCGTACTTACTAAACAAATGCCTGCGGGCGCTTGTTTCCGTTACCTCGCTAACAGCATCAGACGAAGAGAATGGTTCACTCTCTCCGTCTGATTCTGCTGTTTTTCTGATTAAGCCTCTAACTGTGCTTTTTCCTCTTCTGAAAGAATATGAATCTTTCCCTGATTCAATTCCTGTACTGCAATACTTAATGGTTTATCAATCTTGTTGATTACAAGTGGATCATCTCCAGCAATGATCTGTCTAGCTCTTCTTGCTGTAGCCATAACAATAGAATATCTGCTGTTTACTACTGGCTGATCACCGTTCTCTGTGTCTGCTGCACTATTTACGACTTTCATTAACTCAACATAAGATGGATGTAACATATTTTTCTCCTCCTGCTTTTCAAGCAATATGATTTA
This sequence comes from Lachnospiraceae bacterium, assembly GCA_045628865.1. Lineage (GTDB taxonomy): Bacteria > Bacillota > Clostridia > Lachnospirales > Lachnospiraceae > JAZQQB01. Next base: position 51,215 of record JAZQQB010000005.1, on the reverse strand, counting down.
CTTATTTTTATAAAACTGAGATTACAGATTCTTTAATTCTTCCTTCATCTCATTGATAAAAGCACTATTTCTTGTTGGACGCATACGCGCTGCTGAAACAATGCTATGTAACTCTTTCACACAGATATCTAAATCATCATTCACAATCAAATACTCATATTCTTCAATGCCTTCTGATTCTTCAATGGCTCTGTGCATTCTTTGATTGATCACTTCCTCTGTTTCTGTACCTCTGCCAACCAGTCTTCTGCGAAGCTCTGTGGCGCTTGGTGGTGTAACAAATAAAAGTAAAGCATTCGGAAACTGCTTCTTTACTTTCAAGGCTCCCTGAATCTCGATTTCTAAGATCACATCCTTACCCGCCTTTAACTGACTCTCAACATATGACTTAGGGGTTCCATAATAGTTTCCACAATACTGTGCATACTCGATAAGACCATTTTCTGCAATGGTTTTTTCGAACTCTTCAGGTGTCACAAAAAAGTATTCTACACCATTTTGCTCTCCAGGTCTAGGATTTCTTGATGTCATGGAAATACTTAATGCATAATTATCATAAGTTTCCATTAATTTCTTCATCAAAGTACCCTTGCCTGCACCGGAAAAACCGGAAACAACAATTAAAATTCCATCCTGTTTCATGTTTACTCTTCTTTCTCTATATGATCTTCTTTCGCACGGCTTAAAATGGTTTCTGGAAGAAGTGCCGATAACACCACCTGATTATTCTCCATGACAATCACTGCCTTGGTCTTTCTGCCACAGGTTGCATCAATGGCCTGGCCTTCCTCCTTGGCTTTTTGTACCAATCGCTTGATTGGTGCAGCCTCTGGGCCCACGATTGCGATAATCTTTTCTGTATTCACTATATTCCCAAACCCAATATGTATTAGTCCTGTCATCTTCACCCCGATAAGTTTTTCAACTCGCCAAATATTCTGCCTCACATAGCCAAGCATTTGAGCAAGCTCACTTTACCTTCTCTCCACCTAACTCGCAATGCATATTTTTCTTCGAAAAATATTTATTGGATTCAAGTGTCAAAAGGTCTTCCTCCACATGTGCTTGCACGGATGTGGAGGAAAGACTTTGGGACACGCACAAATATGAGCATAAAAGTGGGGTGTAAGCACCACGATTTGCGAATATTTGTGAGGATTGTGTGAGCGCAAGGCGCGGAACAATCCGTAGAATCCGTTTTGAGGGTTTTCGAAACCCAAATATTCTGCCTCACATAGCCAAGCATTTGAGCAAGCTCATTTTGCCTTCTCTCCACCTAACTCGCAATGCATATTTTTCTTCGAAAAATATTTATTGGCGATTCTCGCCAAATATTCTGCCTCACATAGCCAAGCATTTGAGCAAGCTCATGCTTGGCTATGTTCGTCAGAATGCATTGCTCGTTATTATTCAATGTTTTGAATTTGTTCACGTACCTTTTCGATTTCGGTTTTTAAGTCGATGGCGTGGTTGGAGATTTCAAGATCGGTGGTCTTCGATAATGTAGTGTTGGCTTCACGGTTCATTTCCTGCGCAATGAAATCAAGCTTACGGCCAACGCTTCCTCCATCCTGTAATGCTTTCTTGGTAGCTTCGATATGACTTCTTAATCTCACAAGTTCTTCATCTACGCATACCTTGTCTGCAAAAATAGTCACTTCCATCAATAGTCTGCTTTCATCCACTTTGGAATCTTCCATAAGAGCAAGCACCTTTTCACGAAGCTTCTTTTTATATTCTTCTACAATGACTGGTGAACGTTCGGTAATAAATTCCACATGTTCTAACATACCGTCCAGTTTCTGGATCAAATCGTTCTTTAAATTCTCGCCTTCACTGATTCTTGTCTGTACAAAGCCCTCTGCTGCACCTCTAACAGCTTTCTCTAAGCCCTTCCAGATTTCCTCCTCATTAACGTCAACGTCTTCCATAGTAAGAACCTCTGGATATCTGGACAATGTGGAAACTCTCACATCATTCTCAAGACCAAACTGTTCTTCCATCTGTTTCAAATACTTCAGATACTCAGCAGCAACATCCGCATTATATTTCACATTGGCAGTGTTCTCTGATAGATCTTCATAAGTAATAAAAACATCGACCTTTCCTCGTTGAATGTATTCCTTCAATAAATTTCGAATGGATGCCTCAAAAAAGTTCAACTTCTTAGGCATTTTTAAGGTTACATCCAGATAACGGTGATTTACAGATTTCATCTCAACTGTATATTTTCTGACACCGTCTGTCACTTCGCTTCTTCCGAAGCCTGTCATACTTTTTATCATTGTATGTCCTTTCTTAAGACGATCTATACCTGACGAAAAATACCCGATTTCTTCCGTCAGGGCAGACTCCCCCCTTGAGTAATCTGCACACTTCATTTTATTATAAAACAGGAAACCTAACCCGTCAAGACAAGGTTACTATCCATTTTTCATTCATTATTTTACAGTGAACCAAACATCAAAAGAAAATGTCTCTTCATCAAATCTGTAAGGTTTTAATAGCCACTGACCACAGGAATTACTTCCAATTCCACTCTGTTTGAAATCAATATGAACCTCAATAGAATCTTCCTTCTTAAGCTCATAGTCATGTTTTGCCTTCCAAAGCTGCTCATCTGAATAATAAGAAGCATTGAAGAAGAAGAACTTACTTGATACAGCATGTAAGGAACCAACAGAAACTGCCTTAACCCTATGTGCACCATTCTCCTGTGGCATGATGTAATCTTCAAAAAGCTCCGTAACCGTTGTTTCAAACAGATCCACATAGCTTGCCTGATGCTTGTCTAAATAGTTTTCGAGTGGTCCATAACCGAAATACTTCACAGAATCATGATCCTTCTTCAACTTATATACCACACCAAATCTTGGTAAAAATGGAAGATGTGTATCTCTCACACCCGCTATCTTCATATGAAATGTTCCATCCGGGAAGATCAACCAGCAAATGGTAAATCGAACCGAAGGCTGTCTGTGTGCAGCTGCCAAGGAAGCCTTTGCAGTGATCTTGACTGCCTGCATCCACTCTTTTTCCCCGAAACTATCTTCTTCCTTTACATATTCAGCTGCTATCTCATAAACCTTAACCGAGGAATCATCGTATCCTGCATTGATCCAGTCATTTACCACATTCCGATCATTGTCTGTCGGTGCACGGAAAATAGAAAAACTCATTGGCTCTACTAACTGTTCCATACCCTGGTGACAGATAGAAGTAAACAATGCAAGATCCTTATCCATCACAAATTGATCATTGCTTGTTTCAACTCTAATGTATCGCTCATCCTCTGTATATGTAATAGTATCCTCACATACCAATTTTTCCTCACCAGCATATAAAAAGGCTTCCATAAAACTAGCATCCTGGCCAATCTCAAGCTGATCAAAACCAAGTTCAAAGCCTTCTTCTAAAAATGAAGTCTCTTCCTTTAACAGATAGGTACACTTCAGATAAATATTACCCTTACTCTGAGCCAGTTCACAAATATCCTTTTCAAATATAGAAACTGTAATACTTTCATGGGGGTTGACATTTACATCTGTAAGAAGCTTCTTTGCAAGAAGCTCTCCATCTTTTTTTAGCTCACACAAGATAGAAAGGTGATCTTTCAAATTGGTAAAGTCCAACTTATTGGTGAAAGTAACCTTCAGAGCTTTTTTGTCAAAAATTGTAGCTCTTACAGGACGGATTGCATTTTTCCACTCCTTTAATCCTGTGGATGGACGTCTATCTGGAAAAACAAGACCATCTACGCAGAAATTTCCATCATGATATCTCTCACCACTGTCTCCGCCATAGCCAAATTTCTCTCGTCCGTCTTCCGTTTTTCCCTGATAAACGGCATGATCACACCATTCCCAAACAAATCCTCCTGCAAATCCATCATACTGATAGATCTGTTTCATATAATCTTCAATGTCTCCAGGACCATTTCCCATAGCATGAAGAAATTCACACTGAACAAATGGCTTTCTTTGCTTATCTCCTTCAAAATACTGATCGATCTCTTCACAGGAAGCGTACATTCTTGAATAAACATCAAGCATGGATGTGTCATTGTGGTGAGTTCCTGTCTCCCAGATTGAGCTTTCATAGTGGATCAGTCTGTCTGGATCATATTCCTTGGCCCATCTTCCGGCATCCTCAAAATTCTTTCCATAGCCGGCCTCATTACCCAACGACCACATTATGATACAGCCTCTGTTCTTATCACGGATCACATTTCTTTGTACACGATCTAAAATTGCATCATGGAATCGTTCATCCTGTGCCAAAAGACCAAAGGTTTTTTCCTGGGAGCCTCCATAAATAGATGCTGTTCCATGAATTTCTACATCAGATTCTGCGATCATATAAAAACCATATTTTTCACATAATTCAGGGAACCATGGTGCATTTGGATAGTGACTTGTTCTGATAGCATTGATGTTGTGCTCCTTCATCAGCTTAAGATCGCGTATCACATGATCCCTGCTAACAGTGTAGCCTGTGTAAGGATCCGAATCATGACGATTGGTTCCTTTTAATTTAATCTTCTGTTTATTTACCAGTATTATGCCATCTACTACCTCAATCTGGCAGATTGAGATTTTTTCCTCTATTCTCTCCCCACATACTTCAATGGAAAGAACATAACTGTATGGATGCTCTGCATTCCAAAGTCTGGCATTCTTTAATTCAAATGTATAGGAACCATCTCCATCACAGACTCCCATACCCAGCACATTACCAGTTGCATCTTTTAAGGTAAGTGCTACCTCTTCTCTATTTCCTACAAATCTAAGTCCGCCAATAGTAATGGTGGCATCAGCCATGGAATAATTACTATCCGCCATCTTAGTAAGATCCTTTTCTAATATTCTGGTACGGATTCGATAATCAAACAAATGATTTAGAGGTCTGGTCAGGAGCAACACATCTCTAAAAATTCCAGTCATTCTAAATTTATCCTGATCCTCTAAATAAGTTCCATCACACCACTTTAAAACAAGAATAGAAATTTTATTCTGGCCTTCCTTAACAAAGGATGAAATATCAATCTCACTTGGTGAATGAGAAACCTGGCTATAACCTGCAAAGTTTTCATTTACCCAAAGATAAAAACAAGAATCTACTCCTTCGAAATACAGATAATTCTTTTTCGCAATTTCGTCTCTTGACAAAGAAACATATTTCACATAGGTTGCACATGGATTTGCCGCAGGTACATATGGAGGATCAAAAGGAATCGGGTAATTAACATTGGTATACTGCTGCACATCATATCCTAAGGTCTGAATACAGGATGGCACTGTGATCTTTTTAACTCCCGCTTTTTCCTCTGAAAAATTCTCCTTGATAAAGTCCTCTTTCACATCCGTTATTCTTTCATAAAAAGAAAAATACCAGTCACTCCCGCTTAAATTTCTTGCTTCCTGCCCATGATTTTTGGCATCTGTTGGCAGATAATAACTTCTGCTATCCATACAGCCAACATGTAACACCGATGGGTCCTCATAATAACTTTTTACCTTCACTTTATTTTTCTCCTCTTTTATTTCTAATTTTTCTTTCTTCTTCCTTGATTTTTCTCTTCGTTGATATACCCACTGAGAACGGTAAAAAGATTAGCACAAAAACACTGATTCCAACCAGCGTCAATACAATCTTTTTCACATTTCCTCTCTTTGTCATAATATAAAATTCATTTGCATCTGTCATATCAAATACAAGATATTTTCCTGACCATTCATGTGGCACTTTTTCCACGCTTCCATCTGTATGAACAATCATGACCTGTAAATCTTCCGAATCCTTTTTCTCCCATAACAAATGACCTGCATTGTGATCCTGCATTGGTAAGGAGTTATTCATGCACTTCACCTCATAATGAGCAATGGTATCCCATTTTCTGACAGAATAGGTTTCTGGTGATAACTCCGTTACAATAAGATCTGTATTTGGATAGAAATGTCCTTCATATAAAAACAGAGGAATTTCCTCTCTAGTTTCGATGGTTGTAATCCATTTATCATACTTGGCATGCACCACAATATTCGTTTCAATACCGTTTTTTTCAAAGTATTCCCATCCGCCATAGGTTTCCTCATCACGCATTGGAACCTCTGGAATCTGGCTATCCTCAATGGTTCCTCCATATCGGATTTCAACTGAATCCACAAGTCTTCCATCTGAAACGAAAACAACCTGTAATGAATAAAAATCCGGATCTAACTCAAGAAGCTTATTCATTTCATCATAACCTAATTCTTCTGCTCTTCCAGCAAAACTGATTCCATCAATTCCACCTAAAGAATCACTGATAAAATAGTTATTGGAAAAATCCTCTTCTACCACAGCTGCAATGGCACCAGCTTTTTCTTCACATTCTAAGATATTAACAATAGAAGCACAGTTCGAAATGGAATATGCATGTGCTGCAATACCACCTACAAAACTTTCTCCACTGATAATACAATGTGCACAGCATTGATTGATGGCAATTTTACTGTATGCAGCAATACCTGCAACATATCCACCCTTCTCACTACATACATCTCCTGTATTCTTACACTGATCGATATATCCATGATTGGCAAATCCAACAATTCCACCTGCGTTATCATTTACAGATGTAACCATACCAACATTTTTACAATTGGAGGTAACAAGCTGAATAGTAGCATGAAGGTTTAAGGAAAGATCTCCAATCTGAGTAACATCCTCCTCAGGATCATTGGTATTATCAAAGTCCATTGTTCCAACAATTCCACCGACATTGCTATCAGCAAACACTTCACCATAATTTGTACACTGGAACAGATAACCTTTGGTATCCTCTGCACTATCAGATGCTGAAATATCAACGATCACATCCTCTTCGCTTTTGTTTTCAATAGCCTGTGCTGCTGAATTGACCACACTCATTTCACGATCGATCTGTTTGGTAAGTGATACAATACGGTCCATAGATTTCTGCGCTTCTGTAGAATAATTCCCACGATTTTCCCGTTTCTGATCCATCTGACTAGAAATCGAATCTAAGTTATTCTTAAAATCAGTATAATCCTCCGTTGAAGACATTGTATCATAGGTACTGCTCACAAGGTCTTCTCCTGCACCGATCATCGCCTCAGAGGTCATGCTCTCAAAAGAGGTCATTTCCGTTGCTAACTGATTGGAAAGTCCAGTGATATTATTCATAGAATTCGCAATGGTAAGGGAATACAGTTCTTCGAAAGCGACGGTTGTATATGGTGTAAACTGTCCCACAATACCACCGCAATCTTTTCTGCCATAGATGATTCCATAATTTGTACAATCATTGATCTTGCCATCCTGCATACCTGCGATTCCACCCACATTGTATCCAATATGATGATAGCCAATAATACCATTGTTTACGCTTTCGCAGATCATACCATGGTTGAAGCCTGTAATTCCACCTGCTGACTGAAAACTAGAATTTGTGGAATTGTCGTTGATTCCACCCTCATTGCTACACTTTAAAATATATCCATAATTATTACCACAAATTCCACCTGTATATTTATCACCTAGTATCTGCGCCTCATTTACACAGGAGTTGATCACACCTGTTTCCTCATTAATGGCTACCACTCCACCTATGCTTTCCTTTCCTGTTACTTTACCAGAAAAATGAACATCCTGGATCAGACCTTCATTATGGGAAACCACTCCGCCAATGTTTTTCGCAGTTCCATCCGCAGTAATAATAGCTTCTACATTTAAATTCTCGATACATCCCGTCTCAGAAACATAACGAAATATTGCTGTATCAGAATTCATTCCAGTGATATGAATACCCGAAATAGAATATCCACCACCATCAAAATTTCCATTCATGTAAGGAAATGGTTCAAAATCATCCTCGAAATAGAGGTTATCAATCAGTACAAAAGTTTTTCCCAAAGAATAGGTATCATTCTGACACTGCTTCGCAATCATATTCCATTCTGAAGTGGAACCGATAGTTATCTGTGTTGTTGGAGCAGATACTTCAACTGTTTCACTGGTTTCCCCTGCTTCATCTGCATATGCTGTTAATACACTTGTATGGAAAATAGCAGCTAACGAAATAATCAAAACCAGCAACATCGTTGCACTATTTTTCATTTTTTCTTCTGCATGTCTGATTTTTTGTAATTCCTTTTTCGTATCAGACCTGTCAGGTTTTTCCTGTTCTAATTCTTCATCATGTTCGTAATCTAACTTTGTTTTAGTATCCACCAATGCTGCAAGATCTCCTCGAATAAATCCTTTTACATCTGCATCCACGACACCTGATACATATCCTCTGATATGTCCATCAACGGATACCAGACCATTGTTGTATCTCTTCATACGATCCCTGTTTAAAGTGAAAGCTGTTTTTTCAATCAGGATATTACCAAGTAATAAAATCTGTGGAAGAACTGTCATAACCAAAATGATGGAGATCAGACTTCCTCGTCCCAAAGTAAGTCCAATGGATGCAATGGTCGGATCAGATGAAATTCCATTGATCAAAAAGCCGGAGATGGTTAAGATAGATCCCGACGTTAATATGGTTGGAAAACTCTGATTGAGTGTTTCAATAATGGCATCCGTCAGGCTATATTCATTCTTTAACTCCTGATATCTATTCGTGATAACAATAGCATAGTCAATGGTTGCACCCATCTGAATGGCATTGATGATCAAATAACTTAAAAAGTACATATTGCCATTTGTAATAAACGGGAATGAAAAATTGATCCAAATACTACCCTGGATGGTTAAAATCAAAAGTACTGGAATACCAGCTGATTTAAAGGTAAACAACAAGATGACAGCAACAAATAAAATGGTCAAAATACTGATCAAAAGATTATCCTTTTCAAAGGAAGCTGACAGATCCATGGCACTGGTTGTATTTCCAACAAGCAACACATCCTTATAATACTGCTTTGCACATTCTCTAATCTCACCTGTAATGCGTTCTACCTGATCACCCTCTATAGCTGTATCCAGTGTAACCACCAATCTTGTATACTCTTCACCCATGAGCTGATCAACACCCTGGTCAATACGTTCCACTGTCTCTTCCAGTTCATCCTGCATTTTCTGGTCAATGGATACCAAAACTCCCTGCTTTTGCATCTCTCCTAAATATCTAACCATATCCAGGATTGGAACCGCATATTCATCTACTTCTCCAAAAAATGCCTGATACTCTTCATTTTTCAAACCATATGTCTGATATAACAATCTTACTACTTCTATATCAATATCCAAAAGCTCTGAAAACTGCCTTGTTGTCAGTTTGTCCGTCAGCATATATTCATCACTTACCTCTGTATTGGCAAGTCCAACAGCACTCTTTACTTCTGGTATTTCTTCTATCTGGTAAAGCAATTTCTTTTCGCTTTCATAATCCCCCTTTTTAACCACCACTGCAACCACGTTGTCCTGTCCAAAAATTCGGCTGATTCGATCCCTATATTCCATCTGTTCAGTAGCTTTGTTTCCACTGATACTGTTCACATCAAATACATAGTCACACTGGTTAGAAAAAATAATCGCAAAGACCAGAATAAATGCAAAAACAACCGGCAGAATAAATCTTGTTTTTACAACTCCTTTTCCCCAAAATGTAATCTTTGGTACAAAATTTCTATGATGTGTCTTATCAATTGCCTTAGAAAACATTACCAGCAAACCTGGCATCAATAAAAATACAGTTACCAGACTACAAACAATACCTTTACTTAATACAAGTCCCATATCCATACCAATTTTTAACTGCATCAGCATCAATGCCATCAAACCTGAGATGGTAGTCAGGGAACTTGAAAAAATTTCAGGAATCGCCTTACTAAGCGCCTGAATCACTGCTTCTCTTACAGGAAGTACTTCGTGTTCCTCCATAAATCGATGAGAAAGAATAATGGCATAATCAATAGCAAGGGCAAGCTGTAACACGACCGCAATGGATTTCGTAATAAAAGAAATCTCTCCTAACCAATAATTAGTACCCATATTAAGCAATGCTGCCACAATAAAAACAATACAAAAAACCGGAATTTCTGCATAGGTTTTGGAAGTAAATACCAAAACGATCAGAATAACAATTGCAGCCAAAACCAAAATTAAAGCCATATCTTCATCCAATGCCTTGGATTCGTCATATCCAACCTCTGTATAAACAGTCGCATCATAATCTGCAACAATTTCTCGAAGTTTTTCTACCGCAGCTAAACTGATTTCATCTTCTGCAACACCATCTAATGTTATATCAAATAATGCTGCACCTTTACTATAATGAGCTGGTTCATCGTCAAAATCCACCGTAGAAACACCTTCCATCTGCTCAATCTGCTCACAAAGTATTTCTGCCTTTTCATAAGTAATATTCTCAATCATGATCTTGACTGACCCATATGTAGTAAACTCTTCATCCATGATATTAAGTCCACGTCTGGTTTCTGTAGAATCAGGTAAATAGGATGAAATATTAGTATTCACCTTTACCTTATTCATACTATAAATACAGAAAAACATAGACACTATAAAAATAAGGTAAAACGCTTTTCTCTTATCTACAATAAATGTTGCAATTTTTTCCATGAAAGATGATGATTTTGATGTATTCATTTTTTCCTCCCAAAGAAACCTATAGTTATTTTTATTATACACCTTACAGAATATGGATGGCAAAATTCTTTTTTCTAAAATAACATTTAAGTTGCAGTTTTTCGTATATTAGGCTACAATAGGTTAGTTAAAAGAAGAAAAAAAAGTGAACAAAGAGAGGATATATCAATGATAAAAAATACATGGAGAAAATATGCCATGATGGGTGCTTTGGTATGTGGCTTGTCCTTTGGTTCTGTACAGGTTGCTTTTGCTTCAGAGGCAACACAATCCGAACAGGGAAATACTGAATCTAAGGAATCCAAAGAATCCACCGAATCAAAAGAATCAAAAGAATCAAACGAATCAAACGAAAATAAGCCAGCATATACTGTTACATCTATGTCTGGAACCTATTATGCAACAGATGATGCTACTGTATACAGTGAACCATCCAATTCTGCTTCCAATTTAGGTACTGTGAAAAAAGAGGCTTCTGTATCTGTAACAGGTGCTACCAACAATGATTCCACATCTTGGTATCAGATTTCTTTCAATGGAAACAATGGTTTTGTAAAACAGAACTTATTTACTACTACTGCTCCTGTTTCACAGCCATCGTATACAGTTGCTGATTCTACAATGACTTTATATGCCTTAAGTGATACCCCTGTTTATGTAGAACCTGATACAACTGGAAATGTTCTTGGTACATTAAAAGCCAATGAGTCTGTTGCTGGTACTGGAACCACTGTTACTGCAGGCTTTAGTTGGTGGAGAGTCACCTTCAACGGAAAAGTCGGATATGTATTCTCTAACTACGTAACAAGTAATGCTCCTGTTACAGCTGAACCTGAAAACTCAGATGTATCTTCTAATGAGAATTCTGTTTTGGTTTCTCCTGATGCAGGTTATACACTTGATCCTTCTGTCGCTGGTACCTACCAAACAACATCAAGTATCAATGTTCGTTCTACTCCATCCAAAAGTGCAGATAACAAGATTGGTACTTTAGATGAAGGTGCACAGATTACAGTACTTGCTTTCACAAAAACATCTGAGGGCAGCTGGTATCAAATCCAGTTTGGAAATCAGTTAGGCTTTGTTGCTGCAGATTACGTAACAACATCTAACCAGAAAACAGAGAATCCTGGTGGAACTATTATGAATGATGAAAATGGTATCATCAATGAAACAACGGATGAAACCTTCACAGATAACGCTTTAGGAAACGATAACACTCCTTCAAAGCCTTCTACAAACAAATCAAAGAAAACTTTGATCATTGTAGTTGCCATTATCCTGATCATGCTTGTGATTGGTGGAACTGTCTTCTATCTGCTTCACGGTAACGGTGAGGATGATGAAAACATGGAAGATGCTGATCTTGAAGGCGATAACTTCTCTGATTCTGAAGAGAATGCTGTAGAATACGATGAATATGGTAATCCAATTGAATATGATGAGAATGGCTATCTGATTGAATATGACGCTGATGGAAAACGTATCTATTACGATGAAGCAACTGGAGAACCATATGTTTTAACTGATGAAGAAGCTGTAGAATACGATGAATTCGGTAATCCAATTGAATACGATGAGTATGGTAATCCAATCGAGTATGATGCAAACGGAAGAATCATCTACTATGATGAGAACGGAGATCCATACGTATTGACTGACGAAGAATAGACTTTCAAATTGTTCTATTTAAAATATAAAGAAATGGCTGTCGCATATTTGCGGCAGCCATTTCTTTATATCTGTTCAATGCCATCTATATTAGCATCCATAACCATAGAATAGTTGGTATAGTATACAACAAAACCTGGTTTAGATCCAGCTGGTTTTTTTACATTTTTCTTTTCTAAATAATCGATCTCTACCTTTTCTCCCTTTTTTGCCTTGGAATAAAAGGCTGCTAATCTTGCAGCTTCTTCAAAGGTTCTATCCGGAATTTCTTTTCCCTCTGATTTAATGATCACATGGGATCCTGGTCTTTTCTTAGCATGGAACCACCAGTCATTTCCCACTGCAAATTTGAAAGTCAGTTCATCATTCTGGTAGTTATTTTTTCCAACATACATATGAAATCCATCACTGCTTATATAGTGGAAAGGCTTGCTGGTAATCTTAACCTTTTTCGTGCCACCCTTTCTTCTGATATAACCAGCATCGATCATCTCTTCCTTGATTTGAATCAAATCCTCTTCTTCTCTTGCAATATCCAATGCATTGCTAATGGTTTCCAGATGTTCAATCTCAATCCTGGTCTCTTCTGTTAACTTCTCCAACGCTTCTGCTGTACGCTTTAGCTTGCTGTATTTATCAAAATATTTTTTGGCATTCTCAATTGGTGAAATATCAGAATCAAGTGGAATTGTAATATTCTCATTGGTATAGTAATTTAGTGCCTCCATGGATTTAGAGCCTGGTGCTACACCATACCCATATGCTGTGATCAGTTCTCCATAAACCTTATATTTGTCCTTTTTCTCGGAATCCTTCAACTGCTTAACCTGCAGATCATACTTCTTTACATTTCGTTCAAGTGCCGTAGAAACAATCTTTCTTAAATCTACAGAACGCTGTTTGATTCTTGTGACTTTATTTTTCTCAGCATAATAATATTCCAAAAGATCGGAGATTCCCTCAAAATCAAGTTTCTCATTATCCTTATAAACACTGAACGGAAATACACTGTATTCCTTTGGTTCATGATTTTCCAAGATGACCTGACACTGATACTCTTCTTTCTTCACATGATCAATTACTTCCGTAAATGCATTCCAAATAGCATCCTTTTGACTAACATCTGCAATACGAGCCGAAAAATCTCCATCCACATTGGCACGCAAACAGATTTCCTGCGCAACAATAGGGGAAATACCAGTCAGGCTGCCATACAATGCCTTGTACATAGCTGTCGCCTTCTGAAAAACAATCTCATCAAATGCTTCACGGCTTACTGCCAACGGATCCACTTTTTCCTGGGTCTCTGGAATAAAATAGGTTCTTCCTGGCAATACCTCCCTGACAGAACTCACCATGCCTGAAATATGCTTGATACTGTCGATAATCAAATCTTCACTGTTGCAAAAGATAATATTACTATGCTTACCCATGATTTCCACAACAAGTGTCTTGGTACAAAGATCTCCCATTTCATCTAAATGCTCTAGATCAAAACGAATGATTCTCTCTAATCCTGGCTGAGAAATATTCACAATTCTTGCATTCTGCAAATGTTTTCGAAGCAGCATACAAAAATTAGGTGCTGTCATTGGACTTATCTTATTCTGATCTGTCATGTAAACCAATGGTAAGGATGCATCTGCCGATAAAAGCAGTCTCTTCTGTCCTCCATTGTTCTTGATGGTAATGAGAAGCTCATCCACCTCTGGTTGTGCTATTTTATAAAATCTGCCTCCTAGTAGTTCCCTTTTCAGTTCACTAACCAGGCAGGCAATCGTAATTCCATCTAATGCCATTTTCAAAGCCTCCTGCTCATTACTAGCTTTCAATACCACTCAATGCTATCAAAGACTGACTAACAAGTCAAGGTAAATACCTCGAGTTTGTAGGTACTATATTTCACTTGATTTTATGTGCTTTATTGTCTACAATGAAAGCAGAATGTATGTTTGGAGGGAGTGCTATGGGAAATCCCATTTTTTATCATATTGATGTGAATTCGGCGTTTTTGTCCTGGGAATCTTTGTATAGACTTACGCTTGATCCGGATGGAGTAGATTATCGAAAGGAGCTGGCTGTCATTGGTGGTGACGAAAGTATGCGTCATGGCATTGTACTTGCCAAATCCACACCTGCAAAAAAATATGATATCCAAACAGGGGAATCACTTTCCCGTGCCAGACAAAAATGCCCGGGTATCATTGTGTTAACACCACATTATGAACAGTACGTGATTTACTCCAAGGCATTTATCAGTATCTTAGAGCGTTTTTCGCCTGTGGTAGAGCAGTATAGTATCGACGAAGCGTTTTGTGATATGACTGGAACAGAACTTTTGTATGGTTCCGATTATGTGGCCTTAGCCCATAAAATCAAAGATATCATCTATCATGAATTAGGGTTCACCGTTAATATTGGTGTTTCCAACAACCGTTTACTGGCAAAGATGGCATCTGATTTTCAAAAACCTGACAGAGTACATACACTCTTTCCAGAAGAGATTGAACAAAAAATGTGGCCACTTCCTATTGAGGATCTATTTTTTGCAGGAGCATCCAGCTGTGCAACCCTTAAAAATTTAGGAATACGTACCATTGGAGATCTGGCAAAAGCTGATTTTTCCATGATTCAGGCGCATATGAAAAAGCACGGAGAACTATTATATCACTACGCCCATGGAGAGGACTTAGATTCCTTAAAACCATCTGCTGTTGCCAATAAGGGCTACAGCAACGAAACTACTCTTTCTACAGATGTCACTGACAGAGAGACTGCCAGACTATGTCTGCTTTCTCTATGTGAAACAGTTGGCTATCGCATCCGTGCGGACAAGGCTTTGGTTTCCGTCGTGTCCGTTGTATTGGTGGATTCGGATTTCAAACATAGCTCTCATCAAAGAAAGCTTCTTTCTCCAACGGACTCCACTCAAATTATTTATCAGGAGATTCTATCTTTATTTGATGAATGTTGGAATCACAATCCCATTAGACTTTTAGGTGTTTCCACCAGTCAGGCCAGCTTCGACGGTACAAAGCAGTTAAATTTATTTGACTTAGAAAAATCAGAGAAGCTTACCAAATTGGATAATGCCATTGATTCCATCCGAAAAAAATTTGGAGAAGACTCCATCATGCGAGCCAGCTTTGCAGATTCAAACACCAATCATATGACCAAAGGTCTTAACAGGGCCAAGCGTGAATCCAACAATCAAAGCTAATACCATAAAAAAATATCTTTCAAAAATCCATTATAAAAGGAGCAACGATACCATTGCTCCTTTTGTATTTAACCGATTAACCAATCATACATTTCCTGATATTTTAGCGCTGACACATTCCATGAGAAATCTGCTGCCATAGCGCGATCAATCATCTTATTCCACTCACGCTTTCTATCATAGTAAATCTTCTCACTATAACGAATCGCTGCTAACATTTCATGCGCGTTGTAATTCGTAAATGAGAATCCAGTACCCTTGCTTTCATATTCATTGTATGGCTCTACTGTATCCTTTAATCCACCTGTCTCACGGACAATTGGAATGGTTCCATAACGAAGAGCCATCAGCTGGCTCAGTCCACATGGTTCAAACAAGGATGGCATCAAGAAGGCATCACATGCTGCATAAATCTTATGAGATAATTCCTCTGAATAGAAAATATTGGCAGAAACCTTTCCCTGATACTTCCATTGGAAATGACGGAACATATTCTCATACTGTTCCTCACCCGTTCCAAGAACAACAATCTGTACATTGTCCTGGCAAAGTTCATCCATCATATAAGCAATAAGATCAAATCCCTTCTGATCTGTTAGTCTAGATACAATACCGATCATCATGGTCTTATCATTCTGTTCCAAACCAAGTTCCTTTTGTAAAGCTCGTTTGTTCTTGATTTTTTCTTTTCTAAAGTTGATTGCATTGTACTTCGCTGCAATCAGCTCATCATTATCCGGGCTGTAAACATCATAATCTATTCCATTTACAATACCACGAAGACTATTACTTCTTGCAGTCAAAAGACCATCTAATCCTTCTCCGTAAAAAGAAGTCTTGATTTCTTCCGCATAGGTATTACTTACAGTTGTTACCGCGTCTGCATATACAAGCCCCCCTTTAAGCAAATTTGCATCCTTATAGGCTTCTAACTTATCAGACGTAAAGAAGGACTGATCAAGTCCTGTAATCTCCTGTACCTCCTTCACACTCCATTTTCCCTGGAATTTCAGGTTATGGATTGTCATGATGGATTTGATACCACGGTAAAAATCACCGCCTGCAAATCTTTCCTTTAAATATACAGGGATCAACCCTGTCTGCCAGTCATGGCAGTGAATAATATCTGGACGAAAATCAAGAAGAGGCAATGCCGATAAAACCGCTTTGCAGAAAAATGCATATTTTTCAATCTCATACAAAGCATCATTACCATATGGCCTGTCTCCGCCAAACATCATCTCATTGTCAATAAAATAATAATGTACCCCATCTACTGTAGCTTCTAAAATGCCCACATATTCCTGTCTCCAGTGAAAATCCAAATAAAAATGAGCCTTGTATGTCATCAGATCCTTCCATTTCTGTGCCATACAATTATACTTTGGAATGATCACTCTCACATCAAAATACTGCTTATCTATGCATTTTGGTAATGCACCAATCACATCTGCTAACCCACCTGTTTTGATGAATGGTACACCCTCAGAAGCCGCAAACAAAATATTTTTCATTTCCTACCTCCACACTATATAACTGTTGCTTATGTATTATTATACACCAACTTACAATGATAGAAAAGCTAGAATTTCTGCAATCCTGTAAAGGAATATACGAAATGTTATATATTATGGTTTAATCTGATTTTATCCGCTATCATAGCAATAAACTCGGAATTAGTGGGCTTTCCCTTCATGGTATTTACAGTATATCCAAACATTCCCTCAAGGGCCTCCATCCGTCCTCTGCTAAAGCTTACCTCAATAGCATGTCTGATGGCTCTTTCCACACGGCTTGGCGTTGTATCATACTTTTTGGCAATGGTCGGATAAAGGATCTTGGTAATAGAATGAAGATGTGTCATATCACACACCGTCAAATAGATGGACATTCTTAGATATTGATATCCCTTAATATGCGCAGGCACACCCAATTCATGCAAAAGTTGTGTGATTTCTAGTTCCAGCTCCTTTTGATCGTATGGCTGCTTTAAAGTTTCCGGCTCCTGTTTCTTTAAAGTATCCTTTTCCTTTGTTTGAACTCCAGGAATTGTGATCATAATTTGGACTTCCTGACCAGTCCTTAATAATTCTTTAAATGTTTTGTATATCTCGTCATTTTCTTTTGTAGCAATCATCTTAATCTGTTCCATACTCCTGCTTTCCAAAGCTGCCACTTTTGACAGTTTTTCTTACAATTACTTGCTACAAAAGTAGTATATCGTCTTTTTAAAAGTGCTTCAATCACTTCTCATCGCACCAATTTCCCCCCTTCGACAATAGCAAAAGTATTTCCTCTACTGAAGAAGAAAAGAGAGGACCAAGTCCTCTCTTTCTTATACCATAATAGAAATAATTCTATTGTCGTCTCCCTCATCATCCACAATACTTGTTACCGCATCCTGTAACGCATCAACATACCAATTGATTTCTTGCATGGAAGCGCCAGCGCTCAGCTCTTCATCATATTCGTTTGCAACATCCAGGCTATCACTAATTGCCTGATTTACCTTCTCCATTGTCACACCATCTGATCGAAGTCGCATTGCATAATCAATGGATTTTTTAATTTGATTTTCCGGAATCAGCTCTACTGATACCGCACCCCTTCTGTTATCCATTCTTTCCATAAAACATTATACTCCTTTATCCCCTATTGTCTCCCCAGACATTTAATCTCACAAAGATATTCCTTCGTGAACATACTCATTCTACCATATTTTTTTATTTTATCAATACAATTTACATTTTTTCTTCTTTTTGTGTGACAATATAAAGGATATTTCTTATCAATATTTCGTAATTCGACTTATTTTTTATAATATTTCGTCTATATAAAAACGAAAAACCCCGTAGAATTCCTTCTAGCGGGGTTTTTTTGTACTTTTTTATAGGAAATATTCCCTATTTTTATTCATTTATATGTTTCAAACCTTGCTCAATAACGTTTACAACATGGTCATCAGTCAAGGAATAGATGATAGATTTTCCAGCTCTCCGTGCCTTTACAAGTCTGTTTTCCTTTAAAATACGCAATTGATGCGATGTCGCAGACTGACTCATATTTAAAAGTTCAGCAAGCTCTCCCACCGAACAATCTACTTCAAAAAGCTGGTGAAGAATTCTGATTCGGGAGGGATCTGAAAAAATTTTAAAAAAATCTGCAAGCTTCATAGACTCTTTTTCAAAAACACTATCTTCCATCGCACTTCTCCTCTTAGACGGTTTATCAGCCTTTTAGGGGTAACTTAAGATCTGTCTTCCTATAATTTTTTGGTAAACAATGCTCTGATAGCATTTAAGACTGCTATGATCATAACTCCAACGTCCGCAAAAATAGCTGCCCACATGTTCGCAATACCAAATGCACCAAGAATCAAACAAAGTACCTTGATTCCAATGGCAAAATAAATATTCTGATATACAATTCCAAGACATTTTTTAGAAATTTTGATTGCTTTGGAAATTTTTAATGGATCATCATCCATCAGTACAATATCTGCTGCCTCAATGGCGGCATCCGATCCCATAGCACCCATTGCAATACCAATATCTGCTCTGGATAAAACTGGGGCATCATTGATACCATCTCCAACAAAGGATAATTTATCCTTCTCATTCTTGCTTTCAAGAATCTCTTCTACCTTACTTACCTTATCACCCGGTAACAGCTCGCTGTATACCTCATCAATTCCAAGTTCCTTTGCAACACTTTCGGCTACTGCCTTTGCATCTCCAGTTAACATGATTGTTTTTTTGATCCCTGCTTTTTTCAAAGCTCTTATTGCTTCCTTAGAATGATCCTTGATCACATCGGAAATAACAATATGTCCTGCATAGCTTCCATCAATAGCAATATGGATAATCGTTCCAACCTTTTCACTTTCTTTGTAAGCTACAGAAATTCGTTTCATTAATTTATCATTACCAATGGCAATCTGATGTCCATCCACAAGTGCTGTTACACCATTACCACTGATTTCTTCAATATCACTTACTCGATTTCTGTCAATTTCTTTTCCATATGCCTTTAAAAGGCTCTTAGAAATCGGATGAGAGGAAGCACTCTCTGCTAACGCTGCAAACTCGATCAGCTGATCTTTTTCATAATCTGTGCAGTATACATCCGTTACCTCAAAAACGCCCTTGGTCAATGTTCCTGTTTTATCAAAAACGATAACCTTCGTCTGCGACAAGGCTTCCAAATAATTAGAGCCTTTTACTAAAACACCCTCTTTACTAGCTCCACCGATACCGGCAAAGAAGCTAAGCGGAATACTAATAACCAATGCACATGGGCAGCTTATTACTAAGAAGGTTAATGCTCTGTAGATCCACTCTGTCCATCTTGCATCATTTCCAAAGATGGTCAAAAAAATAGGTGGTAAAAAAGCAAGTGCCAAGGCACTATATACAACAGCTGGTGTATATACTCTTGCAAACTTAGAAATAAAGTCCTCAGATTTCGACTTTCTGCTGCTTGCATTCTCAACCATATCAAGAATCTTACTAACGGTTGATTCACCAAATTCCTTGGTTGTACGAATCTTCAATACACCTGTCATATTAATACTGCCAGAAATGATCTCTTCACCCACATGAATTTCTCTAGGAAGACTTTCACCTGTTAAGGCACTAGTATCCAAAGACGCATTTCCTTCTACTACAATACCATCAAGTGGTACCTTCTCACCTGGCTGCACCACAATGATACTTCCAATCACTATCTCATCAGGATCAACCTGTTCTAACTTTCCGTCTACTTCAATATTGGCATAATCTGGTCTGATATCCATCAGATCACTGATATTTCTTCTACTCTTACCAACTGCGTATCCTTGGAACCATTCTCCAATCTGGTAAAACAGCATAACAGAAACCGCTTCTACAAAATCTCCTTTTCCAGTAAGTCCAATAGCAATAGCACCTACTGTTGCGATTGCCATAAGCAAGCATTCATCAAAAGGCTGTTTGTTTTTGATTCCCTTAAATGCCTTGAGCAGAATATCATAACCGATCACGATATATGGCACCATATAGCATCCAAAAATAATCCAGTTATTCCAGTCAACTGCCTCTGTGACAAAATGAAGCACGATTAAAAGAATAGCTGCTATGATGATTCTGTATAACATTTTCTTTTGTTTCTTTTTCATAACTACTCCTGTCCTTCCTTATTCAAGAACGCCACCAGCGTTCTTGACGCGACGTGGGCTCACCCACTGAGATAAAACGTTTAAACATATGTGCATGTATTCATATGTTTCTTTTATTTTTGCACCTGACATTTGTCAGGTGCAACATATATACTATGTATTATTCTTTCTCTTATAAAAAGATCTCGCAATCATCTTCTACTTTCTTGCAGTTCTTTAAAACTTCCTGCATAACTGCCTTTGCATCTGCGCCTTCTTCAAATTCAACTTCCATCTTTAATGCCATGAAGTTTACAACTGCATTCTTAACACCAGCTGTCTTTTTTGTAGCATCTTCCATCTTGTTTGCACAGTTTGCGCAATCAACATCAATCTTATAAGTTTTTTTCATATCTATGATCTCCTTATCTGCTCTTTAAATTCAATTAAACAATTGTTTAATCGTTGACTTTAATATACTCTCTAAGTTATAATTAGTCAAGCGCTTTTTTATTTTTTATTATGGAGGACAGTATTATGGAACACAATCATTTACCCCATGATCATCATATAGAAGGAAATCCCATTATCGAACATATCCCATCCCGTGAGGATATAGAAAGTGTGTCGGAAGCCATGAAGCAATTAGGCGATCCAAGCAGATTACAGATATTCTGGTTGCTTTGTCACTGTGAAGAATGTGTTGTGAATATCGCAGCTCAGGTAGAAATGTCTAGTCCCGCCGTTTCCCATCATTTAAAGCTGTTAAAGGCAAGTGGACTAATCACCGCCAGACGAATGGGAAAGGAAATGTACTACAAAGCATCTTTAGAAGAGCTTCCACAAGCCCTCCATCATACCATTGAATTAATTGCAAAAATCAAATGTCCTGAATAAAACATGATAATTGGGACATATCATATTGTGATATGTCCCAATTGTTTTATTCATTTATTAGCATATCTTCTAAAAAAATACCATAGCCCTTTTGCGCATCACTAATGAGTACATGAGTAACTGCCCCGGCGAATTTGCCATCCTGCAGAATTGGACATCCACTCATTCCCTGAATAATCCCTCCTGTCAACTCCAACAATCTAGGATCTGTTACCATGATACTGATTGCCTGATTACTATGATCTTCAACATCAAAATCCGTAATCTGAATATCATAACATTCCAGTTTCCCTGAAATATCACTTAAAATTTGTGCAGATCCCCTATGAATTTCCTGTCGCATGGCTACAGAAACACTTTGCTCATCCTCAGATTCCCTGATTAAAAAATTCGACATCCCATAAATCCCATCCACACCATTCATACGTATTGATCCTTTTACGTGTTTTTTCTGATAATCAATCAAACCATGTACTTCTCCTACCTCATTGTGCTTTCCCTTTTGGATTGATACAATCTGCGTATCATATAATGTCCCATCCTTAATATCTAAAATCTGACTGGTATCAAGATCCGTAATCGGATGTCCCAGAGCACCGAAATTACCTACGTTGTCCACATAGGTAACGGTTCCTACCCCCTGTGCATTATCCCTGATCCAGATTCCAAGCTTATACTCTCCATTTTCATACCTTTGAGCTGCTAGCTTCGTGGAAAAATAAACTCCTTCTCTTAGTCCTTCCACATACAGTTCCTCCCCCTCTGATTCACGAATAATTTTTTGAAATTGTTTTTTATTTTCAATCAATTGTCCATTTATTCTTTGCAAATAATCTCCTGTCTTTATCTTTCCCAAAGCTGGTTCAACCCGTTCCCCTAATTCATTCTCAAATGTGCCTGTCCCAATCACTAATACCCCATCTGTTTCTAAGTAAAAACCATAAACCTTCCCTACTGGCCAGATTTGAATATCATCTATGATTTCTATCTCCATTTTTTTGAAGGGAACTATTCCATATAGTTTTAAGGACACCTCATAAGAACTTTTCTCATTTCCTGCTATCATAGTTATTGGCTGCATAAAAAAAACATCCGCAACCGCCTTCTTTTCTTCCTGCTCTATGATGGTTCCATTTGCCGGAACAGAAAGCTTAAATTCCTGGGTAGTACCAGCTTCAATACGAATTATTTCTGGGGTGTGATCCCAGTAATATACATAGATAGATGCAAATATTACACATATTAACATCGCAAAGAAACTTGCCATCAAACGAATCCATTTTTTCAATTTCATCCGCCTCCGATTCTTTTTTCTTTTGATAGTATGTGTAAACTTTAAAAAAAACCTTTACCAATTATTTGAAATAATTCGTAAAGGTTTTTATAATCTTGCATCTGGATCAGTAATTCCCATTGCAAGTTTCATTCGGATCTTATTGGTGTACATATTCTGATCACTACGCTCGATCACATCCTGAAGACTAGTATCAACCGTTGGGCGATAATCCGAAATACCATATGCAGTTGATAAAGTAACACCTTGCCACTGACTTTGGAAATCAACATTGTATGCTGCAATCTCAGCATTCATGTTATCTACTAATTTTTGTGCATGTTCCTGTGTTACATCTCTTAATATTGCAACAAATTCATCACCACCAGTTCGATAAACATATCCATGATCTCGAAAAGCTTTCAGTAAAATATTGGCAAAAGCTTTGATATAGGAGTCACCCTGTGTATGTCCCTGTGTATCATTGATCTTCTTTAAGTTATTCAAGTCGAAACTGACTACAACAATACCACCCTGGATATATATCTGGTTCGATATTTCCTCATCTATGTCTTTTACAGTATTTTCATATGCTGTACGGTTAAACAATCCTGTCAGCTTATCAGAAAATGCGAGTTTTTCATAAATTGCTGCTTCATTGGCGAGTGCAATAGAATCGAAGGAATCTTGAATCATTCCAACAATCAGGCCCAATACATATACAATCAAACCCAATCTGGTGAAACTCGCAACATCATTGCCATAATAAAAATAATATCTGATCAGATCGATCAACATCATTACGACACAAAAGAATACACAATAAACTGTATGACGTCTATATGCTTTTAACAGTCCTGCCTGCCTTCTTCGAACTGCCACATATACCAACAATCCCAACATACAAACTAGAAGAATATGCACACCAGGTAACAATTGCTTGAAATTTAAAATATTCAAAAACTGCAAAATAAAGGCCAGCAGAAAATACCCTAAACTAATTCCTTCTAACATCGCAAAAGGTTTCTTATAACCATTTCCAATTGTTTCATCAAAGTACAAAAGAATCGGTACCGGAATCAGGAAAAAGGAAATATAACACAAATACATAATGACTGTCACATTTCCAAAGAACAGTCCAAAAACCTGTGAGTTTGTTGCAAACCATGTCGTCAATGCCAATACCGAAAGGCCCAGATACAAAAACGAATTCGTCGCATAAACAGCTCTCCTTGAACTTAGCCAGAATATAACCAATGTTAATGCAATCACCAGCATAGCAATGGTTTCTACAATCAAAGCTCCGTAATCTGCAATAACTTTATACAGAATTCGCTTCATATTACCTATCATAACCTCTGGTACAAGCTTACCATTCTTTTTATAAGCACTTGTCAGATATAAAGTAATTTTCTGTCCAGAATACTTCTGTTCAATTGGTATAATATGAATTGCAGATGCAACCGAATTACCAAAAGTAACTGAAACATCCATTCCATATGTATATATACATTCTGAACCAACAAATACCTGAAACGCCTGATGATATGTTTTGGTATATAGTGCTATCTCTGATGTTTCTATCTCAGGAAGGGTATTTACCATTGTAACATTGAATTCCTTATTTTCATGAGTTATATCTACATCCCAATTATTTTGAAACGTATTTAGTTCTCCTTTTTTCAAGGAAACATCATCTACCTTGAAGGAATGGATCACATAACCAATCATAAGCATAGACAGAAAAAACGCAAGCAACAATCCTACTGCCGCTCTATTCACATGACCGTCCATGATCAACCTCCTTCCTTTTGCATTGTAAAACACCTTGTTTTAGGCAAATTGTCTGAATATAAATAATTATAGCACAATTATCCTACATTTGTATAGTATTGTGTGTATTTTTTTATACTTCGTACACAATTCGTAGTATCTGCCATCTCTTATGTCCTTATACTTACCTTTCTTCCTTTCCGAGAGGTGTGCATCCTATGTCGAAGACTTTTATTTACTAGAAAATTCGAGGAATTTCCTAGTAAGATTAGGGTGTCAAAAGCCCCAAAAACGGATTCTACGGATTGTTCCGCGCCTTGCGCTCCCACAATCCTAGCAAATAAAAAAGCCGCGATTTTCTCGCGGCTTTCAAAATTTCAATTACTTATCTTGTTCTTCTAAATAAGCATTATACTGTAAGCGTACCTTATCAGATAACAATGCTATAAACTCTGTATTGGTTGGTTTCTTATCACCCTCAGCGAATCCAAAATCCAATCTTGCAGCAACTGTTTCATCATCCACTCGACCCCATGCAACCTGGATTGCATGTCTGATGGAACGCTCCACACGACTGGCTGTTGTTTTATGTTCTTTCGCAATAACAGGGTAAAGGCTCTTGGTAACATAATCAAGTAAACCACTATCCTTCACAACCATGATGATGGCATCACGCAGGTAACGGTAGCCACTTAAATTCACAGGAACACCAAAATCCCTGATCAAATTGGTAACCTCTGCATCCATCGAAAAGCTTTCTGTTTCTTTTTTTGGTTCAGGTGAAAGTTTCTTAGGTGCTTCACCAGCAACCTTTCCAACTTTACGCACCCCGCCAACTCGTTTAATTCTCGCAATGATATCGGCAATATCAAATGGTTTTAAAATATAATAACTCGCGCCAGATTCAATTGCCTGTGAAAGAATTTCTTCACTGCCAGCTGCTGAAATAACAATAAAGGCTGGTGACTTTTCTTTCATTTGAGCCATTTCTGCATTGACTCTTTCCATAACCCCAATTCCGTCGACTTTTGGCATAACCAGATCAAGCAATACTACATCAGGCTTCTTCTCTAGAATAACTGAAATTGCTGCATTACCATCATCGGCCTGTCCGATGACTTCAATCTCTTCATCCTGTTGAAGAATCTCTTCTAACATAGATCTTGTAATCTCGCTATCATCAACAATTACTACATTAATCTTCATATGCATTACCCCATGTTCATTGTTGAGTATATTATACAACGAAATAGAATTATTTTACAACTCATTTTCGATAATTTTGTCGAAAAGTAAATAAATTTTAGACAAATTTGTATAAATCTTCCAAGGAATCAATCTTTGCGTACAGTCTCTGTTCTGTTTCAGGGTCTGGTTGTGTCAGATCTGGAACCATGATAACCTTCATTCCAGCGCGGTATGCAGACATTACACCGTTTGGTGAATCTTCAACAGCATAGCAATTTTCTGGCTTTTCACCTATCTTCTCACATGCGTACAAATAAATATCCGGCATTGGTTTCCCAATAGAAACCATATTAGCAGAAATCACATAGTCAAAATATGATAAAATTCCAACCTTTTCCAAATAACCCTTGGCTCTTTCTGAATCAGTTGCAGTTGCAATGGCTACCTTAAAGCCTTTTTTCTTTAACATTTCAAGAGCTTCTACAACACCTTTTTTGCGTTCAATTCCATACTCTGCCAGGCGTTTCTCCATCAATTTCTTTCTGGTCTCTCTAACTGTCCAATAGTCAAACTCTTCTCCATACATTTCATGCAACATAGGCGCTGCCATAGTTCCTGTTAAGGAACGAAGTAGATAGGCTTCTTCTCGTTTCATAGAAACACCATGCATCTTTGCTGCCTGCATCCAGCATTCGATCAGATGCTTCTCTGTATCGATTAAAACACCATCCATGTCAAAAATTACTGCATTCATGCTTTTCTCTCCTCTTTCGTAAATACAGCTATCAGATTTCTCTGATAGCTGTAAATTTTTTTATTCAGATCTTAAGGCAACAACCGGATCCTTCTTGGCTGCATACTTAGATGGAATCAAACCAGCGATCCATGTCAGGAACATACTGATCAAAATCAGAATGATGGCACCCACTGGTGGTAATGCTGCCACATGCTTGATAGAAGTTAAATTCTCAATAATAATATTAATTGGAATATTTAACAACAGTGTAACGATAATACCAATCGCACCAGCAGTCAAGCCCACAATCAAAGTTTCTGCATTGAATACGCGGGAAATATCTTTCTTGGATGCACCAATAGCACGTAAAATACCAATTTCCTTTGTTCTTTCCAAAACAGAAATGTACGTGATAATACCAATCATAATAGATGAAACAACCAATGAGATAGCAACAAAAGCAATCAATACATAGGAAATCGCATTGATAATGGTACTAACAGAAGACATAATCAATCCTACATAATCTGTATAATGGATCACATTTTCTTCTTTTCCTTCCTTGGTCTGTTCTTTATTATAGGTTTCAATCATATCTGTCAGGGTTTCTTTTGCATGAAAATCCTTGGCATAGATATTGATGGTCTTAGGTAAAGTGATATCTGTAACACCAAGTAACTTTAAGTTATTGTCATAGGTTGCATCTGTGGTTGTTTTCGGCATCATCTCTGACACAAGGGCAATCATCTGATCCTCTGTTAAGGTTTCCATATATGCCATATATGCCTGCTGCTCTTCTTCTGGCAAAGTAGTAAGAAACATCTGAACAGTTTCCATTGTAACTTCTTCATCTACAACTTCTTCATCTTCCCCCGGGAAAGACACCCCAGTAAAAATATCAATATCTGGGGTAGCCATCTGTGCCTTTACAATATCACTATTGTTTACCTGATCCATGATCATGTATGTCAGTTCTTCTGTATAACCAATAGTTCCGCTTACACTTCTTGCAGTTGCATCCTCATTTGGTTTCATGATACCAACGATCTTAATGGTCATACCATCATCTACAAGCTGTTTCATATAATCCTTGTCATCACGACGGTCAACCCATACTTCTTTTTCATCATCATAGGTATAATAATCTGTGTTTAATACCAATTTGAAAGTGGTATTTAAAATGTCATCATATTCATATTTGGATGTTTCTACTTCATATTCCTCACTAAGCATTGTGGCTTTGATGATCTCATCCATTTCTTTTTCATCTCTTAGTCCCAGTGCATACAGCACCATATCACTGATTTCGTTGTTCGAGTCAACAAAAACAGCAACTTCATCATATTTTTCTGGCCATCTTCCCACCAAAACATCATACTGGCTCTGAACAAGTTCCTCATTGTCTAACATTTCTGTCCAGATATTCAAACCAAATCCCATGGTGTTCATCCCTGCCATTGTGGTAGCATCAATGTTAACACCCATTCCAGCATACATTCTTGTGATAAGATCAGAAGGATTTACTTGATATACTTGGTCTTTCGTATCTGCTGAATAAATCTGTAAATCTAAATCGTAGGTATATTTGATATCTGTAATCAAATCATCTATATTTTCCTGCTGATCTAAATAGTCCTTAAATAAGCTAATGTTATTGGTCTGTAATTCAGCTGCCATAGATTCCATCATACTGGCAAAAATGTTTTTGGAATATACAGCATCCAGTTCATGCTGTTCATCTTCAGATTTATTTCCCATCATAGAATTCATCATGGTTGAATAATCCACAGTTTCGGCTTCTAAGGTAATTGGATAAGAGGATAAGGTATCCTCCTGTACTCTGTCAATATAGTTCTGGATTCCATTGGAAATAGAAAGGATCAATGCAATACCAATGATACCAATGCTTCCTGCAAAGGCTGTCATAAAGGTTCTTCCCTTTTTTGTCAAAAGATTATGAAAGCTTAAGGAAAAAGCAGTAAATGCTGACATAGATGTCTTTTGTTTTTCCTGATCCTTTTTCTCCTTTACCTCTACCTTGTCTCCATCATATGGATTAGAATCATCGATTACTTTTCCATCTAACACTCTTACGATTCTGTTCGAATACTTTTCTGCAAGTTCTGGATTATGAGTAACCATAATGATCAGCTTATCTTTGGAAATCTTTTTTAAGATTTCCATAACCTGAATACTGGTCTCTGTATCAAGAGCACCTGTTGGTTCATCTGCAAGTAAGATTTCCGGATCGTTCACTAGTGCTCTTGCAATTGCTACTCGTTGCATCTGACCACCTGACATCTGGTTAGGCTTTTTATTCATCTGATCAGCTAAACCTACCTTCGTCAACGCATCCATTGCTTTTCTTCTTCGCTCTTCCTTGGATACACCAGATAATGTTAATGCCAACTCTACATTGGCCAAAACTGTCTGATGAGGAATCAGATTATAGCTCTGGAAAATAAAACCAATGGAATGATTTCTGTATGAATCCCAATCTCTATCTTTATATTCTTTTGTAGACTTTCCATTAACGATCAAATCACCTCTATCGTACTGATCCAATCCGCCAATCACATTTAACATGGTTGTTTTACCACATCCGGATGGGCCTAAGATTGAAACAAATTCATGGTTTCTAAAATGAAGTGTAATTCCCTTCAAGGCTTCAACCTTTGTGTCCCCTGCCTGATAACTCTTTTTCAACTCTTTTAATGTTAGCATATTTCTCACCTTTTCATATTATTTGCATGGAAACTACAAACGATACAGCTTCTTGTAATTATTCCATTTTTCGAATAGTTCGAAAACCGTACACAATAATCATAGCAGAGTTTTGAATTGTTTACAATTCATTTCCCTCAACAATTTATTAAATTTTCAGAAACTTTTCTCGACACTCAGTCGACAATTATCGACGTACTACCATGTCCATCCATCCTCCAGAGGCCTGGAGGATGGATGGACATGAGGATTTGTCGGGGAATTAGACCAAATAGAAAAAGAGCAGTGCTTTGCACTGCTCTTTTTCTATTTTGATTTTTTTTCATTGGCTAGTCTTTTTAGGTCCCTTGCGTTGGCCAGTACGGCATCGGTGAGTTCCTCACCGCCTAGCATTCTTGCCAATTCCTCAATCTGTTCTTTTTCAGGCAAGGCTTCAATCTGGGTTGTAGTTCTTTGATTCACCACAGATTTCATGATTACAAAATGCTTATCTGCCATAGCTGCAATCTGAGGAAGATGGGTAATACAGATTACCTGATGGTTTCTACCAATCAATGCCATCTTCTCTGATACCTTCCAGGCTGTCTTACCACTAATACCTGTATCAATCTCATCAAAGATCAGGGTATCTATCGCATCCTGATCTGCTAAAATCGTCTTTAGGGCAAGCATGATACGGGATAACTCACCACCACTGGCTACATCCTGGAGTGGTCTTACCTGTTCACCTGGATTGGTAGAAATCATAAAGGTAACTTCATCATATCCACTCTTAGAATAGCTTTCTGTCTTTTCTACCATAACCTCAAATTCTACATTTAAGAAATTCAAATCCAAGCAATTTGCAACCATCTGCTTTGCCAAATCTTTCCCGGCTTTGACACGAATGTCATGAACAACACCAGCTCTTGAAAGATAAATATCCAATGCTTGATCATACTTTTTCTTCAGGTTCTTTAAGTACTGATCATAGTCCGCATACTTCTCACATAGTTCCTGCTGTTTCTTCTGATAGGCAAGAATTTCTTCAATGGTGGAACCATATTTATCCTTCAAATGATTGATTACATTCAAACGTTCTTCAATCTCATGAAACTCCTCTGGATCAAATTCAAGATCCTCCATGTACTCTTCCAATTCCTTATGAAGATCACTAAGCATTCCCTCAACATCCATCAAGGTGCTTTCAAAAGTCGCAATTTTTTCATCATATTCGGAGACATATTTGAGTTCATGCAATGCACGACCAACCTGATCCCCCATGGCCTGATCCTCTTCACTGCCTGTAATCTGATAAACAATTCCAAGTGCCTCTGAAATTTTCTTGCCATTCACCATCTTACGGTACTTTGTTTCTAACACTTCATCTTCACCGTAGGTAAGATTCGCCTGTTCAATCTCCTCCACTTCAAAAGACGCAAGCGCAGCATCCTTATCAATTCTTAAATCTGGACGGTTGGCCTCTTCATATTCCTTTTTCAGTATCATATACTGATGATATTCATTCTCTAGGCTAGACAATTCTTCTGCCAGAGCATGCATTGCAAAATCATCTAAGAATTCCAGATGCTTGCTCTTTTTTAGCAAGGACTGATGTTCATGCTGTCCATGGATATCAATCAACAACTCTGCCAATGCTTTTAACTGTGACACAGACACTGTCTCACCACAAACCTTACAGATGCTTCTTGTTGGCATGATTCTTCTTTGTAAAATGATGGTTCCATCCTCATCCATTGGAAAATCCATCTCGTGAATGAGTTTTCTTGTTTCCTCATCAGATACCTCAAATACAAGTTCTACCAAAGCATATTCTGCACCATTTCGAATAATATCCTTATCAGCTTTTCCACCAAGGGCAAGGCCAATAGAACCAATGATAATAGATTTACCCGCACCGGTTTCACCTGATAAAATATTCAGCCCTTCACCAAAATACACTTCTGTTTCGTCGATCAACGCCAAATCTTTGACATGTAAACTAATTAACATGTTTCCTCCCTATGCATCTAATACGCTCCCCAGCATATTACAAACCCGTGTTTATCAGCTTCATTAACCCAGCTCTTTGCGGATTCTTTCCATTACATTTGCAGTATCCTCTATGGTTCTAATTGCAACAAAAATGGTATCATCACCTGCAATACATCCACAAACCTCTGGAATTTTCATGGCATCTAGTGCTGTTGCCACTGCCATTGCCATACCTGTTACTGTTTTTATAACTACAAGATTCTGCGCCTGTGTCATAGAAACATATCCACTTCTTAATACTCGGACAAAGCGTTCATTCATATTGCTTTCATCCTCTTTTAAGATGATATACTTCTGTTTTCCCTGACCTACTGGAATCTTTGTCAGTTTCAACTCTCGAATGTCTCTGGAAACCGTAGCCTGTGTTACTGCAAAACCTGCTTTTTTCAAATATTCTGCTAACTCTTCCTGTGTTTCAACATCATAATTCTCAATAATTTGAACAATTTCTGCGTGTCGATTCTGTTTCATACTGTCTCCATTTCTTATTTTTCGGGTTCCTTTAATTCTGAACCGTCATCATTTTCATATGTACAGTCTCTAAAAAGCTTCTATGGGAAAGCTTTATAAGACGAGTTACCTTTTTGGACTTGGAAATCTTGATCACATCACCTGTCTTGATAGTAAAAATGGTTCTTCCATCAAAGTTTAGTTCCGCCTCCTGAGGCATTCCCCTTCCATTATCTGGAAGTTCGATCGTAATCTGATCACTGTCTGAAACCACAATACTTCTTGAATTCAATGAATGTGGACAAACAGGAGTTAAAATCATCATCTTTGCACCCGGCTTTACAATTGGTCCTCCTGCCGAAAGATTGTATGCAGTTGAACCTGTTGGAGTTGCAAAGATCATTCCATCTGCATGGTAAGTATATAAAAACTCTCCATTGATATAGATATTGAAGGAAAGAATTTTCAGGGAACCCGCTCTTGTAATACAGATTTCATTTAATGCATTATCCTCTAATGTTACACCATCACGCTCTAGGGTTGCATACAATCGCATTCTTTCCTCTATTTCATAATTTCCCTCAATGAGATCTGTAAGACACTTTTCCACTTCATCCACTTCTACAGCAGTTAAATATCCAAGGGTTCCCATATTCACACCAAGAATAGGGATAGATGTGTTCATACTATCTCTGGCAGCTCTGATCAATGTTCCATCACCGCCAATCACAATAATGCAATCTGTTCCTTCTGGAATTACCAATGAACTTTCATACTTACCGTTAAGCTCTATTTCTCTTTTCTCACAGTCAACCAGACATTTTTTTCCTTTAGACTCCAAAAAACCACTGATTCTCTCTATGGTTTCATCTATTCTTTCCTTATGTGGATTTGCAATGATCAAAAACTGATCCATTCGATACCACCCCTCTGTTTTTGTTCTTCATATATATTCGAACGAATAATCTATTTATTTTTCTGTACGGTCCAATGCACCATGAGCACGTTCCACAATTTCCTTGATCTGCGGAAGCATTGCCGTACTGGCTTCATGATTCATTTCATCCATGCGAGTCTGCTCTAACAATTCACATTCCATACGATATTTCTTTCTTTTTTCCACAATATCACCAGGAACATCTTCCTCTTTTTCACATTCTGGCATAGATTGCTCCACAGAAGCATCCTTTCTTAAATGAATCAGATATTCAATGTTTCCTTCTGGTCCTTTGATTGGAGAATGTTCAAGACCAAGTACTAAGAATCCATTTGCTGCGGCAAAATCAATAACCTTTGCAATTACCTCCTCATGTACCTTAGGTTCTCTGACAACTCCCTTTTTACCTACCTTGTCTTTGCCAGCTTCAAACTGAGGCTTGATCAGGCATACCATCTCCCCATCCGGCGCAAGAATTTCTCTTGCTGGTCCTAAAATCTTGGTAAGTGAAATAAAAGATACATCGCAGGACGCAAAAGAAATATCATCTGAAAGATCCTCTCTAAGCATATATCTAAAATTAGTGCTTTCCATACATACAACACGTTCGTCATTTCTTAATTTCCATGCAAGCTGTCCATGCCCAACATCTACAGAATACACCTTCGTTGCACCATTCTGTAACATACAGTCTGTAAATCCGCCCGTAGATGAACCAATATCCATACAAACCTTATCCTGTAAAGCAATAGGAAAGGAAGCCATTGCTTTTTCAAGCTTTAGACCACCTCGGCTGACGTATTTTAACTGTACACCACGTACTTCAATCTGGATTTTTGTTTCATCAAATGAAGTACCTGCTTTATCTTCTCTCTGACCATTCACATACACATCCCCTGCCATGATCACAGCCTTTGCTTTTTCTCTGGATTCAAAAAATCCCTGCTTTACAAGCAAAACATCCAAACGTTCTTTCATGAACCTCTCCTTAGTTCCAACTATTATTGCATTATTTCTTCTAAAACTTTTTGGTAAACAGATTCCTCATCAATGCCAACTTCCTTACGAAGAATATCAACATTACCATGCTCTACATAATCATCCGGCAAAGCAACCGATAAAACATTTATCTTTATGTGATTCTCAGTAACATATTCTCTCACATGTTCACCAAAGCCACCAGAAGAAACATTCTCCTCCATGGTCACAATGATTCTGTGGTTTTTAGAAAGTTCTTTCACCATTTCCTCATCAATGGGCTTTACAAATCTTGCATTCACCAGTGTACAAGCATATCCAGATTCCTTAAGCTTCTCACGAACTTTGACAGCTGTTTTTACCATACTTCCTACTGCGTACAATGCAATACCAGATTCCTCAAAGAGCATCTCTGATTTCCCCAAAACCATTGGACTTCTAAATTCCTCTAACTCATCATAAGCTGTTCCTCTTGGGTAACGAATTGCAATTGGCCCTTCATAAGAAACCGCATATTTCATCATATCAGAAAGTTCCCATTTATTCTTTGGAGCCATAATCGTCATATTTGGTATACAGGATAAAAATGACAGATCAAAAATACCCTGATGCGTCTCTCCATCACTTCCGACCAAGCCGGCTCTGTCAATGGCAAAAATTACATGGAGATTCTGAATACACACATCATGCAAAATCTGATCATAGGCTCTTTGTAAAAAGGATGAATAGATACACACAATTGGAATCATGCCACCAGCAGCAAGTCCTGCTGCAAAGGTCACTGCATGCTCTTCAGCAATTCCAACATCAAAAAATCGATTTGGATACATATTGTGAAATCTTTTCAGCCCTGTTCCATCTGGCATAGCCGCAGTAATGGCAACGATATTCTCATTGCGATTACCAAGCTTACACATAACCGTAGAAAAAATATCTGTATAATTAGCCTTTAGCTTACGAGTACTAGGTAATCCTGTTTCAATTTCAAATGGCTCAGCACCATGAAATCTGGAAGGATGTCTTTCTGCAGGCAAAAAGCCCTTACCTTTTTGTGTCTTAACATGTATCAGGCAGGCTCCCTTAACCCTTTTTGCTTCACTGATCACTTGCATAAGTCCTTTGATATTATGACCATCCACTGGTCCTAAATATGTAATTCCCATGTTTTCAAATAACATTCCTGGAACAACAAACTGTTTGATCATATTCTTTGTTTTACGAATCTTCTGAATGGATTTCTCACCATTCTTTTTACTCAACAAAGAATGATATACATCTTCCTTTAAATTCAAATACGCATCCGCGGTACGAATACTGTTTAAGTACTTGGACATGCCACCCACATTTTCAGAAATGGACATATTGTTATCATTCAAAATGATAACATAATTGGTTTCCAATCTAGCCGCATTATTCAATGCCTCATATGCCATACCACCCGTTAAGGAACCATCTCCTATCACAGATACAACCGTATTATGTTCTCCTTTTAAATCTCTTGCCTTTACAAGTCCCATACCTGCGGAGATAGAAGTGGAACTATGTCCTGTATCAAAACAATCGCACTTACTTTCCTTACGTTTTGGGAAACCACTCATTCCACCGTATTTACGAAGAGTTTCAAAGCCCTCTCGTCTTCCAGTCAGCAGTTTATGGGTATATGACTGATGTCCGACATCCCAGATAATCTTATCCTCTGGAAGGTTTAAGCTTAAATGCAATGCCATGGTTAACTCCACAGCTCCTAAATTTGATGCCAGATGCCCACCTGTCACACTGATTTTTTCAATCAAAAAATCTCTAATCTCCTGAGCGAGCTCTTCGTATTTATCTGATGTGATATTTTTAATATCATTTTCCTTCTGAATCTGGTCTAGTATCATAAGAAATCATTCCTTTACAAAAATCCTAGTTTGTTCGGGTCACCAAAGACAATAACAATTCCTCTAAGAAGGAATTCTCAATGGATAAGCCCTGCAGTTTTATAATGGCTTCTTCGGTCAGCATCTTCACATCCTGCTTAGACTGTTCCATACCATAAATGCTTACATAAGTAACTTTTTCATTTTTTTCATCACTTCCAATTGGCTTACCCAACTCTTCAAAATTACCTTCAATATCCAAAATATCATCCTGAATCTGAAACGCCAATCCAATGTTACTTCCAATCTCCTGTAAAGTTTGAAGTGTCTTTTGATCTGCACCTGCAAGTGCTGCTCCAACCATTAAGGAAGCCTGGATCAATGCAGCTGTCTTACACTCATGGATAAACAGCAGCTGTTCCTTAGATACCGCCTCACCTTTTTTCTCAGACTCCACATCTACAACCTGACCACCAATCATTCCATAAATACCTGCTTTTTGAGACAGAATCTGAAATGCCTTTCCAACACGCTCATACTCTGTAGTATCCACCAACGAAAAAGCCTTTGACACTGTTTCAAATGCATAGTTTAACAGTGCATCTCCAGCCAGAATTGCCATGGCCTCACCATAAACCACATGGGTCGTTTTCTTGCCTCTTCTATATTCATCATTGTCCATTGCAGGAAGATCATCATGTACCAGGGAATATGTATGTATCATTTCAATGGCTGCCATAAAGGGCTCAATCACCTGTCCCTTTCCACCAAACAGGGTATAGACCTCCTTCATCATAATTGGGCGAAGTCTTTTTCCACCTGCTTCTACACTATAATGCATGGCATCCAACACAGTAATCTGAAAGCCTTCTTTCTCAGGCAAATACTTCTTAATGATTACTTCTGCATCCTGAACTTTTTTCTGTAAATTCTCTTTAAAACTCATCTAAACTTCCATTCTCCTGAATCATCATTACTTTCTTTTCAACCTGATCAATACAATCATTACAATGTTTTAATACTTTCATACCCTGTTCATACAAACGAAAGGATTCCTCTAAAGAAATCTGGCTGTCTTCTAACTTCTCAACTGTTTGTTGCACCAATAAAAAAGCATCTTCAAGCCTCATATCTTCCCATTTCTCATCTTTATTCTCCAACATATGTGTCTCCTCCCAACTGTAAGGCTGTAGCATTCACCACTGTTGCAGTAATCTTGCCATCTTTTACATATACTGACATTTCTTGTCCTGGCTTCACCTGCGTAATACTCGTCAAGGTGTTCCCTGCTTGGTCTGAAGAAAAGGAATAACCTTGATTCAGCTTATCGAGTGGCGATAATCCCTTCATTTGAAGAATCAATTTATCTAAAGTATGTCTTGCATCCTCAATTTTATGATCCATTGCCTGGTTCATACTTTCCTCTAAATGAAGCATATAAGTTCTCTGTTCTCTGATGCGCTGTTGAGGACTTCTGTTTTCAAGAGTTACCTCTAATTTATCCACCTGCGTTTTATAGAGTTCAAGTTCCCTGTTCATCTGACTATTTAAGGTACGTCTAAAATGTTCCAAGGTTCCCAGAACTTCAAACACATCATACACCGCAAGTTCTGCTCCTGCTGAAGGAGTCGGTGCCCTCATATCAGACACATAATCTGCAATGGTTGTATCAGTTTCGTGTCCTACTGCTGAAATAATTGGTACTGAACAATCAAAAATTGCCTGTGCAACAATTTCCTCATTAAAAGCCCACAAATCCTCCATGGAACCACCTCCACGACCTACGATCATAACATCTACCCCAAGCCGTTCCAAGGCTTTAATTCCATTTACAATACTTTCAGCAGCCAAATCCCCCTGTACAATTGCTGGATACAAAATAATCTGTACATATGGATTCCGCCGCTTTGTGATCTGAATGATATCCTGCACTGCTGCCCCGGTTGGTGCCGTTACAATTCCAAGAGTTTTGATAAACTTCGGAATTGGCTGTTTAAACATTGGGGCAAACATGCCTCTTTCTTCAAGTTCTTTCTTTAATTGTTCAAATCTTTCATTTAAAAGACCAGCTCCATCTAAAACAATTTGTTTTGCATAAAGCTGGTACTTTCCATCTCTTTCATAAACGTCAACTGTGCCGCCAACAACCACCTGCTGACCTTCCTGCATCTGAAACAAAAGACCTTTTCTGTTTCCAGCAAACATCACACATGCGATGGTTCCATTCTCATCTTTCAGTGTGAAGTAAATATGTCCCGATGAATGATACTTACAGTTACTTACTTCTCCTCTTACGAAAATAGCACGTAACATAAAATCCTGGGAAAACATATTCTTAATATACGAATTGACTTGCGTTACTGAATAGACATTTTTCATTTTGCAAATTTAGCCAAAACGCCATTTACAAAGCTTGCAGAGCCTTCCTGACCAAATTTCTTAGAAAGTTCTACAGCTTCATTGATAGCTACACCTGTAGGAACATCTTCATCAAACTTAATCTCATACACTGCAATTCTAAGCAAAGTAAGATCCACCTTACCCATACGCTTAGTAGACCATCCTTCTGCTGTTTCATTGATCATGTCATCAATTTCAGAAAGTTTCTCCATAATGCTCTTGCACTTTTCTGTGATATACTCCGTATCCTGCTCATCTGCAAGATTCTCTTCCTGTTCAAAGAAAAGTTTCATCTGTAAAGGCATTTCTTCCTTTTCATTAAATTCTACTCCAAAGAGTACTTTAAAAATCTGTTCACGTAATTTTCTTCTGTTCATTTTATTACCTTCCTACTGTCTTGGAGCAGAAACGCCTGAAATTTTCACATTAACATCAGCTACTTCAAGGCATGTCATATTCTCAATGGCTGTCTTCACTTTTTCCTGAACCTTACCACAAGTAACTGGAATATTGTATCCATAATCCATTACAATGGAAAGATCAACTGTTACTACTTTATCTAAAACGTCAACCTTAACGCCTCTTGTCTGAGGTTTCATTCCCACCTTGCTCATAAATTCGCTTGTAGCATTTCCTGTCAATCCATAAACACCATCCACTTCCTTTGCAGCGATGCCTGCGATCATGGCTACTACATCATCAGCGATTCTCACTGAGCCAATGTTGTCCTGTAATCTATTGTTTTCTTTTTCCATGCGGAAACCTCCTTCATATTTCAAGTATCATATCGAAATAGTGTTCCTATTTTCTCATTTTAAAGCTGTATCATATGGCTTTATTATAGCAAAACATACGTTTTTTGCATAGCTTTTTATTCTAACCAGATACTGATTGAAAACTGTCTATCGTTCATACTGTAGACCACCTGTTTCATTTCTCCTCTCAAATACTCAAAAACATGAGCATCTTCAGAATTCAAAAGATAATTAACCATTTCAGCATATACATAGGAGTCACTGCACTTAATGGTCAAAAAGGCCTGTCCGTTGTTATATGCTCTATTAAATGCATCATGCAGATAATCCGTATCTACTGCTGCAAAATAAAGCCCCTCTCTCACATAATAATTATCATCCAAAGCGGTACACTCAGGAAGCGAGATTATAGTTTGGATCAAGTGACTTTCCTTAATCTCATTGGTGGTTACGCATAAATAATCGTAATTGATTTCTGGCAGATTTTTTACTTCCTCAACTGTTTCTGCATTATAGGATGCATCTCCCCAGGTCGGATCAATGTGATAATAAGCTCCATCCAACGATGCAAGCACCCAGGCATGTCCTTCTCCGCCACTTACCTGTCCCGTTACAAGTACACTTTCAATTCCCTCTAGCTGTAACAAAAACTGAAGTGCCTTGGCATATCCCTGACAAACGCTTTCATGTGTCAAAAAAACGGAGCAAATATTCTGGTTGTTAATGGAGTTCAAATTATAATCTGTATTTAATATAATGACTTCATAAAAATATTTAGCAAGAGCATAATCCGAGTCATAAGATGGAATATTGGCAATAATCGATTCCGTTTCTAAATCAATAAACGTACGATTGCTCATTATTTCATCCACATCCATCGTATAGGTTCCAGAAAAATCAATGCTTGATAAATTTCCATTGACAGAATATTTCGTAAAGGAATATCCCGATACATAAAACAACTCTGGATGATCCATCAATACACAATTGAAAACAAAATCAATCTGTTCAGAATCCAATGATGGTACTGTAATCTCTTTTTCTGCTACCAGTAAGATGTCCAATATTTTTTGATAAAGCTTCTTTTCGTCGTCATTTAATCGATCATATGCAAAATGTCCACCTAAATCTCTTACCAAGGTATCTGTTACTTCACTTAATTCATGTACCTCCCTGGTTTCACCCGAGGTGGATACTGTTGTGGCTGGTTGCTGTTCAGTACTCTGTTGATTCTGGTCCTCCGGTGTTACTACCTCCACCGAAAAACCATCCTCCATCATATATTGTATATCGTCTTTTGTTACTTTAGAACAGCCTGTGGTCAATATACAAACACAGGCGAAAGCTACTACGATCAATTTAGAAATTCTAAGATTTTTCAAATAACTATCCTCTTCTTTCACGAATGATGATATACCCCTTCTATTACACATTCACACTTATTCATTATCATGCAGTGTTTTAATTTCTTCCGAACTCAGATAAAACCAGACCATTATTTCGATCCAAGGTCATACCTACACTCCATGCATTGACAAATAGAAGCAATGGATTTCCCTTTAAATCTTTGATTTTTTTCATATCTGATGTTCCGACAAGTTTATCCAGATCTACCTCATCCTTGTTTTCAATCCATCTGATATGTTCGTATGGCAGGTTCTCCAAACGAATCTCAACATTGTATTCATTCTCTAATCTGTATTTCAACACTTCAAACTGAAGTACACCTACTACACCTACAATAATCTCTTCCATACCAGTATTAAACTCCTGGAAGATCTGGATTGCACCTTCCTGTGCAATCTGATTGATACCCTTAATAAACTGTTTTCTCTTCATGGTATCCATCTGACGAACTCTTGCAAAATGTTCTGGTGCGAAGGTAGGAATTCCTTCATAACAAATATTTTCTTTTGGCATACAAACTGTGTCACCAATAGAGAATATACCTGGATCAAATACACCAATAATGTCCCCCGCATATGCCTCTGAAAGGATTTTTCTTTCATCTGCCATGATCTGCTGTGGCTGTGATAAGCGCATTATCTTACCACCCTGCACATGCTTCACTTCCTGACCTGCATCAAAACGTCCTGAGCAAATACGCATAAATGCAATTCTATCCCTATGTGCCTTATTCATATTGGCCTGAATCTTAAATACAAATGCGGAAAATTCATTCTCTAATGGATCGATCATTCCATCTGCTGCTTTTCGTGGAAGTGGGGTTGTCGTCATTTTCAAGAAATGCTGTAAAAAGATTACAACACCAAAATTGGTTAATGCTGAGCCAAAAAATACAGGTGTTAATTTACCTGCCTGAATCTTATCCAGATTATATTCAGCAGATGCACCATCTAACAGCTCAATTTCTTCCACTAATGTTTCAAACGGAGTATCTCCAATCATAGAACGCATTCCAGCCTCATCATCCATAGAGACTTCCTTGGACTCACCTTCCTTAGTACCCTTTTCCGTGTCAGAATATGTGATAACCTTTCTGGTTTCTCTGTCATAAACACCCTGGAATGCCTTACCAGAACCAATTGGCCAGTTCATAGGACATGTTGCAATTCCAAGTTCATTTTCAATATCGTCTAATAATTCAAAGGTGTCGTTGGCATCTCTATCCATTTTGTTGATAAATGTAAAAATAGGAATACCACGCATTGCACAAACCTTAAACAGTTTTCTAGTCTGTGCCTCAATACCCTTCGAACCATCGATTACCATAACTGCCGAATCTGCTGCCATTAAGGTACGATAAGTATCCTCTGAGAAGTCCTGATGTCCGGGTGTATCCAGAATATTGACACAATATCCGTCATACTCAAACTGTAATACAGAAGAGGTAACTGAAATACCTCTTTCCTTTTCAATTTCCATCCAGTCGGATACTGCATGTCTTGCAGTTGCTTTTCCCTTTACACTACCTGCAAGATTGATGGCTCCGCCATATAATAAGAATTTTTCTGTTAATGTTGTCTTACCTGCATCCGGATGGGAAATGATTGCAAAAGTTCTTCTCTTTTTAATTTCGTTTGTATAATCAGCCACTTTGTTACTACTCCAATCTAAAACTATCTTACTATCTTTTATTTCAGTGCTTCACCCTTAAAATCATATTGGATTCCAAAATAATCCAGAACAGTCGCTGCAATATCAGAAAACTGTGGGCGAGTACCATAATTTACTGGTGTTACTTTTTTTCCATATTTGATGAATGGAACATATTCTCTGGTATGGTCTGTTGTCTTTGTATATGCAGGATCACAACCATGATCTGCTGTTAGAATCAGGATATCGTCCTCTCGCATATTAGCCATAATTTCAGGTAGCTTCTCATCAAAATATGCAAGTGCCTTGGCATAACCATCCACATCTCTTCTATGACCATACAGCATATCATAATCAACCAGGTTCACAAAACAGATTCCTTCAAAATCCTTTTTCAAATATTCCAGAGTTTTTTCGATACCTTCTGCATTTCCAGATGTATAGGTAAACTCAGAGATTCCCTTTCCTGCGAAAATATCATTGATTTTTCCCACCGCAATGGTATCTAATCCTGCCGCTTTCATAATATCCAGCATGGTATCCTTAGGTGGAATCAAAGAATAATCATGGCGTTTAGAGGTTCTGGTATAGTTGCCTGATTCTCCTGTAAATGGTCTTGCAATTACACGTCCCACACCATGTTTTCCCTGTAAAATTTCACGAGCAATATGGCAATATTCATACAGGGTTTCAACTGGAACGATGTCTTCATGTGCTGCAATCTGGAATACACTATCTGCTGAAGTATAAACTATCAGATCACCAGTCTTTACATGTTCATCTCCATAGTCTCTGATTACATCAGTACCAGAATATGGCTTGTTACAAAGAACACCTCTTCCAGTTCTTTTTGAAAACTCATGAAGCACTTCTTCTGGAAAACCATTTGGATAGGTTGGTAATGGATTTTCAGAAATGATACCTGCAATTTCCCAATGTCCAATCGTTGTATCCTTTCCTTTACTTGCCTCCTGTAATCTGGCAATGGATGCCAATGGCTTGTCCACACCTTCCAAATAATCCACACCATCAATATTAAACAATCCCAATGATTTAAAATTAGGAAGATCAAAGT
Organism: Lachnospiraceae bacterium; assembly: GCA_045628865.1. GTDB lineage: Bacteria > Bacillota > Clostridia > Lachnospirales > Lachnospiraceae > JAZQQB01. The sequence continues at coordinate 8,431 of JAZQQB010000005.1, read as the reverse complement.
ATGGACTTGTCGAACAGCTTCTTAACGTATTGGTGCCTTCGTCGCCAAAAGCCTTTGCATCTGGTTCCTCTCCAATACCAAAACTATCTAATACAATCAAAAAAACTCTCTTCATTCTATTCTCTCCATTCTGTTTTTTCGATAATACTCCTAACTTATACTTATAACATATATCCTTTGAAATAGCAAGGCAGACAGGCAAAGCACAGTTTACTGTTCTTTGCCTGTTTTAGCCATTCTAATATTCTCTACCATACCGTTGTAATAATAATATTTTCTGCTGATACACCTGTTTTTCTTTGTACAATGTCCTCTATCTGTGCACGCTGTGCATCCGTCAATTCTTCAGTAACCACACACACATCCACCGTATCCTCCGATACGCTCACCACTGCATCCTGAAACCCTTTTGCTTCTAACATGATTTCAGCATTTGTTTCCTTTTCTGTAATTTCAGTAGTCATAACCATAGCTGCAATCGCATCAACTTTTGCTTCTTCTGAAATATTTGTATTATTGATGATCTGAAGCAACGTTTCTCTATTCTTAGCTCTGGTTTGTTCCTTTAAAAGCTTTGCACCTGATAAAGACGTAATTGGCTGTGTTGATGTAAATACAGCCTCTCCCGGTACCACGTCCCCAATTTCATCCAGCGCCTCCTCCTCATTTCCAGAAACAGACTCCATTTCTTCCTCGCAAAAGATATCTTCTTCATCAAATTCCTCTAAAGAAAGATCATAGGTAAGTACGCCGTCATTTTGTGCCACCAAAGCCGTTTCTTCACTTTCAGTCTTTTTATCCTGAAAGCTTAAATAGCCTGCCACTGCAATCATGATGGCAAGTGCTGTGATCAAAACCTGATTTCGTTTAATATACTTTTTCATTCAGCACTCCTTTCTGAAGTATTGCCTTTAACTATCACTATCTTATGCGCTTCTATTCCAAATAATGCCTGACATGCATTTAAGATTTGCAAATTTATCTGAGGATCATCTCCTCCCTGTGCCACAACAAAAATGCCTTCCACACAAGGCATATCAGTTTGAATAATGATAGGTGTCTCTTTTCCCGATCCATCTTCATAATAACAGGTGCTCTCTTTATAGTCCTCTTTCTGATTTTCCTGACTCCCCCCACTTGCATCCGCGGTTATTCCACTATCCTTTTGCGTTTCAATATCCTTTTCCACATTCAACATTCCATCATTTTTTAGTGTGATCATTACCTTTACACACCCCACCCCATCCATCTTGCTTAAAATCTGTTCGGTCCGTTCTTCTAACATAGTTTGATAATCACAAAGCTGAAAGGTAGTATTCTCTATCACATCTACTTTTGTTGATTCCTCCTTTGTCATTGTCTGACTTTTTTCTGTTATCCTTCTTTCAGAATCTACTGGCATGCGAATCACCATAAACAGAATTCCAAACAAAACCAGCAATATACCAACTTCCTTTTTTGGCAACATTCTTTTTTCTGATTTGTTTGCAAAATATTGTTTTATTTTTCCCGATAAATCATACATCTTTTTCACCATTTTGGAAATTATTTCCTAATGCACATTAATTGACTGAATACTTTCCACATTCACTGTGGAAATCTCTATGTTGTCCGTCAATTTTTCATTTTCAGACGAATTTTCTTCATTTTCTTCCACATAGCTTTCTTCAGTATTTTCAAGCATTTGTGAGGTTTTTTCTACCACATTTTCATCATCATTAAATCCAGTTTTAACATCACACGTGATTGTGAATAATTCTTCACATTCCCACAAATTATTTTCTATTTTTTCTGTCTCCTCGTAATATTTCGTTTTCAAATCTACGCAAAACAGCTTACAAAACATACTCAAAATATAGAATGCCAAATAGATTCCCAGTAACGATTTACCATATTCTCTTATTCGCTTTTGTGGGCAAAGCTGAATCGCTGTTTTCCAAACCAGAGACACAACGATAATCCTTTTCAGAAATACAATCATAAACTCCATTCTATTTTGCCCCCAGCATCGCAACCACGATAGTTAATAAAAACAGACTTAATACACCAAACAAAAGATGCATAATGGTTTTGATGGCTTCTCCCGAAATATGAATTCCCTTTTGCAGTCCCTCTTCGCCAAGCATTCCCATAATGCTTTCTGCGAATCGCACTGTAAAGAGCAAAAATAATAATTTTACAAATGGAATCATACATATGAGCGAAAATAGAACACCCATTAAACTTCCCATACAGCGATAGATTAACGCTGTGGAACCCAAAAAAATATCCATAGACTCTTCTGCAAGCTTTCCTACACCAGGAAGCAGGCTGCTTAAACTTCCAATTGTAGTTTTCTTGACATCAGCCGAAGCTGACAAAACATTGCTTTGTACATATCCTACTGCAGAAATTCCACATACAAGACCACGCATAAGCATCATAACTCCCTTTTCACAATATGAAATCCCTGTATGCATTCTATTCTCCAATATTGCATGATCAACCATATGTAATATTTCAATCGATCCCAAAAAAGGAAACAGCCATGCTTTCACCACTTTTTCCACCATAAACATAATCAATGCAAAAATACCTGAAAATGCAGACGCCATGGTAATAGAGTTTGCCAAGGACATAGAAATCAAATAAACCGGCAGCGCCACCTTGGATATAACATACATAGCCTCAAGACAACCTTTTGCGATCTGAATTCCCCTCACACATGCATAAATTGTAAAAACCAGGAAAGACAAATTCATAATTTGTTTTGCCATTTCTACGGTTTGTGAATTAGAAAAAAGAACTGATATATATTTAATAATTACACTTGTGATTCCAAAAAGAAGAAAAATTTCCAATAACTCCTTATTCTTGATCACCTCACCAATGGTTCCATCCTTTATCCAGCTTAAAAACATTCGCCAAATACTTTGAAATTCCCCTGTAAATATTGCCTCCCATATATTCTTTACAGTCATATCCTTTGTTTGAAAGTATTTGGTAAACACTTCCTCAATCTCTGTGAAGTCATAAGTATCATAAAACTCATCAGCTCCCCATATATAACTCTCCCTTCTACTTATAAGTATGTATCAAGCAAAGATAACACTTCCTTTAAAACCGGAAGGCTTAGCATGCACAATATGATTCTCGTCAAAATTTCCACGCCTTCTCCCATGGCTGTCATTCCAGCCTCTTTGCATATTCCTACCGTAATTTCACTTGTAAAGGATATTCCTATCATTTTAATCAGTACCTTAAAGAAAGGTATAAAATCACCACATCCACTAATACTCTCATTGATCCAGTTCAAAATGAAGGATAGTTGTTTCATGGATACGATCATAATCCCAACCACAACACACAGACTTACACATAAACTATATTCCGGTTTTATCTGTTTCAAAAACAGGGATAAAAAAACTCCAATGATTGCGAACATGCATATTTGTATAAAGGTCATTATATTGTAAACAACTCCTTTATGGTGGTGAAAAGGTCATAGATATATGGCACAATCCAGCTTAAGACCAGTATCAATCCAGAAAGACTTACCAGAAATGCCTGTTCATCTCTTCCGCTATGTTTTAAAACCTGTCCAATGATTGTTACTAGTATTCCCACTGCAGCAATCTTGAAAAGCATGCCTAATTCCATCATGCGCCTCCCCATTTTTCTTTATAGAAACAGTAAAATCCCCATAACACCTCCTGCGATTCCAAATGCCATTGTAATCTTTTTAAAATCTTTACGATTATGATCGATCTTACTTTCAAGTATCTTTTGTTCCTCTTTCAACATTTGTAACTCCATCTCTGCTTCAGTCTGATCAAAAGAAAGAAACACCTGTTTAATTCCCAACAAAAATGCTTTTTCTTCTTTAGAAAGTCCCATTCTATCTGCTGTTTTCTCAATACAGACCCCATACAATTCTGGAAACTCTGCTGAAATTCTCTCTCCTTCCCAATCTATCTTCCAAAGAAGCTTTTTCCACTGGTACCCGGCATTCTCCTTTAGTTCCTCCACAATATCCTTCAACGGCATTTTCTGATACACAATTCTTTGTCGCAACAGATTTAGTATCCTCTCGCTTTCATGAAGCAGCTGATATCTATTCTCATATTGTTCTATCCGATTGTATGCTATTGAGATTGTACCTAATAAAATAAATAGCGCCCCAACCATATGTACTAATGTACTCATTGCACCTCCTCAAGTAGTTCTCCATTCTCATTTTTTACCACATAGCTTCTTTTTCCATTTCTTTTGTGAATTTCAATATAACAATGAATTCTTTTTGCCCCCATAAGTTTTTCCACGCTTCTTCTTTGGACTATGTCAGTAAGATCGTTCCCATGAATAGTCAGCAACAAACTGATTCCACAATATGTAGCATCTAGCAGGTACTCATCCTCCTCCTCACCTCCCACCTCATCTACCGCGATTACGTCCGGAGTCATGGTTCGTATTGCCATTCCAATACCTTGTTTTTTTGTTACACCATCAAAGCAATCCGTTCTCATACCCAAATGATTCTGTACAATACCTTCATATGCACCTCCAATTTCAGATCGTTCATCAATCACCGAAACATTCTTTCCTTCTCCATATTGGGATCCGTCTGATATATTTCGAATTAATTCACGCAATAACGTTGTTTTGCCACATCCTGGTGGAGAAATGATCATTACATTCTTTACAGCACCAGCCTGATAACACCATCTAAGAATCCCCCTCGCAATTCCCTGTTTTTCATTTGCTACTCTCAAATTAATCCCAGAAACATTTCGTATTCCCATAAAGCAATTTCCATCCATAACAAACTGTCCTGATAACCCTAGTCTATGTCCTCCTTTTAGGGTGAGATATCCTTTTTTTCTTTGTTCTTCATAGGCATAAACAGAAAATTTACAGATTACATATAACATTTTTTTCATATCATCTTTAGAAAGACAATATGGTTTCCCCTTTTCACGAACCATAACCTCCCCTCTTTCTGTTTTGCAAAAAACCGGTTGATCAACTCGAAATCTTATTTCATCAATCTGATCCTTTCCTTCACAATAAGATTTCAATATACTCCAGATTTCAGGTGGAAAGAATTCGTCTAATCCCATACATCCTCTCCCTTCTTATGTTTGTCCCTAAATCAATATATGTTTCAATTTCTCATTTATGACAAAAAAGCATTCGGCATAAGCCGAATGCTTCTTAATTTACATATTGTCTAAAATCCAAAGAAATGTTGGAAAAGATCATCTAATTCATCTGAGGTAAATGAATCTTCTGGCAAAGAATCAAGACTACCATCGCCATCACTACTTCCACTTCCGTTACCGAAGTTGTAAGCTCCATTAGAATCCTGGTTAGGAGTATTAGAAGATGTATTGGTTTCAGAAATTCCTGCCTCTTTTGCAGAACATAATGTTAGGGTCAGATCCACTCTCTGATATCCACCAGCAGCCTGTCTCATCACCACAACATCCACCTTTTCTCCAGCGGCATAATACTGTAAAATATCCTGAAGTGATTCAAAGGAAGTGATTGTTTTTCCATCAAATTCAGTAATAACATCCCCTGCAATAATTCCAGCTTTTTCAGCTGCGGAATCCTTTGCAACTTCATTTACATATGCACCTACTGGAATACCGAAAGAACTAATCTCGCTTGTAACTGACTGACCTTTAATACCTAAGTATCCGCGATCAGCAACATCAACCAAATCTCTTGTTTCAATAGTCATCAACTGGCTGATAATATCTTCTACATCTGAAATTGGAATTGCATAGCCCATTCCTTCAATCTCACTAGAAGCCACCTTAAGGGAATTGATACCAATCAGTTCACCTCTCATATTGAATAATGCTCCACCACTATTACCCGGATTGATTGCTGCATCTGTCTGAATAAATGCATGTTCGCTAACATTTCCTTTTTCACTTTCAACTTCCATAGTTCTATTTAATGCACTTACATATCCAACTGTTACTGACTGACCATATCCAAGCGCATTACCAATGGCTACTACCTGTTCTCCAAGATTTAAGGAAGAAGAATCACCCAATACTGCGATACTAATCTCGCTTCTTACATCCTGATCAAGCTTGTCCATTTCCACTGCAATCACAGCCAAATCCCTATCCGCATCATAGCCCTTTACTTTCGCTTCAACCGCATTAGGATTTACAGAATTTTCATCATAGCTAAATACTACAGTTAACTCATTACAACCCGAAACAACATGGTAATTGGTTACGATCAAAAGCTCTGAATCTGTTTCACCAATGATAATTCCAGATCCTGTACTCTGACTCTCTGTTTCATAAACACCCCAAAACGTAGATACCTGTGAAACACCAACATTGGTAATGGCTACAATACTTGACATGCAAGTATCTGCTATTTCTTCCACAGTCATGTTTTGAGAAGTGGAATTCACAGTTGGAATGCTAGATGGTGCAATAGAAGTATCACCACTTGTTGTCAATGCCGAAACATGTACGTCCTCCGCTGAAGTTGCTGTTTCCTGTGTAACTTCCTTACTTGTTCCATTGGAATGATTTCTCAAATCATTTCCCATAAGATAATTTACTCCGATAAATGACGCACCTGCAACACTTCCAAATAAAACTCCTGCTAAAGCAATTGACATTGCTTTTTTCATAAAGCTAGCTGAACCCGTCGTTCTCTTGTTTTCTGTCACTCTCTTATTCTTGTTTTTTCTTTTCTCGGCCTTTTTCTGTGCCTTTTCACGTTCCTTCAATTCTTTCTTTGTTGGCTGAGGCTGATTTTGTGCCTGCTGTAAAGATGTCATATAAGAACCATATCCTGCTGTAATCCCTGGCATCGATGTCACATGTGGATTTGGTGTCATCTGTGGCTCTGATGTCATCTGTGGCTCTGGTGTCATCTGTGGTTTATTCTCCATCTTTGAATCCATTGTCACTTGTGGTTCCATTTGTGCTTTCTCAATATTTTGAGAAAGTGATGTCTTAGGTGATGTACCAACAACAATCTCTCTAGTTACGATCACTGGCTGTGACTTAGGCAACTCCTCCTCCTTTTCACTCATACCATTTATTGTTAATTCACTGTCATCCATTTTTTTTACCCCTTTCTTCATTTCTGTCATTCTAAATTCCTGTGAATTTCTTTTCTTTGTTTCTACGAATAATATAGTTCTTATTTGTGACAGAATTGTGAAGTAACTGTGATAGAATTATGTCAAAAAAAGGACTGTATTTCCATACAGTCCTCTGGGTATTTCATAGTTAAATTGTCTACCTGTAAAGATTACTGCTGAGCAGGAACATCCTTCATAGAGAAACTGATTCTTCCCATCTTATCTTTTCCAAGACAAACAACAGTTACGATATCACCAAGTGTTAATACATCTTCTACATGATTGATTCTTTCCTTGCTAATCTTAGAAATGTGAACCATTCCTTCTTTACCTGGAGCAAATTCTACGAAAGCACCAAATTCTTTAATGCTTACTACCTTACCAGTAAAGATCTGACCTTCTTCAAAATCAGTAGTAATGATCTTGATCATTTCAACAGCCTTATCCATCATTGCCTGATCTGTACCACAAACACTTACATTACCTTCATCTGTGATATCAATCTTAACACCTGTAAGATCAATGATTGCATTGATTGTCTTACCACGCTGTCCAACAACTTCACCAATCTTTTCTGGATCGATCTTGATCTGGATGATCTTTGGAGCGTATTCGCCAACTGTCTTTCTTGGTTCAGCAATTGCAGGAGTCATGATCTCATTGATAATATATTCTCTTGCAGCTTTACATTTAGCGATTGCTTCTTCAACGATAGGTCTTGTTAAACCATGGATTTTGATATCCATCTGGATAGCTGTAATACCATCATGTGTACCAGCTACCTTAAAGTCCATATCTCCGAAGAAATCTTCAAGGCCCTGAATATCTGTTAATACAAGATAATCATCATCCGTATCACCTGTTACAAGACCACAGGAAATACCTGCAACCTGTTTTGTAATAGGAACACCTGCAGCCATAAGTGCCATACATGATGAACATACAGAAGCCTGTGATGTAGAACCATTGGATTCAAATGTTTCAGATACAGAACGAATTGCATATGGGAATTCTTCTTCTGAAGGAAGAACTGCCATCAATGCCTTTTCTGCTAATGCACCATGACCGATTTCACGACGTCCTGGTCCACGGCTAACTTTTGTTTCACCAACAGAATATGCTGGGAAGTTATAGTGATGCATATATCTCTTAGATACTTCATTATCATCAAGACCGTCTACCTTCTGCATTTCTGATAAAGGTGCCAATGTAACTACGTTACAGATCTGTGTCTGACCACGGGTAAACATAGCGGAACCATGAACTCTTGGGATTAAATCAACTTCTGCGCCTAATGGTCTGATTTCTGTAATTGCACGACCGTCC
>JAZQQB010000004.1:0-52623 GCA_045628865.1 Lachnospiraceae bacterium | reverse complement strand
GGATTTTTTGTTTAATGACATAGCCATGTCCCCCTTTTAAAATAGTTAAAAAAACGGGTTCGGCCCAATCGGCCGGGCCCGTTAAAAGTCTCATTAAAATGATCGTCAAATAATTAAGCTAATTCAGCGAAGTATTTGATTGTTCTAACCATCTGAGATGTGTAAGAATTTTCATTATCATACCAAGAAACAACCTGTACTTCAGATGTGCCATTGTCTAATGGGCAAACCATTGTCTGTGTAGCACCGAATAATGAACCATATCTCATACCGATAACATCTGAAGATACGATTTCATCTGTGTTGTAACCATAAGACTCTGTAGAAGCAGCCTTCATAGCAGCGTTGATCTGATCTTTTGTTACCTGACCCTTAACAACTGCAACTAAGATAGTTGTAGAACCTGTTGGGGTTGGAACACGCTGTGCAGATCCGATTAATTTTCCGTTTAATTCTGGAATAACTAAACCGATAGCTTTAGCAGCACCTGTTGAGTTAGGAACAATGTTCTGAGCACCTGCTCTAGATCTTCTCTTATCGCCTTTTCTCTGTGGTCCATCAAGGATCATCTGATCACCTGTGTAAGCATGAACTGTTGTCATGATACCAGACTGGATTGGAGCTAAATCGTTAAGTGCTTTAGCCATAGGTGCTAAACAGTTTGTTGTACAAGAAGCTGCAGAAATTACTGTATCATCAGCTTTTAATGTTTTGTGGTTTACGTTGTAAACGATTGTTGGAAGATCGTTACCTGCTGGAGCAGAGATAACTACTTTACGAGCACCTGCTGTGATATGAGCAGAAGCTTTTTCTTTTGATGTATAGAAACCTGTACACTCAAGAACTACGTCTACTTTTAAATCTCCCCATGGAAGGTTCTTAGCGTCAGCTTCTTTGTAAATTGTGATTTCTTTTCCGTTAACTGTGATTGAGCTTTCACCGTAAGATACTGTATCAGCGTATTTGTATCTACCCTGAGCTGTATCATATTTTAATAAGTGAGCAAGCATTTCAGGACTTGTTAAATCGTTGATTGCTACTACTTCATATCCTTCTGCATCGAACATCTGTCTGAATGCAAGACGACCAATACGGCCAAAACCATTAATTGCTACTCTTACTGCCATTTTTAATTCCTCCTAAAGTGAATACTTATTTATTTGCAATTGCACTTACGCACATTGTCAAATTTTTGTCAGCAACATCATTGTAATAGATTAAAGTCGAAAATTCAAGTCTTAAAATGGAAATTTTATTCTTTTTTTCTTTTTTTCTATCTACTTTTTCCTATTTACATTATTATATCCCACATTTATATGAATCTATCCCTCAGTATTTCATTCTTTTTTCCATTTTATTCTATTTTCTTATCTTTTTTGTACTTTGTATTTTGCATAATATATGTATAAATAGTCATAGTTTCTTATAACAGTGCATATTTTTTCATTCCAATCGTAGTCTTGTAACATCTGTAGTTTGCGCACAAAATATAGAACATTTTTTCACAATTTTCTATAAATCAATATTTTTTATCTGCAAAAAGAACTGCTCTATATCGTAGTTTCCTTTCCCCTTTCAATTCACAATCTACACAGTCTATCATCCACTACAATCCACATTCTTCATAAAATTCTGATAAAGTTCCAGCCACCCCGTAAAGGGGATGTTCCAAATAGACCGGTATGAAAATTATACTATTTTTCATACTTATCATCTGCTATAATAAATTACACAAAAAAACATGGCAAAGAAAGCCATGTCACAAAACAACCAGGAGGATTACAAATGGCAATTACAGCAGATTACCACATGCACAGCAATTATTCCGGTGATAGTGAAGCTTCTATGGAAAGTATGGTATTAAGTGCAATCGATAAAGGGCTGACACATATTTGTTTCACCGATCACATTGATTTAGAATATCCATACAGTCCAGAGGATAAACCTGGAATGTTTGAATTTAATCCAGACGCTTATGTATATGAAGCAGTTCGTTTAAAGGAAAAATACGATGGAAAAATTTTTATCAATATCGGGCTAGAGCTTGGACTTCAACCACATATTGCAAGACAGAATGCTATCTTCGTAAAGCAACATGATTATGATTTCGTGATTGGATCTTCCCATGTATGTAATGGAATGGATCCATATTATAAGGAATTCTTCAATGGAAAAACAGATGAGGAAGCTTACAGAGAATATTTCGAAAGTATCTATGAAAACATTCGTGTATTTGGTAACTTCAATGTTTATGGACACTTAGATTATATTGTCCGATATGGAGCAAGCAAAAATGCAAACTTCTCTTATAGCAAGTACAGTGATATTATTGACAAAATCCTGCAAAAGCTCATCGATTCAGATAAAGGAATTGAATGTAATACAGCCGGATACAACGCTGGTTTAAATGCGCCAAATCCTTGTTTAGATATTTTAAAAAGATACAACGAATTAGGTGGTGAAATTATCACCGTAGGTTCTGATGCACATGCTCCCGAACGCGTAGGTGCTGATTTTGATAAAGCGGCCGAAGTATTAAAAGCGGCTGGTTTCCGCTACTACACAATATTTGACGGCAGAATGCCACAATATTTGAAACTATAGAAAACAAGCGGCTGCGAAGCAGCCGCTTGTTTTCCTTCTGAGCTATAAAAAGGACAGGCAATTTGCCTGTCCTAAATTATTGCACATTATTTAACTGTTGACCAAATCTTGTATCCAACATTTGGATTAACGCCTTTAGCTTCAAAAAGCTGACTTACAGTTACAAAAGTATAACCCTGTGCCTGTAAACCTTCGATAATAGCTGGAAGCGCATCTACAGTCTGTGTGTTACCCTGGAAATCATGAAGTAAAATGATTGAACCATCAGAAACACTATTTAAAATTGTACGAGATCTTTCATAAGCTGATGTACTAGATTCCCAATCGTTGCAAGCAATACCCTGGATGAAAGTAAGATTGATATTCTGGTACATTGTGTTGCTTACTGCAAGATATGGTGGTCTGAAGAATTTAACATCCACACCTACAGTGTTCTTGATTGCAGATGATGTCCATTCCATTTCCTGCTGGATCTGGTATGCACTCATTCTGCTCATATCCTGATGTGTATAAGAATGACTTGCAAGTTCACAGCCCATTCTTACCTGTCTTTCCATGATAGCTCTTGTATCTCCGTTAACCTGCTGTCCAATTAAGAAGAATGTTGCTGGAACATTGTATTTCTCTAAAACATCAAGTACCTGAGAAGTTGTGCTAGAAGGGCCATCATCAAAAGTTAATGCAACAAGCTTTGAATTCTTGTTGATGTTAACATTTGCATTGTTGTTTGCACTGTTATTTGTATTGCCAGCAGGAGTTGAGCCAGCAAGGTCAAATTTCAACCAGTCAACATATGCATCCCATGTTCCATCATCAGCTGTTACAACTAATTCTACAGTCTGCTCACCAGTTCCATGTTTTACATTGGAAATAGTGTATTCAGCTGGATACTCATCACCAAAGTAGAATGTTCCAAGATTCTGTCCACCGATCTTTAATTCAACTCTAGCCATCTTGTTGTTGTTAGAACATCCACGTAAAGTGAAGTCATGTGTATCATAAGCAAAATACTGAGAAAAGCTTAACTTATCATTGTTTGCATATAAAGCTACACCATTAAATGGGCTTGAAATACCACCTGTGTACTGACCACCTTTTGTCATGTTTTCACACTGAACTGTGTTAGCAGTTGTTGAGCCAGTATTATCTGTGTTACCCTGATCTGGTGTTGGATCTGGAGTAGGAGTTGGTGCTGGAGCTGGAGCTGCGTTCTCAGTAGAAATACCGCCTATTCCTAACCAATCACAACGAGCATCCCATGTTCCATCGTCAGCTGTTACAACCAACTTAACTTCCTGTTTACCAGTCTTGTGAGATACATTTTTAATTGTGTACTCAGCTGGGTTCGCATCACCGAAGTAGAATGTACCCTTGTTCTCACCACCAATTACAAGATCAACTCTTGCCATACTGTCGCAGTCAGAACATCCACGTAATGTAAAGTCATGTGTTCCCTTTGTGAAATTCTGTGTAAATGATACAGAATCATCATTAGCATATAAAACAACACCATTAAATGGATTAGAAACACTACCTGTATACTGACCAGCCTTTGTCATGTTCTCACACTGAATTTTATCAGCATCAGCTACTGTTACAAGGTTGTTACCAGCATTTTCATTTCCTGCGTTACCGCCATTGTTGTTTCCGCCATTGTTGTTTCCACCATTCGAAATGGCACCGCCTACTTTAATGTCATTCTTGTAGACATTAGCAGAACCACTACTCTGATATCCTTCAACGTTTAATGCTGCTTCGTAAAGTTTACCACATCTCAATCCCATGTTTTCCCATGCTTTGAAATGTTCTGAAACTGAGATTGTTCCACTTGTTCTCTTTTCTGTACGTACACTAAAGTACTGTTTGAAAGTGGTATCTCCGTCAATAGATGGCTGATTAATACGTGTATTCTCATATACATCATATGTTCCACCATCAACATGAATCTGTCCTTTGTAATTTCCCTGTGTTGGACGCCAGCTTCCCCAGCTGTCCACGATGTAATACTCAATTAATGGATCTCTTGTCCATCCATAGACACAAAGGTATGAGTTACCGTTTGGTCTGTAGTCACATCCGTAATCGAATGAAATATTGCCGATCTGCTGATATGTTTTGGTACTATCAAATTTGACGCCTTTTCTGAAAAGTGCATTACCAATGTTGCTCCACTGACAGCTGAACTTTCCGCCACCGTTCAGAGTCATGCTTGTGTTACCATAGTCTTTCCACAATTCATAGTCAATGCCGTCTTCTTTACCTGTTGCATTGTTATATAATGTTGTTGCTGCATGTGTTTCAGCAGATGGTAACACAAGAGTCACACACATTACGAGAGATAACAACGCTGCTTTAATTTTTCTCTTCATTTTAGTACCTCCTTTCTGTTCCTTAAGCATACAACTTTTTGTTTCGAAAGTAAATATACATAAAACGAAAAAAACAACAATTTGTTAACATTTACAATCTATCCATTAATATTTTGTTAATATTCTCTCATTTCTTTTATTAGTTCTCCACAAAAAGCATAAAAAAGATCACGTGCAACTATCTATTATGCACAACACCCTTCTCACTCATCCTTTTGAATTAATCATTATCTTAACAGTTCCATTGTGTACAAGTAAAAAACCCATAAATTGCCTATAAATAAAAGCAAATTTACGGGTTACATTATTTTATCTAATCAAGTTGTAACATTTCGCCTATTTTTTTACTAAATACAACTACTGTAAAATTGTACCACCACCGAATACATATTCATCCTGATAGAATACAACTGCCTGACCAGGTGTGACTGCACGCACTGGTTTTTCAAAGGTACACTTGATCATATCTTCAGCAACTTTTTCCAATATGCACCATTCTCCTCTATGCGAATAACGGATTTTACACCATACTCTGGTTGGCTCCTTGATATCATCCACCATCATGAAATTAAGCTTATTGCATAGTAATGAATCTGTGAAACAATCCTCATTATTGCCAAGTACAACTTCTCTGGATTCCGGTCTGATTTCTGTTACAAATGCTGGATGTCCCAACGAAATATTAAGACCTTTTCTTTGACCAATGGTATAATGTGTGATTCCCAAATGTTTTCCAAGGATATTGCCATCCCTATCTACAAAATTACCAGGCTTTGGAAGCTTATCTTTACCCACCTCTTCCTCAAGAAAAGCATTGTAATCTCCATCTGGAATAAAGCAAATATCCTGACTATCTGGCTTATGTGCCACAGGAAGTCCTGCCTCCTCTGCGATCTTACGCACTTCATCCTTTTCATACTCACCAATTGGCATCAGTGTTTTAGAAAGCTGATCCTGTGTCAGATTGTACAAGGCATATGTCTGATCCTTTGCAAGTGTCTTTGATGTATGAAGTGCATATCTGCCATTCTCAAGCTGACAGATGGTTGCATAATGCCCTGTTGCAATATAATCAGCACCAATCTCAAGACTTCTTTTTAATAAGGATTCCCATTTTACATATCGGTTACAGGCAATACATGGATTTGGAGTACGTCCAACCAAATATTCTGATACAAAGTAATCCATAACATTGCATTTAAATTCATTTTTAAAGTTCATAACATAATATGGAATATCAAGACATTCTGCAACTCTTCGCGCATCATCTACTGCACTGATTCCGCAGCATCCACCATTCATATCCTCTAACAGAGCCTGTTCCTCAGACTGCCAGATCTGCATGGTAACTCCAATCACATCATACCCTTGTTTTTTTAATAAATAAGCCGCAACCGATGAATCTACTCCACCAGACATACCTACTACAACTTTTTTTGCCATTATGATCCTCCAGTAATTTATCCGAATAATGAAAAAGCATGTTTTCCCTATTTCACTTCTTCTATAGATTTTAACTCACAATGCAGAATAAGTCTATGACTAGCGATACCCAAAGGCGTACAAGTAATCAGGGTTAACGTTGGATTATCCGAATCAGCTACAACTGATAACTCTTCTGGTTCCACTACCAGAATCTCATATACACGATATGTAAAAATCCAGTTGATGGTGTTGATCATAATTCCATCATTAACCTTAACCTCATCCAGACGGTTAAAATTCTTTCCGTAGGTTACACTTCGATGGCCTGAAAGAACGCAGTTTCCTCCGAATCCAGATGGAAATGGCGTATTCTCCATATGCCAGATAGCACTTTTCATAACAGTCTGAGAGTCACCCTCTGCAATGGCCTCTGTTAGATCAATGGACGGAATCTCCAAAATTCCCCAAAATGCCATTCCATTTTCAGATTCTTGAACCAGTGCTTTTACAGCATCCTGATTCGGCATCAAAGGACTATCCTGAAATACGATACCTGTAGTCTGATCAGAAACACCTGCAAGGCCTGACACATCTAAAACACTACTTTCTTCTGCAAGTAATTCAAATGGTATCATATCTTCTTTTGCACTTGCAACTGTTTCTTTTTGCTTTCTAATTTCCATATATGAATATCCTGCAAGGCCTAAGCCAAGCAGGATACCTGTAATAATCAAAAAAGCTCCAATTCTCTTTTTCTTATTTTTCATTAACTTTCACATTTTCTCTTTCTTTTCGCAAAGTCTTTTTGCCATCTATAATCATGTAGGAACCACCAATAATCATGGCAAAAACGATCAGCCAAAGGACATAAAGCATTGCACTTTCGCCTGTTTTTGGAAGTTTTGAAACACCAGCCGCTAATGGAACATTATCATCCTCAATAGTAACCAAGTCAGAATTGTTCTTCTTTTTACTTGCTGATGCATTGGCAGCAGCTGACTTCTTATTTGCAGCAGGAGCACTTTCCTTAGCTACCGATTCATCCTCTAATGTATAGAGCATTCCCGGCTGTTCTTGAGAAGACTGTATATCTGCCACCTGCTGAGGAGTTGTTGACTGTGGTACCACAGTGGTTAATGGCTGTTGTGGTGCAGTTGGCTGCTGTGGTGCAACCGGAGTTTCTGACCCTGTAACATCCTTTTCCACATCTGATGGTTTTTCACTTGGTGTATTTCCATTTCCACTACCGCCAGCATAAGATTCTGCGACAGAGATATTGGAAACTGTATGTGTACTCTGATATTCCTTCTCACCATTCTTTATTGTAACAGTATTAGATGCAGTCGTTGTTCCCGCCTCAACTGTCACATCATATTTCAAGACATAGCACTCCATACTATCATTTGGAAGCATCATTGTCAGGGTTCTTGTGGCAGCATCATAGGTATATGAATAAGAAGAAGTATTCACCAAAGAACCCGCTTTGGTTTCTAACTTAACTGTATTTGTTGATAAGCTTAATCCTTCTCCCATAACATCAGTAAGAACTGCATTCTTCAATACTTTTCTACTTGCATTGATCAAAACCTCATAATGGATCACATTAGTGCCCTCTGTATAGGTAGCTTTTTTCTCACAATCATTCAATGTGATCTTGTAGCTTCCCTCATCTGTGGCAAGAATATCATTCTGCGTAGAATCACTCTTCATAGAAACTGTATTCTTCAATTCTATGTCAATCTTCTGACTGTTTGTCAGCTCATCACCAACTAATTTTGTCTGATAATGTACTGTATAGTGTTCATGGATATTACCAAAATGAATGTTCATGGTTTTACCATCCGCAGAATAAGTAATGCTTCCACCGGGCAATACTATCTGTTTTCCACTTGCATCAGTGATCACAACACTGTTTTCCACAATTCTATGTCCAGCCCCAGCTTCATCTGTGACTACAATGTTACGAAGATCATGTTTGCTTTCGTTCACCTCAATCTTCCAATCAATTGTAGCTGTTTCAGCATGATATGGATTTCCGTTATTGGATGTGTTACGTTCTACATCCTTGTTTAACACATTGCTTGCTATATTCTTTGATCCGATTACAGAAGTAGTTACATCTCCCACCGTTATAAAAATCTGATTCTTAAAATTGCCAGATTTATTTCCAAGTGTATAAGCATCGTTAGTCACTTCGGTCTGATAAGTAAATACAAGCTTCTGATTTCCAAGATTTTTGATATAAAAAATCAATTCATCATCATAGCCTGATTTTTGATCTGATCCGGTATTGAAATAATACTGTGCGACAAAATCGGAAGAATCCGGTTCTGTTTTGGTACTGATTTTTTCAAAGGCTACATTTTTATTTTCTGTTCCCTGTGCTGATAATGTTACCATACTCAAAGAATCTTCCACAAAAATCTGTGTCTTATCAGCAGTCATACCACCAACCCGTTCATAAAGATCTTTTAAAGTAAGCAGCTGATCACCATAATCGTATTGTCTTTCATTCAAAACAACTTTCCATGTAATGCGATGTGTCTGTTCATCATAGGATAAAGCTGATTTGTTCAAGCTGATTACTGGCACATCAATTTTACCATTTGCTCCATACTGGATATCGATTCCACCTGTTAGTGTCATCTTAATCTCAGCCTGATTTACAAATGCACTGTTTCCATGTTCTAAAATATACTGTTCTGTTACCAAAGTCTTATATGTGATCATGGCTGTATCAAAATTTGCTTCTTCCTTTGGAATCACAAAGGTAATCTCATTTCCATTTACATTTGTCGATACAGATGATTTATCACACTTTACAGAAGAAGTGTCAAGAATAATACCTTCTGGTAACATATCTGTGATCACAATATCCGAATCCACACTGCGATTCTTCTTATCAATAGTTAACGTCCAGGTTGCAATATTAGTAGTATTACTATAATTTCCGTACTTTTTCATCCATTTTTTCTCCGGTACCTGACATGTTGCTGATACCTTCTTAGATGAATCCAGATTCAGATAAGCTTCATTTTGATACGTTGTTTTATTAGCCTGTAACGCCTTTGTTGAACATACTGTATCGTAAGAAATCGTAATAAATCCATCCTGATCTACATCATCGATACAAACGTAACCTTCCTGAACTGCTTGTGATAAACAATAGGATAAATTCATCTTATCCACCGCTTCATCATAGGAAGCCGAAAGGCCACTTACTGTTTGACTTCCTTCTACCTGAAAAGAGCCCTCAACAAACATCTGCCCCATGGCCTCATCGTAAAAATACATAGCAGTTTCACTTGCAAGATCACCATATGCAATCTTCACTGTCCAATGCATTTTTTCACTGTTCTGAAGATAAGAACCAGCTTTGCTTGAAACCTCCGGAAACTGTTTATTTGCCGGCTGTGTTTCTTCTTCAACAGGAGTTCTGCCAAGATCTACTGTTAACTGACAAGAAATCCCCGGAATACTATACTCATATTCTCCATCAAAAAGATCATCTCTAACAGATCCACCAATACCTACGTAAATATCCTTTAAGGTTGTTACTGAATTAAAAATCTCATCATGATTAGGTTCAAAAGAAATTGTCAAAATACCATTCAGTAATTGATATGTTCCAATTTTATATAAAACCTCTCCATTATTAATGCGAATATTGATGTCTCCACTTGTAACACCTGCAGTTTCCCAAGTGAACACATTGTCATCCATGCTAGCCAAGTTCAGCTGATAAGAACGTGATTCGTTTTCCAGTGAACGATAACTTTCCGCATCAATGTTCATAGATACGTATAGAACAAACTGATTTTTGGAAAGATCCGATAATACAAAAGAACCTTTCTGCTCATGGTCAGCATCCTGAATAAACTCCTTAAAATCAGATACAAATCCATCGCTTCCATTTGCTGGAAATTCATATGTTCCACCAAAAGAGCCTGTAGGCTCTTCCACTGCATATCCTGTAACGTTTTCCTCTTCCATATAAAAACCTGCTGCCAGGTCATCACTATATGTATCTAACTCCTGATCTGATACCCATTCTTCATCCAAAGACCCTTCTGCACTATATGCATCCATCACAAGTTCTTCCACATTTTCAGCAGTAATTTCCTGATCTGAAACTATCTCAATTTCGCTTGTTCGTGTGATTGTCCCTTCCTCTGCCCTGACAAGACCCGTAGGTAATAAACTTCCTACAGATACTCCCAATACACATAATAAAACTCCCAATGCAATTTTTGTTTTTTGTTTTCTCCCAAATACCATCATAAAACCCTTCCCCAATTAGTATTTTATTCCTATTTTTCTTAGGTTTTATTCTATACTGTATCATCACAAAAAACAACGCACTGAGAGTTCGTTCTTGTTATTTTTGCTTTATATCTTTTATTTTTTTATAATAAATAATCGTTATTGTCTTGCACCCATATGAAGAACCGCAACCATACCAGGACCTGTATGAGATCCTATGATTGGACATAATACTCTGGTTCTGACAATAACCTCTGGATCACGTTCTAGAATCATCTGTTTCACAGATTCTGCAGCATCTTTTGCATCTCCATGGGTGATATACACGATTTTTTCAAAAGATTCATCTCTTGTGTCAAAATACTGATCCACTAGGTATTTTAATGCAAGCTTACTTCCACGCTTCTTTGCAATGGTAATCAGCTTTCCATTTTCATCAATTTCTAGCACTGGCTTGATATTTAGTGTCGTACCAACGATAGCAGAAGCAGCGCTGATACGTCCACCTCGTTTTAAATACATCAGATCCTCTACCATAAACCAATGTGCCAACTTAATGGCATTCGCACTCATCCAGTCTGCATTGTCCTTCACACTCATACCATTGAGACGGTTCTTTGCCGCAAGTTCAAGCAAAAGCCCCATTCCACCAGTAGCCCCCAAAGAATCCACCACATATAAATGTGCATCTTCATATTCCTCCGAAAGTTCTCTTTGTGCCAAAAGCGCACTATTATAGGTATTGCTCAGTCCACTGGAAAGACTTAAATAAATGATGTCCTTTCCTTCTTTTAAAAATGTTGAAAAATATTCCACATATGCATTAGGCGTAATCTGAGAAGTCTGTGTAGGCACGCCATTTCTCTGAGCCTCATAAAACAGATGCATATTCTCCTCTGTTTCCAAAGTGTTGCATACATGCTCCTCTTCTCCCGTAGTATATGTCATTGGAACAAAATGAATATCGTACTCCGTTACAAGCTCCATTGGGATATCTGCAGATACATCTGAGATAATTAAATAGTCTGTCATACTGATAAGAACTCCTTTTCTTTTCGACAATTATTAGGTATAATTTTGTTCATGATATGAATTTTCTTGCTATTGTATCATAGTTACTATTATATTAGCAAGAAACCAGCTATTTCATTACGATTAAATTTTTAGGGGAGTGTGTGAAAAATGAGTTTTGAATTTGTAAAAAAACTTCCTACACCAGACGAGATCAAGGAAGAATTACCAATGTCTGACAGATTAACTGCCATCAAAGCAAAAAGAGATCAGGAAATCAGTGATATCCTGACAGGAAATAGTAATAAATTCTTAGTTGTTGTTGGACCATGTTCTGCAGACAATGAAGATGCAGTATGTGATTATATCTCACGTCTTGCAAAAGTCAACGAAAAAGTCTCAGATCGATTAATGCTAGTTCCAAGAATATACACCAATAAACCAAGAACAACCGGTGAAGGGTACAAAGGAATCGTGCATCAGCCTGATCCGGAAAAAGACTCTGACTTTTTGGCAGGATTACTTGCCATGAGAAAAATGCATATCCGTGCCATTGAAGAAAGGGAATTAACATCAGCCGATGAGATGCTTTATCCAGAAAACTGGGGCTATCTGTCAGATATCTTATCCTACATTGCCGTTGGTGCTCGTTCTGTAGAGGATCAGCAGCATCGATTAACTGTTAGCGGATTCGATGTACCTTCTGGTATGAAAAATCCAACCTCTGGAGATTTAAATGTCATGCTCAATGCAGTTTACGCTGCCCAGCATCCACATTCCTTTATCTATCGTAACTTTGAGGTGAAGACTTCCGGCAATGAGCTTGCACACTGTATCCTTCGAGGTTCCACCAACAAGCACAACAACAATATCCCGAACTATCATTATGAAGATATCCAGTTACTTTTAGAAAAATATGACAAAATGGACTTAAAAAATCCAGCATGTATCATTGATGCCAATCACTCCAACTCCAATAAACAATATAAGGAGCAGGTTCGAATCGTGAAAGAGGTTATGCACAACCGAAATGTATGCGCAGACATCAAAAATCTGGTAAAGGGTGTTATGATTGAAAGCTACATTGAAGAAGGCAATCAGAAGATTTCTGAGCACATTTATGGTAAATCCATTACCGATCCATGTCTTGGATGGAAAGATACAGAAAAACTTTTGTATGATCTGGCAGAATTAAATCGATAAGGTTTTTTTCCAAGACAGTTGCTCATGTTTTTTGCCTATTGCAATTGTTTTGACAAAAAAGGACAGCTTATAGTGAAGGCTTACTTCACTACAATCTGTCCCTTTCTTACTATTCCAAACATTTACATACTTCTGTATTCCTATTTAGATATTTCGATTACAAAATATTCTGAAATACAGCCTGTTTTGAATTTAATAGCCCAGTCAGAAATACCAGAGGATACCACAAAATCTGTTGCCTCTCTTCTTTCATATCCATAGGTAGCATCATTGATACCAAGCCATTCTCCTACCTTAATAATAGGAATCATCTGGCCCCCATGGGTATGTCCGGATAATACAAGATCACAACCTGCCTCTGCTTCCAGAATATAATCATTTGGTTCGTGATCCAATACCAATACATAATCATCCCCTGTAACTTGTTTCATCATATTCTCAATGGATGTTCTTTCCTGTCTCTGAGAATCATCTCTTCCACATAGATAGAAATGCTCTGTAATAGGAAGAATCTCATCACATAAAACAATCACACCATTTTTTTCAAGGTTCTCCACCAGCTCCTTTTCTCCATAACCTCTGTGTTCTTCACCATAATATCCACGATCATGATTTCCAAAAACAAAGTAAACACCATAGGTTGTCTCTAATCCAGACAATGCTTCACAGCATTTTTCCATATCTTCCTTTGAGGTATCATCATCCACAAAATCTCCAACAATCACTACCATATCCGGTTTTTCTGCATTCATTTCATCCACATATTTTTCAAAGCCCTGCCAGTGAAAGGTTGTCCCTACATGAGAATCTGAAAATCCAACAATTTTTATGGTCTCCACCTCTTTTGTGGTAGAAAACTCATATGCTGTTCTTGCAACATGATGGGCATAATAAAAACCTGCCCCCAGATAAACCACTGTGATCACAATGGCTGTCACACCAACATAATATGGCCTTTTACTTGCCACAAACGTTTTTCTTTCCTCTTCATCTTTTGATGTCTTTTTCCTTCTTAATAATCCAAGGATTACAGCTACACCATCACAAAGAAGCCAAAACAGCAACAAATGTAAAAAACAGATCATAGAATTCCAAATACCCCAAAGGACACCCAAAGCTATCAATAACAGCATCAGAACCCCAAAGGATAACCACTTGGCTTTTCTCGGCTTCATATTTCTATTTATCAAAAATAATCCAGTAATTCGGGATGTAAGATAAATCAACCCCAGCACGCAGGCTGCCACAGATACCAATAAAATTATCAACCAAATCATATAATCATCTCCGTTACTTATTGATCAGTCCTAATGCATTTCGAACTGCCATGACTAAGAATAAAAAGTCAGAGGATGCACTGATCATATATTCCTTTTGCTGCCACAAAAATGGGAAATCCAACAGTTCCGGGAAATCCGGTCTGATCAATGCAGTTCCTGAGGAAACCCCGCCTGGTATGTATGACCAGTCTGCTCGATTCAATCCATATCCTATCGTAATAGAATTGGTTCCTACTCCTGACACGAAGGATTCTGTATTGCTTCCCGGATGCATACCAAGAATAAAGTTTAAGGAATCAAACAGCATCTCTTTCTCAAAAATATCCGGGAATGTTTTATTGAGGAAATAATACTTAGCACCCATCTCCTGAATGCCCCAGCCTGCCCCCCAGATAGCCGGGCGATATGGGATTCCATAAGGTGTTTCCTTTTTCATGGATACTACTTCCTTATGATATTCCTTTAACGCTTCCTTCATTTTTTCATAAAACTCTGGTGTTTCTAATTGATCAAGTACCTTACAAACAATCCAGCCCACCTCAGAAACATGTTCTAAGATATCTGCTGCTTTGGAGAGGATCACTTCCTTATAGCAATTTTTTTTCGTTGATAAAAAGAGTTCACATGCTGCATAGATTCTAAAATAATTTAATTTTGTACTTCCTTTTTCCATTGGATCAAAGCTCATAAAGGCTGCACTGTTATGTTTATCCTTTACTCTTGCAAAAAGCTCCTCAGCCACCCACAGGCAATCGGAAGAAAGCTCTTTATTGTAATCCTTTAATGCACGATAACAACAAGCTAATCTTGCAGCTGACTGCAATTCTCTTTCAGGATTATCCTCCGTAAAAACATATCTCTCATCCGCTCCATCTATCTGACCGCTTGTCATGTTCACTGGATCTCCCAATAAAACATATTGTCTTAACTCGCTACACATAACTTCATGATATAGTCTGCCCATGGACTTATAACCACCCACTACCGATAAAGCACCATGCTCTATTTGCTGTAAGATATCATTTTTACCATCCGGCTGATGGATCTCAACGGTTTGTGTGTTTTGATCAATACTTGTCTCATCTAAGAACACGCCAAACTCCTCATAGGCTGCTGCCAAATGATACATTTCACCAGTCTGTGACTCGATTCGAAGATCAAAATCTCCTGCATCGTGCCAGCCACCATGAGTCAGACCTGATACATGCTCGCCAGATTTATAATTTGTCATTGTTTCAGGTCCTTGTGCTGCACCATCAAACTGCTCGTAATTCACTGGTGCCATTCTGGCATCATCACAGTGACAGCGTCCATGCCAAACACGATACTTTTCATTCACACGCATGTGACACATCTGGACTGGTAAAAAATATTCTAATACTGGCTGCCATACCCCACGCTCATAAACCGTTTCATCGATTTTGAAAATAGCAGATACCACATTCTCAAAGCATACTCTGTAAAGACCAGCTTCTATGACTTCTGAGAAGTCAAAGATCAGATATTGATAACGCAAAAACTCTCCAAAGACTTCCGGCTTTTTGCTCATCACTGTACTGTACCCTGTTTCTGTCAGTTTCTGTAATAAAACCTCACCAAACTTTGTTGCATTTTTATCCAACTCAAGCACTGCTTTTTTTGGCTGGTTTGGATGATAGCCCACTTGAGAAACCTGAATGACTGTTGTTCTTACCCAGTCTTTCTCCACATTCGGTGTAATGGTAAATTCAATGGCTCCTTGGGTTTTCTTTTGTGGGATTTCCATAGAAACTACAAACCATCCATTGTTATGGTTCATTCTACCATCAATCAACTGCAACTCATTCTCGTCAGAAGCAATACTGAATCTTAGCAGCGGATCATTGGCACATACAGTAAGCTTATGTCCTACTGCATATGGCTTTGCAATCAGATTATCTGCAATGATCGGATTAAAAATCTCTTTATCAGAAAGAAGCTTATCCAAGTTGGCATTGGCGCCATCTATCTTTTTCAGCTTACCAGAATGTTCGAAATTAGCTGGCAGCATTTTTGTTGGAGCATTAGGCTGAACCGGAAAAATACCAGTCTGATCATCCATGATCCATGGTTTTCCAAACATCTCGCCAGGAAAAAGTTCCAGGTTAAAGCACAGTTTTCCTGCAAATTCGTCTGGCACCTCATCAGAAAGATCAACTCGAACTGACACACCTGATTCCGTTCCAGTCACTATCACATCATAAGAAAAAGCAAAATCCGGATAGATCATTGGATTAAATCCATGCAGATGTCTTTTTTCATCTGGATAACAAAGGATTGTCCTGATCTCATTTTTCTCTATATCCACTTCTCTTTTGATCTGCTTAGGCACAGGCTGCCACTGTCCCGGTGTCTGTTCAAAGCGGATATCACCATTGGCAATCAGACGCTTATCATGCATGATCATTGTCACACCTGACTGATGTCCCTCTGGATAGAAATCGCTAAAGGCCATAATATCCACACCACAGTCCTGAAAGTATTCTTTTGCGTTTAGTTTCATTTCAATAACCTCCGATAAGATCACAGACTCATATTCCTCTTTTGGTCTGTGATAAATCCCTCTTTACCTATAATATATTTTCTCATATTCCGAGTTCCTCTGTCTACGAAAATAATTGTTTTGCAAATATAGTGCAAATCGTTTCTGGTTCACTCGTATCTCATTCACAGTAATCATGCACTATTTATTTTTTCTTATTTAACGTATATTTTTGGGCAAAAAAATGATATAGTGAATTCGTAGGACTTTTTTCAATAAAAAAGTCTCGCAAAAATAAAAAATCAAAGAAAGGAAAGGAACTAAAATGAAGTTCAAATTCAAGAAACTGCATGCATTTGTACTGTGCGGAGTATTGTGTGCAGCAACTGTTACGCCACTGTTATCAGAGGCTTCTTCCGCATCCCCAAAAGTTTCACTGACCACAAATATTTCAGGGGGAATTTCACAAAGCTATGTCATCGAACCAGAGAATAACTCCGGTAGTGTTTCGCTGGATGACCTGACATTACGTTACTATTACGAAAAGGATGAAAACAAAGAACAGTCTTTTACCTGTGACACTGCTGGTCTTTCCATGAACGTTGCACCATACTATCAGGATATTTCCAAATATGTAAACGGCAGCTTTTCTGAAAACTATTTAGAGATCACTTTCTCTGGTAATCAGGTCATTGAAAATGGTCGTTTAAATTTAGGTATTCGTTTCAATCAAAATGATTGGTCTTCCTACACCAACTTTAATGAGATCAAATTAGACGTAATCTATGAAGGAATCGTAATTGATTCTAAAGTATATGATGATTCCAAAAAAGATGTTACACCATCTGAACCTACTCAGCCAAGCGAATCTGTTCAGCCTACCGAACCCGCTCAGCCTACACAGCCTGAAAAGCCGGCTGTTATCACAGCCCAAATCGCAGATGGATGGTACTATGTGAAAAGTGTAAGTGCACAGAAATATCTTTCTGTAACAGCAAACAACGCTTCTGCAGGTGCTAATGTAGAAATCTATGCTGGCAATGGTGCTTCTGCTCAGAAGTGGCAGGTAACCAATACAACCGATGGTTACATCACCTTAAAAAATGGTCTTGGAAATTTTATGTTGGATGTTACCAATGGAGCCAACGAAGATGGTGCTAACATGATCATCTACAACGCATACTCTGGAGATGCTCAGAAATACATCTTGAAAACAACAGGTACAAACGGTGTTTACAGCATCGCAACAAAGGTAAGTAATCAGACAAAAGCTCTTGATGTATACCAGAACAAAACAGCAAATGGTACAAACGTATGTCAGTGGTTGTACAACGGAAATGCCAACCAGCAGTGGATATTCGAACCAACAACTGCCCCATCTGCTCAACCACAGCCATCTACCCCAACAAATCCTTCTACACCAGAGACGGGATGTATCCTTCCTAAATGTGATGTAGATAAAGATGGTCCTTTTGCAGTAACTGTTGAGTACAATGTAGGACCAAACGGTAAAGGCATGTTAGTAAGACCTGCTAACCTTGGTACAAATGGTGTTGCAAAGCATCCTGTATTTATCTGGAATCCAGGTGGCGGTGATCAGCCTTCCTTATACTTAAGCCAAATGAAAAGATGGGCTTCACAAGGCTTCGTCGTATATAGTGAAGAATCTCAATGGTCTGGTAAACAGTGTCCGGATGCCTTAAACTGGATCTGCCAGCAAAACGAAAACTCTCGTTCTTCACTTTACAACAAATTAGACTTATCAAGAATCGCAGCAGGTGGTTTCTCCCTTGGTTCTGTGGGTGCTTATGAAGTAGCATCTGATCCTAGAATCGTAACAACAATCCATTGTGATGGTGGTTCCT
This sequence comes from Lachnospiraceae bacterium, assembly GCA_045628865.1. GTDB lineage: Bacteria > Bacillota > Clostridia > Lachnospirales > Lachnospiraceae > JAZQQB01. The sequence continues at coordinate 34,103 of JAZQQB010000004.1, read as the reverse complement.
TCGATGGTTCTGGTTCTGGTAAGTGGAAAAAACCTACTTGTGTTATGAACGGTCTTAACGATGGTGGTCTTGCAGTAAACAATACAAACCGTGATTATGCTAACGCCAAGGTGCCTATCTGGTACGGCGGTATCATCGGTGGTGGCCATGGTTCTACAGTCTGGGATGGTGGAGATGCCATTACAGGCTGGTTAAGATGGCAGCTTGCGGGCGATGATCTTTCTTATATGTTCTTAACACCAAACGGTAAGTTCAATACTGGTGTGTTCAAGAGTCAGTGGAAGAATTGGCCATAAATTAAAGAACTTTCCTCGTTGAACCAAAAAAGAGCAGTGAGTATTCACTGCTCTTAAACTTTGCTATTATACTTTAGAAATTCAAACAATTAGTTCTTCTTTCCACCACAACATTTCTTATACTTCTTGCCTGAACCACATGGACATGGATCGTTAGGGTAAATCTTAGCCTCGTTTACGACTGTTCCAGACTTCTTCTGCTCTAAGTATAATTTCTTTCTTGTCTCTTCATCATAGATATCATTCCAAGCTTCAAGGTTGTATAACCAATCTGCTTCAGCACCTACCATGTTCTTGTAAAGAAGTTCTGTATCAAAACCTAAGTTTACAACAGTATCTTCTGTCATTTCTTCAATTGGGTTAGCTTCCTTTAAGCTATCGTTGATACCATCCAGGAAACCTACCATTGTCATAAGTTCTACGTTATATTTCTCAGCTAATTCCTTTACAGAACCAGAAACAACTTCGTTAGGGTTCTTTAATAACTCAGCATAGATGTCTCTTTCCTGTAAGAAATATTTCTGCCATAATGCCTGTAATTCTCTCTTATCTGCTTTCTCATCGTAAGCCATTCCACGCCATTTTTCTAATAATGTATCTGCCATATTGCTCTACCATCCTTATCTTTTACTAAACACAATGTGTTAATCTTCTTTTTCAGTCACTCCAACGCGACACATAACATCATAACAAAAATCTTTTCACTTGTAAACTTTTTTCCCGTTTTGAAGTAATAAAAATTGTACAGCAGTCGATTCTTGTGATAAAATAGTACTGTTCATATGTATTTATCATATGTTTCTTTTTTCAAAGACATATGACTGATAAAAGGAGAATAAAATGTCAAATTTATTACTCATTGACGATGACAAAGAAGTGCTTACAATCAATATGCGTTATTTCCAAAAAGAGGGCTATACCGTAAAGGCCACCACTGGTGGTAACTCTGCCTTAAAGCTTATTCCAGACTTTAAACCAGACTGTATTGTACTAGATGTCATGATGCCTAACATGGATGGTTTTACTGTCTGCGAAAAAATCAAAGAGCTTTCTGATGCTCCGATCATCTTTTTAACTGGTAAAACAGAAGAAGACGATAAGATCAAGGGGTTATTGCTTGGCGCTGATGATTATATGATCAAACCGTATAGTCTGCGTGAATTAAGCGCCCGCATCCAGGTATTGATCCGACGTTATGGTGCAGTAAAGACTGCTACACCCTCCAATATCTTATCCTTTCCTCCACTGTCCTTGGATATTGCTTCGCACAAGGCTTATTATAATGAGGAAGAGATTCTGTTAAGCAGCCGTGAGTATGAATTGCTTTTCTATCTTGCATCAAAGCCAGGTACCACTGTTACTTTCGAAGAATTAGGAGAAGCAATGTTCTCCACCTATACAGAATCTGATAGAAGAACCGTTATGGTTACTGCCAGCAGACTTCGTAAAAAGTTAGATTTATATGTTGGCTTAGCAGATATGATCGATACTGTCTGGTCAAAAGGCTATAAATTTAATGCCAAATACAAGGAGGAGTCATGACCGATTCAACCAAGAAACCTGCCTTTGAAAAACCTGAACTTACAGTAGAGGAACTAAGCATTGCTCTTTACCAGGCCAATCAAAAGCTGGATCATCTCAATAAAAGGCTCATTGCACAAGAACAGGAACGTTCTGAGTTTTATGCCAATATCTCTCATGACTTACGTTCTCCGATGGCTGCCATCAACAGCTCTGTTGAATACTTGCTCTCTCAGGATTCCTGGGATGAAGAAGAAGTACGCTCTGTTCTTCATCTTATTCAGACAAGAAGCGGATTTTTGCAGCAGATGATCAACGATATTTTTACCTTATCCTCTATCAATTCTCCTTCTAAGCCACTTCAGACTGAAGAAGTAGATATTGCTATGTTTTTGGAAGAATATTTTTATGACTGCGCCGCTGATGCAAAATACAACAGCAGAGTACTCCGTTTGCAGGTTCCTATCGAATTAGAGTGTATTGTTGCCATTGATCCGAATCTGATGCTCCGTGTACTAGATAATCTGTTTACCAATGCATTGAAATATTCCAGCAATGGTGCCAACATCATTCTCTCTGCAGAAATTACTTCAGAGAAAAAGTTAAGGATTACCGTCAGCGACACAGGAATTGGTATCGCAGAAGAAAATCTGGAAAAAGTATTTGAAAGATCTTTTATGGTTTCAGAAGCAAGAACACCTGGAAGTCAGACTGGAAGTGGTTTTGGGCTTGCTATCGCTCAGTCTATTATTCGTAAACATGGTGGTGAAATTTGGTGTGAAAGCAAACTTGGAGAAGGGTCTGACTTTATTATTGAACTAAATCCTGTAAAAATCATAAACGCGTAGTTGTATGACTTTATATATAAGTTGTACGAAACTATTTGACTATCCCATACTAATATCGTATAATGTGAATCGAGTTTACGAGTAAATGGAGTTTGGAGTAAATGAAAATGAAAAAGGGAACAACAATTAAATTAATCAAGCAGTTAGATGTAACTGACTTGGCAGGGGAAAAAGTAATGATCGACTTCGAAACAGGAAAGTACTTTCTGTTAAAGGGGTCTGCCAATGATATATGGGACATCTTAGTAGATGCCACTAACGGGATTCTCGTGGAAGAGATTATCCAGAAGCTGATGAATGAGTATGAGGTTGACTATGAAATATGCCAATCTTCTGTCATGGAATTTCTGCAGCATCTGGCCTCATTAGATTTCATCTCCTGCCAGTAAATATGATTTAGAAATCTAAGCTATATGATCTCGTATCATATAGCTTTTCATTATGTTTAAAGTTGTTTCGAACATTGAAAAGAGGTTTGTAAAAATGAAGAAAAATTTGAGTAAGAAGCTATTATCTGCAACTTTAGTTACTACCGTGTTTGCTTCTTCCCTTCTTGTAGGATGTGGACACAGAGCTAACCGGTCGGTTCCAATGGATACCACTATGGAAGCACAGTCAGATACTGTAGATGTATCTGAACCATCAGTAACTGACCTATCACAAAGTCCAGCAACCACGATCATGAATTCTATTAATATGGGCTGGAATCTGGGAAACTCTTTTGATTGCTGTGTAGATGAAGGACAACGCAATCTTGATGGAAGCCATCCTGCATCCTTTTATGAAACTGCATGGGGCAATCCTGTAGTATCTACTGACCTGATCTATCAGGTTAAATTAGCTGGATTTAATACCATTCGAATTCCAGTCACCTGGTATTACAATACCTACGAGGATGAAAATGGCACTCTGCACATTCAGCCTGACTGGTTAAAGCGTGTGAAGGATATTGTAGAATATGCTATCACGTTGGATATGTATGTTATTTTGGATTCTCATCATGATGCGCCGATTTTTTATGCCGATGAGAATGATAAAGAGCAGGTTATCAAGAATATCAAAGAAGTCTGGGGAGAAATCTCGTCCAACTTTTCTGGTTATGATGAACATCTTCTATTTGAAGGCTTTAATGAATTAAATGATAAGGAAGATTCATGGAAAGCTACCAAGGAAATGATCGCACTTAATAATGAATACAATCAGGTATTTGTAGATACTGTTCGTAGCACCGGTGATTATAACACTTCTCGTGTACTGGTTGTTGGTACCTACCTTAATGCTATCGATTCCGATACCTTAGCTGGATTTAGACTTCCTGATGATTCAGCAAAGCAAAGTCTGATCGTATCCGTTCACTACTACGGTTCCTCCTTTGATCAGGAAATCGAATCTACCTTTACTTCTCTAGAAGCATTTTCAGCATCTGTCTCTGCGCCTGTTCTGATTACAGAATTCGGAACAACATTGGAATATTCTCCTGAAGAGCTTCGTGGAACACATGCCGCAAATTATGTTGCAAGAGCAAAGGGCCATAAATTGAAATGTATCTGGTGGGATGATGGTGCTAAATACAGTATCTTTGATAGAACATCCATTACTGTATCTAGTGAAGATGTTATCATTGGTCTCATGGATCCATCCGCCAATAATGTTGTGTATTCGCAAGATGTTTCTATCTCGAACATCGAACAGTTCGTCTATCAAACTATAGATTCCGAATCAGGTCAATTAACCGATTCTAGCGCGGGGGCGCTTACTTTAGTCGATGACGGTATTGGTTTCCCAGTTTCAACTGGTCTCCAATATATCATATCTTTGAACATGAAAGAAAGCGGAGATGGAATGAGAATCAGTCAGGTTGCCTTCTATGATGAGAACGGAATGTACCTTGGCAATTATGATGCGTCTGCTGCCACAGGACTTTCTATTCAAGCGCCTGAAAATGCTGCTTATATGAAACTTGTTGTGTATAATCCTTGGGGAATCAGAAGCTATGCGGAATATGAAGACATACTGTCTTCAAATGATCTGATCATTACAATTAAGGAGTTTTCGCTTCACGAATAAGCACTTTTGATCACGTGAGCATTGTGAAAGAAAAGCTATGGAAAAAAATACAAAGAAATACCTATCTTTATTAATGTTTATCCTCCTGCTGGTTGTACTAGCATGTAGTATATACGTTTTAAGAACATTGAAAATGAAAAACGATGCCTATGTTGCAGGTTTGTCTAATAATGGAAGTTCCTCTGCTGAAACAATTTCTTCCATTCCCCAAAGGCAAGAAATCGAGATTACCAAACTTGATCTCGATTTCCGCAACCTAACAGCATCTACTATTGTTGATAAAAAAGTACTTGGATGGAATCTTGGTAATTCCTTTACCTACTATGAAACAGAAAATAAAGCTATCGAAGGTGATCTGAATACCTACTATGAAACTGCTATGGGTAACCCTGAAGTTACCAAGGAATTGATCAATTATGTCTCTTCCTGTGGTTTTAGTTCCATCAGGATTCCTGTTTCTTTTAGAGATCACTGTAGTATCGATGCAAATGGTAATTTTACCTTATCTGAAGCTTGGTTGAACCGCATACAGGAAGTAATTGACTACTGTATCAGCTATGACCTGCTTGTAATCCTTGTTCCTTACAACGATTATGAGCTGATCTATACAGACCACTCCAATGCTGATTTTACAAAAACCAAGATCACATCTGGTCCACTAGAAAACTACAACAATGCTGCTATCCTGCAGAATGCCAATAGCTATTGGTTGCAGATTGCAAACCATTTCAGTTCCTATGACAAACATCTTGTTTTTGAAAATTTTAGTTCTGCCTACCTAAATACACATTACGACAAGGACCATGCAAAGATTCATAATCAGCTTAATCAGGTTTTTGTTAACACCATTCATCAGGCAAATGGTTATAATAAAGACCGCTTACTTGTTCTAAGTACCTATTTAAACGAACTAAGTGACAATGCTTTAGAGAACCTCTCTATTCCTACAGATGTTGCCAATGATGCACTCCTAATTGATGTATATTGTTCTGAACAAGCATTCGATCAATCTGTAGAATCAACCTTTACAATCTTGGAATCCTATTACAATAGGTTTCATGTACCATTCATTATTGGAGAATTTTCAGCAACTCGAAATTATACTCCTGAGGGCTTCCGCGATGAGTACGCTTCCAACTTTGTAAAAAGGGCGAATGCACACGGAATCATCTGCTATTGGTGGGATGATGGCTCCATGTCAGGAACCGGGCTTGTAAATCGTACTGATTTCTCTTCTTCTTATAAAGAAGAACTATCAGCATTATACAATTCATATGCGATCAACACTACCTATTTAAAGGATATCACATATCGTTCTGCCAATGATTTTTCTTTCCAGACGGTTGATCCTAATACTGGAAGACTTGTTGATTCAACTTGTGGCTCCCTTACACTGACCTGTAATCAAGATGGATATTCTGTAGAACCGGAGCATATGTATATGGCAAGCTTAGTGCTATCTGAATCAGGCTTTGGTATGCAAATGAACCAAATTGCATTCTACGACGAGAATATGGAATTGATAGAATATCAAGCATTTGATCCTACTACCACGTATTGCTTTACTGCTCCTGGCAATGCAAGTTGTATGAGAATTGTATGTTTGGATCCTAATAATCCACGAAGTTGGTTACAATACGAAGCCATGTTTAATAATGAATGCTTTATGATGAATATTAAGGAATATAAATTCTAATGATTAGCCACAAGGCGCTTCCAAAAAAAGCTGTGAGATTCGCAAATCTCACAGCTTTTTTTAAATACATTTCACTCTTTTCTTTCTATCAATCAGTTTCTGGAATAAGGTAAATACAACAATGGTAAACGCTGTCACCGCAATTACATATCCAAATGCATACAATACATTTGAACCATCTGGATATGCCTTTAATGCTGTAAATAACATCTCACAACCGACTACCGTTGTAGCCTGATGTAATCCAAAGTACAACATAGAGTTTTTACCAATGTAGGTAATCCATTTAACTTGTTTCCAATAAGAAATCCAGAAAACCATATAAACACCTGCTATACTTCCTATTAACGTAATTGGAAAACAGCCATATTGCATTCGAAATAATTCTAGATTTTCTCCTGAAATCATTTGATTTAATAAAATACATACCGCATTGATTGACATGGATATTGGTAAGAAATACCAATCCCAGCGAAGCTTCACCCTTCTTAGCACATATCCAACAAACAAATAGAATGTTGCAATTGGATAAAGATCTATATTCCAGAACAATTCAGTTCCGCCAAGATAATCATATACCAATCCACATATTGCAAACAATACACATATCATTCCTGATAAAAAAATATTATCTTTTGTAAGCCTTACAATCAAATATAGAATAATCTCTGCCCAAAACAAGCAAAGCAAATACCAGATTACATGAAACCGTATTTGTATAAACCATTGTCTCAAATAATCAATCATTCCTGAAAAACTTCCAAAACAGAAAAAGCACCAGTTAATTGCAATAATGAGCATTCCTAACCAAAAATATGGATATAGTAATGTCTTAACTCTCTTTTTCCCAAAATCCTTGAACGAATATTTCATGACATTCAGTAAGTATCCTGAAATAATAAAGAATAACGGCATATGAAAGGAATAGATAAAGCCTAAAGTACCACTTTGCCATGCTGTATCTTCTTTCATAATATGTCCAATAATTACTAAAACAATACCATATCCCCTAGCTGTATCAATCCAATTAGTTCTACCCGCATTATTCTTTGACTGTTCGCCCAAAAACTAACCTCCTTTTTACTTGTAAAACGAAGTAATCGCATTTACAATTTCAGGAAAATACCAGGTTGCATTTTTTCTACATAATAAGGAATAATTGGATACACTGGATGCACTAGTGTTTCCACCACATCCATCATCCCACCATACACATACAATGCCATACTTCTTAGCTTCTGTTAAATACTGTTTTACATAATTTACACGTACAGAGGTTGTATTACTACTGTTGTTTACAAGTCCCCATTCACCAATAACAACTGGGACACCTTTTGAAACAAACTCACTATTTAATCTACTCATGATAGAAGGAATATTTCCAATACCATCATATACATGAACTCCTACCAATAAATGATTCATAACTGTATCTGTTGGAAGAACAAATCCTGAAACAACAGGCTGTGTTGCCTTAGCTGCATAAGTATTAACTAATAAATATCTATTTGCATTATTTCCACCGGTCGCTCTAACTGCATTGACAAATGTCTGATTATACAAATTCACTGCCTGATATGAGGCTGTATCAGCACTATCCCACTGTCCCTTAGAATTGATTACCTCATTAAATCCTTCAAAAATTAAATGTTCATCATAAGCTGCAAAGTATGTTGCAATCTGGGTCCATAATGCCGCCAATTCTCTGCTAGCTGCATCTTGGCAAGAAGTATCTGCGACCAACCAATTTTCATGATGTAAATCAATGATACAATACATATTCTGACTAACAACGTAATCTACTACTTCTTTCACTCTAGCTAACCATACTGGATCAATCTGATAATTTCCATCAATATGATTTCTATAGGTAACTGGAATTCTAACTGTATTAAATCCTGCATTCTTAACAGCTGTGATCATTGACTGCGTCGTATAAAGATTACCCCAAAGTGTTTCATAATATCTTGGTGTATATGTACCTGCTGTTGATGGACTATATACATTTCCATTGCAACATAACAATGCATTTCCTAAATTCCATCCTGCGCCCATTTTGTTTGCAAAGTCCATTGCATTGCCAGAAGGTAATAATGAATCACTTACTGCTTGATCTATCGATGTATCTACTACAACATCGTTCATATTTTCATCATCAGAAGGTTCAATCTCTTCCTCAACAGGATTCTCTGCTACTGGAGGTTGCACTATCTCTTCCACATCGTCTTTTATTCCATTATTAGCTGTAACATTGATGATAAGCCCCTTTAAAAATGCATTGTGATAATCCTCATAGGTGATATTCCAGTTTGATGGACAATAAACTGTCACTGCAACCTTGAAAGTAGATTCATTCATGGTCAAATTAGTGCTATCTTTTAAATCATATGATCTAATCACTTTATTGCTTTCATTCAATTCTCTAATTAACACATGATAAATTGGGTTTGAAATCTCAACAGTAACATTTGCGCCAGGTGTTACTGCCAAATAATCCATGTAGGAAATTCTATTGTAAGTAGGTTCATATGCCCCATCATTTCCACTATAATTTCCATTGCGCCAAACATCGTAAAAAGTATCTTGAACAATTATTTCCTCAGGCTGTTCTACATTTTCCTCTTGTCCTTCCATTTTAGAAACGCTGATATTCAAACCATTTGAAAACGCATTATGATACTCTTCATAATTCATATTCCAATTCAATGGACTATATACTGTTACACCTACAAATCTAGTATTCTGTTGTACAATATATTCTGTACTCGATTGTAATTCGGAAGACTTTACAAACTTCTGATTTTCATCTAATTCTCTTAATAAAACATGATAATTAGAATCAGAAATATTAACCGACAAGGTATCTAATCCATTCACATATACGTAATCATAATAACTAATTCTATTAGAGCTTTCTTCATATTTGCCATTACTGATTGTGTAATTACCTACTCTCCAAGTATTATAAAAGCTTTCATCTGTTGCTTGGGCATTCATTCCAACCCAAATACATCCACAAAGGATAAATAACAATACTAGTGAAATAAACACTTTTCGCTTCATAACTTCTTTTCCTCCACTCTTGATTAATACAGACTTAAATATACCCACACCTATATTATCTCATACTTTTTTTCTTCTTTTAAATAATATTACATACTATTTTCTGACAATTATGTGTTTTCTCGAATGTTTCTATCCTTTTTTTCGTATACTAAAATCGTACTTAGATATCAGTTCCATTATTCTTGAATAATTATCAGCTTTCAACGATCCCTCCACAAACTTAATACTAACAATACAATATGCCGCATTCTCTGGTGTTGTAAATTCTTGAATCGTCGAATCATATGTTTTTATAAACTTTTTCCCTTCATCAAACACAGTCACTAGAATAGATGGTGCCCCATCCGAAATCTTCTGATAACAAGTATTTGGTAAGATTTTGGCATAGCCAACTGTATATACGCGACTTGGATCATTTTGAAACACACCGTCATTTCCATAAAAGCCACTTTCCCAGATTTCTTGTTGATTTAATGTAACCTCATTGATCCAGCAATCATCTATGGAAGAGGTTGCTTTTGTTTCAACCACTATCACATGTATTTCATTCTTAATTCCATTGCTGTCAACAAATGAAATCTTTGTTTCTCCTGGTGCTAGCGCCTTAATATATCCACACTCGCAGGTACAAACTTCCTCATTATCAACAACACTGGAAATAATCGCACCCCCAACGCATGTAGCTGGTTCATATACAGGAAACAATTGAACTGTATCACCTACTACAACTTGAAAATTTGAAAAACGATTTCCGTTACCTAAATATTCCATTTGAAAATTAGTTGGGATGATTTCTGATAAATCTGCATTTTCTAAAGAATAAACTCGTACGTAATCAATATCCATGCTTGTTTCATTTACGTCTGGATCAGGTTCTCCATTACTAGCCATGCCACCAACTGCAATATTCAAAATCGGATATTGACACAATTGAAAAGGATTCACATCCTCATAGAATTCATAATTAGAAGAATCAACAACGCTTATTTCTTCACCATCAAGAAATAATCTAACGATACCATCCTTCATTTCCATTCCATAAACATGCCAATTTTCATAATCGATGTTTGAAAATTGATTTCCTCCAAACGCTTTATGCGTATCATCCAATGAAGCGGCATGAAAATTTGTATTAATTGTTGATCCTGGAACTTCAAAAATATCTATTTCTCCACACTTTGGCCAATTCCAACCTTGAATCGTATCTCCCATGGTCCAAAATGCTGGGCAAAAGCCCTTCGCCGTACTCATCCTGATTTTTGCTTCCATATAACAGTTTTGAAATGCTTTTTTACCCAATAATTCCATTTCGCCACTTATCCAAGAGTATCCCTCGTATGAATCATCTCTAGTTGCTTGAATCGTAGCAATTCCATCGTGAACCGAAATAGCTTCCTTGGTATAATATTGCAATTCCCTATTTCTTAGATATCCAGTAGGTGTCGACCACACATCAAGATTCAAGCTATCCGCTTCAAACTCATCACTCCAAATTAAATACCTGTTTTTTTCTTCATCAAAACTGTATTCACAGAGATTCTGATTGAATTCTCTACCATCATCCGTACTCTCTTCTGTTTCGATTGACTCATCGTTTTCAGCAAAACTTTCCGTTTCCTTTGCGAAATCTGCTACACTAGTTTCAGGTTCCGACGATACTGAAGTGGTATTTTTTTGACACCCTTCAAAAACAATACACACTCCCAACAATACTACCAAAAACTTCTTCACTTAAAACCCTTTTCCTTACAATTTATTTCCCAATTATCCCTTTATTTTTTAATAAATACTGATCAAATTTAAAGACTCCATATGAAATCCATACAATCAGTATAATCCACACCGCCATATAAATACCTGGTCTCACTAAATCATTGTTAAAATAAAGACCTCTAAGTCCCTGTACCAAAAACAATTCTAATGAAGCCTCACCTATATAACTCAATAAACATTTCTTAATTTCCACTTTACCAAAATAGTATACTACACATATCAATGACAAAATCACTGCAATAGACTGTGGAAAAAATGTGTAGTGTCCAGTCGACATAAAATAAACATCACCTAACAATAATACCATACATACTGCTACCGGTACAATAAAGAATTTCTTTGATATGATTTGAATTACTTTTCCTTTATATTTTGCAAATAAAATACCGTAATAATATGCCAAAGCAGTATTATACCACCAGAATCCAAATCCTAGTTTCCACATAACAACAATATAAATAATGGTCAATATTAAATCCACTATCATTGCATTTTTTTCTCTAAAAAAGCGAAAAGATATTAGAAAGCAAATTCATAAAATAAAAACGGTTATAATAAACCACACTGGTGTCCATTCGGATGGATTATCTGAAATTGCCAACTGAATAGTATATAAGCTAGTCAAATAGTTTCTAAAAGAGACCCTATAACATATTACAAAAATACTTGTTACAACTAAAAATGGAACATATAGTCTAACCAATCTTTTGCGAACATACCCTTTAAAAACTTCCCTTCCCTTTTTTTGAAATTGCACATAAGACGCATATCCTGATGCAAACATAAAAAATCCTACTGAAAGGAACCCAAAAAACCAATACCAAAACATCAATCCTGGTGATATTAGTTTTTGAGCTAAATGCGTAAACAACACCATAAGTGCAGCTATCCCACGTAAATAGTTTGTATCATCTATGCAAAAAATCAATTTTTCTTCCTTGATTCCCCTTAAATGAACTTTCTTAATTCCTAACAAAATCATTAAAAGAAATAAAGGATAAGCCAAAACAACAAATGGCATGTTGGATGTTAACTGGTACATTTTCCCCCTATCAGTCAATAAACATTTAATCTATTATTTTATGAAGCCTTCTTCTTATACAATTTAAAAAGTAAGCTCGGCATATTACATGATAAAAATGCTAATATACGCTCTTTTGTTGATAATCTATCTTTTGCAAGCTTCTTATTATCTTTGATATATTTTTTACATTTCTGATAATATTCTTCATTAGAATTATCTTTCCCCCAATAACCAATGTTTCGAATAGTCGCAAGTGAACTCTGTACAAATCTAACAGCGATTTGTTTCTTTACCAATTGATAATTAGCTGGAATATCTTTAATCATCTGTTCCTTTGCTCGAATTGCACAATACGATTTTTCTACTCCTAATAAATGATTAGCTGCATGAGAAGCAGATGACTCCACATAAATATAATAATACATTGGTGTTGGGTCAAATACCACTTTCTGAATATGTAGCATATACTGAAAAACAAATAGTACATCTGTCCAAACAGCCAGTGATGTATCAAATGAGAGCTGATAATTCCTAATAATATCAAGATCAAACATCTTATTCCATACATAGCCCTTAAAGGAGTCCTCACGAAGCAACTGCTCCATAGCCTGTTCCTGATTCATATGCTTTACAGGACCTGATGTTTCATTTAATACAGCCTCACCTTTCAGTTCTGTAAATCCACAAATCACCATTCCAGCATCATTATCTTTCTGCATATTGATCATATTTTCAACAAATTCTGGTTTCACATAATCATCTGCATCAACAAAGCATAAATACTTACCTCTAGATTCTTTTAATCCAGTATTTCTTGCTGCTCCTTCTCCACCGTTTTCCTGTGTAATCAAACGTACTCTTGCATCTTTTGCAGCATACTCTTCGCATATTTGCTTTGTAGAATCCTTGGATCCATCATTTACTACAACAATTTCAATATCTTGATATGTTTGTTCAATCAAAGACTGTAAACATCTCCCAATATATTTTTCTGCATTGTATGCAGGAATCATAATCGATACTAATTCACTCATATTACGCCTCATCCTCTTTTGGGAATTCTCCACGATCCCACGAAACATTATTTTTACATTCTCTTGTTGGTGTTCCAACAAGAACAGAGTTTTCATGTTCATTTCGTCCTGTAACAGTACTTCCTAAACCCACAATACATCCATCCTTGATATCCGCACCTTTTAAAATTTTTGAATATGCACCAAGCCATACATTATTACCAATACAAATAGGTCTGTCATAATTAATAATCTTTTTCTCTTCATTTCTAATTGGATGTCCATCTCCATCCATGATCACAACATTCCAGCCCCACATATTATTATCTCCAACAGTAACATGATGTCTACAGCGTATCATGCAAACACCGTTGGCGAATAAGTTATCTCCAATTTCCAGCAGTCCACTTTCATAAACATTCAATGACATTCCCTTTGATAAATCTGCTTTTCCATGAAAGATCAACTTTGCTTTTGGTGAGAATGTTAAATATGACTGTTCTGAGCCATGTAAACCTACACTTGCTTTAATTCCAAACTGAATCATACCTGGGTATATATTATCACTTCTAAGTTCAATACATCCTTTTCTCAATCCCAAACACTTTGTCTGATAAGAAACATACAGTGGCTGTTTCTTAGCTAGTTCTTTTGGAAATACTTTATAATTTACATACAACGATTTACATTTGTTGAGTATACGGTCTTTTAATTTCATTGTCTCATCTCCTCCGAACTACTATTTGATGCCTCGGTAGATCCTAAACAACTTGTTTTCCAGCTCATACAAATTTCTATTCTTTTTCAAAGCTTTCTGTAACATCTCTAGTTTTGACTCATTCACCTTATATGGTATCTCACCATTGTGATTACTTGGTAAATCTAAAAATGTATTTTTCTCATTTAAATGAGTATCTATAATTCCATGTTTTACAAAGAAATTATTATAGAAATCATACTTACTACCAAAATTCTTATTAAATGTAGAATAATCCAGTTTTTCATATAACTCGTAAACATCTTTTGTATTCTTTAATTCTGCATCGGAAATAGTTGGAATTTCATAGAAATCAGCCATTTCCTCAGTTCTGCAGTCACATGGATGCAATAATGCTGGCACGCCACTTAATAATGACATAATATTTCCATGAATTCTGGCACCAAAAGATAAAGCAAATGAATCTTTCATTAAATACATCATCCAATTTGGAATATCTGCAAACAAATGCAATCTATTAGATGATACAAGATCCAAGCCAAGAACTCCCTCATCCTTAACATATTTTAGCATCTGTTTCATTGTAAACTCAGCTGGAAGAAACTCAGGATTATACATGTAATTATAATAATGATCCTGATCCATAAAAATACTATTTGGATGTTTTTTGAAAATGTTCATATAAAATGGTGTAGACATGTGATAATTTTGACCATTTACAACTGCCTTAAACTGTTCAAAAGAAACCTCTCTCTTAGTGATAGATAGATTTCTACCATTCTGATATAAAGAAGGACAACCTGTAACCTCTGCTGAAGAAAAACCTAACCTATCAAAAAATTCTTTTGTAATATGTCCACGAAGAGCAAATTCACCGCCCTTATTATACACTGACTTGATAAACTTTGTTGCAGGCTCTTTTATGACACTAATCACTCGATCCATGTCTTTGTATTCATTAATCTGAATACCACAGGAAATAATAAAAATCGGAATATGAATATGCGAAAAAATTTCCGCCAATTCTTCCAATCTATACGCATAGTCAATTGAAAAAATATTAGCACAAGGTTTGATCATACAATCAAATCTTTCATTTATCTCTTCATATAGCATTTCTGGATTCCAAAATTCATAAGAAACTCCATCGGCTGTTAATTCAGAAATTAATCCCTGTAACCAGACTTTATTTCCAAAATTAGGGCAATTTCCTTTTCTTTCACTCTGAATCGTTTCATCAATCGTATGATAATCTATTGTCTGGTAAATACCATATTCAATTTCTTCAATATTTCTATAAAACAGTATTTTTTTCATCATCTTATCTCCTGCATTTTATGGCACTGTTACTTGATCAAACAATACAAATCTGGCATATAGTAAAAGAAAACATAAAACTTTTCTTTTGGCAAACCTTTACATTCTCTATATAGCTTCTGAAATAATTTATGAAGGCCTCTCAGTTTTTCCTTATCTTCACATTTTTTCTTCTTTAGCTTGTAGTAATAATCAAACGTCCAATACATATATGTCTTCGTTGGATAATCCACTAACTCATTATGATGTATATGTAAATATTGAATTTCTTCTTCCAACGCTAAAAAAACATCTTGATAAAACTTGTCTTTGATACTAAAAGTAGAACTACTTTCATTTCCCCTAAAATAATAATAAAGTGTTTCCTTTGTATATACCACTTTCTTACATTTATCAAATATTTTAAATAAAACTGCTAAATCTTCACATATTCTACCTTCTGGAAATGGGACATTTTCAAAGAGGCTTCTATGAAAAAGTTTTCCCCACATAACTACATATAGCTCATCATGTACCATGTGCATATTCTGTATACACTCATAACCTGTGAGCTCAAAAATTTCACTCTGACTATTTACAATATCCTGATCTGTCACATAATCATTTTTAAAATTACAAAAACCACTCATAGATACTTGTGCATCATAATCAATAATCATCTGATATAAAACATTGATTAAGTCTTCACTCATATAGTCATCTGAATCAACAAAGCAATAATATTCACCTGTTGCGATTTTCATCGCTTCATTTCTAGCTTTAGACTGACCGCCATTTTCTTGATGAATGACAATCACTCTGCTATCTCTTGCTGCATACTCATCACAAATAGCCCCACACCCATCCGGTGATCCATCGTCTACCAAAATCACTTCCAGATTCTGATATGTCTGATTTATAATTGAGTCTACACATCTTTTTAAATATTTTTCTACTTTGTAAACCGGTACAATTACTGAAATCTTGCAATCCTTCATCTAACCACTCCAATATCACTTTACATACATATATAGTTGCGGACATAATGCATACAAAACATGTCCCATTTTCTCAGAAAAACTGACAGAACATTTTAAAATATTACCCATCACTTCTTTTCTGTAATACTCTCTAATCTTACTACTTAAATTCTTACTAACTTCTTTCTTTTCCTTTGTATCGATCAACCAATACCGATATAAGCATAACATCTTGTAGTAATAATCAAACATTTGCCTTTTTCTATAGAAATCGATTCTTTCCTGGTATGCCTCAAAAAAGTCCTTTTTTCTATCCATTATCTTGGTATTGACAATACTGCCTGATCTTTGCAGATAAAAATATAATCTTTCATTGGTGATGGCAACTCTTTCTGCCTGATGGATCAATTTATAGGTGATAAATTCATCCTCATAAATTCTACCCTCTGGAAATCGAAGGTTTTCAAAACAACTTCTATGAAATAATTTATTCCACACAACTGTATACAAAACGATACGTTCTCCCAGGATTTCACCCACAGACTTCTGAACATCATATACGCCTTCAAACGTATCCTGAACATGCGTCTTTATCTCTTGATCAGAATAAACCCTTTGGAAATCACAAGTAGCAATCAAAACCTGATACTTGCTAATCAACAGCATCAGCTTTTCAATCATAGATGAATCCAGATAATCATCTGAATCCACAAATAGAATATATTCTCCATTACATCGATCCAAGCCTAGATTTCTTGCAGCAGATAATCCTCTATTTTCCTGATGAATCACTTGTATCCGATCATCTTTTTTGGCAAACTGCTCACAAATCTGGTCGCTACCATCGTTTGATCCATCATCGATTATGATAATTTCCAAATTATCATATGTTTGCTGAACAATGGATTGCAGACACTTTGATACATACGCCTCTACATTGTAAACTGGAACAATTACTGATACAACTTCCCCCTTATTACCCATATTAATCCCCCTCATAGCGTAATAATGATTTTTATCTTAAATGGTTTTTATACCACTTTGGAAACAATGCATACCAAATATAGGTCACTTTATTTTTTAATGATGTATCACACTTCCATAACTTTGTAAAACAAAGCTGATTATATTTCTTTTTATATTTATGTAACAGATTCATAGAGTAACCGGATGATTGTTGGATCAAGTCTGTCACTTTTAACAAATCCGCTTTATATACAAATAAGGATTCTAAAAAATAATTCCATTTCTCTTTTGCAATATAATATTCCATTCTTTCCTGCAGAACATCTAAACGAACCAAACGTCTCTCAGAAAAGTCTGATGTGGTAATACTGCCCTTTTCACGTATCATATAAAAATATAATTCTTTATGAAGATATACCATTTTCTCTGCTTCATATAAGATCTTATATAACACTGCCTCATCTTCATATGCTCTAATCTCCGGCATACGCAGCTTATTCCATATCTCTCTTTTGTAAAGCTTATTCCACAAAAGAATGGAGTGCACATACTTTTCTAAAAAGGAATAACGAATCTTCTCCTGATCTGTACAGAGCATTTCATAAGTTGTCTGATCTGCTGCCTCTTTCTGCAATTCAGGTTCTGTATTCTCTGCAAATGTCTGGTAATCACATATTGCAATACTTGCATCCTGTTCCTGTAATGCCCTATACAATTCTTCATAAAAGAAAGGAGAAATGTAATCATCTGGATCAATAAATCCAATATACTCTCCTGTTGCAATATCCAATCCGGCATTTCTTGCTACCGCAGCGCCCCCATTCTCTTGATGGATTGCTTTGATTCTTCCATCCTTTGCTGCATAAGCATCACATATTTCGCCGGAACGGTCTGGACTACCATCTTCTACAAGGATTATCTCTAACTCCTGATAAGTCTGATGGATAATGGAGTCCAGACATTTGGAAAGATACTTCTCCGCCCCGTATACGGGTACAATTACACTTATTAATCCCTTCACCATAAAACTTCCTCACTACATTTACTTCAATACTCTCTTTGTTTTTCTAACACATCGCTTTAAAAAATTATGCTTTGTGCTTTTCTTATACGCCTCAATATCCTCTTTGGTACATTCCCAGGCTGCATCATGAAATCCATTTTCTTTATACAGCTTCATAAAACGCTCATTGTTCGCATTCCGCTCACT
This sequence comes from Lachnospiraceae bacterium, assembly GCA_045628865.1. GTDB lineage: Bacteria > Bacillota > Clostridia > Lachnospirales > Lachnospiraceae > JAZQQB01. Next base: position 15,629 of record JAZQQB010000004.1, on the reverse strand, counting down.
TGGATGCATCAGCTGTGCATTACCATGAATCGCTTCTAATACAGGTCTTTCATCAACAAACAGTCGTTTTGATGCTTCCATCAAAAACGCTTGACCTTTCTCTGTATTTGGAATAATCACTGATACTCCATTTCCTATTGTATATTCACAAGGAGACTCTGTACCCAGTCCCCAGAAATCACCAATCGTTAGATCACTGACTCTTTCATCACAAGCATATGGACATGAGTAACAGTTTTCTCTATAAAACAAACCATTTAAGAAACCTGTGAAATAACTATCCAAGAAACGATCCTTTCGGTATAACAATTCTCCTTCATGGAACAATGCTAATTCAAAACTATATGCGCCACGAAAAGTAACATTATCAACCTGCTTTTCAAGATTTTTTTGAATATCATTTACATGATCTTTTAAATATTTGATTGACGGTACTCCATGGCAAATAAGATCAACTGTGACTAAATTCGAATAGTCTTTCCTTAAATAATTATTTAAACCTGCAATCTGACAAGGGGGTCCCACATATAACACTTCTTTTCCCTGGTCCAAAAATGCTTTCGTTTCAGAATAACTATTCCCAACCATTGCCTGAACATATTTTGATCCTTTAAACTCATGTACCTCGTCTAAGGTTGTTGCTGTCTGAATCATTAAGTCAAGATTCTTATCAAATCTAGTACCAAAACAAACGCCACTTTTTTCTACCATCGTTTCATAGAATGCCATAGCGGCTCCACCAGAAGCACTTCTTTTTCTTGTGTTTTCATCCAAATGCCAAGCAGCATACGCTTTCTTTGCCTTACGTTTCTCAACAGGATGATTCACAGGACAAACATTCTGACAGGCTTTACAATCAACACACTTGTCATGATCAATAGAAGGCAATAAAATGCCATGTTCATCATAAACCATTGTAATACATTTTTTCGGACATATATTCGCACAGGCATAACAGCCAGCGCATTTCTTCAAATCACATATTCTATCCACGATACACTCATCTTTCTACATACAATATCCACATATCTCTATACATTTTTTCTCTTTAGTTTCTTCTGAATCAATTCTTTTACCATAGTACGTTCTTTCTTATCCAATACAATCAGGTAATTGATAATATAACCGATAATACCACACGGAATAGCAACGATGATCAATTCTAACCATGAATGAATAGAAACTAAGCGCTCAATTCCAACAAATACAACTACAACAATTGCTGAGGATAATGTTCCACGAAACAATGGTCCATAGAATGTATACCACTTTTCTTCTAATACATACGCCGCATAAATTGGTGCAAAGAAGAATACTCTCGCAGTTAATAACACACTACTTACAATCTGAATTGCATAAACACCAAGGTCTGTTAATTCGCACAATGCAATGGATCCAATAATATTGGCAACACCAATTCCTAATGATACAAATACTGGAATTCGTAGTTTACAAGTAATCTGATTTACTGTATACAATGGATAAATATAAACGTCAAATATGGTCTGGGCAAGAATCATTACTGAGAGGATCTGTACCATCATAATATCTTTAGAATCCAATGAATGCAGCCATAATCCAAAGAAATTGTATCCAAAAACAACAAATCCCAAAATTGGAATAGAACATATAAAGCCACACACTTTAATGGCACTCTTTGTATATCTCACAAACTCTTCTTTTTCACCTTTACCATAAAGAATTGTCATCTGTGGTCCAAATGAACTACATACAATACCAATAATGGACATCAAATGTGTTGGCATTGTTTTAGCAAACCCCATCATAGTCATGGATGCTGCATCTATGTATAGGTTGGTGATCAACATATCGCATCCATTGATCAATATACTTGCCAACTGCTGTACGGTATTCCAAATACCTACTTTAATAAGTTCCAGCGCTGCTGAAACCTTAACTGCTGCCTTTGTAAAATGTAATTCTGGTGTTAATTTCTTGGTATATTTCACATTATAAATGATCAAATAAAAACCACAAATAAAGTTGGCAAAACCTATGTACCAAACCTTTGCTTCAAAGAAAAAGAAACTACAAAAAATAACTGCTGCATATAAGAGTTTATTTTCCAAATTTCTTTTTGCAGATAGATCCAATCTGTTAGCAGTGTAGGTTGATACACTGTATCCGTTCATGAATAATGAAACCAAAAAGTTTGCAAAAATGAATAACCACAATAATTTAATATCGTTCACATGTGCAACTGGAAGTTTCAAAATATGATCCAAGAAAAAAATCATCGTAAAGGATGGAATCAATAATATTGCTGATACAATAAAGTTGCCTGCCATAACAGATGAAAAATACATATTTGCCTTTTGATAATCCTGTTTTGCATAAGCAATTGTAATAAATCGTCCAGCCATTGCATTTAATGCTGTGGTAACCAAAGTTACATATCCTGTAAACTGAAAGGCCAGATTTACAAATCCATATACATCCTTACCCACATGCTCTGTGACATAAGGGGTTAATGCAAAATTCACAATCAAGTTTACTGCAAATACAACCATCTGTGAAACCATATTGATTGCTATTCTTTTTTTATTATCCATTACTAATTCCTTCTTTTCTTTACTTTTGTTTTAAATAATCTGATAAATATGCTAAACTATGTTTTTTCTCTTTATTAATCAGATCATTTACCTGCTCAAAATTCTGATCCATGGTAAGAATAGAATCTAATTTATTCATATCATGAATAATATGATTTTCTAAATGAAATCTTCCAAGCAAATCTTCCATCTTATTGCTGTTTCCATAAGCTTTACCTTCACCGGTTCTAACAAGTGAGGCAAATTTCTTATTATACTTAATTGAGAAAACAGTACCATGGAATGTATCTGTGATCACATAATCTGCATTTTTTACATATGCCAATGTTTCGAACGGATTTGTCTTAATAAATCCACCAAAATATTCCTGTGCACCTGCCAAACAAATAATCTTCTTCTGATGTTTCTTGGCAAACTTAAGGATTGCCTTTGCTTCCTTCTGACTAATTCTCTTACTATACGCATAAACCACTATATAATTTGATTCTGGAACAGTATTTGGAACCTCTTGTTCATAGTCATACAAGAATACTGGATCCACATGATATTCTGGTGTTTTTTCTGTTAATTTCTGAACCATATTAACAGAATTCTTATCTCTAACAGAAATCGCATCCATATCCTTTAACAATCCAGCAACTTCCTGATCAATACCATACTGTTTCAAACCCGATAAACTGGTGTTACCAAAAGAAGCAGCATAAGAGATTACATTTTTGGCATTATTCTCTCCACCAAATAACTGTTTCGAGAATCCAACTTCCGGATTAGGCTGCAAACAGTTAAACACCTCGTCACTACCAATCACAAGCAGATCCACACTTGTCTGGTATTCTGGTTTCTCTGATAATTTTAAAAGTGGCATCATTTTTTCACGATACTCTTTTTCCCACAAAACAAATTCATGACAATCATGATTCCATGTTTCATTGTTTTTTCGTGGATAGCAAAAATGCTTCTTTGCCTTTTCAACATACTGAAAAAGCTTGGATTCCTGAACCTTTTCGCTTTCAATCAATACAGGACCTGGTTTATAATCCACAAAAACAACCTCATGTCCCATGTTTTCAATATTTTTCTTTAGGCTATACGACTGCAAAAAAGACCCGTTATTTGGTACTCTCTGCATAGACATAATTCCAACTTTCATAATTGTCCCCTTTACTAAGTGATGGTTTATTCAAGTCACTAGTGCAACACTTTATCTAACATTTCAAAATGTTTCTTTGCATTTTGTATCACTTCCTGAAGCTTTTCATCTTCCAAGCGTCCAAAAAGTAAATCCATATTACTCATATCAATCTCCGACAATCGAAGAAGATCTATGATCTGGCCCTCATAGTTCAAATCCGCTAATACATTGATGGTCTTGTCACTATAAGAAATTGGCAAAATATCCTTTCGATATAACATACCAAGAATAATTCCATGATATCTAGATGCTACAACGCCTTGACAATTCTGAAACAATTCTAGTGATTTATAAATTCCTTCTTTTTCATAATAAAAAGTTTCCACCTGATTGCTATCTAATTGCTTCATAATCCTATCAATCACTGCGTCATCACCCTGTCTACTACAGAAAGACATAAATACTATGCGCTTCCCTTTCGCTAACAGATTCTTGGAAATCGTACACAATATTTCCTCATACTTCTGTTCTACCTGTGATAATTTCTTATCATCATCCTTTTTCACATCAATCACAGAAATAATATAGTACTCGTCCTCAACCTTAGAAGAAGCACCTTGTTCCTGTAAATTAAACACAATATCAGGCGCATAAGAAACATTTGATAAATCTGGAAACATATCATAAGATACTTTGTCCCTAAAGCAAACCTGTTTTGCATCTTTCAATAATACCTTATACAACTCTTTATAGGATTCATTTATATAAGGTCCAAAATTACATCCAATGATGAAAGGCTTTCTTTTATACCAGTCACGATCTCTTACCACCTGATCCCAATAAGGACTTTCAATGAAAAATGATCCTGATATCAATATATTATTCTTAAAAAAGAAACTAAGAAAATTTAAAACAGCTTCTTCCCTAAGCATGAAAATCTTTTGAAACTTTAATTTAATCTTGTAAATCTTATTACATATCTTACCAAATACAGAATCCACAGATATAAAAGTTAAATTCTCAGCAATATCCTCAATATACCTGTTTTTTTCTGGTCCTGTGATATAAAAATGTGTGTTAGGATATCTCTTACACAGAATGTATATGAAAAGATCATCCCCTAAATTTTTTGAAACAAATGCTCTTATTAACGCTTTTTTCATCTTGTCTTTACCGCTTAATATCTTTTTTCGTTCAGTTTTTTCCATACTTTAAAATAATACAAACCAAACATGTAACTGATCTTATTATTTAGTTTCCCCGAAAGATACGATTCTTTTGCAATATCATATCCCATCTTCTCTTTTCCCGAATGGTCAAGGTTATATAATCGAAGAATCTCTATTCTATCATTCCATGATAATTTATTATACCAATTAATAAAATTTGTTTCACCTGATTCTCCTCTGTTCTTCTTTGCATATTCAAAAAAGTGATTATCATCTAGCTGATAATAAACCTGATGCATCATTCCTGAAAGCAACAAATGAACCTTGCCATATACATACCCATTTGAAAAATGACTCTTTAAATAAGAATAAAATTCCTCACACATTTTAAAATAATGTTTTCCATGCTTATGAAAGGAATTTCTATCATCACCCATTGTAGAGTTACTATAGATGCGATAATGATATAGTTTTTCACTACTAGCAACAATCTTATTTACATACAATAAATAAATCAGATTAAATAGTTTGTCTTCTCCAACTTTTAAATCTTTCGAAAAAATAATCTGATTATTCTTAACGATATCACTTTTGTATAATCTATTCCATACTTCACAAAAAATATCATTCTGAAGATAATGTTTTGCTAAAAAAACTAATCTATCTTTTTCAGATTTAATTTCATAAACTGCATCCTTGATACAATAGGTATCTACTCTTCCTTCATCGACATAATCCTCATATCTGGATGCAACAACAGAATCCGCGTCTTCTGCTTCGCATCTAGAAACCATATAGGAAATTGCATTTTTTTCCATATAGTCATCACTGTCCAAAAACATAATGTAGAAACCTTTAGAACACTGTATTCCATAGTTTCTCGTTTCTGAAACACCACCGTTTTCTTTATGATAAACTTTCACTCTTGAGTCAATTTGCTCGTATTTCTTTGCATTTTCCAAGGAATGATCTTTTGAACCATCATCTACAACTAATATCTCAATATTCTCATAATCCTGAATCAATAATGACTCTATTGTTTTACCAATATAGTCCTCCGCATTGTACATTGGGATAACAATTGAAACTAATTTTTTTTCCATAATTGCATTTCCTTTAACTATCTATATTTCCTTTGTTTTAATGCAATCCAAACCCTCTGAACATCTGGGAAAAAGCGATACAATACATACTTACAACGTTGTACCTTCGAAATCTGTTTGTTTCTTACACCACGCATATAATCCTTTTTGTACAACTGCTTCGCTTCTTTTCTCAATTCCTCTAATTCGGAAATACCCTTACTACTCTGTATCAAAATCAACAATGTGCTTAAGTAAGCAACATATGCCATTTCCACAAGTTCCTTTTCGTGCATTTTCTGATAAAACTGAATCTTATCAATCTCCGTTTGGAGACCATCCCTCAATTTCACTTCAGATAAATCACTTCTTGTGTTGGAATCAGGAGAATAATAATAATTGTACAAAGGAATATCTGAATACACCACTTTTTTTGCATTGTAAATCGCTTTGAAGGTTGTGGCACCATCTTCATAAAAATGATACTCTGTCTTGAATCTGACATTTTTCCACAAACTTGCCTTCCATAGTTTTCCCCATACCATGCAATACATGATTCGAAGATCTTCTCGCTTTAATAATTCCTCTCCCGACATCTCTTCCTGGGGATATTCCTTTTTAAAATCAATCTCCGCAAATTCTAATTTTTCTTTCTCAAAAGTATTATGGACAGAAACCCATGAAAAATCTGCTCCTGTTCTTATAAGTAACTCATATAAGTAAGTAATATAATTCGGATGAACGTAGTCATCAGAATCGATAAACACAACATAACCTTCATTTAAATCAATATGATCCAATCCCACATTTCTGGCATTCCCCGCACGCCCGTTCTTCTCTAATGCAATAACTTCAATCCTATTGTCCTTTTTTTCCCATTCATAGCATTTCTCTAATGAATGATCGCTAGAACAATCTTCTACCAAAATAATATGTATATTCTGATATGTTTGTTCCACAATGCTCTGGATACATCGATCCATAAAATTCTCCGCATTAAATATTGGTATGATTACATTGATTAACTCGTTTTCCATTATACTCATCTCTTAACCACCCTTATCTTACATAATATTTTTCTGGAAATAAAGCTAAATACAAATATCCAATTTTTTTAACAAACCCTATTGGCAATTTCAGCCAATTTTTAAATACCTGCTCTTTGTAGACTTGATGATAACCCTTCAATTTATCAACATCGCCACCAGCATTTTTAATTCGCTTATGAAACTGAACAAGATATAAACGATACATAAACAATACTCTTTCATACCATTCGTATCGTTTTTCTTTTGCATACCTGTTCAAACGTTCCTCGTAAGCCTCTAATTTATGGAAAGACCTTTCATCGAACCCATTGGCCATAATACTGCCTGCTCGTTGTACATAAAAATATAAGTCTTCCTTTACATATACAGCCTTCTTTGACAAATGGAAGAGTTTATAAGTCGTAAACTCATCCTCATGAATCTTTCCAAAAGGATAACGGATTTCATCAAAAAGTTCCCTCTTATACAATTTGTTCCATGCAACGGTAAAGAAATCCATTGTTTTCTCTTCAAAAGCGTACTGTGCATACTCTCTTTCAGTATCAAACACTACTGAATTTACATTGCTTATTCCTTTATAATTGACATATTCTCCGTCCTCAACCTTAAAAAAATTGCAAACAGAAATCTCCGCATCATTCTCTTTCACGGCTTTATATAATATCTCAAACATACTAGGATGAATATAATCGTCGCTATCTACAAAACCGATGTAAGTTCCCTTCGCCACATCAATTCCAGCATTTCTCGCATCTGAAAGACCACCATTTTTTTTATGGATAACTTTGATTCTATCATCCTTTGATGCATATTCTTCACACATAGCTCCGCACTGATCCGGTGAACCATCATCCACCAGAATAATTTCCAGGTTACGGTATGTCTGATTACAGATACTTTCAACACATTTCTCTAAATATTTCTCAACCTTGTATATCGGAACTACAATACTGATCAAATCCTGTTCCATCATATCCTCCAAACATAGAAAGTTTTTTTCTATTATTCCAACTTATTATTTCAAAATATTCTTGATTTCTACATATAGATTTCTAGATAATCTTCCAGTTATCATTTTTCCCATCAGCTTTCTTTTTAATGAAACTTGTGGGTCCTTCAAAACTGATTTCATAATAGAAGAAATCACCTCTTCTTCCATAAATCCAGTTGTCTTCTCTTTCTTTTCTTTGAGTGTACCATCTGCTTTGATCATCAGATTCAAATTTGCAGATATATTGCTTGCAAATTCCCTGTTCATCTTGCTGATCATCTCTTCTGAAACATTTTGAAAGACTGCAAAGTCCTGTTTACAGACAATAGTCTTGATAAAGTCTCTGATATTGGCTTCATCTAACTTGCTTCTATTAGTAAGTACAGCGCCAGATGACAACTGTCTATATCGATAGATACTCTGATGAACACCTGCAATCTTTGTAACACACTTACAATATTGGGCTACAAATTTAAGATCCTCTCCCATCTTCATGGTATGGTCAAATTGCAGATTTTCCCTTTCTATTATCGCTTTGCGATATAATTTTCCCCAACAGGCATTCAATAAATAGCCGCACAAAAGCTGTTCATTCATATTGTTAAGCTTCTCAGCAATCTTATCTGCCACTGGAAAATCCCACAGTTTCTCATTATCCTCAGATACTTCAATATAATTTCCAAAAATAATATCTGCTTCAGTTTCATTCTGAATGCACTTCATAATCGCATCCATACTGCCAGCGTCCATAAGATCATCAATATCCACAAACAAGATCCAATCGCCACTTGCTTCTTGTAATCCTCTATTTCTTGCTGCAGATACACCACCATTTTCTTTATGAATCACTTTTAGTCGAGGCTCATCTTTTGCATACTCATCCAAAATAACAGCACTTTGATCCTTACAACCATCCTCAACAACTATTACTTCTATATCATCTCCTGGATATACGAATATAGAAGAAAGACATTCATTAATGTACTTTTCTCCATTATATACAGGTATAATAATCGATAATACCATACACTACACTCCACTCCATTACTTCACAAGTAACTCTGGGTACTATTTTCGAATAAGCTTCCACATTGTATAGTACAAACCAAAGCCCATCTGAAACATACACATTTCAAGTTTCTCTGAAAATGAATAGTTCCAGTTACTTCCATACTTTCGTTTCAATGCTTTCCATTGTAAAACACTAGTCGCTAATGCCTTGCTGCAATCCTCATTCTTTGGATTCATCCACATACGATATTGTGCCATCATATGAATTCCTAGAAAGAAGGTATCCTTTGCAAGACTATATTCCTTATGTCCCATATAATAATTCATTCGAGTTTCATAACCACCAAAAACATCAAATCTCTTGGCTTTAAACTCACCCATAATACTAGTTTCTCGAGATAAATAGAAATAAAGTGGAATATCAATATATGCAATATCCTTTGCTTCATACAAAGTCCTAAAGGTTGTATACTCGTCCTCATGAAGCCTTCCCTTCGGATATCTAATATGTGCAAATATTTCTTTCTTATAAATCTTTGCCCATGCAACTGTATAATTCAATCTCTTCTTATCCTGATGAAGATAAATCTGTTGAATTTCCCGACCATCAACTTTCTTAACATCCTGTAAAGAAAATCTCTTAATTTCTGGTTCTTTCCCTTCATAAACCATTTCATAAGAACAGATGGAGATATCCTTCTTTCCATCATCTACAGCCTGTAATAATAATTCCATCATCTGTGGATGTATATAATCATCAGAATCAATAAAAGTCAGATAATCACCAGTAGATGCTTCTATACCTACATTTCTTGCATCAGATAGTCCACCATTCACCTTATGAATCACCTTGATTCGATCATCTGTCAATGCCAGTCTGTCCGCTATCTCACCCGATTGATCTGGACTTCCATCATCAACAAGTAATATTTCCAGATTCTGATATGTCTGTTCCGTAATTGTTTTTACACATTGCTCCAGATATTTTTCCACCCCATATATCGGAACAATCACACTAATCTTACTTTTCATAACTTACTTCCCATTTACCCATACTAATTTCATTATCCTCGACAGTATATCATGAATAAAAGGAAAAGTCACAATTTCTTGTGACTTTTCCTCATTTCTAACAGTTTTGTAATATTTACAAATTTAGCATCTGTTTTTTGTTTATTATAGACAAAAAACATTCTACAACTTTTTATTTACGATTTTCTGATCCTCGATCAGAATCTGTCTATCGCAATAATCCAAGATAGATGGTCTATGTGTAATGATCAAACATGTTGGTCTCGGAGTCAGATTCTGAAGTTCATGAATAACATCCATTTCCGTCTTCATATCTAAAGCTGAAGTAGCTTCATCCAGGATTAAGAATGGTGCCTTCTTGATCAACGCTCTTGCAATGGCAATTCTCTGTGCCTGACCCTCTGAAATACCATGTCCTCTTTCACCAATCACTGTATCAACACCATTCGGTAGTTCCTGCACAAAATCATATGATGCAGACATCTTCAAAGCTTCTTCAATCTCTTCCTCTGTCGCATCTAATTTACCCATCATGATATTCTCTCTAATGGAACCAGAGAATAAGGTGTTACCTTGTGGTACATAGGATAAAAACTCTCGTGTTTTTGCATTGGCCACTTCTCTTTCTCCATCCTGGTTTACAAAGGTAATTTCGCCTTCGTATTCTCTCATAAACGACATAACAAGTCGAATCAAGGTAGTCTTACCAATTCCAGATTCACCTAAAATAGCTACAAATTCACCTGGTTTAATAGAGAAATCTGCATTTGTAAACACATTCTCCTTCTCCCCGTCATAGCAGAATGAAAGATTCTTTACTTCCATACCAACCTGTGTCACTGGAATATTTTCCTTATCCTTTTCCTCTAAAGGAATGTTTTCAAGTTCCATTACTCGTCCTGCAGAAGCAAGGATGGATACTATCTTAGGTATCTGCTGTGCAAGTCCAACAATTGGTGATTGAACTCTATTAATCAAAGTTAAAAATAATGTCATTGTACCATAAGAAATATTACCTGAAGATACATTCAATGCACCATATGTAAACGCAACAATATATCCCAATTGAAAAACAAATGACATTGCAGTTGAACTTGCAATACTTACCTTACTTTTCTTATATACCCATTTGAATCTTTCGTCCCTGAGTTCAACCAATCTTTTAGTTGCATAATCTTCATTCACAAAAGACTTCACAATCAATAAGTTAGCGAGACTTTCTTGTACATATGAGCGATACTTCGATTCAGATTCTTGTACTTTCTCTTGTAACTTTTTTAATTTTTTTCCTAATACAAGACTAATAACAGCCGCAACTGGTCCAATAACCAATGCCATCAATGCAAGCATCGGTTCGAAGTAAAACAATGTAACAAAACACAAACATAATGTAACAAACAATTGGATAATCGTAGGAATGGTATAAATAATACCATTTGCGATTGCACCTGCATCACTAGTAAGTCTAGTCATCAAGTCACCTGTATGATATTTCTTTATTGACATCCAATGAGAATTAATAATTTGCTCATATACCTGTTTTCGAATGCCAAAAGAAAATTTTTCATCTAAAACAACTGATATCAACTGGCCTACCGTATCGATAACCATCATAAGAACGGTTATCGAAATATACACAATCAAAGCTGTAATAATAATATTTCCACCTATCGCAGAATCAATTAAACCTTTACACACAACAGCCATATATGTGCTCATCACGGATGATAGTATTCCAAAAAGCATTATTAAAAAAATCTTAGGCATATAAGGTTTGGTATAACAAAATAACCACTTTCCATACTTTGCCTGATTTCTCCAATCTTTTAAAAATTTAATTAACTTATTCATTGTTCATCCACCAATCCCATATCGTTCATTAACTTAATACGCTTATCCGCAACATTTAACTTTTCTGAAGGATTATACCAATCATCTTTATGTTTCTTGCGCTTGATTAAATATCTGGCTACCTTATGTACCCATGCAATCGGTAATAAAATTGGACATTTCTTCGCATAGTTCAAATCATCCGGAAGATCTTTTGGTCTCGGAAAAATAACCTGAAGTTTTCTCTGAAAGCTAGTATGCTTAGCAGTTTTCTCTCCCGTAAAATATGGTGTCATCATTCCCATAATTTGCCAGCTTGCTTCTTTCTCATCGTCTCTATTCCCAATTCTCATTAAATCTTCAACAAAGCTCAAATATTCCTTTCCCATTGGTATATTTTTTCCATTGAGAATCGTTTTATCCATTCCAAGAAATTCAACACAAATTGTAAAAAAGAAATAACAAAAACGTGTATACCCTAACTGATTCATTTTATCCCAAAAACTCTCAAAATCTATTTTCTCACCATATTTATTAACATATAATGTAACATCAACTAGATACTTACATCCAACACCTTCCAAAGAAAAATGTTTTATAACATGAAACATCTGATATATCAAATGATCTTCATAACCAAGAGTCGTTATCTCTATACCACACGCCTTCATTTCTACAAAATGGCTGGGATTTGTCAACTCAAAAGACTCAAGAATATCCATTCTCTTTCCTTTAAAATCCTCCCATAGGCATGTATGAAGTTCAATATTATGCATATACTCTTCATTATGAAATACTGTAACCTCATCCTTACAATGATCCTCTACTATTTCATATCCCATACCTAATATTAAATCTATTGCCCTATCTTTTATTTTCTTGTCTATAAACAAATCAGTATCGCACGAACTACGTTGTGTATAATTTGGATAAAGATCCGCCAAAACCAATCCTTTAAAAAGAACAAATTTGATTCCACTTTTACGACCTTCTTCAAAAACTTTTCTAAGAATCATATTCTTTCTATATTCATATACAGTACGACCAACCAATATTTTGGCATTTATATTAGAATAAATATCTGTCCAACCTTCAAGATAGTGTCCATAAGCTTCTATATGTTCAAACAATAACATTGTCTGCCCTTGTTTCTTTACTACTTCAATTAATTCATCCTTTGTACACTTTTCATATTCATCTAATTTTATACTTTCCATATTTTCCTTATGAATAGCACAAGAGAGCATATACATATACAATTGCCATGTTGACATTTTTTTTCTTTCTTCCATTATCTGTACCTCATAATATATCAAAAAACAAATTTCCTATTTATGCATTGGTAGTATACCATGAAAAAATAGAATTGTCACAAAAATGTATTCAAAAAGTGTATTCCTTAAAAGAGTGTTAGTCTAGCAGACTATCATTAAGATTAAAAAAAGGAGTAACAGCCTAACTGCTACCCCTTCATCAATCTAACGATTCTTATTCAACTCAAATTATGACTGTTTTGGATCAAATGTCCAATGTTTGTTAAACTGTGGATCTCCGTCCTCTGTTTTTGTCCAATCTTCCCATTCGTTATCAATTGAGTCTAAGTTATCTCCACCCTGAGCTGTTGCAGCAAGTGTTAATTCTTCTACTTCTGGATTTTCCCAAATTTTCATTTTCTTTACTCCTTTCTAATGACAATATATTCATTCAATTATGACTGTTTTGGATCAAATGTCCAATGCTTGTTAAACTGTGGATCTCCGTCCTCTGTTTTTGTCCAATCTTCCCATTCGTTATCAATTGAATCTAAGTTATCTCCACCCTGAGCTGTTGCAGCAAGTGTCAATTCTTCTACTTCTGGATTTTCCCAAATTTTCATTATTTTCTCCTCCTTTCATGTGATGATGTTATACTATCACGCATCAAATATATAATCAACATTTCTAACAAATCTGTTAGATTTTCTTTATATATTCACAAACCTTATCATAATATAAAGAAATCATATAGAAAATTGATATATGATACAATTTCTTACTATCACCTTTGAAGTCTTTTGTTTTCTCGTCCTCCCATACTTTCCTTAATTTATCATATGCTATGAAATCTGATAAACTATCGGAAAAAATGACCTTTTCTATTTCATTACTACACCTCATAAGATATTTATGAATGCGCTGATCTCCATCTCCTCCTTGCACACCATGTCGATTATCATAACGTATAAAATCTGGAACAATATCTTTCAAGAATTCTCGAATCAATCTTCTTTCATATCTATCATTCGAAAAATAAATTGCAGGAACTTCATACAAAAACTCTATTAATTCAACATTATAAAAAGCATCTCTCGCAATTATTCCAATCCTTGCACTTGCAGATGTATCCAATTGGTTTACTTGTGAATAAAACAATGGGTAATAAATATAATTTTTCATCCTTTCAAATGTATCTAAAGGACTTTGTTTCTTCATAAAATCCGCCAGTTTCTTCTTTACATCATATTTCTTACACATTGAATCACTTACATACACACTATCCATAAAATCATATTTTTTGGACGTAAATTTTCTCAAATAGAAATCAAAGATTTTATGAATATATTTTTTAATATACGCTTTACGACTCAAATGATATCTTTTTAAATATGTATTATGCGTTTTATAAGCTTGAAATATATGCCTTCTGTGTAACAAATCTGAAAACACAATCTCAATATTGCCTGCAGATACTGAGGTATTACCAGACGCACCGAACAGCAATATTTTGCAGTTATCCTCTCTCGCCTTTTCTCTTATATCTACTGTTGAAACACTATTTTGCTTTGATTTCATTGGCATTTCAAATGTTTCAATAATATGTTTTGACTCCGATAATACATTTTTTCCTTCCGCATCCAAAAAAGTTGGGACTACATTCCCCAAATAATCACTTAATTTTTTTACACCTTCCGTTTCATCATATATATAATATCCCTTTTTATCATATTCAAATTCCTTACCAGGAACAAATGTATAAGCACGTAGATTTTTATTCTTTCTTTTCAATTTCTCAGATGCGAAACAAGCAACCGTTGATGAATCAAGACCACTACTTAATGCTATTCCAACTTCACCACTTGTTCTTATACAGGCTTCTATACTTGAAGATAAACATTCTATCAATCGTGATTTACACTCTTCTTTTGACATATTGTAATTGGTTTTAATCCTCTCTGGAAACCAATATCTTTCATATTTTATATTATCCTGTGTAATCATCATATAATGAGCCGATTCCATTTTCATTATATCCTGAACAATTGTTTCTTTTGGTTCCAATATCATTTTAGGAGTCATATTAGCCATGCAATTTACAAGCCAGCTTTCATTAATCTCATAGTCAGCTTTATAACTTTCAATCATCGGAAAAAACGTCGTAGAAAAACATATAATATCATTCTTATAATATGTATACAAACATCTTGAGGCAAACTGATCTACACAAACAAATACAGAATTTGTATTTATATGATATGCAACAAAACTATACAATCCTCGCAAATAATGTCCTACATTTTCTCTCCATTTCAAATATGCCTGATACAATATTGTTCCATCTGGTATATTGGATTCATCTAACTTCAACTTTGCAATCAAATCATCTCGATTATCTAACAAACAATCTGCAACAAATAATATACCTCTTTCTTTATCATAAATTGGTAATACCTCTTTTTCTGCTTCCTCTGTAAAATACTGTATTCCACAACTCATGAATGCAT
>JAZQQB010000003.1:0-59518 GCA_045628865.1 Lachnospiraceae bacterium | reverse complement strand
GGAACAAATTAATAATCACCTCGGGGTGTGGCTCAGTTTGGCTAGAGCGCCTGGTTTGGGACCAGGAGGTCGCAGGTTCGAATCCTGTCACCCCGACTTTGATAAACATGCGGGTGTAGTTCAATGGTAGAACACCAGCCTTCCAAGCTGGATACGTGGGTTCGATTCCCATCACCCGCTTTTTGATTCTTTAGAATCAAGCATATATGTGTTTGTAGCTCAGCTGGATAGAGCAACGCCCTTCTAAGGCGTGGGTCGGGGGTTCGAATCCCTTCAAGCACATTTGTCCGAAAGGATGGAAAGAAAATCGTCGTTAAGGCGATTTTGCTATGTTTGTTGGATATTTTTGTTTTCTATCAAATAGGATATGGTGGGTATAGCGCAGTTGGTTAGCGCGCCAGATTGTGGCTCTGGAGGCCAAGGGTTCGAATCCCTTTATCCACCCTGTTGCATTTATGCAACCTTTATTCGTAGGGCTATCGCCAAGCGGTAAGGCACAGGATTTTGATTCCTGCATTACGTTGGTTCGAATCCAACTAGCCCTGCTTATAAAAAAAGGAAAAGAGTAGTGAGTGAGGCACACCACAGCGTGAGTGTATGTCGATACTGCGTATCGCCATCCCGAGCTAAAGCTCTTATGAATATACCCTTACATGTAAATTTTAGTAGACTAGAATTTATATAAAAGTGAGGCACACCACAGCGTGAGTGTATGTCGATACTGCGTATCGCCATCCCGAGCTAAAGCTCTTATGAATATACCCTTACATATAAATTTTTAAGTAAACTTAAAATTTATATGTAAGTGCATATTCGCACTCACTTATTGATAACATGGGATATTAGCTCAGTCGGTAGAGCACTTGACTTTTAATCAAGTTGTCCGGGGTTCGAATCCCCGATGTCTCACTTTATGGAAGCTGTTATATTTGCGAGTTTGATCGCGAATGTAACAGTTTTTTTGCTCAATAGGAAAGTTCTCCGGACTTACCTATTGAACAAAAAGCCCCGCGATGGATCGCACCTCGCGGAAAGGAAGATAATGCTGCGCATTCCGCTCGGGCGCGAAAGAGTGCTTTGCACTCTTTTTTATTTGCGTAAATTCTTTGATGTTCCTCTGCCAAAGCGGACACTTTGGCAGAGGAAGTTGTCGCTAATGCGACGCACAAGCAATGCTGGTATCCAAGGAATGTGCAGATGAGATTGTCAGTAAGGCTGACGTATATTTCGTAGCAAGAACGCTGGTGACGTTCTTGAACAATAATTATGGTGGGAAATCGAAAATAGCACAAAAAATACTCATTTTTGTTTATAAAACATGGTGGGAAAATTGAAAATAGAAAAAAACACTCACTTTGTTTTATGAAGACATGGTGGGAAATTGAAAATAACACAAAAAAATACTCATATTTGTTTGAAAAACTATGGCGGGAAATCGAAAAAATCGCAAAAACACTCATTTTGCTTGTTTTTTCACAAATAAAATGGAACCATAAGTGTGGACGTAGCAAAAAATAGTTTGCCCACATTTAAACATAGATATTTTATTTGTGGACACGATTTATTTCACTATATATCGCCTAAAAGATTCTATGAACCAATTATAGACGCACATTGTTCTGATAGGTGATTCGTGTTGGATATTCCTATTCCTTGGAGCTGGAACCAGAACTTGAACCAAAGCAGGAACCAGAGCTGGAACCAGAACTTGAACCAGAACTTGAACCAAAGCTGGAACTAGATTTATAACTAGAGTTGGAATCATAGCTGCAATCACAGAACAATGTTAAGTTGAGTCGGACTAGAACCTGTGATAGAATGCTTCATAGAGGAATTACAAATGGTGTCATATAAACAATAAAAAAGCAAAGAAAGTTCAAAATGTTGTAATAGCCAGGTGGATAAGAGTTAGAATTGTGAAACAAAGATGGGAATACATATATGGAGGAGCATACGATGGAAAATAAAATGCAAGTTGAAGTGTCTGAACAGGCAATAGAGGATATTATTGCCATTTTAGATGGGTATAATCATAAAGAAGGAAACCGGATGAAAATCAAGGTAGTTGAGGGAGAGGGTGTTTCCATGGAGCATCATCATGGTCGATGTGATATTGGAAGTCCATATGCATGTGGACTTGATTTTCCAGTTGAGGAAGATCGTTAAAAAGATGTTTGCAGGAATGTTTGCAGGAATTTCAGAAAAGTGTTGACAATTATTCGAGAATACGTTATGATAACCATTGTCATCTGACATGCGGGTGTGGCGGAATTGGCAGACGCGCCAGATTTAGGTTCTGGTGTCCCCGACGTGCAGGTTCAAGTCCTGTCACCCGCATTTATAGAATAGAACATTTGTCGAATAACTCTAGATTGGAGAATTTGATACTAGTTGGCTGATCCATTGTCTGGATCAGCTTTTTTTCAATTCATAGGAAATTCCTCGAATTTCCCATGAAATAAAAGCTCCGCGATGGATCGCACCTCGCGGAGAGGAAGATAATGCTACGCATTCCGCTCGGGCGCGAAGTGTGTGCGAGCACACACTATGTTCTTCAATTAGGAAATTTATCAGAGTTGTTATTAAATATAAATGCAATTAGAGGGGAGAATTACATATGAAGTTTATTTCATGGAATACCAATGGATTCAGAGCATGTTTACAGAAGGGATTTGATACCTTCTTTAATGATACAGATGCGGATATTTTTGCTATTCAAGAAACAAAGATGCAGCCAGATCAGGCTTCCTTTTACCCTGAAGGGTATGAGTGTTATATGAATAGTGCTGAGAAGAAGGGTTATTCTGGAACTGCCGTGTGGACTAAAAAGAAGCCATTAAATGTTCGGTTTGGAATGGATGATTATGAGGATACAGAAGGTCGTTTGATTACTTTAGAATATGATGATTTTTATTTTGTGACCTGTTATGTTCCTAATGCACAAAATGAGCTTGCAAGATTGGAGTACAGACTGGATTTTGAAGCTAAATTAAAAAAATACCTTATGAAGTTAGATGCACAAAAGGGTGTGATTTATTGCGGGGATTTAAATGTTGCACATGAGCCTATTGATTTGAAGAATCCAAAAGCAAATGAGGGAAATGCAGGTTATTCCAAGGAAGAAAGACAGGCTATGACTGATCTTTTGGCAGGAGGCTTCAAGGATACCTATCGAACCATGTATCCTGATGTGGCAGATGTGTATTCCTGGTGGTCATATCGTTTTTCTGCAAGATCAAAGAATATTGGATGGAGATTGGATTATTTCATTGTTTCTGATAAACTTATGGAAAAAGTAACAGATTCCAGGATTCTTACAGATATCCTAGGAAGTGATCATTGTCCAATAGAATTGGAAATTGATCTATAAGAGACTTAATTAAAAATGCTTGTGATTATTAATGAGAAGGAATCGGAGAAATAGGATGAAGTATTTTATAGAGTATTTGAACAGGTATAAAAAAGAGAGTATCTTGGCTCCATTGTTTAAGATGTTAGAGGCACTATTTGATTTATTTGTACCACTTGTGGTAGCAAATATTATCAATGTGGGAATTGGAAATCAGGATAAAACCTATATTATAAAGCAGTGCGGTGTGCTAGTGATTCTTGCAATCGTAGGTATTACCTGTAGTATTACAGCCCAGTATTTTGCAGCCAAGGCTTCGGTAGGCTGTGCAGCGGATTTAAGAAAAAATCTTTTTTCACACATTCAGACATTGGGATTTTCTGAAATGGATACCATGGGAACCAGCACATTGATCACTCGTATGACCAGTGATGTTAATCAGGTGCAGAATGGCGTAAATATGACTCTTCGTTTATTGCTTAGAAGTCCATTTATTGTATTTGGTGCGCTGATTATGGCATTTACCATTGATGTGAAAGCTTCAGTCATCTTTATGATCACCATTCCAATTTTAGCAGTGATTGTAGCCTTTGTTATGGTAAAAACCAATCCGGGATATAAAAAGATTCAGGGCAATCTGGATAAATTAACAGGTGTTACAAGAGAAAATTTAACAGGTGCCAGAGTGGTAAGAGCTTTTGGCAAGGAAAAAACAGAAATTTCGCGATTTGTAGAAGTCAATCAGGTGTTGAATCAGTCTCAAAGAAAAGTTGGTAAATTATCAGCTCTGATGAATCCACTTACTTATGTGGTGATCAATTTAGCCATCATTGCTATTTTGAATCAGGGAGCTGACAGCGTTGATCAGGGTAGATTAGCAAGTGGTGATATTGTAGCGCTGATCAATTATATGAGTCAGATTTTGGTGGAACTTGTTAAATTGGCCAATACCATTGTTCTGATCAGTAAGGCATTGGCAAGTATGAATCGAATTCAGGGCGTCATGGATACTGAAAACACCATGAAATTTAAGGAAAAATTTTTTGAGGCGCAAAAAGCGGTAAAGGATGCCAAAGAAGCAATTTGCTTTAACCATGTGGGACTGAAATATCAGGGCGCTGGTGAAGAAAGTTTGACAGATATTAGTTTTTCTGCACAAAAAGGACAAACAATTGGTGTCATTGGTGGTACAGGTAGTGGAAAAACATCTCTGATAAATCTGATTCCTCGTTTTTATGATGCAACCAGTGGAAACATCACACTTTTTGAAAAACCAATTGTGGATTGGGATAAGGAAGAATTAAGAAGCAGGGTAGGAATTGTACCACAGAAGGCACAGCTTTTTGAAGGTACTATTCGTTCCAACTTGTTATGGGGTAATCGGAATGCATCAGAGGAAAAATTATGGGAAGCACTTGAAGTAGCGCAGGCTGCTGAAATCGTAAAAGGAAAGTCTCTAGGACTTGACGAGCCTGTAGAGCAGGGAGGACGTAACTTCTCTGGTGGACAGAGACAGCGACTAACCATTGCAAGAGCATTGGTAGCAGATCTGGATATTTTGATCTTAGATGATAGTGCCAGTGCATTGGATTTTGCAACAGATGCAGCGTTGCGTAAGGCTTTGACAAATTTATCCAATTCCATAACGACCTTTATTGTTTCGCAAAGAACTTCAAGCTTGAAGCATGCAGATCAAATACTTGTTTTAAATGATGGGGAACTGGTGGGAACAGGAACTCATGAAGAACTTATTGAAAATTGTGAGGTATATCGTGAGATTCATGAGAGTCAGTTTAAGAAGGTTTGATCGGTTGTAAGTGTTTTAATGAAAGGTAGAAATGTGAAATGAGTAAAGGGAATACAAATCATAATAATAAAGTGGTTTTAAAAAGAATCCTGAAGTTTACAAAACCGTATAAGCTATTGATCATAGTAAGCTTCCTGTGTTCAGCATTGAGTGTTGCTTCACAGCTGTTGATACCAATCCTGTGTGGTAATGCCATTGACTATATGATAGGCATTCATAAAGTAGATTTTGCGAAGATTATGAATGTGGTGATAGTGATTGCCATTGCTACTGGTATTACTGCATTTG
Organism: Lachnospiraceae bacterium; assembly: GCA_045628865.1. Classification (GTDB taxonomy): domain Bacteria; phylum Bacillota; class Clostridia; order Lachnospirales; family Lachnospiraceae; genus JAZQQB01. The sequence goes on along the minus strand of JAZQQB010000003.1, from coordinate 54,074 downwards.
CCCAGTGGATCATGTCTGTTTGTAATAATAAAATAACATTTGGTATTTCAAAGGATTTAAGAAATCTGGCGGCTGAAAAAATTCAAAGATTGCCATTATCCTATTTGGATGAGCATTCTTCTGGTGATCTTCTAAGTCGTGTGATCGCAGATGTGGATACCTTTTCAGATGGATTGCTGATGGGTTTTACACAGTTGTTTACAGGTGTTATGACCATTGCAGGAACATTGATCTTTATGTTATCTGTTAATCCATTGGTAACCTTGGTTGTGGTTGGATTGACACCACTAAGTTTATTTGTAGCAAGATTTATCGCAAAGCATACTTATAGCCATTTTAAAAGACAGTCTAGTGCAAGAGGCCAACAGACGGCTTATATTAATGAAATGATTGGTGGAATGAAGGTTGTACAGGCATTTAGCTATGAAGATGAAAGTCTAGAAGAATTTGAAAAGTTAAATAAAGAGTTAAGAAACTCTGGACTGAAAGCAGTATTTTATTCTAGTTTGACCAATCCATGTACCAGATTTGTGAATAATCTTGTATATGCAGCAGTAGGACTTGTTGGCGCGTTGTATGCAGTTGCAGGTGGAATTACCATTGGTCAGTTAAGTATCTTTTTAAGCTATGCAAATCAGTATTCGAAACCATTTAATGATATCTCCAGTGTGGTCACAGAGTTGCAGAATGCCATTGCATGTGCGGAAAGAGTATTCCAGCTTTTGGACGAGACAGAAGAAACTGCTGAAAAAGAGAATCTGCTGGTAAGTGATGGTCATGTTAAGCTTCAGAATGTATCCTTTTCTTATGTGGAAGATAGACCACTTATTCAGGATTTCTGTCTAGATGTAAAGCCGGGACAGAGAATTGCAATTGTAGGTCCAACAGGTTGTGGAAAGACAACACTGATCAATCTTTTGATGAGATTTTATGATGTGAAAGAGGGTAGCATCAAGATTGCAGATCAGAATATACAGGATGTAACAAGACATTCTCTTCGAAGTAATTTCGGAATGGTGCTTCAGGAAACCTGGTTAAAAGCAGGTACTATTAGAGAAAACATTTGTTATGGAAAACCTGATGCAACTGAGGAAGAAATGATTACGGCTGCTAAGGCATCCCATGCACATGGTTTTATCAAACGTCTTCCACACGGTTATGATACTGTGATCACAGAGGACGGTGGTAATATCAGTCAGGGACAGAAACAGTTGTTATGTATTACAAGAGTAATGCTTTCCTTGCCACCAATGCTGATTTTGGACGAGGCAACAAGTAGTATTGATACAAGAACTGAGATCAAGATTCAGTCAGCTTTTGCAAAGATGATGAATGGCAGAACCTCATTTATTGTTGCACATAGATTATCTACCATTCGAGAGGCAGACGTGATTCTTGTTATGAAGGATGGAAATATCATCGAGCAGGGTAATCATGATTACTTGATGGAACAGAATGGATTTTATGCGACACTTTATAACAGTCAGTTTGAAAGTAGTGTTGTATCTGCAATATAAAACATTTTCGATGTACTGATAAATTTTATTGACAGAATCGTTTTCGCTATGATATGATTTAGCTAGCTAAAAAGGGAGTAGTAGATTTCAGGGTTTCTGAAATTATGTGTAATCAACATGCCCCGGGTGAAAAGTATCCCGTGGTTATGCATCTCTGGTTGTTTTAGAGTACAAGACTTTTAGCGCATATTTTTCTATGCGCTAAGAGTCTTTTTGTTTTAGTAGGATCTTTTTGTTGTTTCCTATCAAAACCGAATAGCTGCCAATATTTACCAGTTTTCATAAACTGGAAACCTATCAAAGTATTGCATGGAGGAAAAGCAATGGAAAAATTTATTAGTCAGACATCCATGGTATTGGTTGTCGCATTATTGATCGTGGGATTTGTTCTCTTGATCAAAGGAGCAGACTTCTTTGTAGAAGGAAGTTCAAGTGTAGCGAAGCGTTTTCATGTTCCATCTGTTATCATCGGCTTAACAGTTGTGGCAATGGGTACTTCATTACCGGAAACAGCGGTGAGTGTTACCGCGTCGATTACCAATAATAACGCATTGGCAGTTAGTAATGCAATTGGTTCCAATATTTTTAACTTAATGGTAGTAATTGGTATGTGTGCTATCATGACACCGGTTTTAGTTGGCGATGATACCATCAAAAAGGATATTCCATTCTCAGCGCTTTGTGCTGGTTTATTATTAGGTCTAGGTCTTTTGATGGTTGGAGATGGTTCATTAGATGTATTGAAGGAAGCCGACTCTAGTGTAGTGGGTGTACTTGGTCATATGGATGGCGCTATTTTCCTCGTGATTTTTGTAATCTTTATTGTGACTTTGGTAAAAAGAGCAATGGCAGCACAGAAGGCTGGTAAGGAGGTTTCTGTAGAAGGTGGTTCAGAAGAAGAAATCAAATTGATTTCTGTTCCAAAGAGTATTCTTTTTATTGTTGGCGGTGCGGCAGCAATTGCATTTGGTGGTGATCTGACTGTCGAATCAGCTAAGAGAATTGCTACTGAATGTCATATGAGCCAGACATTGATCGGATTAACAATTGTTTCCATTGGAACATCTCTTCCAGAACTTGTAACAAGTATTGTTGCAGCTAAGAAAAAAGAAATTGGAATGGCACTTGGTAATGCTATTGGATCTAATGTTTTCAATATTTTGATGGTACTTGGTATTGCATCAGCTATCAGTCCAATTGCATTCATTCAGGAAAATGTAATTGATATTATTATCTTATTGGCATTTACTTTGATCGTATGGCTGTTTGCTGCAACCAAAAAGAGCCTCAATCGATTAGAAGGTCTTGGGATGGTACTTTTATATGCCGTATATGCGGTATATATTGTGATTCGATAAAAAGTGCATAAATGAAATAGGAATCCTGTTTATGATAAAAATTAGGATCACTGTTTGGAGCTGTGTTTGGGCTGACATCATAATCTGATGTCAGCTTTTTTTGTGTGTGATAGGAAAGTTCTCCGAACTTACCTATCACACAAAAAGCTCCGCGATAGATCGAACCTCGCGGGAAGAAAGATGTCGCAAGCGATGCAAAAGTTAAAAAACAAAAAACAAAAGAAATTGCTAAATATCAATAGTAAAAATGGAAAAAACTATTGATAAACAGAAAAAATCTAAAAAAATCAATAGTCAGAAAGCTTTAAATGCCCACATAGGTGTGTGCTCGCACACACTTTGCTCCGAAAAAATATAAATGTTTCGTAGTAAAAAAGCGCAATAACGAAAAAAAACGAAAAAACTCTTTACAAATGTGGTAGAATGGATTATGATACTATCAGAAAACGTTTTCCGAGCACTTTTAAAATTGTATACATGAAACGTTTTTCTAATAGTGTAAAATAGAACATATTTATTTTTTGTAGAATCTGTAATTGATTTTTTTACAAGAAATAATGGTGTGGAAAGGAAAATTATGGCTTCAATCAGAGATGTTGCGAAAGCAGCTGGTGTAGCAATTTCTACCGTATCCAAGGTGTTGAATAACTATCCGAATGTAAGTGAAGAAACAAAGGACAAAGTAAATAAAGCCATTCAGGAGTTGAATTTTGTTCCTAATAGTATTGCTTCACAGTTATCCAGTAAGCAATCTGGAAGAGTAGCCATTCTTTTAAACCTGATTACACAGACCCAGGCCATTGATGAGATTGATATGCAGTATCTGCACGGAGCAATCAGCAAGGCCAGAGAATTGAATCTAGATGTGATCACAATCTTTTTTTCCATGGTTTCTTCTATGTCATTGGATGAGATGGTTGCATATTTTAAATCCCAAAACATTTCCGGAATTTTGATTTTTGGATTGTCTAAGGCGGATCAGATTTTACTTGATTTGATTGATACACAGCAGTTTAAGATTGTTTGTGTAGATGCACCTTTACAGAATGAGAATACTTCTTATGTATGGGTTGATCAAAAGAAAGCACAGACAGAAGTAGCATTAAAGACCATTGAGGGTCATGATGTGAAGAATATCCTTTATATTGCAGGAAAAGAGAACGGATTTGTAACGGATGGCCGTTTGAATGCAATGAAGGAATTGGCAGAAAAAGAAAATCTCAAATTGACCATTAAAGATGGTGAGTTTAGTGAATTGGAAGCAAGAAAGATTACCATGGAGTATGGTGAGAAAACAGATGCGATTGTATGTGCGTCAGATTTAATGGCGATTGGTGCAATGAGAGCATTGATGGAAATGGATATCTTTAGACCGGTATGTGGCTTTGATGGTATTACATTAATGGGCTACGCAGGTAAGCAGATGAATACGGTAGCACAGGATTTTTATGGAATTGCCGAAACCGCAATGGAGGAAGTAAATAATCTATTGAATGGTGGCAAGGGCAGAGAGATAATAACGGAGCATAAATTGGTCCGTTTACAATATTTAGACATCATTTGTTAAGTGATTCAAAGAAGATAAAAAACAACCGCTTTTTGAAAGAGAGGAGAACTAGAAATGTCAGTTGTAACAACAGAGGAAAAGTTAAATCAAGTATGTGAGAAGCTTTATGGAAAAAATATTGAGAAAGCTACTAATCAGGAAGTATACTACGCATTACTTCACATGACAAAGGAGCTTATGTCAGCAAAACCTGCTATCGAAGGTAAGAAGAAAATCTACTATATCTCAGCAGAGTTTTTAATTGGTAAGTTATTATCAAATAACCTGATCAATTTAGGAGTATATGAAGAAGTTGCTTCTGTATTAGAGAAAAATGGTAAAAATATTACTATGATAGAAGAAATTGAACCAGAACCATCTTTAGGAAATGGTGGTTTAGGACGTTTAGCAGCTTGTTTCATGGACTCAATCGCTACATTAGGTTTACCAGGTGCTGGTATTGGTTTGAACTACCATTTTGGATTATTCAAACAGGAATTCAGAAATCACTTACAGTGTGCTGAAAAGAACGATTGGATTGAAGATAACAGCTGGTTAACAAAGACAGATGTTACTTATGAAGTAGCATTTGGTGACAGAAAAGTGAAGTCAAGGCTTTATGATATCGATGTAATCGGATACGACAATGGTGTTAATAAGCTTCACTTATTTGATATCGAAACAATCGATGAAAGCATTGTTAAGAGTGGTATTGATTTCGATAAAGAAAACATTGAAAAGAACTTAACATTGTTCTTATATCCAGATGATTCAGATGAAGCTGGTAACTTACTTCGTATTTATCAGCAGTATTTCATGGTAAGCAATGGTGCACAGCTTATCATCGCTGAAGCACTTGAAAAGGGTTATGATCTTCATAAGTTATATGAGCATGTAGCTATCCAGATCAATGATACACATCCAACAATGGTTATTCCAGAATTGATCAGAATCTTAACATCTCAGTACAGATTCACAATGGATGACGCTATTGATGTTGTAAGCAAGACATGTGCATACACAAATCACACAATCCTTGCAGAAGCATTAGAGAAATGGCCACTTAAATATTTAGAGAAGGTTGTTCCTCAGATAATTCCATACATCAAAGAATTAGATGCTCGTGTAGCTAAGAAATACAATGAAGAAAAAGTACAGATCATCGATGAAGATGGTAGAGTACACATGGCTCACATCGATATCCACTATGGTTACTCAGTAAACGGTGTTGCTGCTATCCATACAGATATCTTAAAGGATACAGAGTTAAATCACTTCTACAAAATCTATCCAGAGAAGTTCAACAACAAGACAAACGGTATCACATTCAGAAGATGGTTACTTAGCTGTAACAAAGAACTTGCTGCAAGCATTTCATCTAAGATCGGTGAAGGATACAAGAAGGATGCAGCTGAGTTAGAGAAGTTATTACAGTTTAAAGATGACGATGCTTTCTTAAGCGAACTTGTTGCAATTAAGAAGAACAGAAAAGCTGATTTAGTAGCATTTGTAAAAGAAAATGAAGGGATTGAATTAAAACAGGATTCAATTTTTGACATTCAGATCAAACGTATGCATGAGTACAAACGTCAGCAGATGAACGCTTTATATATCATCCACAAATACTTGGAAATCAAGGGTGGAAAGAAGCCTGAAACTCCATTAACATTTATCTTTGGTGCTAAGGCTGCTCCTGCTTACGTTATCGCTCAGGATATTATCCATTTGATCCTCGTATTACAGGATATTGTTAAGAATGATCCAGAAGTTAGTCCATACATGACAGTTCTTATGGTTGAGAATTACAATGTAAGCTACGCTGAGAAGTTAATTCCAGCAGCAGATATTTCTGAGCAGATTTCCCTTGCTAGTAAAGAAGCATCTGGTACAGGTAATATGAAGTTCATGTTAAACGGTGCAGTTACACTTGGTACAGATGATGGTGCTAACGTAGAAATCCATGAATTAGTAGGTGACGAGAACATTTTCATCTTTGGTAAATCTTCTGAAGAAGTAATTAAGCATTACGAGAACGTTGATTATGTTTCTAAAGACTTCTACAACAACAGTGCAGTAATCAAAGAAGCGGTTGACTTTATCGTAAGCGATGAAGCATTAAAGGTTGGTAACAAAGAGAACTTGGAGCGTCTTTACAATGAATTATTAAACAAAGACTGGTTCATGACATTACTTGATCTTGAAGATTACATCGAAACAAAGGATCGTATGTTTGCAGCATACAAAGATCAGACAACCTGGAAGAAGATGATGCTTGTTAACATCGCAAAAGCAGGATTCTTCTCATCAGATCGTACAATCGAAGAATACAACAGAGATATCTGGAAACTAAAATAATCGATGGATATAGAAACTATTGAGCAAAGTATAAAAATATGAATATAGTGGTTCCTAAGAAATTTAGGAATCACTACATTGCGTAGAAAGAGGATTCGAATGAGAACAAGTGGGGTATTGTTACCAATTTCGAGCTTACCATCACCATATGGTATTGGTACATTTTCGAAAGAGGCGTATGAATTTGTTGATTTCCTTGCTGAAGCAGGAGAAACATACTGGCAGATTTTACCATTAGGTCCAACAGGATATGGAGATTCTCCTTATCAGTCATTTTCAACATTTGCAGGTAATCCATACTACATAGACTTAGATGCATTGGTTGAGTTAGGATGGCTTACAAAAGCAGAGTGTGAGAAAAAGAGTAAATTTGGTGTGCCAGAGTATATTGAGTATGATAAGATCTATGAAACTAGATTTGAGCTTTTAAGAACAGCATTTGCCAATAGTGGAATTACAAAAGATAAGAAATTCCATAAGTTTATTAAGGACAATTCTTTTTGGTTAGATGATTATGCATTATACATGGCTATCAAAAATGCGCATAATGGTCTTAGCTATATTGAATGGGAAGATGATCTTCGTTTGAGAAAAGAAGATGCCATGAATGCTGCAAAGAAGGAATATGCAGACGAAATTTTATTTTATAAGTTCCAGCAGTATTTATTTAGAACCCAATGGGCTAAGTTAAAAACATATGCAAACAAAAAGGGAATTAAGATCATTGGAGATATTCCAATCTATGTAGCTTTTGATAGTGCAGATACATGGGCTAATCCAGAATTATTCCAGTTCAATGCAAAGGGTTATCCAATTGCAGTTGCAGGTTGTCCTCCAGATGCATTTAGTGCAACAGGTCAGCTTTGGGGTAATCCATTGTATAAATGGGCATACCACAAAAAGGCAGGTTTCCAGTGGTGGATTTCAAGAATTGCATTTTGTTTTGAAATTTATGATATGGTTCGTATTGATCATTTCAGAGGATTTGATGAGTATTATGCAATTCCTTATGGTGATCCAACTGCTGAATTTGGTCATTGGGAAAAGGGACCAGGTTATGCATTATTTAAGGCAATCAACAATGCTATTGGTGAGAAACCAATCATTGCAGAGGATTTAGGATTTTTAACACAGTCCGTAATCGATCTTGTTGAAAAAACAGGATATCCAGGAATGAAGGTATTACAGTTTGCATTTGATCCTCGTGAGGAAAGTGATTACTTACCACACAACTATACAAAGAATAGTGTAGTTTATACAGGAACTCATGACAATGAAACCACAACAGGCTGGTATCAGGGTCAGGATAAGGAAGTTCAGGATTTTGTGAAAGATTATCTTAGTGTAACTAAGGCAACTTCTACAGAGGATATCACATGGGCAATGATCAGAAGTGCATTAAGCAGTGTTTCTGAAACAGCCATTATCCCAATGCAGGATTATTTGTGCTTAGATAACAGTGCAAGAATCAATACACCTTCTACATTAGGTGATAACTGGAAGTGGAGATTAGTACCAGGTCAGTTTGATTCTAAGCTTGCGAAAAAAATCTACAAATTAAATTCAATCTATGCTAGAATACCAGTATAACGGTCAGGCATAGAAAATAACACGCTTTATCGAATGCAGGATAAAGCGTGTTTTTGTTAGCAAGAGGAAAAGAAAACAAGATTGGATGGATAGAATATGGCAAAGAAGTATTATGCAGTACGCGTGGGAAAAACAACAGGCGTTTTTGAAACCTGGGATGAGTGTCAAAAGCAGACAAAGGGATATCCAGGCGCAATTTTTAAAAGTTTTCCATCAAAGCAGGAAGCAGAAGCTTTTGTTTTGGGAGAAGTCAATACAGTAACATCCATGGATAATTTGCCAGAGGTATATGCATTTACAGATGGATCCTTTAATATCGCAACAGGTGTTTATGGATTTGGCGGTTTTTTGATCACAGAGAATGAGAAATATATTCTTCAGGGAAATGGCAAGGATGAAGAGATGGCTTCCATGCGAAATGTTGCAGGAGAAATTCTTGGGGCAGAAGCAGCCATGAAAAAAGCCATTGAGCTTGGGCTACCTGCTCTCTCCATCTATTATGATTATGCTGGAATTGAGATGTGGGCCAATGGAAGCTGGAAAACCAACAAGGAAGGCACAAAACGGTATGCAGAAGCAGTGAAGGAATATCAGAAGAAATGTAAGATATCTTTTGTAAAGGTTAAAGGCCATTCTGGAATAGAAGGAAATGAAGAGGCTGACCGATTGGCGAAAGAGTCTGTAGGAATTGATTAGGAAACTGCTTCAAAATACCGATTTCAAAAATAAACGGCTAATCCTCGAGATTTTAGAGGATCAGCCGTATTTTTTATAACTTTCTTCTACTCATATTGGAGTTGTGATACTGTGGATCCATAGTGACATCTTCCCCAAACCATGCAGGTGGAATAAAAGCGTTGGCCATTTCAATGGAGGTAAATTCTACCTCTGCCATGATCAATGGAGCAAATGGTTCATGGAACACATCTAATTCAATCATCAATGCTCCGTCATAGGAAAATCCAGATTCTTTAGTGAATTCTGGGTGTTCAATTGGAATCAGATATCTTTTTTTGCTAATGAGATTTCCATCTATTTTTCCCTTTAAATGCAAATAAGATTCTTCATTAAGAGGCAGGTTATACTCTTCACGAGCCATCATACCGCCGCCCTTATAGGTCAAATAATATTCATCATCCTGTTTTCTGACGCGGACAACAGGACTAGTATTTAAGTACCCCTGTTCGATAATATGAAATGGATAATCAGAGAGATTAGCAGGTAATTCTTTTAATAAATATTTACGTTCTATTTCCATCGTTAAATACCTTCTTTCTTCATTTTCAAAACAAAGTTTTCTATGATAACGCAATTCATTTATATAGAATGCGCTATCTGTCCTAATTATATCATTGTAAGTGCAAAAGAACTAGCAATAACCTTCAAATTGAATAGTTTGCACAGCAAGCTGTGGAGAAATAATGGGAAATATTTTTTAAAAGCACTTGAAGCGAACATATATTCGTGTTATATTATATACAAACAAGTGTTCGATTAATAAAACGAACAAAATCCCACTAAGAAATGATACTATTGTCAACAGATTGATGCGAGGTGGATTATGGACAGAAATTTAAGAAAAGAAGGATTAGAAGAGAATCAGAAACAGACGAAGATTCAGCTACTAAAGGGGATGTTTGAGGATTATGCTATTCAGAATCAGGGGATAACTATGATGGAGAAGTTATCCATATTAGCGGATGGAGCGAAATATGATGTAGCATGTACCAGTAGCGGGTCAGAGAGAAAGGGAGATGGTAGGTCCATTGGAAATGCTGTGAAGAGCGGTATTTGTCACAGCTTTTCACAGGACGGAAGATGCATTTCATTACTAAAAATCTTGATGACAAATTATTGTGCGTATGATTGTAAATACTGTATCAATCGAAAAAGCAATGATATTGCAAGGGCTATTTTTACGCCGGATGAGATTTGTGAGCTTACTATGAATTTTTATAAACGAAATTATATAGAAGGGTTATTTTTGAGCTCTGGCATTGTACGAAATCCGGACACCACCATGGAGCTTTTATATGAAACCTTATATAAGCTGAGGGTGCAGTATCATTTTAATGGTTATATTCATGTAAAGGCAATTCCTGGTGCAGACCAGAAACTGATTGAAAAAACAGGTCTTTTGGCAGATCGAATGAGTATTAATCTGGAATTGCCCACAGCAGAGGGGTTACAGAAATTGGCACCAAATAAGGTTCGAAAGAATATTTTAAGTCCAATGAGGCAGATCCAGAACGGAATCATCCAGAATAAAAACGAATTGGTACTTTATAAAAACACACCTGCCTTCGTCCCGGCAGGACAGTCAACGCAAATGATCGTAGGTGCAACACCTGAAAGTGATTATCATATGATAAAGGTAGCAGAGAGTTTATATGATAAGTTTGCATTAAAACGTGTATTTTACTCAGCCTTTGTTGCAGTGAACCATGATAAGGATTTACCAGCTATTGCAGGGGGACCGCCTCTTCTTCGTGAGCATCGTTTATATCAAGCTGACTGGTTGTTGCGTTTTTATCAGTTTAAGGCAGAAGAACTTCTAAGCGAGTCAAAGCCTAACTTTAATGTACTTCTTGATCCGAAAGAGGATTGGGCGCTTTCTCATTTGGAAACTTTTCCGGTAGAGATCAATACAGCAGATTATCATACCCTGCTTCGTGTGCCAGGGATTGGAGTAAAGGGGGCACAAAGGATTGTATTTGCTAGAAGACATGGAAATTTATCCTTTGAACATTTGAAAAAAATGGGAATTGTATTAAAACGTGCTATCTACTTTATTACCTGTATCGGGAAGATGATGTATCGGATACCAATGAATGAGGATTATATTACCAGGCAGTTATTGTCTGATAGCAAACAACTTTATTTTTCTAAGGATTCCGTAACATATCAGCAATTATCTTTGTTTGATGATCATTTTTTGTTAGATCCAAACAAAAAAGAGAAAGTATCCTAGTACTAGAAGGGATGTGAGTTTATGAATATTGTATTATGTGAAGATAGTATGGAAGGAATCTTGACTGCAATTTACGAATGTTATGAGAAAAAGTTTCAGCCTTTAGAAACACAGATTCAGTTTTCAGAGGAGGAATTGACGTTGTTTGCTACGTATTACGAAGCAACGCCTTCTAAGGAAAAAATGGAAAAGGTGGAAAGAACTCTGATTCGGGAATTTGGAAAAAGATTTTATTATGACGTAGGGCTAACACTTGCAAGTACTCATCCATTAAAGGCACAGGCGGTTTATCAGACTATAGCCCTAGGCCTTACCATGGAGAAAAAGGCCTGCGTCATGGAATGTTTGTCTAATCCATGGGTACTTATGATGTTTCGTTTGTCTCAGAACGTGGGTTGTGAAGAGGATCATATGCGGGGGTTTCTTCGATTTGAGGAATTGGAAAACGGTATTTTGTATAGCAAGATTGGACCCAAAAATCATATCATTGGTTATTTGGCAGAACATTTTGCAGACAGATTGCCACAGGAAAATTTTGTGATATATGATGAAAATCGAAACGTTTTTGTGATACATCCTAAAGGAGAGGAGTGGTATTTCGTTACAGATCAAACGAATTTTGATGATAAAATGCTAGTTCGATCGAAAGAGGAAGAAGCATATCAAAAGTTATTTCAAACATTTTGTAAACACATTTCTATCAAAGAAAGGGAAAATTTACAGCTACAAAGGAATATGTTGCCTCTAAGATTTCGCCCATATATGACTGAATTTGCTGGAATAAATTGGTGAAAATGACAAAAGTTCTAACAATGTTGTTAGAACTTTTGAAAAAAAGGAAGAAAAGTGTTATGTTTCAAAAGCAGACATGTGAAGATTTTGAGTGGAAAATGCTACATTTATACGGACGATGTTATGGAAACTAGAAAAAATTCACAAAGTTTATTTAAATATGCAAAAATTATGCATTTTTATCTTTACAATGGAAATACTTTTTGTATAATAGTTCATGCAGGTTTAAAACAACATGTGTTTATGTCGCTAGGACGTGTTTTCGAAAGGAAGTTTAAAAATGAGTTTTGGAACAGATGTTTATGAAAAGAAAATTAGATTACAGGCTAGTCAGGTTCGTGATTTTGTAGCTGCAGCAACAAAGTGTGATTTTGATGTAGATATTTTTTATAACCGTTATGCAGTAGATGCAAAATCAATCTTAGGAGTTTTGGCTTTGGATCTTACAAAGACATTAACAGTTAGAATGTATGGATACAATGAGGAATTTGATTTATTCTTATCAGGTTTATCGATCGCTTGCTAATTGCTTGGCTTAAGTTTATATGGGAAATAGAAGAAACTTCTGTTACAATACTTTGTAGCAGAAGTTTTTTATTGCGAGGTAAGGAAAACAAGCGCCCGAAGGGCATTTGTTTTCACCCGAGCAAATATGAGTATTTTCATAAGTCGCAAAGCGACGACAGCGGCGAAGCCGATGGAAAATACGAATAAAAGAGGTAAGGAGAAACAAAGAGATGGTAATAAGATTTGCAAAAGAAAATGAATTGGACAGAGTAAATGAAATGAGGAAGCAGGTAAATGATCTTCATGTGGAGGGAAAACCCGAAATCTTTAAAGAAGGATTTAGTGAGGAATTAAGAAACCATATCTACACAATATGGAATGATCCAAATCAGGAAATTGTTGTGGCTGAAATGGATGGTATTTTGTGTGGTTTCGCAGTGCTAAATCATATTGTAAGACCGGAAAATCCTTATATGAAAGAACGTGATTTTATGGATGTGGATGAATTTTGCGTGGATAAAGATTTTCGAAGAAAAGGTGTTGCAACAAAAATGATCTCATTTATTCGTGACTACACAAAGGAAAAAGGAATCAAGAGTCTTGAATTAAATATGTGGGAATTTAACGAAGAGGCATTGGCGTTTTATGAAGCGGTTGGTTTTAAAACCTGCAGAAGATATATGGAGATGATGGTGTGATTTTTGCCCAGGAACTATTGTTGGTAAAAGTTGAGAATACACCAGCAATGAAGTATGATTGACATAGTACAAAAGGAAATTGTCAATGTTTGTTGAAACGTTGTACGATATGAATGATTAATATGTGAGGAAGAGCATGAAGATAAAGATTGCAATTTGTGATGACAGTAACGAAGATCAGGATTATGTCAGAGAATTGTTGAATGTATGGGCAAAAGAATCCAGTCATAAATTAGAAATACATACATTTTTATCTGCAGAGCAGTTCTTGTTTCAGTATGAAGAGGAAAAGGATTTTCAGATACTGATCTTAGATATTGAAATGGGACAAATGAATGGTGTTGAACTTGCAAAGAAATTGAGAGTGTGTAACCAGGATGTTCAGATCATGTTTGCAACAGGCTTTCCGGATTATATGGCAGAAGGCTATGAGGTAAATGCACTGCATTATTTGATGAAACCTATTAGACAGGAAAAACTGTTTCAAGTGATGGAAAAAACCTTAACCAATTTGAACAAGACAGAACGCTTTTTAATTTTGCAGGATAATGGGGAAATGCTGAAGCTTTCTCTTCAACAAATTTTTTATGTAGAAGTTTTTTCACACTCCTGTACAATCCATACCAAAGATGGGAATATTGAGAGTAAGATATCCATTAGTAAATTGGAGACAGAGTTAGGGGAAAAATTTATTCGTGTTCATCGATCCTATCTGGTGAACATAGAATTTATAAAAAGAATCATGAAAACGGAAATCTTGTTAGAAAATGGAGATATTGTTCCACTGTCTCGAAGAAAATATGCAGAAGTGAATGTTGCATTTATGAAGTATTTTAGAAGGTAAAAAATGAAACTGTTTGATTTGTTATTTGGAAAGATGCTGGATCGAAGGATAGCAGAATACCAGTCAGAGTTAATGGAAAAACATTGTGAGGAAGTGCAGAATATTTATCAGACCATGCGAGGCTGGCGACATGATTATCACAATCATATTCAGACATTGTTAGCACTTTGCAAAGACGAGGAACGAACAAGAGAGTATTTGTGGAAGCTAAATGATGATCTGACCTGCGTGGATACAGTGATCAAGACAGGCAATGTCATGATAGATGCAATTTTAAACAGTAAGATATCATTGTTGAAATCAAAGGGAATTGTGGTAAATGCAAAGGCAATTGTACCAGAGAAATTGCCGGTATCAGAGATAGATTTATGTGCGATGATTGGTAATTTATTAGATAATGCCTTGGAGGCTGTTTTGCAGCTGGAAGAATCTGAACGATTTATTAGGGTTTTTATTGGAATATTGAAAGAGCAGCTTTATATTTCTGTTTATAATTCAACGAGTGCGAATTTGAAAAAGCATGGAAATAAATATCTTTCTACGAAAAATAGTTTGAATCACGGCTTAGGGTTAGGAAGAGTGGATCGTATTGTTGAGAAAAACAACGGATTTATCAATAGACAAAATGAAGAGGGTGTTTTTGCAACGGAGATTATGTTGCCATTATAAAGAAGAGTAACCGTTTGGGTATGTTTCATGACCACTCACGCTTATTTTGCGCGAGTGGATTCTTTTTATGTTATGGTATGCAAGAACAAGTTGAAGGGAGGAAATGAGATGAAACAGAATAAAAAATATTCTATATTTCAGAATCTATCCTATTGTATTCGAGTGACAAAAGAAAAATATCCAAAGTTGCTGGTATTTTGTCTGTTTATCATATTGATTAATGTAGGAATTCCAGTTATTACTGCTATTTTACCAAAGGCTGTGATAGAGGGGATTACAAAACAAAAAAGTATGGAACAGCTACTTTTTATCACAGGGACATTTACCATATCATTGGCAGTTCTTTTGGGCGTGCAGGAATATTTGGACAGGCTGATTTACTGGCATAAATTCAAAATGAATGCATTTTTCCTGCACATGATCACAATGAAGGGGCTTACCACTGATTATAAAAATCAGGAAAATGAAGAATTTCGAAAGCTCCAAAGTGAGAGCTTTGCCAGTTGTAATGGTAATTTTTCTTATTATGCGCAGACCTATGATGCGGCAGTTTTATTTTTCTCTAATCTGTTAGGTTTTGTAGCATTTGCAGGTATTTTGCTTACCTTAAATCCACTGTTGATCCTGTTTTTATTCATTACAACCTTTGTTAGTTATCTGATTCATCGAAAGATCACCAAATGGGTAGATAAAAACAATGGAGAAAAGGTTTTATATGAGCAAAAGATGCAATACATCGTTCAGGCATCTAATGATATGCAGGCAGCAAAGGACATTCGTCTGTATCATATGACAACGTGGTTGGATCAAGTGTATCGTGAGAACTTAAGTGGATTGTTAGGTTGGTATCGAAAATATACAGCAAAGCTATTTGGAGTATCAGCACTTGACAGCAGTCTGACGGTCCTTCGAGAGGGTGTTACCTATTTTGTATTGGTCCATATGATATGGAAAAACAGTATTTCAGTGGCAGAATTTGTTTTATATTTCAATGTGGTTGCAGGCTTTTCCACCTGGTTAAGCAGTATGCTTGGACAGTTGAATCATTTAGAAAGCTTAAGTTTAGCTATGAACCGTTTTCGTTCCTATTTAGAATACCCTGAAGGTTATCAAAGAGAAGGTGGCATTTCAGTAAAAAAATCGGCATTGCCTAAGACAATTACATTAGAAAATGTCAGCTATCGATATGAGGAAGAGGGAGAGGACATCTTAAAAAACGTATCACTTACCTGTAATCCAGGGGAACATTTAGCTGTGGTTGGCTTGAATGGTGCAGGAAAGACTACCCTGGTGAAGCTGATCAGCGGTTTGATCGAACCAACGCAGGGACGTGTATTATATGATGGCGTGGACATCCGTGAATACAATCGTAAGGAGTACTACCGTTTATTTGGAGCAGTGTTTCAAGACTATTCTATTTTGCCGGTTACTATTGAAGAAATTGTTGCAGAGGATATCACGGGAAATGTTGATGCTAAGAGGGTAGAGGAATGTTTAAAACAGGCAGGCCTTTTTGATAAAGTTGCTTCTTTAAAACAAGGCTGTAAAAGCAGATTTGATAAGGCTTTTTGGGATGATGGAATTTCCTTTTCTGGAGGTGAGATGCAGAAACTGTTGTTAGCAAGAGCGTTATATAAACAGTCACCAGTTGTAATCTTGGATGAGCCAACAGCGGCCCTTGATCCAATAGCCGAAAATAAATTGTATGAATCCTACAATGAAATGATGAAGGATAAGACCACGGTTTTTATTTCTCACAGACTTGCTTCTACAAGATTTTGCAGTCGTATTTTACTTGTGGATCATGGAAAGATTTTAGAAGAGGGAACTCATGAGGAGTTATTAGAAAAGAAAGGAAAGTACTACGAATTATTTGAAACACAGGCAAAATATTACCTGGAAAAAAAAGAAGGAGAGGAGGGTTTTGATGAGCAGCTTTAAAAAAAGAATTGAAATAACAAAACGTGGCTATAAAATGCTGCACACATATACACCAGGATTGATCAAAGCAAAAATGATCGCAGCATCCATCGAAGCCCTTACTCCATTTGTTACAATATGGTTTTCCGCAAGGATTATCAATGAAATGATGGGTGAAAGAAGAACAAGTATCCTTTTTTACAATGTTTTGATTGTGGTGGGAATTCATTTTCTATTCTCTATGATCAAAAATGTAATGGATAAGATTGTGGATGAAAAGCAGTCTGGTATGTGGAACCAGTTTAAAAAAGTATTTACAGACAAGCAGATGAGCATGGATTACGTGGATTTAGAAAATCAGGATATCCAAAACAAACGCCAAAAAGCAGAAGAAAATTTGTTTATGTTTGGTAATGGATTAGGTCAGCTGGTGTGGGATTCGGCAGATGTGGTTCGTGTATTTGTGGGAATCATAGCATCCATTTCATTAACCGTGTCTTTGTTTGTAGCAAAATCAGGAAATAAAATAATGGATTCATGGCTATGGATCCTAGCAATCATCCTGGTAATGGCATTGTTGGGTTGGATTTATGGTGTGCTTACAGGAAAAGAAAAGCAGGTGTTTGATCAGTGGACTGAGGGTACGGTATGGTTTAATCGCTCCTTTATGTTTTATGGTAATGAGCTTTATGTTAATACCAAGAGAGCCAAGGATGTTCGCATTTATGGGCAGGAAAAAATTGCAGAGCGTGAGCTTCAAAAAATGGAGGAACACAATGAAAAGGATAATGTTTATCTATCTAAAATGAGTTCCTACAAGGGATTTATGTATCTTGCAAAAGGATTGGGAAATGCAATGTGCTATCTTTTTGTGGTAGCAAAGGCGGCATTAGGTGCATTTCCTGTGGGATGTGTTGTACAGTATGTAGGAGCGTTCACAGAGCTTGTGAATCATGTAGGATTTTTGACCTTGATCTATTCTGAAAATAAGGCATATACAGAGCATTTGGAAAAATTATTTGCTTATTTAGATATTCCAAATAAAAAATATCAAGGCAGGCTTCCAGTGGAAAAAGGCTTCTTTTGTCAGGAGGGGGAAAACGATTATGAGATTGAGTTTAGAAATGTTTCCTTCAAATATCCAGGTAGCGATACTTATGTATTAAAGAATATCAACACAAAGCTAAGCATTGGAAAGAAGCAGGCTTTTGTGGGAACCAATGGAGCAGGAAAGACAACCTTTGTAAAGTTATTATGCAGATTATATGATCCAACAGAGGGTGAGATCTTATTAAATGGCATTGATATTCGAAAGTATGATTATGAAGAATACATGGGATTGTTTTCCTATGTATTCCAGGATTTTAAACTTTTTGCATTTACCCTTGGACAAAATATTGCAGCCAATATAAAATACGATAAGGAAATGATGGAGGAATGTATCAAGAAGGTTTCTTTGTATGATCGTTATTGTACAATGGAAGATGGGCTGGAAACTTATTTGTACAGAGATTTATCAGAAAAAGGTCTTGAGATTTCAGGAGGAGAAGCGCAAAAAATTGCTTTGGCGAGAGCTCTTTACAAGGGAACACCGATGATTGTTTTAGATGAACCAACTGCAGCATTGGATCCTATTGCTGAAGCACAGGTTTATGAGGATTTCAGTAATATGGTGGATAACAAGACAGCAATTTATATTAGCCATCGCTTATCTTCCTGCAAGTTTTGTGATGAGATTACAGTTTTTGATGGTGGAAGAATTGTACAAAAAGGAACCCATCAGGAATTGGTAAAGGATACTGCCGGACTGTATTTTACATTATGGAATGCCCAGGCGAAATATTATGAAATTGCATAAAAATATGGAGAATATTTAGTTATAATGATTCACATCTATGCTATAATGAAGCAATAAACGAGCATTAGGAGGGCGAAGAAATGAGTAGAATAAATTTAGGTGCGAAGCCGTATACAACACCACAGCCAGTGTGGATTATTGCGACATATGATGAGAATGGAGTTCCAGATGCAATGAATGCTGCATGGGGTGGTATTTCTGAATCCAATGAAGTTTCCATTTGTCTTTCTCCAGAACATAGAACCTGTAAGAACTTCAAAAAGACTGGAGCAATTACAATCAGTATGGCAGATGCAGATCATGTTGCAGCTTGTGATTATGTAGGAATCGTATCTGGCGATAAGGTAGAGGATAAGGTTGCTAAAGCAGGTTTAACCGTAACAAAGAGCGAATTTGTAAATGCGCCTGTGATCAATGAGCTTGCTATCTGCGTGGAATGTAAGGTAAAGGAATTTAATGAGGAAACCTGTATCTTAAAGGCAGAAATTGTGAATGTTTCAGCTGATGAAGCTGTTTTAACAGATGGAAAAGTTGATTTATCAAAGGTAAAACCAATTGCTTTTGATCCATTTACCAATTCTTATCATGTGTTAGGAGAAAAAGTTGGAGCAGCCTGGGGTGCAGGAAGGGTATTTATATGATTTTATTAGTAGTAGATGTGCAAAAAGGAATTACAGATGAAAGATTATATGCATTTGAATCTTTTGTAGATAATTGTAATAAATTGATAGATACCGCAAGAAAGAATCATGTAGAAGTAATATATATTCAGCATGATGATGGCCCAGGAACAGGTTTTTCTGTGGGAGATGATGAATTTGAAATCTCTGAATTAGTGCATCCAAAAGAAACAGACAAACGATTTGTGAAGGATATTAATAGCTGTTTTGGAAATCAGGAATTCTGTAATTATTTGAAAGAAATTCATGAAAAAGAATTGATGGTGGTCGGTTTGCAGACTAATTTTTGCATTGATGCTACCATCAAGTCAGCCTTCGAAAGAGGCTATAAGGTCATTGTGCCAAAGGGAACAAATTCCACCTTTGATAATGATTATATGGATAAAGAAACTACCTATAAATATTACAATGAAATGATGTGGCCAAAGCGTTTTGCCGATTGTGTCTCAGTGGAAGAAGCAATTGCTATGCTAGAGAGATAGTTAAGAAAATGATGGTCAATAGTAATTAGACAAAAAAGTAATAATAAAAAGGCAAAGTAAAAAGCAAAGAGTTTCGATAGGGAACGCTTTGCTTTTTTCTCAAAGAAAAAATGTCAATTTTACATATTTTTAATGATGGTTTAATGTGATTTTAATCATGCTTACATATAATGCTAAACAGAACTTATACAAGGAGGCAGAATATGTTAGCATGGATCAGAAACAGAAATTTAAAAAAAGCGGGAGTTTGTAGTGTATTGATTGGTGGAATCAATATCATTCTTCATATTTTGGTAATAACCAATATTTTGCCATTTCAATGGGTTAATGGAGGAAGAACACAGTCCTTTATGGAGGCACAGCAAATATCTGTTTCTTCTATCATGTTAACCATGATCAATATGTTGTTGGCATTGATTGCAAGTGAGATTGTTGATGTGAAAATGAATAGATACTTAGGAGTGTTGTTAGCGTTGTTTTTGCTTATCACACTGCCATTAAGTTTGGTAGGAGTAATACAGCAGTTCTTGGGAACTACCTTTGAAAAATGTGTTACCAGTGTTCTTGCTAGCATAGGTTTTGTATGTGATATAAGAATAGCAATTGGGGCAATAGATCACTATTTGCTTCGTCGCAATATACTTTAATAAAAAATCGATGTTAAGAGCCAAGCAGGTCTTTTAAAATGTGTATTGCTTGTAATTTATAAATCTCAATGATAAAGTATAGTTACGATACACTACAAAAAAACTATCGAAAAAAGATGCAGGAGATATGAATGCTATATCCAATCATTGATGATATTTTAATAATGATGATTACCACAGGGTGTTTTTTTACAACGAACAATTCATGGGTACTGCTTATTACGGCAGCATTATTGATGATAGTCATGACATATATTTCTTTTTCAGAAGAAAAAATAAGTAGAAAAGAAAACATCCTTCAAGTTGCAGCCATGATGCTATTTGCTATATTTTCAGGAAGTCTTTTTGGATGTTTGGTATTTGCCCTGATCAGACAATGGAAGGGAATATACCGTGTAACGGCAGCAGGCATCACTTTTTGTCTTCTTTCAGTAATAGATTCTAGTGAAAAGTCATTTGCCCAGTATTTGATCCGCCTTTTGATTTTAGTTGCAGGATTAGTTGTACTTATTATGATATTTCATATAATACAGATGATTCAAAAGAAAAATCGAAGTGCTATGGAAAAAATTACCATCAGTAACATTGGGGAACTTCATGAAAAAAGAATGAATGAACAACTGATGTTACAAAATGTAATGGCAGAAAAAAATGCAAGATTATTAGAACGGGAAAATATCAGCAGAAATATTCATAATAGCGTCGGTCACTCTATTACTGCCGCCATTATGGCACTAGATGCAGCGGATGTTCTTTATGATGTGAAACCAGAGGAAGCCAGAAAAAGAATGAACGATGCCAATGACCGTATTCGAGGCAGCTTAGATTCCATTCGAAGAGCTGTGAGGGTATTAGATGAGAATACAGAAAAGATAAATTTTGGGGATTTGAAGTTTGAGATGCAGACCATCATTCATGAGTTTGTAATGGACACAAGCATTCGTGTGAGTGAGAACTACAGGGATCTTCCTGAAGAAGCAATGATTTCTCATGAACAGGCAGAATTTTTGACGGGAGCGTTGCAGGAATTTCTTACCAATGGGGTGAAGCATGGAAATGCAGATGAGTTCCTTGTGGCAATGATAGGAGATACCGCCCATATTAGAATGATCGTTTCTGACAATGGAAAAAGTGATTTTGATGATACAAACAGATTGGTCAGAATTGAACAGGGTTTTGGATTGAAAAAGATAATCTTATATGTAGAAAAACAAGGTGGAAAAGCAGAGTTTACATACGATAATGGTTTTTTGTCATGTATTGAATTTCCACTGTTATAAGAATTGCCAGCGTTTTTGACGCGGCGGGGGTCTCCCCCACTGAGATGAAAGGTTAAAAGTAATATGTATAAGGTTTTATTAGTGGATGATGAGAATCTTTTGTTGGACAGCTTGGAGATCATTCTGTCTGTAAATGATATGGAGATTATTGGAAAGGCCAATGATGGAAAAGCGGCACTGGAAATATTAAATACAAATTCTTTCGATGGATGTGACATTGCCTTAGTGGATCTAAATATGCATGGCATGGGCGGCTTAGAGCTTATCAGTATCATGAAGCAGAGATTTCCAAAGATTAAGATTTTAGTTTTAACCACTTTTTATGATGATGAGCATATTACCCAGGCTATTGCATCGGGTGCAGATGGATATTTGCTAAAAGACAGTGGTAAAAAAGCAATTCTAGGAGCGGTAGAGCAGATTATGGGAGGTGTTACCGTATTAGATCAAAAGGTAATGCTGAAACTAACGAATCTGATGAACCAGAATCTGAAAAAGGAACCACAGGAAGTTAAGGAAGTGGAGTTGGATTTGACAGAACGTGAAAAAGAAATCTGCTCACTTATGGTGGAAGGACTCACAAACCGTCAGATAGCAGATCAGTTATATATTTCAGAGGGTACAGTGAAAAATTACATATCAAATATTTATGATAAAACCGGAATTCATGACCGTGTAAAGCTTATCGTTGAATTGAAGAAATAATGTAAATGACCAGAGTCATAGAAAGAATATGACTCTGGTCACTTTTGTTATTACCAGAAAAATATTATGATGAGAAAGAACCGAATAGGAAAAAACGTAATTACGTGTGTAAGTAACCGAAAAGGATGGTTTTCATGAGGCTATGAAAAAAAAGAATGATAATTGTAAAGAGGAGAAAATGAAATGAAAGGAAAACTTTCTGCACGAAAGTATGTGCTTCAAAATAAAAAACAGGTCTGGATCATGATCCTTTCCCTGGCATTAACCTTTATGACCATGTATGTGATTAATTTTCTATTTTTAAGTACTTCAGAAAGCATGCATGCACATATGATCGATCAGCCAAAGAAGGTGGGATATGTAAGTCTGACAAGTACCACTATGGGGCTTGATGGAGGAGAATATGAATCACAGGAAGATTATCAGGAAGCTTATGATGCAACAGTAAAGGAGATCATTGAGAAGATAAAACAGCATGATGGAATTGAAAATGCATATTTTGGTCAGGCATGTATTGCGTTGTATCAGGGAATTGTTGGAGGTTTTAGTTATGAATTCCCATTGCTCACACCAGAACAGATTCCAGAGTATTTGGATCATTTTGATGTCAAGGTGATAGAAGGAAGAATGCCAGAAAATGATGGAGAGGTTTTGGTTGCAGAAAAGGTTTTGAAGAACCAACACATGAAGTTAAATGAATATTTCAATAAGAATGTTTGGGGAACAAATTTTAAGGTCGTAGGTGTTATTGATAGTGATGAGCTGGTCTGTGTGGGAACACCACAGGGATATTGTAACGCAGGATGGTATTTTACCATATTATGCGATGAAAAGAATTCGGATATGACAAAGGTTTTTAGCGATCTCGGATATCCTCTATCAGAGTATGATACTGTCATTGATAGTGTGGAACAGGGGAAATGGTATAAAGAAATTGTTACGGATCAGTTGGAGGTAGCTCTTCTTTGGATTCTGATCGTAGTGATCATCTTTTTGGCTATCTCAGTATTGGTAGCTTATATTTCATTTTTGAGAAATCGTATGAATGAATATTGTCTGTATACATCTATTGGATATGGAAGAAAAGAGGTTTATGGAATGATCATGAGAGAGGTTATGATCATTTTTGGATCAAGTATCCTTTTAGGGGCAATTGTTACGACAGTGATTTTAGTGACTTTAGCGAACTGTATGCTTGATCCCCTGGGACTTTTATATCGATATTTTTACCCAGAGCATTTACTGAAGATTGTTTCAGCATTCGCAGCCATTGTTGGTGTACTTCAGATACCGATTGTTGTCACCATTCATAATATCAAAACGATTGACAGAATTGAGGAATAAAGGAGAGGAAACCATGTTTGAAATAAAAAATGTTAGTATGATCTATGATATGAATTCGGATGAAAAGATGTATGCATTAAATGGATTTGAGTTGCAGTTACCAGATACAGGATTGGTAGGCATCATCGGGCCATCCGGAAGTGGAAAAAGTACCTTGATGTATTGTATGTCTACTTTGAAAAAACCAACGGAAGGAAGCATTCTATATAATAAAGAAGAAATCACAATATTACCAAATGGAAAGCGTGAGGAACTTAGAAGAAAGGAATTTGGTTTTGTTTTCCAAAAGCATTATCTGGTTCCTTACATGACAGCTATGGATAATGTAATGGTCGCAGGAGATAGAAATCAGAGGGATTTGAAAGAAAAAGCCAAGGAGTGTCTGCTGGCATTGGGATTAAAGGAAAGAGAATTTGGGAAAAAACCATCCAAGTTATCTGGTGGACAGTGTCAGAGGGTTGCCATTGCAAGAGCCCTGATCAATGATCCTAAGGTGATTTTTGCAGATGAACCAACTGCATCCTTAGATCATGAGAATGCCTTCAATGTAATGAGAATTTTAAAGCAATATGCAAAGGATAGACTGGTGATCGTGGTTACCCATGACCGTTCCATTTTATCGGATGTAGATATGATTGTAGAAATGTGGGACGGTAAATTAAGCAAGGTGGTATCTTAGAAAGGAATGCGAAAGTAGTATGAAAAAGGAAAAACCATTTTCAGCGTTCTATTATATGAAGCAGAATAAAGGTCGCACAATTCTTGTGATATTTATGATGTTTTTGGCAACGCTGATGTTTTTAGCAGGAAATTATATTCATTCTGTCATGTATACTTTTGAAAAGCAGTTTGAATATTCAGATAAGATAGTTTGTGTGGAAGTTCAAAATACAGATGAAGAATATAAGGATTTTTATGCTGTTAAAAATGATATAGAAAAGGATTCACGATTACAGTATACAGCCTATTCCTGTAAAGGATTTGGAAATATGCAGCATGGAACTGTTTTAGGACTGGAAGTAGGTGGAGGATCTTTTGTATTTCAGTCTAAGGAGGATGTGGAAAAAGTATTTGCGCATTTAGGTATTGAGGCAGATTTATCAAACTGTAAAAATGGAAGTATTATATTAAGTAAGGACTATGCCAATGACAAAGGTTTAACGCTTGGGGATAAGGTGGATCATTCCTTTGATGAATGCTTCTCGAGAGAATATAGTGTGGATGCATTGATTGATGATGGAAGCTATTGTATTTTTTATATTTATGAAGATGATCCGGAAAACTGTATGCGATTGTATATTTACAGTGAGGAAATGGAAGGAAAGGAATTGTACGATTATGTAGGAAATCTGGTTGGAAATCGAAATGTGCAAATGAATCAGTGTGACAGAAATTCTGTTACACCAGAATTTGAGATTTTCTATATTTTGTTTTACTTGATCGACATTCTGATCGCTATCGTATTATCGGTAACAGTAAATTCAGTTGTGACTGGTCAATATTATAAGCGAACCTTTGAGTTTGGTATTTACCGGGCTATTGGAAAGAAGAAAAAGGAAGTATGGAAGAAGGTTTCTTCAGAGATTTTATCTATGAACTTTATCGCAATTGCGTGTGGTTTTTTGAGTATACTTTTATTTACATATCTTATGAATGAACTGGTGTATATACCAAAAGGCAAACACTTGTTATTTATTTCTAAAATTGGTGTGATAGGATTTGTAATTTGTGATTTATTGATCATAATACCAATGATCATCTCTAATGCAAAAAAAATGAATAAGGTGGATATTACTACATTTTAAGCTATTTTTTCAAAAGTCTAAACTTGATTTAGGCTTTTTTTTTAAAGATTTTACTTGACTCTCAACCAGCTTCATGGAGTAAGGTCGAAGCAAATGAAGAAAAGAGGTAACATAATGTTTGGTGAAAAAATCAATAAATTTGTAGAGAGTACTTTTGGAAAAATACCAGGTGATATTTATTATTATGACGCTTCCAACAGGATTGAGCTGGTGAAAAAATATCATAATGTCAAAAAGGAAGAAATGGAATTAACAGACTATGTAGATGACATAACCTGGGAGGACTTAGAAATGGATCAGATGTTTCTAAGAATCAATCACACAAATAGCTTTTTTGGAGAACAGTATTTATATCACAGACTTCATTGCTTGCATCATACAAATGAGAAATATGAAGAAAGTGAGAAGAATAAAGAGGATAGACTTGAAAAAAGACTTCATTATTTAGAACAGAATCCAAAGACAAGAGCAAGAATTGAAACAAAGCTGTGTGCCATTGGAAAAAAGGACGAGGATTATTATCTTCCAGAATTTTTAAAAAATACATTTTTATGGAAGATTGGAAATACAGCACTGTTTCATATATTACAGCTTTTATTGGTAATTAGCTTTGCGATGATATTTGTTACCAATGAGACAGCTGCAATGTTTCCATTTTTTGCAATGATTGGTGTAAATATGATTGTTTACTTTAAAATGAAGCAAAAGTATGAAATCTATTTGAATTCCCTTGGCGTATACAAACAGCTTTATGATTTTTCGGCATGGATGCTTGCAGAAAACGAAAAGCTAAAAAGTGATGAACTATATGTTCCAAACGAGGTAAAGCAATCTATTTTTTCATTAAAAAAAATGTCTAAGCTGATTTTCAGTTATGTAGGTAGAAAGCAGAATAGTGTATCTGGAGACTTGTCCTCTTTGGTGAGTGATTATATTTGGGGAGTAACATTACTAGATATTTCTATGTTTAATCATATCATGAAGCATATTGAAAATAAGCAGGAAGATGTGATGCGTATCTTAACCTTTATTGGAGAACTTGATTCAGATATTGCCATTCTTTCGTATCGAAAGAGTATGGAAAAATGGTGCAAGCCACAATTTGTAGAAGAAGGTATACAGTCTTTTGGCTTAGTACATCCACTGTTATCTAATCCTGTAGCCAATGACTTTACATTAGAGAAAAGAGCTATTTTTACAGGCGCAAATGCATCAGGGAAATCCACCTTTATGAAAGCGATTGCCATTAATACCATTCTTGCACAGACAATTCATACCTGTACAGCAGACCAGTTTTTGGTCAAAAAGGTTTATGTGATGACCTGCATGTCCTTAAGGGATGATATTGTCTCAGGGGAGAGCTACTATTTTAGAGAAGCCAAATATATCAAAAGAATGATTGATTGTATTGATGAAAAAATTCCAATGCTGTGTGTGATTGATGAAATCCTAAAGGGAACAAACACCGTTGAACGCATCAATGCTTCTAGTGCAATCTTAAACTATATTGTAAATGACACGGCAATGGTTCTTATTGCAACCCATGATAGAGAGCTTACAAAAAATAATGAATATAAAAAGTACCATTTTGAAAGCAAGATCAAAGATGGGGATGTATATTTTGACTATACACTATATAATGGTATATGCGAAGATACAAATGCGATTGCTCTTTTGGAAGTATTGGGTTATCCTAAGAGTATCGTGCAACAGGCAAGAATAGGGTTGCACAAGTAAGGAGCTAAGAGTGAGAATCGGAGAGATAGCAAAGAAGTCAGGAATCAGTATCAGTAATATTCGATTTTATGAGAAAAAGGGACTGATCGAACCTGATCGAGAGGTCAGCAGCCAATACAGGAATTATACGGAAGAAGATTTGGAAAGGATCAAGCTGATCATTCTATATCGTAAGATGGATTTTTCTGTGGAACAGATTGAGAGTATCCTAAAGGGAGACATTAGCTTAGAGGAAGCACTTTCTCAGCAGATTGAGACCTTAGAGGAAAAGCAAAAAGAGATTCAGGGTTCTATTGATCTTTGTCATAAGTTGGTTTCAGATGGTGCTGTGAATGGTCTTGATGTAGATTATTACATGAACTATACCAAACAGGAGGAGGCAAGCGGAAAGCGTTTTGCCAACATTGATGTATTTATAGAGGATGTAACAGAATTTACAAATGTACCTGCATTTTCTGATTTTTTACTGCCAGGAGGCCTTGAGTTAAGATTTGTATGGCTCAATCGGTTGATTATGATTTTTTGGTCGATCCTATTATTTGGAATGCCAATTTTTGGTGTGATTGATCTTTTAATAAGAAGAGATTTTAATATTGCACTTATTTTATTTATGGTATTATGGATGGCCTTTTTTTGGACATCCTTTATCAAGTTTCGTAAAGCAAAAAAAGTAAATGAAGAACATACAATTCATATAGAAGAAACTACAAAATAAAAACGAAAGAGAGAATTAAGAGTATGCCTAATCCAATTTTACCAACATGGGAATATATTCCTGATGGAGAACCAAGAGTTTTTGGGGACAGAGTTTATTTGTATGGATCACATGATCGTGTATCCTGTGATGATTTTTGTGATTTTAAGTTAAAGGTATGGTCAGCACCATTAAATGATTTAAGTAACTGGACCTGTCATGGACACAGTTTCCATACCAAACCAGACCGTGATCATGAGGCGGATACTCCATGGACATCCAATAAATTGTTTGCACCAGATGTCATTGAAAAAGATGGAAAGTATTATTTATATGCGTATATTGTAGGTGCAAAGGGTGCAATCGGTGTTTCTGATCAGCCGGAAGGACCTTTTAAGCTATTATCTACCTACCAATACCAGGAAGAGGATGCAGGAGATGATGGAATCTACAATGATGCAGGTGTTTTAGTGGATGATGATGGAAGAGTATACGTATATTATGGATTTGAACATTCCAATATGAATGAATTAGATGGTAACACAATGTGTGATGTAATTCCAGGGAGTCTGCTTCGTCCAGTGGTAAATGATTCTTTGAATATTCCGGAAGAACTGCGTTTTTATGAAGCAAGCTCACCAAGAAAGGTAAATGGGACCTATTATTTAATCTATTCTCCAAGAAAGGGAAGCAGACTGGCCTATGCAACCAGTGATTCACCAACAGGTCCTTTTACTTATAGAGGCTATATTATTGACAATGGTGTGGACTATCCAGCTGGAAATAATCACGGTTCCATTGCTTGTATTAATGGACAGTGGTATGTGTTCTATCATCGCATGACCAACGCATCCATTACTTCAAGAAGAGCCTGCGTGGAAAAAATAACCTTTGCCCCAGATGGATCCATTCCGCCAGTAGAGATGACATCACTTGGTTTTGAGGAGGCATTAAATCCTTACAAGGAAACACCAGCAGAATACGCATGTGTATTAAAGGGTGGCTGTTTTGTAACAGAAAAAGATCTGTTTACAAGAGTGGTAACCAATATTGGTGATAAAAATGTAATCGGTTTTAAATACTTTGATTTTGGAAAGGATGATTCTTCAAAAACTTATGTATTAGCCATGAAGATGATTGGATGTGGCATGAAGTGTAAACTACGAATTGTTGCAGATGATTATGAGAATGGTGAAGAAATCGGAAGCGTAGAAGTTGGAACCGGTGATGGAATTGTTCGAGCAACTGTAAAGGCATTAACAGGAAGACATGCTATTTATTTTATTCCTGAGATTACAACAGAAGGTTGGATGAGAGATTTCTTCCAAGATAGAAAATTATTTGAATTTTGTTCATTTGTTTTCTTGAAATAGCCATAAAATCAACTGGTTACATTCGTATACCAATTAGTGCAATAATCTGTCAATTTATTGACACTCGTATTTTTGCTACGATACAATGAAAGCAATTTCAAAAGAGAGGAGAAACAGAAGATGTTTTGTGAAGGATGCGGTAATCAGATTGAGAACGGATCGATGTTTTGCGAAAGCTGTGGATGGAAAGTTCCTGAAGGTGCATGGAATGAACCAGAATTAAGTAGTGCGCCAGCACCAGATATGAATCAGATGCAGGAGCCAAGCTATGCACCAGCTCAGGATATGAATCAGATGCAGGAGGCAAGTTATGCGCCAGCTCAGGATATGAATCAGATGCAGGAGCCAAGCTATGCGCCAGCTCAGGACATGAATCAGATGCCACAGCAGTATTATGGAGGTGCTTATGATCCTAATGCGCAGATGTATGCATCATTTGAACAGCAGGCTCCAATTCCTGTGATTAAACAGAAAAAGAAATTTAGTTTTAAGAGTCCTAAGTTTATTGTACCAGCTGCAATTGTATGTGTACTATTGGTGTGCGGTATTATTTTCAGGGATTATGTTGCAAACTTCTGTATCAAAACATTTGCATCAGATGAAACCTATTATCAGTACGTGGAGAAAAAAGAAGCGTTAGAATTTGCAGAAGCATTTTCTGAAGGTTATGGAATTTACACCACTACTTTAGCTGGAGAGAATGATAATACTGTAAAAGGTTCGTTAACCGTTACATTAGGTGATGATACAATTGAAATGTTAGAGGCATACACACAGGATATGGAAACTCTTGGCCTGGATGATTTGTCATGGTGTTCTACAGTAAGCATTGACTATACAATGGTAAGAGAGGATAACAAGTACTCTTATGAATGTGTATTTTCGCTTGGTAGCTCCAAGCTTATTACCATGAATATGATTATGGATTTGGAGGAAAATAAAATATATCTTCAATTCCCAGAGCTTTCAGAGGATTATATTTGTGTAGATAATTCACTTGAAGCTGGTTATGGTTATAGTAGCAACAGTGTTGCATCCCTTTATAGTGAAATGGCTGCAAACTTGCCATCTCAGAAGGAAATGGAGAAATTACTGGGTAGATATATCAAATGCGTCATCGAGAGTGTGAATGATGTAGATAAAGATTCTTCTACAATTACAGCAGGAAATGTGTCAGCAAAATATACAGAACTTTCTTATGATTTAGACTTAAAGCTTGTATCAAATATCATGAATAACGTATACAAGACTGCTAAAAATGATAAAGACCTGAAAAAGGTTGTAGGTGGTTTGTTAGATTTATCTGGAATGGGTGCTTATTATGATAAGGACGAATTCTATGATGAAATGATGGATGAATTCAAGGATGCCTGCAGCGAAATGAAAGAAATGGCAAAAGAATACAACTCCTCTGCTGGTACAATGACCGTTTGGGTAAATGCAAAGGGAGATATTGTAGGTCGTGATATCAAAGTAGGCGGTGGATATTCACAGGTTGAACTTGGATACTATGCTCCTGAAAAAGGTAGCAAATGTGGTTTTGATATGTTTGTAAACGCATATGGAGAAACAGTTTTTGAAATTGATGGTTCTGGTAAAAAGTCTGGAGATAAGGTAACAGGAACTTATTCCCTGATCGTTCAGGATATGGAATTGGTTGATTTTGATCTTTCGAAGGTTGCTGTTGAGATGTCAAAGGATGGTTCTGCAACCGGATCTATTACAATTTCAACTGGAAAAGATTATGAAGACTTCATAGAAGAGGAATTTGGATACAGTTATTATGATAGTGAAAGATATATGATTTTATCAGCACTTTCTGAGTATAGTTTAAAGATTGATATGAATAGCAAAAATAAAAAAGCAAATGCTACTTATACTATACTAAATGGAAAAGATGTATTGGTTTCTATATCAGCTTCCACTAGTGCATCAAAGGGAGGAACTGCTGTAAAGGTTCCTTCGAAGGCAGA
Source organism: Lachnospiraceae bacterium (assembly GCA_045628865.1). Taxonomy (GTDB): domain Bacteria; phylum Bacillota; class Clostridia; order Lachnospirales; family Lachnospiraceae; genus JAZQQB01. The sequence goes on along the minus strand of JAZQQB010000003.1, from coordinate 22,729 downwards.
TGTGTATGATGCTGAATATGAGTCAGAAGAATTCATTAAAACATTTGATATAGAAGGATATATTCAGAAATTGGATAAATCAGTATTCCCTAAGGAAATCAGAGAAATTTTAGAAGAACTTGCAGAGGCTGATGTTGATGAATGGGAAGATATTCTTGATGAGAAGATGGAAGAAATCTATGGATATTAAGAAGTAGTATTTCTGGAGGAACGCAATATGATCGAAGTATCACATGTTCAGAAAAAATTTAAAAAGAAAGAGATACTGAAAAGTATTGATTTTTCCTGTGAACTCGGCGAATGCATTGGAATATTGGGAGCGAATGGCTGTGGAAAGTCAACGCTATTAACAATCCTGGCAGGTGTTTTGGCACCTGACCAGGGTTCCTTTGTTGTAGAGGGACATGATTTATTAAAGGAAGCAAATGTCCGTCACCAGATTTTGGGGTATGTACCACAGGGTGTGCCTCTTATGGACGAACTGACAGCATGGGATAATCTGCGACTTTGGTATCCGAAGGATGAGCTGAAAAAGGAACTGGAGAGTGGTGTACTTGGCATGCTTGGAATCAATGAATTTTTGAAAACAAAAGTTTCCAAAATGTCTGGCGGTATGAAAAAGAGAGTGTCAATCGGGTGCTCTATTGCGAATCATCCCAAAATCTTACTGTTGGATGAGCCATCCGCAGCCCTTGATCTTGTTTGCAAGGAAAAAATATATAATTATTTAAAAGACTTTAAGGCCCAAGGTGGAACTATCTTTTTGATCACGCATGATTCTATGGAATTATCTCTTTGTGATAAGTGGTTTATCTTAAAGGGCGGAAGACTTGAACCGTATCAATACACAGGCAATTTGCATGAACTGGTAAACAATCTGGAGTAAAGCATGAGCAATTTTTGGAGATATCACAAAGCACAACTGAAAAAGAATAGTAAAATTTTTCCGACTATCATGTTTATGACCTTGTTGTTATTAGCGGGAATTGGTTTGTTTACCATAATTTTCCTGCGGGGAAATGCCAATGATGATGCTGCAAAGAAGTTTCAGGTGGGAATAGTAGGAGATACTACGGATAAGTATCTTACTATGGGAATTACTGCAGCACAGAATTTAGATTCGAGTCGTTTTATGCTTGACTTCCTTTTTGTGGAAGAAGAGGAAGCAATAGAACTGCTTCGAAAGGGAGAATTGTCGGCATACCTAATTATTCCAGATGGATTTATGGATTCCGTTATGGTGGGTGAAAACAAACGCATTCAGTTCGTAACCTCAGAAGGAACCGTGGATATTACTACAATTCTCCTGAATGAAATTGCCCAGATCATTTCGAAGATGATCACAGAGAGTCAGGCGGCTGGTTCAGCATTATTTCATGTTATGCTGGATAATGATCTTCAGGATCAGTACCATGCATATGGGGAACAACTTGACATTACCATTGCCATGCTGATTCTCTCAAGAACTGATATCTATGAGATAGAAACTGTTCGTGGAAAAGATCAAATTTCTATTGCAAGCTATTATGTATGTGGAATCCTGCTTTTTTTCCTGCTGATCTGGGGTATGAATGCATCCAGTGTTTTGGCAGAGAAAAATCAGGCAATGCAGATTCTTCTAAAATCAAGAGGTCAAAGTGTTTTTTCACAGGTATTTGCTGAGTATTTAGCGTATTTTGTACTGATGGCAGTATCCATGTTTGTTATAACAGGGATTGCATGGGGCGGTATGAAACTAACAGGATATCAGCTTGCAGAGTGGGATTATGCGGAAAGTGAGATTATCTTTGGCTTTTACTTACGGTTGATTCCAGTGTTTTTACTGGTAGCAGCAGTTCAGTTTCTTCTATATGAATGTACAAAGGATTGCATCAGCGGTATTCTTCTTCAATTTATTTGTGCCATTAGTCTTTCTTATATATCAGGCTGTTTTTATCCGGTAAGCTTTTTCCCTAAGGTGGTACAAGGATTGAATGATGTACTTCCTACTGGAATAGCCATGCAATATATGTGTAACAGTGTATTAGAAGAAGAAATTTTAGTGGATGGAATGAAATTGATTGGGTATGCAGCTGTATTTGTGATCATTGCAAGCTTCATTCGAAGGACAAGATTACAAAGAGCGGATAAGGACTAGATGATCCTTGGATCAGATCAAGAAACGGAGGACTTTATGAGTAGAGTAAAGCGAACACTCATATGGTTTTTATTGCTATTAAAAAGCTTGTTAAAAAAATACAGTTATCTTTTAATCCTATGCAGTGTACCTGTTTTGGTCTATGCCATGCATCTGGTATCTAAACAGGATAGTGGCGTTATGACAGTAATCCTGTATCAGGAGAATGAGACAGATGAGATTTCTTCCAAGGTTGTTGAGCAGTTAACCGCACAGGATAGTGTGATCCAATTCGAAGTAGTATATGAAGAAGAGGATGCTCTTGATGCTGTAGTGAGTGGTAGGGCACAGGCAGCCTGGATATTTGATAAAAAGATGACTGAGAAAATAAATGATTATACTTCTGGTGAGACTATGAAGCATGGACTTATCAGAGTCGTGGAGTTAGAAGACAATCCTTTACTTCAGTTGTCACGTGAAAAATTGTATGGAACATTATATCCAATGCTTTCTTATAAAATCTATGAAAACTTTATGCTAAATCAGCTGGTGGAAACACAGATGATAGAATATGATCCGGAGAATTGGGCTCAAATATATGAAGCCTGCAATTATGAGGATGATATTTTTGTATTCTCATTTCCAGATAATAGTGAAGAGCAGGTAGATTTTGAAAAAGTGAATTATCTAATTACACCATTAAGAGGTATGCTGATCATGGTAATCGTTTTGAGTAGCTTTGCAGCACAGATGTATTATCGAAACGATCAGCTAAAGGGTGTATTTGTATGGATGCCAGCAAGAGCCAAATATATGATTTCCTTTGGATATCAGTATGCGGCTATGTTTCCTATCTGTTTTGTGGTATATTTGGCATTGATTCTTTCCGGATTATTTACCAAAACTGCCATTGAGATAGGAGCTATGCTTTTATTCAGTCTGATGATGTCTGTTTTTTCCAATCTGCTACGCAGGATGATCAAAACAGTGCGTGGGTTAGGTGCAATGATTCCAGTGATCATTATTATTATGGTTTCTTTAAGTCAAATCTTTTTAGAAATCAATTTCTTAAGACCTGTGCAGCTGCTATTACCAACCTATTATTATATGAATGTAGTGCATAACATGAGCTTTTTCATAAAAATGTTGATTTATCTTTTGGTTGCAATTATAATGGACATTCTGAGCTATCAGTTCATTGAGAAAAGAGGGAAAAGATGAGAATTGCGATTTATGATGTAACAGATTTTGAGATTCCTGTATTGGAAAAGATTCAGAAAAGTACGGAAGATGAGTTGCTTTTATTTCATGAATCATTGACAGCAGAGACGGTTGATAAAGCAAAGGATTGTGCAGGGGTATCTGTATTAGGATACAGTAAAGTCGATCAGGCAATGCTTCAAAGATTAAAGAACCTTGGAATTGATCATGTTTCAACAAGAACCATAGGCTTTGATCATATTGATGTGAAGGCCGCTAAGGGAATGGGTATGCATGTTTATCATGCTTACTATGATCCTAACAATGTAGCAGATTTTGCAGTTATGATGATGCTTATTATGCTTCGTAAAGCAAAGATATCTATTTGTCGTGCATTGGTAAATGATTTTTCGTTAGATGGAATGATGGGAAGAGAGCTTAGAAGCTTAACAGTTGGTGTCATTGGAACTGGAAAAATTGGTGCAACTGTGATTAAGAATTTAAGCGGTTTTGGTTGTAGAATTGTAGCATATGATCCATATCAGAATGAAGGTGTGAAAGCATATGCGGAATATGTTGATCTTGATACTTTGTATGCAGAGAGTGACATTATTACCTTACATGTACCACTGACAGAAGAAAACTATCATATGATCAATGATGAGACCATTTCTAAGATGAAGCCAGGTGTCATCCTGATCAATACTGCTCGAGGACAGCTAATTGAAACAGAAAGTCTGATCAGAGCCTTAGAAAGCGAATATATTGGCGGAGCAGGAATTGATACTTTGGAAGAGGAATCTGGTGTTATGCATGTGGATGTGGGAACAAAGATTATTGATAAAAGATCATTACTTTACTTAAAGCAGTTTCCGAATGTACTTTATACGCAACACTATGCTTTTTACACCCAGGAAGCTACACAGTCCATGGTAACCTGTGGAGTCACATCTATTCAAGATGGTGTTAACCATATCGAAACCAAATGTGAAATCCAGTAAGAATGATTTACACATTGTTATTTTTTCTAAAAAAAGATATAATAAGTAGGGCTTAGTGATAAGTACGTATAGAATGAGTTGAAAGGTATAGGATTATCTATGAAAACAAGGGTAATATCTGCGATTGTTGTTATCGCGATTGTGTTATTCTGCATGGCATTTCATCCAGTATCAAGATTGATCTTTGTGGGTGTACTTGGACTAGGAGCATGTCATGAAATATTAAATGCCTTTAAGAAGGCAGAGTATAAACCATTATTGTGGCCAGCATATCTGTTCTGGATTGCATCTTGTGCAATTATTGTTGCTAAATTAGATGTTCAGTGGATTGTATTCTCTATGGTTTTGATTACCATTCTGGCATTTATTCAGAAATGTTTGAAGCCTACCATAACAGATAAGGATTTATTTGCATCCTTAGTACCAATGATCTATCCATTGTTGTTTATGACATTGATCGTAAATATTGTATGGAATGTAGAAGGCTACTGGCCAATGATCTTTATTTCAGGTGTATTGGCAGTTGTACTATGTGACACATTTGCATTGTTTACAGGAAAGGCTTTTGGTAAGCATAAATTATCTCCAGTGATCAGCCCAAACAAAACAGTAGAGGGATTGATTGGTGGTATGGTTTTTGGAACTTTGTCTGGAGTAGCAGTTTATTTTCTGTTACCAGTGTTTGATCTTCCAGTTATGAGTCTTGCATTCTGTCTGATTGCAGCATTTTTCGCATCAGGGGTTGGTGTGTTTGGAGATCTTGCAGCTTCTTCTGTGAAGAGAGAAGCAGGAATCAAGGATTTCAGTAAGCTGATTCCAGGGCATGGTGGTATTTTAGATCGTATTGATAGCTCTATTTTTGCCATTCCAGTTGTATATATGATTTTTACTATTTTTCAATTGTTATAGTGAAATAAGGATAAGATAGATAGACGTTTATGTCGGAAATTGAGAAATCAGTTTCCGGCATTTTTAAATGTCTTCAGAATTGACAATATTTTTGCACAAAAATATAATAATAATAGGTTATTGTTCGTGCACTGAATAGTTCTAGAATATTATTGGTTCTATTGTAAATACTAAATCAAAACAATTGGAATATGGAGAGGTAAAGAGAAATGAAAATCCTTTTTTATGATGCACAGAAATATGATAAGGAATCTTTTGATCGAAAGCTGTCGATGTATTCTGAAATCGAAATGGAATATATAGAGGCTGACCTGACAAAAACCACAGCGAATCTTGCACATGGATTTGATGCAATATGTGCATTTGTTAGTTCTGATGTGAGTAAAGAGGTTTTGGAGAGGTTAGCAAAATGTGGGATAAAACTTGTATTGATGCGATGTGCAGGTTTCAATAATGTTGATTTAGAAGCTGCAAAGGAATTGGGAATTACCGTATTGAGAGTTCCTGCCTATTCTCCAGAAGCAGTTGCTGAACATGCCATGACATTGGCAATGGCAGTTAATAGACATATTCATAAAGCTTACATCAAAGTTCGTGAGAATAATTTTGCCTTAAATGGATTAACAGGTGTGAACTTTTTTGGAAAAACAGTAGGTATCATTGGAACTGGAAAGATTGGTGCTGCAATGTGCAGAATCTGTCGGGGCTTTGGCATGAAGGTGATTGCTTATGACCAATATCAGAATCCATCTCTTCCATTTGTAACCTATGTTAGTTTAGAGGAATTGTTAAAGGAATCTGATCTGATTTCTTTGCATTGTCCATTGACAGAAGAAACCTATCATATGATCAATCATGATACTATTCAGATGATGAAGGATCAGGTTGTTTTGGTGAATACTTCAAGAGGTGCTCTAATTAGTACAGAGGATCTGATTCAAGGAATTCGTGCGAAGAAGTTCTTTGGTGTAGGACTTGATGTATATGAAGAAGAGACAAGTAATGTTTTTGAAAATAGAGAAGATGACTTTTTGGAGCATTCGGTAACCGCTAGACTCCTGTCCTTCCCGAATGTGATCGTAACCTCTCATCAGGGATTTTTGACGCAGGAGGCATTGGAGGCTATTGCTGATGTGACATTGTCTAATGCAATGGATTACATGAAGGGTACTGTTCAGGACGCCAATAAAGTAACAAAGTAGAAATAGAAGTGAGGAACCATTATGTTTGGTTTGGCTACAAAAGAGAAAAAGGAAGTAAAATTTCTTTTTGCAATATTAGGATGTTTGTTTTATTCCATTGGAATGAATTGGTTTATTATTCCAGAGCATTTGTATAGTGGAGGGTTGATGGGTGTATGTCAGCTGATCAGCTATGTGATCACCGATATATGTAAGGTCAAAATTGCATCCTTTGATTTTACCGGTTTAATCCTTTATGCATTTAATGTTCCTATATTAATATGGGCATGGAAATCTCTTGGGAAAAAATTTGTTGTAAAGTCCATTGCATGTGCTACAGCACTTAGCTTGTTTTTATCTATTCTGCCGATTCCATCTATTCCAATCTTGGAAGAGGATATATTAGGCAGCTGCATCATAGGAGGTCTTGTCTGTGGTGTTGGAATGGGACTGACCTTAAGTGTTGGAAGTAGTATGGGTGGTTTGGATATAATTGGCCTGATCCTTACTTCGCGAAAAAAGGCAAGCAGTATTGGAAACCTGTATTTGGCAGTAAATGTATTTGTATATGCAGTGTGTTTGTTCCTATTTGATATTAAGGTTGTGATATATTCTTTGATCGTAGCTGCAATTACTTCCTTTGCGCTTGATAAGATGCATCTGCAGAATATAAATGTAGAAGTAAAGGTGATTACTAAGAATCTGTGTAAGGATATGCAGGATGAAATCATGCAGTCCATGTATCGTGGAATTACGAGATGGGAAGGAAAGGGCGCATACACCGAAGAAGATGAATATGTCTTCTATATATTAATGTCAAAATATGAAGTACAAAAGCTTCGAAACATTGTACAAAAATATGACCCAAATGCGTGGATTGTTATAAATGAAAATGTATCTGTATTTGGTAATTTTGTGAAGAAATTGTAAGAGTAACATACGAAAGGGCGATTCTAAATTAGAATCGCCCTTTTTATCACAATGAAATGTTAGAATCATTATTTGTTATTTTTTTGATCTAAGGAAGCCTTCACAAAGCCTTTGAATAATGGATGTGGACGGTTAGGTCTAGACTTTAATTCAGGGTGTGCCTGTGTAGCTACAAAGAATGGATGCTCTTTGATCTCAATCATTTCTACAATACGACCATCAGGTGAAATACCAGAAAGAGTCATACCAGCTTCTGTTAATACAGTACGGTAGTCGTTGTTTACTTCATAACGGTGACGATGTCTTTCATTGATAATCTCTTCACCATAAAGCTCAAATGCCTTTGATGTTTTATCGAGAACACATGGATAAGAACCAAGTCTTAAAGTTCCACCAATGTCTTCGATACCATTTTGATCAGGCATTAAGTGGATGACCGGATGTGTTGTAGAAGGATTTAATTCAACACTGTGTGCGTCTCTGTAATTTAAAACATTTCTAGCAAATTCAACGATAGAAAGCTGCATACCAAGGCAAAGACCAAGGAATGGAATCTGATTTGTTCTTGCATAGTTGATTGCATGGATTTTACCTTCGATACCACGATCACCAAATCCACCAGGGACAAGGATACCATTGACATCTCCAAGGATTTCAGCAGCATTTTCGGCGGTTACTGTTTCTGAATCAACCCACTTGATATCAACGGTACAGTGATTGGTGATTCCGCCATGCTTTAAGGCTTCAACAACTGAAATGTAGGCATCGTGTAACTGGATGTATTTACCAACAAGCGCAACTTTAATGGAATCTGTTGGATTTCTAAGATCATTAACCATGTTTTTCCACTCAGTTAAGTCTGGTTCCGGACATGGAAGGTGTAAACATTCGCAGGCAACCTGAGCAAGATGTTCTTCCTCCATTGCAAGAGGGGCTTCGTAAAGATATTCTACATCCAAGTTATTTAATACATGTGAGCTTGGAACGTTACAGAATAAAGCAATCTTATCCTTCATCTGGTCATCAACTGGATATTCGCTTCTGCAAACGATGATATCTGGCTGGATACCCATGGACTGAAGTTCTTTTACAGACTGCTGTGTTGGCTTTGTCTTCATTTCCTGAGATGCTCTTAAGTATGGAATCAAAGTAACGTGGATCAAAATGGCATTCTCTTTTCCAACATCATGCTGGAACTGACGAATTGATTCAAAGAATGGCTGACTTTCGATATCACCAACTGTACCACCAACTTCAATAATAGCAATATGGGTGTCAGAATCAGATGGATTTCTGTAAAAGCGACTCTTGATTTCGTTTGTAATGTGAGGAATAACCTGGACTGTACCGCCGCCGTAGTCACCGCGACGTTCTTTTTGAAGAACTGACCAGTAGATTTTACCAGTGGTAACGTTAGAATTTTTGTTGAGACTTTCGTCTATGAATCGTTCATAATGACCAAGATCTAGGTCGGTTTCAGTGCCGTCATCGGTGACGAAAACTTCACCATGCTGAATTGGGTTCATGGTTCCTGGATCAATATTGATATAAGGGTCAAACTTCTGCATGGTTACTTTGTAACCACGAGCTTTTAAAAGTCGACCAAGAGATGCGGCGGTAATACCTTTACCAAGGCCTGAAACAACACCGCCAGATACAAATACGTACTTCACTGACATTGTGAGATCCTCCTGCGAATAATTAAAAACGTTGCTATGTGATTTGTTCCAAATGCAACTTGCTCATCGAAACAACAATAAATAAAAATTATATCCATCTTTGAAAAAAATGCAACACCTAATTTGAAAAAAATTCAGAGCCATGTGATTTTAAATACAAATGAATAGTTTATCGAATTTTTATACTATTTGACAGAAAATTCACAAAACCTGTATTGTTTTTAGGGACACGTTATTTTATAATTAATAATATATATTTCATAATATAGAAAGGTTCGCAGGTAAATTCATGTTTAATAGACAACTTGAGAAATTTGAAAATAATAACCAGAATAATAATTCTGGCAATAATGGCGGAAAAGGTGGCAATGGTCAGAATAATGGCAACAAGGAACCAAAGAAACAGGGTGTGCTTGTTATGTTGCTTGCCGCTTTGGTGACGCTTCTTGGAATGAGCTTTTTTATGAAGACAATCAATGACAGCGCTAACCAGCAGAAAACCTATACAGAATTTGTACAGATGTTAGAGTCAGGTCAGGTGAAGGAGATTGAAATCCAGAATGATCGAATTGCATTCAGCCCAAAAACTCAGGAATCACAGTATGGGTCTGTCACATATTATACTGGTATTGCGGAGTCACCAACTGAGCTTACACAGAGAGTTTTAGATTATAACAGTACTGTTGAAACAGAAGAGGACAAGGTTACAATTGAAAGCAGTATCCCAGATGGTTCAAGTGCTATCATCAATATTCTTTTGGTGTATGTATTGCCAATTGTATTGATCTGGGTGTTGTTAAGCTTTGCGATGAGACGTATTTCCAAGTCAGGTGGCGGTGCCTTTGGCGTCGGAAAGAGCAATGCGAAGGTATATGGTGAGAAAGCAACTGGTATTACCTTTAAGGATGTAGCAGGTGAAGACGAGGCGAAGGAGTCACTGGTTGAAATTGTAGACTTCCTACACAATCCGTTGAAATATTCAAAGATTGGTGCCAAGATTCCAAAGGGTGCACTTTTGGTGGGACCTCCTGGTACAGGTAAGACTTTACTTGCAAAGGCAGTAGCAGGTGAAGCTGGTGTTCCATTCTTCTCACTTGCAGGTTCTGACTTTATTGAGCTTTATGTTGGTGTTGGTGCTTCCCGAGTAAGAGATCTTTTTAAGGAAGCAGAAAAGAATGCACCTTGTATTATTTTTATCGATGAGATTGATGCTATTGGTAGAAGCCGTGATTCGAAATATGGCGGTGGAAATGAAGAGCGTGAGCAGACATTAAACCAGTTATTGTCAGAAATGGATGGTTTTGATGGCAAGAAGGGTATTATTATTCTAGCAGCTACAAACAGACCGGAGATTTTGGATAAAGCATTACTTCGTCCAGGACGTTTTGACCGTCGAGTAATCGTAGATAAGCCTGACTTAAAGGGTAGAGAAGCGATCCTTAAGGTTCATGCCAAGGATGTGTTGATGGATGATACAGTAGATCTTCATGAAATTGCATTGGCAACAAGTGGTGCAGTAGGTGCAGACCTTTCCAATATGATCAATGAAGCTGCTATCAATGCTGTTAAAGAGGGCAGAGAGGCAGTTAGTCAGAAGGATTTATTCCAGGCAGTAGAAATTGTACTTGTAGGTAAAGAGAAAAAAGACAGAATCATGAGTAAGGAAGAGAGAAGAATTGTTTCTTACCATGAGGTTGGACATGCGCTGGTAAGTGCATTACAGAAGAATTCTGAACCAGTTCAGAAGATTACGATTGTTCCTAGAACTATGGGTGCTTTAGGATATGTTATGCATGTGCCTGAAGAAGAAAAATACCTGAATACAGAAGCTGAGCTTCGTGATATGTTGGTTGGTTTACTAGGTGGTCGTGCTGCTGAAGAAATTGTTTTTGAAACAGTTACTACAGGAGCATCCAACGATATTGAAAAGGCAACAAGCATTGCTAGAAGCATGGTAACCCAATATGGTATGAGTAAGAAATTTGGTCTGATTGGCTTGGAAACAGTAGAAAGTCAGTATTTGGATGGTAGAAAAGCAATGAACTGTGCAGATGTCACAGCTGCAGGTGTTGATGAAGAGGTTATGCAGATCTTAAAGGACAGCTATGCAGAAGCGATCAGACTTTTAACAGAAAATAGGGATATCCTAGACAAGATTGCTGCGTATTTGATTGAAAAAGAAACCATTACTGGTAAAGAGTTTATGAAGATCTATCGGGCAGAGAAAGGACTTCCTGAACCAGAAGAAAAGAAAGCAGACGGATCAAATGACGCATCTGTTGTATCAGAAACAAATGAAACCTCAGAAACAACAGATACAGAGGAATCTGAGGAAAAGGGGCAGCATATTGATATTGTAACACCGAATGAGGTTATGAAATCTTTTGATCAGTTCCTCCAGGATGCAGATAAGGTTGAAACAGGCCGAGATAAAGGAGACGGAGAGGAAGCTCCTGAAAATCAGGATAAGCATGAAATACACTCTACAAATCCAGAAGAAGATGAATTTTTAAAGGATTTAAGAACCAGACAGTATCAGGAATATGATGAATAAAGAATTTACAGGAGAATCTAACGTAAATGTTAGATTCTTCTTTTTTTGTAACTATTCAGAGCCATGCAAATTTGCTTTCTGCGAATGCTTGCATTCAGGCAGATGAGCAAATTTATATGGCGAAGTAACCACATGAGCAAAAGGAAAGCTGCAAAGCAGCGATTTTGCGAATGGGATTCTGAATAGACATTTTTTTTAAAAGTAATGAACCTTTTTTATAAAAAAATGTCTCCTTATAGATGGGAATGGAATTGACAGGACTCAATAGTACGAGGAAGCACCAATGAATCAGAAAGAGAAAGCAAGTTTGACCAATACAGTTGGCATGGTCATAATTGCAGTTATCATTTTTATTAATATATGTGTAGCAATACATATGGTTCCAAAGCAGCAGGAGTGCGGTGAACTAACCCAGATAGAAGAGACGCTTGTGCCACTAAATGGTGAGGTGGAATGTGAGGATATTCAAACAAAATTCGAGCTTGATTTTCAAGGTGAAGGAATGACGGATCAAGAATTTGATGAATTCATGAACCATAGTGGGAAATATTTTGCTATAATGGGGATTGTAGGAATTGGAATGTTCATTGCTGGTATTATTTTGTATCAGAAATCAAGAACAACGGAATCCTAAAAAGAAAACAAAGTAGGAGCCCCATATGTTTGTTGTAGAAGAAGAGTTAAAGAAATTACCAGGAAAACCAGGCGTATATATTATGCATGATAAAGCTGATAATGTAATCTATGTAGGAAAGGCTGTTAATCTACACAATCGTGTCAGATCTTACTTTCGGGATAACGTGGGACGTGGACCTTGGATAGACAAGATGATCAGTTTGATAGACCGGTTTGAATATATTGTCACAGATTCGGAATTAGAGGCACTTGTTTTAGAGAATAATCTGATTAAGGAATATTCTCCGAAATATAATACGCTTTTAAAGGATGACAAGACTTATCCGTATATCAAGGCTACTGTATCAGAAATGTATCCAAGGCTTTTATTTTCCAGGGAGATGAAGAAGGATAAGGCGAAATATTTTGGACCATATACCAGTGCGTCAGCTGTAAAGGATACCATAGATTTCCTGAATAAGCTTTTTATGTTGAGAAGCTGTAATAAAGTGCTACCAAGGGATGCTGGCAAAGACAGACCTTGTTTGAACCATCATATGAAGCAGTGTGAAGCACCATGCAGAGGATGTGTGGATGCATTAAGATACCAGGAACGTTTTGATCAGGCGCTGGATTTTTTGAATGGAAATATAACTAGAATCACGAAGGATTTAGAACAGAAAATGTTCAAAGCTTCGGAAGATATGGAATTTGAAGAAGCAATCAAATATAGAGATTTGTTGGAAAGCGTAAGATCCATCCAACAGAAGCAAAAGATTACAGACAGCTCTGGAGAAGACAAGGATATTCTTGCTTTGGATAAGGATGAGGATGAGGCTGTAGTCCAAGTGTTTTTTGTTAGAAATGGAAAACTGATTGGACGAGAACATTTCTACATGACTCATGTTCGCGATGCAGAAAAACCAGTCATATTGACAGAATTTGTGAAGCAGTTTTATACAGGAACACCATTTATTCCAAGGGAGATATTGCTTCAGTATGAGATAGAGGACATGGAGGTTATCGGACAGTGGCTAGCATCTTTAAAGGGGAGCAAGGTAAAGGTAACCATTCCACAGCGTGGGCAGAAGGAAAAATTAGTGGAGCTTGCAGAGCAGAATGCGAAGCTCGTGCTAAGTCAGGATCGTGAGAAACTAAAAAGAGAGGAAGGCAGAACAATTGGTGCAGTGAAGGAGATTGCTGAACTATTAAATCTGCCGGGACTTTCCAGAATGGAAGCCTTTGATATTTCAAACACGAGTGGATTTGCCAATGTTGGTTCCATGGTTGTTTTTGAAAAGGGCAAACCAAAGAAAAGTGATTATCGTAAATTTCGTATGAAGACAGTAGCTGGTCCAGATGATTATGCTTGCATGCATGAGGTGCTCACAAGAAGATTCACCCATGGGTTGGAGGAACGTGATGAGGCAGGAGGAAATGAAGCCATGTTCGATTCCTTTGCAAGATTCCCAGACCTTTTGCTGATGGATGGTGGTCGAGGTCAGGTGAATATAGCATTAGAAGTATTAGGTGAGCTTGGAATCAATATTCCTGTTTGTGGTATGGTAAAGGATGATCATCACAATACAAGAGGACTATATTTTAACAATGAGGAATTGCCAATTGATAAATATTCAGAGGGATTTAAGTTAATTACACGAATCCAGGATGAGGCACATAGATTTGCCATTGAATATCACAGATCACTTCGTGGTAAAAATCAGATTCATTCCATCTTGGATGATATCAAGGGTGTAGGACCACAAAGAAAAAAGGCCCTCATGAGAGCCTTCCCGTCCATTGATGATATTAAAAATGCAACAATTCCACAGCTTCAGGATGTCATGGATGCACCTGAAAAAGTGGCAATTGAAGTATACGAATTCTTACACAAAGAATAAAAACCTAGTTTGCTTTTGAACAAAGATCCTTTACGACCTCAGAAGCAATGATAAGACCTGCAACAGATGGAACAAAAGCAGAAGAACCCGGTACGGGTTTTGTATAACTTCCGTTTGTTGCATTTTTTTGTGTTTCCGAATTGACAACTGGTTTGATTGGAAGTTCTTTTGAGTAAACTACCTTACATTTTTTGATGCCTCTTTTTTTTAGTTCATGCCGCATAACCTTTGCCAAGGGACATACACTTGTTTTGTAGATATCAGCTACTTCAAACATGGCAGGATTTAGTTTGTTGCCTGCACCCATACAGCTAATGATTGGGGTATGAGCTTCGTTAGCCTGCATGATGAGTCCAACCTTACCAGTAACAGTATCAATGGCATCTACAACATAATCATATTCTTCAAAATCAAACTGATCCTTGGTTTCAGGCAGATAGAAGCACTTATGAACAGTAACTTTACAATTCGGATTGATATCCATAATTCTGTCATACATGACATCTACTTTGTATTTTCCAATAGTGCTTAATGTAGCAATGATCTGGCGATTGATATTACTGTATGCAACTGTATCATGGTCGATCAGATCAATGGCACCAACACCGCTTCTGGCAAGGGCTTCGATTACATGTCCGCCAACACCACCAACACCAAATACAGCAACACGGCTGTCGGCTAATTGTTCCAATGCTTCTTCACCAAGCAAAAGTGCTGTTCGTTCAAATTGTTTTTCCATTTGATTGCTCCTCATTCAAATCATTTATGTCCAGAGTCTTGGATATGCCTCTATTAGCATTATTTTGTCATTCTTTGAAAAAAAAAACAAGACTTTCCAGATAAAAGGTGATGTAGAATTAAGGAAAAAATGATAGAATGTGTCAGGAATCATTTTCGGAATAGTTCGTTCAATATTCACAAAAAAAAGCAAGTATGATAAAATGATAGTATTGACATAATTAGATACCGAATCAAGGTGATAATAAAGAAACCAGGAGGAATAGAAATGGCTAGTGTAAGTTTGAATAAAGTCGTTGAAAAAATGAAACTGAAGAATCTTACTCCAGATATTGAAACAAAGGGTATTAAGATTTCGCAGTCAGATATCAACAGACCAGCACTTCAGTTGACAGGATTTTTTGAGCATTTTGATGCAACACGTTTACAGGTAATCGGATTTGTAGAGTCTGCTTATATGGAGCAGATGACAGACGAACAGAAGACAAGTATTTATGATCAGCTATTATCTTTTTCTATTCCAGCGGTGGTTTTTTGTAGAGATCTTGTACCTGATGAGACATTTTTAAATCTTGCTGTGAAACATAACATTCCAGTTTTTTCTACATCTAAGACAACATCATCTTTTTCAGCAGAAGTTATTAGATGGCTGAATGTGAAGCTTGCTCCATGTATTACTGTACATGGTGTTTTGGTTGATGTTTTTGGTGAAGGTGTTTTAATCACTGGTGAAAGTGGTATTGGTAAAAGTGAGGCAGCATTAGAGTTGATCAAGAGAGGACATCGTTTGGTAACCGATGACGTTGTAGAAATTCGTAAAGTAAGTGATGATACCTTGATTGGTACCGCACCAGATATTACAAGACATTTTATTGAACTTCGCGGTATTGGTATTGTTGATGTTAAGAATCTGTTTGGTGTATCCAGCGTAAGAGAAACACAGAGTATTGACCTTGTTATCAAATTAGAGGATTGGAACAAGGATAGAGAATATGATCGTCTTGGTTTAGAGGAAGAATATACAGAGTATCTTGGAAACAAGGTGGTGTGTCATAATATTCCAATCAGACCAGGTCGTAACTTAGCGATTATTTGTGAATCAGCAGCAGTTAACCATCGTCAGAAGAAGATGGGTTACAATGCAGCACAGGAATTATATCAGCGTGTTCAGAATTCACTTACAAGTGGTCGTGATGATGAGGACTAAGTGCTAGAAGAAAATCCTGGCATGAACTGCTATTTGCAGACAATGATATATTAAGTAAGTAATGCATAGGCAGTTACAACATAAAGAAATTCATGAATGGAGAAAAACAAAGATGTACAGTTTTGGTATTGATTTAGGCGGAACAACCGTAAAAATGGGACTTTTTGATGAAGCAGGAACAATTCTTGATAAATGGGAAATTACGACAAGAACAGAGAATGGCGGCGAAAAGATTTTAAGTGATATTGCGACTTCCATCAAAGAAAAAATTGCAGAAAAAAATATTGCAAAGAACGATGTGAAGGGTGCCGGTATTGGTGTTCCAGGACCAGTTGATGCAGAAGGCATTGTACATCGCTGCGTAAATTTAGGATGGGGTGAGTTTAATGTATCAAAAGAACTTTCCACATTACTTGATATGCCGGTAAAGGCTGGTAATGATGCTAACGTTGCTGCATTAGGAGAAATGTGGCAGGGTGGCGGTAAAGGCTATAAGAACATGGTTGCTATTACACGTGGAGCAGGTGTTGGTGGTGGTATCATCATGGAAGGCGGCATGGTAGCTGGTGCCAACGGAGCTGCTGGTGAGCTTGGACATTTACATGTTGAAGATGATGAAACAGAAACATGTGGATGTGGTAATCAGGGATGTTTAGAGCAGTACGCATCTGCAACTGGTATGGTTCGTCTTGCAAATAGAAGACTTTTAAAAGATGACAAGGCAAGCTGTTTACGTGGAATCCAGGTTACAGCAAAGGATGTATGGGATGGCGTTAAAGCAGGTGATGAGCTTGCAATGGAAGTTGCAGAGAAATTTGGCGAATACCTTGGAAAAGGTCTTGCAGCTGTAGGTGCAGTTGTAAACCCAGAAATCATTGTAATTGGTGGTGGTGTTTCCAAAGCAGGCGATATTTTATTGACTTATATTGAAAAATATTATAAAAAATATGTATTCCATGCAAGCCGCGAAGTGAAGCTTACATTGGCAACACTTGGTAATGATGCTGGAATTGTAGGAGCAGCAAAGCTGATTCAGTAAGAAATGTATTTTGAAAGGTTATGGTAACAAGGTGAGCGAGTATTTAGTAGCAAACTTATCGAGAATTATTTCGAAAGAGAAAATATTAACAGATGAACCTATGAGTTTACATACAACCTTTCGTGTGGGTGGACCTGCGACCTGTTATGTAGTTCCTGAAACAGAGGAAGAGGTTGTAAATGTTGTTAAATACCTGCAAAAGGCGGATATACCACATTTCCTTGTTGGAAATGGAAGTAATTTATTGGTAAGTGACAAAGGTTATAAGGGTGTGATCCTTCAGGTGGGACCGAAAATGGAGCAGATCGTTGTGGCTGGTAATGTGATGACAGTTTCAGCTGGAACTACCATGGCGAAGGCTGCAAAGGTTGCAGCAGAGCACTCTTTGACCGGACTTGAATTTGCCTCTGGAATACCGGGTACGGTTGGAGGTGGTGTTGTAATGAATGCCGGAGCGTACGATGGAGAGATGTCCTTTGTTGTAAAGACAGTTAAGGTGATTGATTCAGAGGGCGAGATTCTGGAGTTAGACCATGAAACCATGGAATTTGGTTATCGTCATACAGCACTTTCCCACAGAAACTTTATTGTGTTATCGGTAGAGTTTGAATTAAAATCTGGTAACCAGCAGGAAATCATAGATAAGATGAATGATTTTGGCAACCGTCGTAGGGAGAAACAGCCTTTGGAATATCCAAGTGCTGGATCAACCTTTAAGCGTCCAGAAGGTTATTTTGCCGGAAAGCTGATTGAGGATGCAGGACTAAGAGGTTTTTCCATTGGAGGAGCCTGTGTGTCAGAGAAGCATTGTGGTTTTGTGATCAATAAGGATCATGCAACAGCCAGTGATATTATGGCGGTGATCAAGGAAGTACAAAGACGGGTAGACGAAACATTTCATGTTGAGTTAGAAACAGAAGTGATAGCTTTAGGAGATTTTTCATGAGATTTGTAATTGTAACTGGTATGAGCGGTGGTGGTAAAAGAACCGCCATGAAAATGTTAGAGGATGTTGGTTATTTCTGTATTGATAACCTGCCAGTTCCATTGATCAGTAAATTGGTGGAGCTTGTCAATGTTCCAGATACCAAAATGTCAAATCTTGTGTTAGGACTTGATGTTAGAGCTGATCAGCAGTTTGCGGAAGTAGAAAGCGTATTGGATGGATTAAAGGAAGCGGGCCATAAGTACGAGGTACTTTTTATGGATTCCAGCGATGCTGTTTTGATCAAACGATACAAGGAAAGCCGTCGTATGCATCCTCTTGGAGCAGACGGTAACTTAGAGCAGGCTATCAAGAAAGAACGAAAAGAGTTAAAGAGTATCAAACAAAAGGCTGACTATGTCATTGATACTTCAAAACTATTGACAAGAGAATTGAAGCTGGAGTTAGATCGAATTTTTGTTCGTAATGAATCGTATAATAGTCTCAATGTTCATGTAATGAGTTTTGGATTCAAGTATGGAATTCCAGCAGATGCGGACCTTGTATTTGATGTTCGTTTTTTACCGAACCCATTCTACATTGAGGAATTAAAACATAAGACAGGAAATGACAAAGAGGTTTGTGACTATGTGATGCAGTTTGAAGAATCCAATCAGTTCCTGGAGAAATTGAAGGATATGGTTCAGTTTTTAATTCCGAACTATGTAAAAGAAGGTAAGTATCAGCTTGTAATTGCAATTGGATGTACAGGCGGAAAGCATAGAAGTGTAACTTTAGCGAATGCCCTTTTTCAGCAGTTAAAGGACAAAGGGGACTATGGAATCCAGATTTCTCATCGTGATGAGAAACTATAAAAAACTTATGTTGGAGGATACATATGTCTTTTTCAAGTGACATCAAGGAAGAACTTGTAAAACATATTGGAGAAGCGAGACATTGCCAGATTGCAGAATTGGCAGCTATTCTATATCATTGTGGAAACATTATTTTTCATGAAGACCAGATTTTTGTTTCGATTCAATCAGAAAATGAGGAGCTGGCGCAGAAGTGTAGTCAGCTTCTTTTTAGTCTTTTTGGAATAGAAAATCTGATTCACCCTGTATTTTTGATAGATCAGACAAATGTATTTAAGCTACTTCACACAACACATTTTTATCAAGAAGGGAAAGAAAGTCTGTCTCAAAAAGAAGAAATCAGATGTGATGAAATGACTTTTTCAGATATGCTGTTAAAAAATAGCTGTTGTAAAAGAGCTTTTTTGCGTGGCAGTTTTCTGGCAGCAGGTTCCATGACAGATCCAGAAAAAAGTTATCATATGGAGTTTGTTTGTAACAATGAAGCTCAGGCAAGTCATTTGATTGGTGTGATTGCCAGCTTTGGTATAGAAGCCAAAATGGTGGTTCGTAAAAAATATCATGTTGTATATATTAAGGACGGAGAGAGTCTTGTAGACTTACTTAATGTGATGGAGGCCCACGTATCCTTGATGAATTTTGAAAATATGCGTATTGTAAAAGAAATGCGCAATTCTATCAATCGTAAGGTAAACTGTGAAGCAGCCAATATTACGAAGACTGTGAATGCCGCCACTAAGCAGGTGGAGGACATTATTTATCTAAGAGATCATTATGGTTTGAATCGTTTACCGGATAATTTAAGAGAAATGGCAGAAATTCGACTAGAAAATCCAGATGTTGCCTTAAAGGATCTTGGTGTATTATTATCACCAAAAGTTGGAAAATCTGGAGTATATCATAGATTAAAGAGATTGAGTGAAATGTCAGAACAGTTAAGAGAGAAAGGAAGTATATCAGAATGAAAAAACTTCTGTTTGTGTATAATCAGCATTCAGGGAAAGCACAGATTAAAAACCAGTTAATGGATATTATAGATATTTTTACAAAGGCAGGCTATGAAGTAACAGCACATCCTACTCAGAAAAGAGGAGATGCTACAGAACAGATGAAATATAGACGCCCGGATTATGATTTGGTTGTTTGCAGTGGTGGAGATGGTACACTGGATGAAGTGGTAACAGGAATGATGCAAAGCTCCTTAAGAACACCAATTGGATATATTCCAGCAGGAAGTACCAATGACTTTGCAGCCAGCTTAACCATTCCAAAGAATATGTGTGATGCAGCCAGAATGATAACAGAAAAAAATCTGTATAGATGTGATGTTGGTAAATTCCAGGATGATACCTTTGTTTATATTGCAGCTTTTGGCCTTTTTACAGATGTATCCTACGAAACACCGCAGGATATGAAAAATGTATTAGGACATATGGCGTATATCTTAGAAGGAATGAAGCGTATTTCAGCTATTAAGACATATCATATGGTTGTGACAGGGGATGATGTGGTCATGGAGGGTGACTATGCCTTTGGTATGATCACTAATTCGAAATCTGTAGGTGGATTTAAGAACATTACTGGTAAGGATGTAGACTTAAATGATGGTTTGTTTGAGGTTACCTTGATCAAGCAGCCTATGAATCCATTGGAATTAAATGAGTTGGTACAGAATCTTCTGACTCAGAAAATGGAAGGAGATCTCATTAAATGTTTCAAAACAAGCTATTTGAAAATTGAACCTACCGAAGAAATCTCCTGGACGTTGGATGGAGAAAATGGCGGAACACATAAAGATGTGGAAATCTGCAATGAAGCTGGTGCTATGGAAATCTGTGTACCATATGCTTTTTTGTAATAAGGTTTTGACAAGAGAAGAAGACAGCCTTGGCTAGTCACAGTTTTTTTCAGATAATACTTGCGTTATTTTTCAAGAGTAGGTATAATGAAGATAGAGTGACAAAAGTTTGACAATCTTTGTGATTGTTCAGGTGGAATCACTTCATAATTGATTCGAATAAATAGAATAAGTTGGAGGAAAAACAAATGTTAGTTTCAGCAACCGAAATGCTTAAAAAAGCAAAAGAAGGCCACTATGCAGTAGGTCAGTTCAACATTAACAACTTAGAGTGGACAAAATCTATCTTATTAACAGCTCAGGAATTAAAGAGCCCAGTAATCCTTGGTGTATCTGAAGGTGCTGGTAAATATATGACAGGTTTCAAGACTGTTGCAGCTATGGTTAAAGCTATGGACGAAGAATTAGGAATCACAGTTCCTGTAGCTCTTCACTTAGATCACGGCTCATATGAAGGATGCTACAAATGTATCAAAGCTGGTTTCACATCTATCATGTTCGATGGTTCTCACTATCCAATCGATGAGAACGTTGAAAAGACTAAGGAATTAGTAGCAGTTGCTCATGGAATGGGCATGTCAATCGAAGCTGAAGTTGGTTCAATCGGTGGAGAAGAAGACGGTGTTGTTGGTATGGGTGAATGTGCAGATCCAGCAGAATGTAAGATGGTAGCAGATCTTGGTGTAGATATGTTAGCAGCTGGTATTGGTAACATCCATGGTAAATATCCAGAAAACTGGGCAGGTTTATCATTCGAAACTCTTGATGCTATTCAGCAGAAGACAGGTGTTATGCCACTCGTTCTTCACGGTGGAACAGGTATCCCAGAGGATATGATTAAGAAAGCAATTGATCTTGGAGTATCTAAGATTAACGTTAATACAGAGTGTCAGTTATCCTTCCAGGAAGCTACACGTAAATACATCGAGGCTGGAAAGGACTTAGAAGGAAAAGGATTTGATCCTCGTAAACTTCTTGCTCCAGGAGCAGATGCTATCCGTGCAACTGTAAAAGAGAAGATGGAACTTTTCGGTTCAGTTGGAAAAGCAAACTAATTCGGAATCGAATATATGATGTAAGAAATGAGAATGCCGTACTTTGGTGCGGCATTCTTTTTTTCAAGCATCGGAAGGAAGGTTAGAAGCGACGTTATTATCGAAATAAAGGGTGGGATTAATAAAATAAATAGCACACTTAATAAAATTAAGTGTAAAAGGCGAAAAGCTTCAAAAAAGCTAGGTAAAACTTAATTTTGGCTTTGCTTTGCAGAATAAAGCCTTGTGTGGAGGGGGTGATTTATAAGAAAAGTACGGGTGGAAATATAGAAAAGCGTCTCTTTCTTATTAATATCATTCTAGAGAAGTGCAAAATGCACAAAAGAATTAGGTGAGAGTTGGTAGAAGTGTACAACAGTAATAAAACTTAATTTTTTAAAGTAAAATGCTTGCATTTTGACAGGGGAAAGGGTATCTTATACTCATGAATAACGAACAGGTTATGAACGAGGGCGTTCCAATAGGTATTGGAATGCCCTTTTTTAGAAAACGAAAGGATAGGATTAGATTATGAGCGATTTTACAAATGTTGCAGACATCTTTGGAGAAAACGTATTTAACGATTCTGTTATGCAGACAAGACTTCCAAAGAAGGTTTACAAAAAACTTCATGAAGTTATGGAAGAGGGAAAAGAGTTAGACCTTGAGACCGCAGATGTAATTGCACATGAAATGAAAGAATGGGCAATTGAGAAGGGTGCTACACATTATACACATTGGTTCCAGCCACTTACAGGTGTTACAGCTGAGAAACATGATTCTTTCATCACAGCTCCAATGGAAAACGGAAAGGTTCTTATGAGCTTTTCAGGAAAAGAGTTAATTAAGGGTGAGCCAGATGCTTCTTCTTTCCCTTCAGGTGGACTTCGTGCTACTTTCGAGGCAAGAGGATATACAGCTTGGGATTGTACTTCACCAGCATTTGTTAGACAGGATGCAGCAGGCG
>JAZQQB010000002.1:0-28911 GCA_045628865.1 Lachnospiraceae bacterium | reverse complement strand
AAACCCGCATAAAATCAAGGTTTTTTCGAGAGCAAGCACACAGTCTCCACATGCACTGTATGTGGGAACTGATCCACTGGACGCACCTTTTCCAAAGAATATCCTGCATCCACCAGCACACGCAAATCCCTTGCAAGTGTTGCCACATCACAACTGACGTAAACGATTTTCTTTGGATTCATCTTGATCATGGTTTCCAGACAAACCTCGTCACAACCCTTTCTAGGTGGATCCACACAAATAACATCTGGATGCATCTTCTCCTCTAATTCCTTCTTAGCCTGAGGTGTCAGTTTATCACCAGCTGCCTGCGCTTCTTCATAGAAGGATGAAAGAACCTCCTCTGCTTTACCCACATAGAATTCTGTATTCTCAAAGCCATTTAATCTGGCATTCTTCTTCGCATCTTCAATTGCCTGCGGCACGATTTCTACGCCGTACACCTTCTTCGCTTTACGTGCCATAAATAGAGAAATCGTACCAATACCACAGTAAAGATCCCATACCGTTTCATTACCAGTCAATCCGGCATATTCTAATGCAAGACCGTAAAGCTTCTCTGTCTGTGCTGGATTCACCTGATAAAAAGAAAGTGGTGAAATCTGGAATGCAACTCCTCCGATGGTATCTGTGATGGTATCTGCACCCCAAAGTCTTACAATTCTTTTTCCCATGATGACATTGGTTTTTTCCATATTCACACTGTAAGAAATACTGTGCATTCCTTTGATTTTAGTAAGCTTCTCCACCAGCTTGTCTGCATTTGGAATTGTCTTTCCATTCACCACAAGACAAACCATCAGCTCACCTGTTGAAAAACCCTTTCGAATCAGGACATGACGAACAAGACCCTCACCTGTCTCTTCTTTGTAGGCTGGAATCTTTTCATCCTTCATAAAATCCAAAATAATATTTAAAATCTCTTCGTTCTCTTCTACACCAAGAACACAGTCTGTATTGTTGATAATTGAATGGGTTCTGCCTGCATAAAAACCGCATACAAGCTTCCCCTCCTTGTTAGTTCCAATTGGGAACTGTGCCTTATTACGATAACGGAACGGTTCCTCCATTCCAACAATTGGCTCCGTGATGCGATCGACCAATTCCTCTGTGAAACCGCCAATCCTTATGATGCTGTTCTTTACTTTATTCATCTTAAATGCCAGCTGCGCACGGTAGTCCATTGCCTGAATCTGGCATCCGCCACACTGTCTGTGAAACTGACATCTTGCTTCAGTTCTGATCTTCGAAGGCTTTAAGATTTCTTCAACTCTTGCATAGGCAAAATGCTTCTTCACCTGTACAAGCTTCACCTTTACTGTATCACCGATCAAGGCATCCTTTACAAAAAGTGTAAAGCCATCTACCTTTCCAATTCCTTCTCCATCAATACCACAGTCTTCAATGGTTACTGTCAGATAATCATTCTTCTGGTATTCCATTCCAATTCCTCACTTTTACGTATTTCAAATCACTTATTCCAATCTCGTTGGATGAATGTTGGAATCAAATAAACGATTGAATCCAAGCCATCCCTGCTCATCTGTGGATTCCAATAACTCTGTAAAGGTTTCCATCTTAGCATCCAGATTATCAGCAAGATTTAACGCCTCTGCTTCCATGATAGCCGGTTTCTTAGGGGAACCATACTCATATTCTCCATGATGTGCCAGGATACAATGCTTCAATTCTCCTGCCAAAAGCTTAGGGAATCCTGGAATATCTCTGATCTTTTCACCAATCATTTCCACTCCCATGACGATATGACCCAAAAACTGTCCGTCATCTGTATAATCATTTAATGGGAATAAAGAAAGCTCCTTTGTTTTTCCTGCATCATGTAATAACGCAGCTGTGATCAAAAGATCATGCTTTAACATTGGATACTGCTTACACATATATTCACAAAGCTTTGCAACACTTGTTGTATGCTCCAACAAACCACCAACAAATCCATGATGAACAGATTTTGCAGCTGATGATTTTCTGAAAAGCTTTACAAATTCTTCATCCTTCACAAAAAATGCCTCTAAAAGTGTATGTAAATACTGATTTTCCACACCTTTCACATATTTCAAAAGTTCCTGATACATCTCTTCATTGTCACGCTTACTTACTGGCAGGTAATTAGATGGCTCATATTCCCCTTCCTTGCAAACGCGGATTCTTTTTACATTCACCTGCAATGCTCCCTGGAAGCTGATAACATCACCCATTACCTCAATGTAATCCATAGGATCATAATCAGCAATTCCTGGAGAATTTGGATCCCAAACCTTTGCATCAATGGTACCTGTTTTATCCTGTAAGATAACAGATTCATATGGCTTACCATTTTTGGTCATCGCTGAAATCTTGTGTTTACACATATAAATATCACAGATTCTATCACCATCGTTTAATTCTTTAATAAATTTCATAATACTTCCAAACCTTTCTATTCATCTCGTTCACCTAAAACGATTTCTACTTCCATTTCTTTATATTCTTCACCACTGTATCTCATGACTATTACTTTCACGTCATCTCCTCCAGAATATCCTCTTAGGGCAGTGGTATATTCTGTAAACGTTGAAATATCTTTTGTGCCAAACTGTGTGATCACATCACCACTTTGAATACCACAAGACATTGCCGGTGAATCAATTTCCACAGCTGTAATATAAGCACCATATGGAACACCATAGCTTTCGTGTGCAAGCTGTGTAACATCCATACCCTGAATACCTGCATAAATCTTTGGATCTGCATTTGACAATCTTTCAATGGTTTTCTTTAGTTCGCTGATTCCAACTGCGCAAAGCTGATTCTTCATATCTGAACTGCACCATCTTTGATCAATAATTCCAAGAACCTGCCCTTTGGTATTCATCACAACACCAGATGCAACTTCGCTGCAATAAATGTCTGTTGTAAAAAATTTATAATTCGTATCCACTGTCTGAATAAGATTTCCACTTCCGGTTACCACACCATAGCCAACCGACTGATAATTTCCCATTGGTGCACCAATAGCAATCACCAAAGTTCCCACCAGGCTCGTTCCATTGGAATTACCAAGATGAGCATAGGCAATCTCATCTAGCGTCACCGAATTGATCTTATTTAATGGCACACCGATAACACAAAGTCCAGTTCCGCTATCAGTTGATAGTACCTGAGCCTCACATTCTACTTCATTGCAAAAGGTAACACGAATGTCCGTTGCTTTTTCCAGACCTGCATATGGAGTTACAATCAAAAGCTCCTGTCCATTATCTGCTACGATAAGTCCACAACTTGTTTTTGTATTGTCATAAGAATAACTCATCCAGTCTGTATCCTTTGATACGCCAGCAACCAAAACAACCGACTTCATTCCATCACTTGCTGCAGTATATAATTTAGAATACAATCTACTGTAATCAGATACTTCTAATGGTACTCTCTGCTCAACAATGGTTGGCTCCTTACCCAAGCCCTCATCTGATGAATCTGCTGGCATGCCTTCATCTGTCAGCATGTCCTCGATTTTCATTTCCTCTTCTTCCTCTTCTTCTGGAAATGTTACATCGCTTACCAGATTTTCCTTTGGATTTAACCAGTTTGATACTACTGGCTCCAACAGCAAGAATGTAACACAAGCTATTAAACCAAACAAAACTGCCATACCTGCAGTTGTTACCGTCTTTTTTAAAAGCTTTTTCTTATTTACTGGACGATTTTTAATTTTTTCTCTCATGAACTCAAAATCGCTATTGCCATTTTGCTTTGTTTCATTCTGTGGTGCTAATTGCTTTTTATTCTCTTCATGCAATTTTTCACTCATGCTTATCCCCTCGCTATTATCTAACGACAGATCCTTCTGTCAAAATTTCGATGTTTTTTTCTCATTACATAGCTCTTTTCAGTATATCCGATTGGGCTTAAAAAGTAAAGAAAGTGGTTTTTTTAGTTTCCTATTAATTGTGTTTATGTTATCATAGGTCTATGAACGAAAAAGTATTTCATGTATTAGAATATGACAAGATTATTGGACGTTTAACAGATAAAGCCAGTTCTGAATCAGGCAAGCAAATGTGTGCTGCATTAAGACCTAGCTGTGATCTTGCAGAAATTACAAGAACACTCCAGGAAACCAATGATGCAGTAAATCGTGTCTTTAAGAAAGGTAGTTTAATATTTCAGAAAAATAAGAACATTGCGGGTTTGGTTAAATCCCTAGAAATTGGCTGTTCTTTGACTACTGTTGAATTGTTAAAAATTGCAGATTCTTTAGAATGTGCACTAAAATTAAAAAATTATGGAAGAAAAGAACGGGAGGAGGAAGCAGGCGATTCCCTAACAGAATATTTTGATTCTTTAGAACCTAACTCCCCTATCGCCAATGAAATTCGAAGATGTATCTTAGATGAAGATCTGATTGCTGATGATGCTTCTTCTAAGTTAAAAGGTATTCGTAGAAGCATTACCTTAACCAATGAAAAAATCAGATCATACTTACAGAATATGATCAATGGTTCTGCTCGTACGTATTTGCAGGACCCTGTTGTTACCCTTCGTGATGGCAGATACTGTATCCCTGTTAAGGCTGAACATAAAAAGCAGGTTTCTGGTATGGTACATGACACCTCTTCATCTGGCTCAACTTTTTTTATTGAGCCAACTGCTGTTGTAGAATTAAACAACCAGTTAAGAGAACTTTACAACGAAGAAACCAAGGAAATTGAAGTCATTCTTGCGACCTTAAGTGCAGAAGCCGGTGAACATACTGAGGATCTTTTGAACAACTATCGCATTATGACATTATTGGATTTCATTTTTGCGAAGGCAGCCCTTGCCATTGAAGAAAAGGCTTCTTTGCCAATCTTTAACGAAGATAAATATATCAACATCAGAAAAGGTCGTCATCCATTACTGGATCCGAAAAAGGTAGTTCCTATCGATATCCATTTAGGTAAGGATTTTGATCTTTTGGTTGTAACCGGTCCTAACACTGGTGGTAAGACTGTTTCCTTGAAAACAGTCGGTTTATTTACACTGATGGGACAGTCCGGTCTTTTTATTCCAGCACTTGATCGATCAGAATTATCTATTTTTACAGAAGTTTATGCTGATATTGGTGATGAGCAGAGTATTGAACAAAGCTTAAGTACCTTCTCTTCTCACATCACAAATATTGTTTCTTTTATCAATCGTGTAGATGAAAATGCACTCTGTCTTTTCGATGAATTAGGTGCAGGAACTGATCCTACAGAAGGTAGTGCCCTTGCCATTGCGATCTTAAATTATCTACATGAACGTGGTGTTCGCACCATGGCGACTACTCACTACAGCGAACTTAAGGTATATGCCTTAACTACTCCTTTTGTGGAGAATGCCTGCTGCGAATTTGATGTTGAAACACTTCGCCCAACCTATCGATTACTCATTGGTATTCCTGGAAAAAGTAATGCTTTTGCCATTTCTTCTAAATTGGGAATTCCAGATGCAATCATTGAAAAAGCGAAGGAACAGATTACTGAAGAAAAAGAAAGCTTCGAAGATCTTTTGGCAAATTTGGAAGCGCGCCGCGTAGATATGGAACGCAGACAGCTTCAGATGGCTGAGGAAGAACAGAAGCTTGCTGAATTAAAAGCCGAATTCCAGAAAAAGCAGGATTCCTTAGATGCATCCCGTGATAGAATTCTTCGTGAAGCTAATGAAGAGGCTAAGAAAATTTTATCAGAAGCCAAGGATGTTGCTGATGAAACCATTCGCTACTTCCAGAAAACTGGAAATGGTGTTTCCATGAAAGAAATGGAAAAGAACCGTCAAAAGGTTCGTGATAAAATTGGTCAGAAAAATGAATCCCTTTCCATTAAGGTTGACAATCAGGCAAAAACCATCAAGACATCTCAAATTAAACTTGGTGATGCTGTCAGAGTCATTTCTATGGGATTAAAGGGTACTGTTTCTTCCTTACCGGATGCAAGAGGTAATCTCATGGTACAGTGCGGTATCATCAAGAGTAAGGTCAACATCAAGGATCTTGCCTTTATTGATGAATCTGCCGTCACTCCTGCAGGCAACAAGGTTTCTGGCTTTAAAGCAACTAAAAAAAGCAGTAGTGGTTCCCTTGGCAAAGCTGCCTATATCTCACCAGAGATCAACCTTCTTGGTAAAATGGTAGATGAAGCAATCGCTGAATTAGATAAATATTTAGATGATGCATATCTTTCACATCTTTCCAGTGTCCGTGTCGTTCACGGTAAAGGTACTGGAGCATTAAGAAGTGCCGTACAGAAACATTTAAAGAGTGTGAAGTATGTAAAGTCCTTCCGTGCTGGTGAATACGGTGAAGGAGATGCTGGTGTTACAATCGTTGAATTTAAATAGAAAGGCTTGGTACCACAATGGTTAGCAAACAAAAAATTATGATCGTTGATGATGATAGCAATATTGCAGAGCTTGTATCTTTATATCTTACCAAGGAATGCTTTGAAACCACCATCATGTCTGATGGTGAGTCAGCTCTTTCCGCTCTTGACAGTTTCAATCCAAATCTGATTCTACTCGATTTGATGCTTCCTGGCATTGACGGATATCAGGTTTGCCGAGAAGTTCGTGCAAAGTCAAGTGTACCTATCATCATGCTCTCTGCCAAAGGTGAAGTTTTTGATAAGGTTTTAGGACTTGAGCTTGGTGCAGATGATTATATTGAAAAACCTTTTGATACAAAGGAACTGGTTGCCCGCGTAAAGGCAGTCCTTCGCAGATACAAGACCATTCCTCCTAAAGAAGAAGAGAATGAAGATAAATCTGTGGAATATAAGGATTTGATCATCAACCAGACCAACTATTCCGTTACATACATGGGTGAAAAGGTTGAAATGCCTCCAAAGGAATTGGAGCTTCTTTATTTCCTTGCATCCTCTCCAAATCACGTATTTACACGTGAGCAGCTTCTTGATCAAATCTGGGGCTATGAATATATTGGAGATACCAGAACTGTAGACGTTCATATCAAGCGTTTACGTGAAAAAATAAAGGATAATGATGATTGGAAGATTGCAACTATCTGGGGTATCGGATATAAATTCGAGGTGAAAAATCCACGATGAGAAAAACCCTATATTTGAAATTTGTACTAGCCTATGTTATTTTTGGTTTCTTTGGATTTTTGATCGTCGCAACCTTTTTCTCAAGCACAACTTTGGAAACATTAAAAAGAGAAAAGGCAGAAACTATGTATCAGGAAGCAACTCATATTGCCAATACATACGCTGCAGATCTTTACTCCAATCAAACCTCACTGGAAACTGTTAAATCCCAGCTGGATTCACTGAGTGTATATTTCAATGCTTCTATCTGGATCATTACTCCATCTGGTAAGGTTATTGTTGATACCGAAAACGATGTTAATATTGAAAATCCGAGAATTATTGAGGGATTTGATTCGACGGTGACTGCCGGAACCTATTATACAGTTGGAACCTTTTTTCACAGCTTTGATTCTGAGCAATTAAGTGTTTTTGCTCCTATTACTGCCGATTTTCGTGTTCAGGGATATGTTGTGATTCATGTAGCCATGAATAGCTTAAAGGAATCACATTACAACATCTTAAATATTGCATATTTATTGTTACTTTTCCTTTTCCTGTTGTCCATGATTATCTTGATCTTTTTTACGCAGATTGTATATGCTCCTCTTCGAAAGATCACCTATGCAACAGAACAGTATGCTGATGGAAATATGCATTACCAGTTTAATGTTGATTCCAATGACGAAATGGGATATCTGGCAGCAACTCTTTCTTATATGGCCGGCGAAATCGCAAAAAGTGAAGATACACAAAAGAAATTTGTTGCCAATGTTTCTCATGATTTCCGTTCTCCATTAACCTCCATTCGAGGCTATCTGGAAGCAATGCTTGATGGAACCATTCCACCTGAACTTCATGAAAAATATCTTACCATTGTTTTAAATGAAACAGAACGATTAACCAAGCTTACTAACAGCTTGCTGTCCTTAAATAACTTAAATAACAAAGGAGCAGTTCTTGAATTAAGCATATTTGATGTAAACGATATGATTCGTAAAACCGCCCAGACCTTTGAAGGCACCTGCCAGCAAAAGCAGCTTACAATCATGCTTGTTTTTACAGGTGAAAGCTTGTATGTCAACGCTGATGAGGGCATGATCCAGCAAGTACTTTACAATCTAGTAGATAATGCTATCAAGTTCAGTAACAACAATTCAGAGATTAAAATCGAAACTTATGAAAAACATAACAAAATTTTTGTTTCTGTAAAAGATAGTGGAATTGGTATTCCAAAAGATAGTCAGAAGTTGATTTTTGATCGCTTCTACAAAACTGATCTTTCCCGAGGAAAAGATAAGAAAGGAACAGGCCTTGGCCTTTCCATTACAAAAGAAATCCTCCATGCACATGGAGAACATATCAATGTCATTAGTACGGAAGGCATTGGAAGTGAGTTTATCTTCTCTCTCCCTATTGCTGAAATGGACGAGGACGATGAATAAAAAAGGTGGGACAAAGTCCCACCTTTTTTATTTCCACTGCAAGCGGTGAAGTTCACCCTCAAGCTGCATGCTCTTAAAATTCTGCTGTCGAAGTGCTTCATATAAAACAATACTTACGGAATTAGCCAGATTTAATGAACGAATATCATTCATCATTGGAATACGGATACAGGTTTCTTCATAATCCACCAGAATTTCTTCTGGAATTCCCGCACTTTCCTTACCAAACATAATAAAATCGTCTGGTCCAAATTCTACCTCTGAATATACATGCTTCGCCTTAGTTGTCGCCATCCAGATTTTGGCATTTGGATGTTTTTCCTTGAATTCTTCAAAGTTCATGTATCTGTGAAGTTCCAATTTATCCCAATAATCCATACCTGCTCTTTTCACTTCCTTACTGGTTAAATGAAATCCCAGAGGCTCAATTAAATGTAAGCTTGTTCCTGTTGCTACGCAGGTTCTTCCAATATTACCTGTATTCATTGGCATTTCTGGCTGATGTAGAATGATATTCATAGTCTTTCTCCTCATAGATTAAGGGTGAAATATTCTTTCACCCTCATGTCTTTATTTCTCTGCTCTTAATTTGTTTACAAATCTTTCAAAACGATCCATAGCTTCCTTGATATGCTCCAAAGAATATGCATAAGAAATACGCAAAAATCCTTCTCCACAATCTCCAAAAGCGGTACCTGGAACGGTAGCAACCTTCTCCTCTTTCAAAAATCTTGTTGCAAATTCATCTGCTGTCATTCCAAATTCCTTGATACAAGGGAAGATATAAAATGCTCCAAATGGTTCAAAGCAATCAATGTTCATTTCTTTGAATCTATGTACCAAAAATCTTCTTCTCTGGTTATAAGATTCTCTCATTTCTGCAACATCAGAATCTCCGTTACGAAGCGCTTCTACAGCTGCATACTGGCTGGTTGTAGGTGCACACATAATACAAAACTGATGGATTTTAACCATCTGTGTAATGATTTCTGCTGGTCCACATGCATATCCAAGTCTCCATCCTGTCATAGCAAATGCTTTAGAAAAACCATTGATCATAATGGTTCTTTCATACATGCCTGGAATCTCAGCAATAGAAACATGTGCCTTTCCATTGTAGGTTAATTCCGAATAAATCTCATCTGATAAAACAACAAGATCATGCTCGATAATAACCTTAGCAATCTTCTCTAAATCTTCCTTCTCCATAATAGAACCGGTTGGGTTATTAGGAAATGGTAAGATTAAAACCTTTGTCTTATCGGTACATGCTGCTTCAATCTCTTCAGCTGTTAATCTAAATTCATTCTCAGCCTTTAATTCAATGATTACCGGCTTTCCACCTGCTAAGATAGTACATGGCTCGTAGGATACATAGCTTGGCTGTGGAATCAAAACTTCTTCGCCAGGATTTAACAATGCCCTTAAAGCAATATCAATTGCTTCTGAACCACCTACTGTAACAATTACCTGCTTGTTGTAATCATATTTTAAATGCTGTTTTCTCTCAATATAATTAGCAATCTCAACCTTTAATTCTTTCAAACCAGCATTTGAGGTATAAAATGTCTTTCCTTTTTCCAAAGAATACATGCCCTCATCTCTGATATGCCATGGTGTTTCGAAGTCTGGTTCACCCACACCTAATGAAATTGCATCTGGCATTTCTGCAACAATGTCAAAAAATTTACGAATTCCAGATGGCTTTAATGCCACTACCTGTTCTGATAAAACGTTTCTCATGGTGTATATTTCATCCTTTCATCCTCAGGCTTTTTGGAAAGAATGGTTCCATGATCCTTGTATTTTTTCAAAATAAAATGTGTTGCTGTACTAAGTACAGTATCTAATGTAGAAAGCTTATCTGATACAAAGCTTGATACTTCCTTTAATGATTTACCTTCTAAGGAAACCAACAGGTCATATCCACCAGAAATCAAATATACAGAATTAACTTCTGGATATTTGTAGATTCTTTCTGCAATCTTATCAAATCCCTGTCCTCTCTGTGGTGTAACACGAACCTCAATCAACGCACTTACCTTTTCGATATTGGTCTTTTCCCAATCGATAAGAGTATGGTATCCGCAAATAATACCTTCCTCTTCCATCTGTTTCAGTGCATTAGCAATTTCGATTTCTTCTGTTCCAAGGATAACAGCAAGTTCACTGATATCAATACGGCTGTTTTTCTCAATAATGCCTAAAATTTTTTCCCTCATAAAAATTTTCCTTTCTTTGCTAATCCTATCTATTTCAATCTATGATTATTTCAAAATTCATTTGCTATTTCTTAACGAAACAGTTCTTCATTTCTTGCAGGTTCCAAAAATCTGGTTTCGTCATCATTTACAATGATTCGATCATTGGAATCTGTTACCTTTCCAATCACAGCTGCAGGAATATCTGCCTCAGCAAGTACTCTCACCATTTCATGACCATTCTCACAAGAAATCAGCAAACTTCCTGTTCCCATAAATTCATATGGGTTGATGTCCAGGTAATTGCAGATTTCAACCGTTTCCTGTCTGATTGGAATCTTTTTTAATGCAATTGTCAGTCCAACGCCACTGCTACTTGCCAGTTCCCAAAGAGCACCAAAAACACCACCCTCAGCAACATCATGAAGTACTGTAGCGCCGGACTTCACCGCGATTGCGGCCTCCGGAATTACCTTTAACATTTCTTTGTATAGATCAATCTGATTTAAAAATCCAGGTGCAAAACGATCCTTCAATTCTTCTTCGTGAACCTTTGTTAATTGCATGGTTCCAGCAAGTCCTGCCCACTTGGTCATAACAATATCTTCACCTGGACTAGCCTTACCCTCTACTACACACTTGGCACTTCCGAGCATAGTCACAGACACAATAGGATAATTCACTGCTTCTGTTACTTCCGTATGTCCGCCAGCAATTGTAATCTGAAGATCCTTAGCTACTTCATGGGCTTCTTCCATAATCATCTTAAGCTTTGCTTCTCTGATTCCATCTGGAAGCATAATATGGAGCATTGCTGATTCTGGAAGCCCACCCTTGGCGGCAATACTATTGGCGGCTCGATACATCGCAAATGCGACCTGGCCCTTAGATTTAAAAGTACCACTTGCGGTTGCAGACAAAAGATCTGTATCTGCTTCCCATGAAAAAACGGCGCAATCTGCCCCTACAGCTGCACCGTGACGGATTTGACCTGAACGATCTTCTCTTAAATATTCATTTTTTATGGAAGTGTATTTCAAAACGGAACGCTTCAAAATACTTTCAGATACTTTTCCCTTTTTCATATATCTTAACCTACTAACTACTTCTCTCATTCTTCTCTAGTGTAGGATTTCGCTGTATGAAATCCTATCTACTAGTATCCTTCTGGAGCAGGTGATTGCTGCTGTGCTTGCGCTGCAGCTTCTGCTTCTGCCTGAGCCTGAGCTGCTGCTTGTGCTGCTGCGGCATCTCTTGCAGCAATATAGTTTGCTGTTGCTTTCACCTGATCAATACTTCCAGTTGCGATTGCAGCCTGAAGTGCATTGTAATCATCTGGATTTGCTGTTGCAACACCAACTACACATGATCTTGGCGACATCTGATATGAGCTTGAATTAACCTGCTCTCTGCTCTGTTCTACACCATCGACCTTTACAATCTTCCAAAGCTCCGCTTTGTATCCGATATGTGCACCTGTTACATCAATATATCCTGCTGGAAGTCCTGCATTCTGATAAATGACCTCTGGACCTGCCGGTGTTGTACTTACAATCTTGTTCTCATAAACGACTTCTCTGTTAGAAGGTCTTGTTTCAACACCATAGATGTTCATGGTAATCACTTTATTCTGAACATAACACTCAATATAAATCGGGTATCCTGTATTGTTTACAAATGTAAAATCTTTTCCAGATGATTCAGCAATGGCTGCATCAAAGGATGGCTCTACATAACTTACTGCCATAGAATGATTGTAACGCATGGTTACATCTAATTCCGCCTGTAATACTGCATTGTAAAGAGTTGTTGATACCTGACAGATACCTCCACCAATACTATCTACTACCTGACCATTTAAATAAGAACCTGCCATATAATATCCATTTGCTTCTGAAAATGGTTTCACTGTATTGTATACAGAAAACTCTTCTTCCGGCATAATAATGGATCCGTTGATCTTACTTCCGCCATTTGTTACATTGGCAGTTCTTGCTGCACCTGAACTCTTAAAGCTTGTAGAATAGCTTCCTAACAGATCATGAATCTGCTGAAGATCTTCTGTTGTTGCTACTGGTAAAGAAACCTCTGCAACCAGCTGCATAGATGACATGGCTTCATCATCCCAGCCATTATCCAAAGAGCTTGTGATTACCTGAAGAGAAGCTTCCTTGTCCAATACAATTCCTGCCTGACCTTCTGTTACAATAAATGCATCATTTTCACGTCTAATGGTAGCTTCCTTCGCTTCCACATCAAACTGTGCACACTGTTCTTCAATAACCGTAGAAACCTTTTCTGTATCAAATGTTAAATCAATTGAATAATACTGACTTTCATTTTTAAGATCAGAAATTGCCTTATATCTTTCTAAAATATTTCCTGTTTTTCCTAATGTTGCTGCTTCCTCAACAACCTGTGGATTATTCCAGGTAAGCCCTAAATCTGAAGCCTTCACAGTAACTGAGTTATTCTCATATGCCACTAATGTGATTTCTTTCTCCATAAGGCCATTTACATATTCATTGACCTGGTTGGCTGCATCTTCACGTGTCATTCCTGAAACATCAATGTCACCAATATAAATTCCATTTTCGATCTTGTTATCGTCTGCCTTCGCTTCTACTGTGCTGCTCATTGTTAAAAATCCTGCAGCCATTGCCAATCCTGTTAAATATAATTTCTTCTTCATATCTTTACGCTTCCCCTAAGCTACTACAACAAAACAATTTCATAGTCTTATGAACTATTTCAAATCGCTTGCCTTTGAAAAGTTACATATTATAAATCAAAGTCACTACTGTTGGTACTATCATTGCTAATACCAATAATATAATAATAATCGCAGAAACAATTCTTCTATTTTTATTGGATCTAAAATTGAACATAATCTCTCTCCTAAAACACCTATAAATCCTTACTACACGGGATTATAATCACCTATACATTGCTTCTATAATTGAGTATAACATATTTTTAAACGATTTTTTGTAATATGTCTTTTTTTTTATCGTTAATTTATGTAAAATATTGATAGATGATTATAGTAAGGCTATTATCGAAAGGATATTATATATGAAATTCCCTATTTTTGCAAGCTTTATTGTATTTTGTTTATTTACTACTTTTACCATCAAAAAAAGGACCTCCGACCACCAGAAAAAGGAGGAAGAATTCTGGGAAAAGGAACGAATTGCCAATGCCACCAGAAAAAAAACATTGGACAATTTAAGCTTCATTCATCTGCCGTTTGATCACTTTGCCACACCATCTTTAGAGGATGATTCTATGGCCGAGTATGAGGAAATTATTTCCATATTAAGGGAGCTTGACGAAGACGGTATTGTAAATCTTTCCGGTCTCACCAACACAGATTTAAAACTTCAATATGGAGTTGCCAATTTGGATACCTTAACACGCTATGATCAAAATTATGCAGATACCTTGATCGGTCTGGATAAAATAGGTGCTCTTTTATATGATGCCAGTCTATTAGAGGATGCCCTGACTTACTTGGAATATGCAGTATCTATTCATACAGATATTAGTACAACTTATGAACTTCTTGCTAAAATATACCATGAGCAAGGCAATGATCGTAAACTGCAAAATCTGATTCCAATTGCCAACGAATTAAAATCATTACAAAAAGAAAAAATCTTACACCTTCTGCAACCAGAAGGTTAGAAAAACTGCCGCTAGATTACTTTACTAGCGACAGTTTTTCTATTTTCCATTTCCATATTCAGAAACGATTCTGTCATACCATCTGCTGGCTTCATTCTTTGTAAGTCCTTCTAGTTCAAAATCCACAGTAATCTGCAATCGTTCAATGAGTTCCTGCAATCGCTCAAGCTGACGCTTGCTGGCAGGTCCTTCTTTTTTCACCTTATAAATCAGCTGCTCTGGCTTAAAAATTTTCTCGGCATCTACAGAATCCCCAAACTCCTCTTTCAGCTTTTCAAAAAGCATTCCTGTAGCCTTGGCATCATTGATGGCTCTATGTGCCTCCAATG
Source organism: Lachnospiraceae bacterium (assembly GCA_045628865.1). Taxonomy (GTDB): domain Bacteria; phylum Bacillota; class Clostridia; order Lachnospirales; family Lachnospiraceae; genus JAZQQB01. The sequence continues at coordinate 14,188 of JAZQQB010000002.1, read as the reverse complement.
GAATTTGATAATGTTCACACATAAATCCCAATGTCTTTTTCTCTAGCTCTGGTAAACAGATCCTGCTGATTCTTAGGGTATCGATTCCCATTCTTTCAAAGGAAAGTTTTAGGTTGGTGGCCTGTTTTTTTAAAAAAGAATAATCAAAAAGCACCCGATGCCCACAAAGAGTAAGGTCTCCTGCAAATTCCAGAAATTCAGGTAATACCTCTTCTATTGGAGGTGCTCCATCCACCATATCCTGTGAAATATTGGTTAGTTCTATAATTCTATCCTCAAGCTTACGTCTTGGATTCACAAAGGTCTGATAGGTATCCACCACCTTGCCGTTTAGAATCTTCACAGCTCCAATCTCTATGATCTTGTCCTCTTTCGGATTTAGGCCTGTGGTTTCTAAATCCACCACAAGATAATCATTTAAAAGTTCCATTGTATCCTGATCCATTTCTATTTCTTTTTCCCATAGGTTTTCTCATAGGTTGCGCAATAGCTTTGTAAAAAGCACATCTCACATTTTGGTGTGGGTGCCTTGCAGATTTCTCGTCCCAATGCAATGATCTGCTTATTGTAGGCAATCCAGCTTTCTTTTGGCAAAATCTTCATCAGATCAAATTCCACCTTCACAGGATCTTCTTCCCTGGTCAGCCCTAACTTCTTGGAAATTCTTTTTACATGGGTATCCACTACCACACTTGGTTCCTTATAAATGTTTCCTCGAATCACATTGGCCGTCTTTCTGCCAACCCCGGGAAGCTTTGTCAAAAGATCAATATCATTTGGCACTTCACCGCCATATTCATATAGAAGCATCTGCGCACAGGCAATGATATTTTTCGCCTTGTTATGATAAAATCCTGTGGACTTGATATCCTGCTCCATTTCCTTTAAATCAGCCTTGGCAAAATCCTCAATACCAGGGTATTTTTGAAAAAGATCCTTGGTCACCAGATTCACCCTTGCATCTGTACACTGGGCACTTAATATGGTAGCAAAAAGAAGCTGATATGCATTCTCATGATCTAAGTAGCATTTGATATCTGAACCATATACTCTTTCTAACTCAGGTAATATTTTTTCTACACGTTCTTTCTTGGTCATAGTACCTCCAGTGACGCCTCACGGGTCAATGGGCTTCTATTTTCATAATGGAAGCACACAAAAGCAGGCTCATTTCTCTTTACAAGACAGTCAGTATCATCCTGCTGCCCCATCTCCCAGATTGGATAGGTGAATACATCAATATGATTGCCCTTATTGGCATTACCATATTCACGAAGCTTCTCTTTATGTTCTGAAAGATCCTTTGCAAAATCCGGACGGGCCTTTAAATTCTCACGAAGATACGCATCATAGGTAAAAAGTTCCTTCCACAAATCTTCTTTTTCAGGAGCCACTAAAAGAGCAAAAGCTAATAATACATTGTATCGATACATTCTGGACGGCTGCTGTATAAAATAACCTTTTTCCTCATAAAATTCCGCTAAACGTTCAAACATTTCAAAAGGTCTTTTAAAACTATTCAGTAGCACTGGTAAAATATGAGTATACTGATTGCTGTTATAGTAAAGCTCAACCATTTCCTCAATCTGTTTTAATTTCAAAATATCTCCAAAGGATAACCATTTGGTATAAAGCACCTCATACGGTGGCTGGTCTGTATATACAATTCCATATTCTTTCACAGCCTCATTCATATAAGAACCCTTTAACACCTTCAAAAAGCCTAACTGAAGCTGTTCAGGTTTCATACGATACACATCGTCAAAGCTTCTTCCAAAGGTTTCATAATCCTCATATGGAAGTCCTGCAATCAGATCCAAATGGGCATGAATATTGCCTGCATCATGAATCCTTTTTACCACTCTGGCCACTTTGTCAATATCCATTACTCTTCGGATCTCTTTGATGGTTTCTAAGTTAGTTGACTGTACGCCAATTTCAAGCTGCACAGCCCCTGGGCGCATGGACACCAAAAGGTCTAACTCTTCTTCACTCATGATATCCGCAGCAACCTCAAAATGAAAATTGGTCACTCCATTATCATGCTCCTTAATATATTTCCAGATTGCAAGGGCATGCTTGTGATTACAGTTAAAGGTTCTATCTACAAACTTTACCTGTGGAACCTTGTGATCCAAGAAAAACTGCAATTCCTTTTCCACCAGCTCCATGCTTCTTAACCTAACCATCTGATCAATAGACGACAGACAGTAGGTACAACGATAAGGACATCCACGGCTTGTTTCATAGTAAATAATCTTATTTTCAAACTCTTCCAGATTCTCATACAAAAATGGTAGCTCATCCAAAGTAGACAGTGCCTGAATACCAATGCTTCTTCCCTGATAAAATATACTCTTGATCTCTTCTAGGCTTCCTTCCTTTTTTACATAGTACTTCGCCACCTGTAAAAAGGCACCTTCGCCCTCTCCAAGAAAAATACCGGTTAACATTGGGTATTTCTCCGTAACCTCAGCAGGGTTATAGGTTACCTCAGGACCACCTAACCAGATTTCTGTATCCGGCAGGATCTTCTTAATCTCAGGAAGAAGCTTTCCGATCGTTTCAATATTCCAAATATAACAGGAAATTCCTAGCATGTCAGGTTTTCTTTGATACAGATCCTCTAAGATAGAGCCTAAAGACTGATTGATGGTATATTCCGCAATATCCACACATGCTGCCACTTCTTTATCAATTTGTTCACAATATTTCTTTAAACTGTGCACTCCTGGATTAGAGTGAATGTATTTTGCATTTACAGCTGCTAATAAAATCTTCGAATTCATGATTTCCTCTTTTACTATTTTTACGGTTCTTTTGTTTCTTACTTTGTTTTTCTATTTTACACTTTCTATATCTTGAAATGCAAGTTCAACAATCAGGAGGCTCATAATCTCTTAATTACTAACTAGTGATCAGACTAAACAAAGCTGCCCCGGCTTGAGACAGCTTTTAATCATTCGTAATTATTCAGTACCCTCATAATTACGAAGCAAAAATGCATTTATAATTGCTTCGCAATGGCATTTTTACTATTGAATCATATTCTTACGCCATAAACAGCAAGTGTTTATGGCTACTTCTGAACAGATACGATCATTCTATATATTTTCATTGGTAATGGTTTCTATGATATTTTTCTTTGTATTCTTTTTCAATACAGAATGCATGATCATTCCAAGCAAAAGGATTACGGCTATTATTGATGTGATCACTCCCTTTATTGGAAACTGATACCTCACTTCTATACTGTTATTTAAAATATAATAGAACCCTCTTGAAAATAGCAATCCAATTGGAATCGCAAATAAAAGTGCCTTACTTCCATAAAAAAGATTTTCCAAAAAGATCATTCGTTTAAATTCTCCACCGGTCATTCCTACAGAACGAAGCATTGCAAACTCTCTTGCGCGAAGCTCCATATTGGTGGTAACAGTATTAATGACATTGGTGATACCAATTAATGCAATGACAATGATAAAGCCATATAGCAGGATTTCAATTGATAAATACAATGATCTGATTTGCTGAGCATCTTCCTGTATGTTGGAAATATAAAAATCATCTGACCTTTTTCCATTTCCTCTCAGATACTCTTCAATTTTTTTCTCAACCAGATAAGCATCTTTACAGCGAATATAAATTTGATTATGTTCGATTGCATATTTTTGATGTGCATCCATCCAGGCATCGCTTACAACTAAGACTTCTCCTCCGTAATGTAGCAGGGTTACTGGTCGAACATCTGTAACAGCTACAATCCTAAGATTCCAGTCCTCTACCTGGTTTTCCTTTCTAAACTCCTCATCCTGCCAAATATCCTCATCACTATACTCATCGATTTCCTCTTCCAATTCTGATTCTTCATAAGAAGCTTCTTCCTCTTCATATTTGTATTGTGGATAGATATATCCTGTAATTGGAATCACATCTCCAACCTTTATGTCAAAAACATTTCCTGTAACATATTTTGATTTTTCACCGTCCCATATATATGCACCATAATCATTCACCAAAATGGCCTGGTCTTCCATTTCCCACGGTTCGATTCCTATTTTTTTACAATAGTCTTCAAAAGCCTCCTGCCCGATGGAAAAAATTTCTATAGAACTATCATACATCTCTGAATGTTTATACTCAAAATCCTCTAAATACTCCTGGGTATACTGAATGTCTGATGCTTTCACTATATTATCAATAATATATCGCTCTACTTCCATATAGGATATTTCTGGAAGACTCTCTATATACGCTACCTCTTTACAGGTTTCTTCATAGGAATAACTATGAGAAAGAGAAAGATCATACCCTTCTTCTCTGTAATATTGTTTCGTTAGATATTCTATCTCTGATGTAAAGGTAGTCAAACCAATAAATACCGCCACACTAACAACAATGGAAATTACCGTTGTACGATACTTTAACTTGGAACGCTTTAAATTTTTATAAGCCAGCTTACCTCCAATTCCAAAGCATTTATTCACCCAGAATGGTGTATTGATCTTCTTTTGTTTTTTCTTTCCAAAAAATAGATCCTGATTCACATTTCCCTTAATAGAATCAATTGGAGAAAGCTTGGCTGTTACCCTTGCTGCTTTTCCTGCTGATAAAAATACAGTGATCACAGATACTACAACAGAAAGAAGCAATGCCCATACGGATACGCCAAATACCAATTCAATTCCCAGGGATCGAAGTAACATTCCAGAGATTCCTTTTACCGTAATAAAAGATGCCAATAAACCTAACAGGATTCCAAGGGGGACACCTAATATACTTAAAATCTTTGCTTCCGTATATACCATACTCTTTCGCTGCTTCTTTGTAGCACCGATGGATGTGATCATTCCATACAAACGCATTTTTTCCATCATGGAGATCATAAAGCTGTTACGGATACAGAATACACTTGTGATAACAATGATAACCAATGCAAGTGCCATCATATATACAATGACACCATAAACGCTTCCTTGAAAATCCATGGTTTCAAAAGTAATCAGTCTTCTATGGGATTCATAATCCTCCATTACCTTCGTAACCTTTTGGGCAACTCTTTCCCATTCTGTATCATTCAAAACACTTCCGATTCCCCAAAATGCTTTCAAATCCTTTTCAGATACCCCTACTATTTTCCCAATGATCTTATATCTGTCCTTAATAGCGCTAGATTTATATCTGACATAAAGAGTAAATTTTTCATATGCATTATAATCATTGCCAATTGTGAATGCTGAATATCCCGGTGCAGAATATGGCTCCATGGAATAATTTGGTCTTGAAATAATACCTACAATCTTATAGCTTTTGGTGAACTGAGAAACAAATTTCTCATCCTCATGAAAAGGATCGGTCTGCCCAAGAGTACCTACTTCACTAATTCTCTTTCCTACCTGAACAGTGATTTCATCACCCAATGCATATTCCAACCCACCGTTATACAAAAGATGCTCTGAAATCACAATTTCATCCTCTGTTTTAGGCATACGTCCTTGAAGCAATTGAAGGGCCATGGCATTGTTTGCATTGGGAGAAATTGCATGAATATACATGTAAGGTTTATCTGGGTTCTCACATTTTTCCAAGATTCCATACCCTACCGATGCGCACCAATTTACCTGTTCCATATTCTTATTGTTCATAAAATATTTCACATAGTCCTTAGGAACACCTTGAAACATATCATGATAATCACCGGTATTCTTCCTCTCATATGCCACCATACTTAATCGAAAGCTTTCTCCTATAGTGGCAACTGTAGTGATTAGCGCAGTTGCCAGCATGATTCCTATAATTGTCACAATCGTTCGCTTTTTATTCTTTTTAAAGGAACTGATTGTGATTTTACTCATAATATTCATCTATTTTTCCTCTATTCATATGCTGTTTTCTTACTATTGTTCTTTGATTTTTCCATCTTCGATGACAATGATCCGGTCTGCCTCTTTGGCAATTTCTAAATTATGTGTGATCATGATGATGGTCTGCTTATATTTTTCATGACATGCCTTTAAAAGTGCCACGATTTCATCACTTGATTTCGAATCCAGATTTCCTGTAGGCTCATCTGCCAATAAGATGGCAGGTCTGTTCATCAATGCTCTTCCAATGGCAACTCTTTGCTGCTGACCACCTGATAATTCATTAGGATAATGCTTTACTCTATCTGTCAGTCCCAGAGTTTTGATCAATTCCTGTAAGTAGGACTCATCTGGCTTTTTGCCATCTAACTCACACGGAAGTACCATATTTTCTTCCACATTTAATACTGGAATCAAATTATAAAACTGATAGATCAATCCAACCTGACGTCTACGAAATATCGATAATTTATCATCATTCATAGCATAAATATCTGCATCCTCCATGAATACCTTTCCGCTTGTTGGCCTGTCTACTCCTCCCAGTAAATGTAGCAATGTGGACTTTCCACTTCCAGAGCTTCCCACAATAGCAATAAACTCACCCTGATTAATAGTAAGACTGATATCGTCGACGGCAACTACCTGGTTTTCACCCTTTCCATATACCTTTGTCAAATGTTCTGCTCTTAATAATTCCATATCTTATTTCCTCCGATCTACAATCTCACTATAAATGACAAAAATGACATTTCGGTTACAAATGTCATTTTTGTGAAAAAAACTTTATAATACTTTGTATATTTTTATTTCAAATTCCGTTCCTTTTCCCGGTTTCGCATTCACACTGATGGTTCCATTATGCTGCTTCACCACTTCCCACGCCAAAGATAGTCCAATTCCTATGCTCTGTTCGCTTGCATTTTTGCTCTTATAAAATCGCTCAAAAATATGCTTGCAATCCTCTTCATCCATGCCTTCTCCAAAATCCTTCACAAGAATGGAGGCATACACATCATTTTCTTTTAATCGAATGATTACCTTGGATTTTTCTGTGCTATGCTCAATTGCATTTTTTACAATATTCAAAAGAGCCTCTGCAAACCAGTTTTTATCAACAACTAAAGAAATATCTTCTCCCTCTGTTACGATATCGATTTGTTTTAGCTCTGCTAAAATCTCCAGTTTATTTTTTACCTGTTCAAGGATTTCTTTGATACTGACCTGTGTTTTGCTGAATTCTACCACCCCGGCATCCAATCTTGATAACCGAAGTAAGCTTGCCACAAGCCAGCTTACATGATTACACTGTTTGGATACCTCTGTTAAAAAACGACTTCTGGTTTCGGTTGGCATATCCTCATCATCTGTAAGATTATCCAAAAGCACCATGACAGAAGTAAGTGGCGTCTTAATTTGATGCGATATATCGGAAACACTTCTGGCAAGAGCTTTTTTCTGTTTAGAAGAAAGCTCTGCATTTTCCTTTAACATGACCGTTACAGTATATAGCTCATTTTTCAAAGTACTCAGCTCATCCTCTGTATTATCTACAAGATCTAGCGCATACTCTCCCTGTTCAATTCTTCTAATATATTCTGCCAGGGTATTAATGGCATTTCTTCTTTTTTTCCAATAATGAAACAGCAAAAATCCTGCAAGTCCCATGGTACACGCAAACAACACATTACTTACAACCATCAGCTTCTGAAACTGCTTTTGCTGATCCTGAATGACTGTTTCTTTTTGATAATACCCATATTTATCCAAAATATCAGATTCTTTAAAATCATTATCTTCTCCATGAGATTCTGATAAATACTGTATCCAATCCTCTTCCTTAAATTCCGGATACTGCTCTTTGATCTCTGATAATAATACAGAAAGAGCTTCATAGTAATCACTTTCCATTTTGCGATATGCCCGAAGGGACAATACATTTATGATGGTGATAAAAAGAAGTAACACCACTGTGATCATCACCAAAAGTTTTTTCATTTCAGGACTCTTTTTCAATGCGGTACCCCATTCCTCTCACTGTTTTTATGATCTTTGCATCCTTATCCTTGATCTTTTCCCGTAATCTTTTCATAGTTACAGTCAGCGTATTATCATTTACAAAATTTCCATCCAAATCCCAGACGCCCTCTAAGATTTCTTCTCTGGTAAACAGCTTTCCCGGATAACTCATCATGGAATACATGATCTTATATTCCAGCCTCGTCAAACTTACTTCTTCCCCATCAATAAAAGTCTTTCCCGTTACAGTATCCAACTTGATATTCTGACACTGCAAGATTTCTGAAGCCTTCCCATTTCTCCTCAAAATACTTTTCACTCTTACCATTAATTCCTTATTTCGAAATGGCTTCATAACATAATCCTCTGCACCCAAGGAAAAAGCCTTCACAACATCCTCCTCTTCCTCTCTTGCAGTCAAAAAAAGAACACTGATATCCTGCTTTCTTCTCATCTCTTCACAAAGTTTAAAGCCATCCCCATCCGGAAGTCCTATATCCAAAATGACCAGATCCACCTTCTGATTATGAAAGACATCCAAAGCTTCCCTGCAATCTCTTGCCACCAGACACTGATACCCCTCTGATTCAATCAAATACTGCAAGCCCATAACAATTGCTTCACTATCCTCTACCAGCAAAATACTAGTCACGTCCATCACCATCCTCATCATAATATCCACTTTCATTCTACACGATTTCGTCCATAACGCAACTAAAAAGACAGGGGTAGCTACGCTACCACCTGTCTGAAATTACAGGGTGCTTGTAAAATTGTCGAAGGCAGCCTGTCCTTCTTTGGTTCTTTTGAATACGCCGGCATCCTCCAATACTTCGGCAAATACCAAACCAATTTCGTCCTCAATTATCTGATCAATATTATCTTTGTTAATGGAATCATATTTATCAGAGAATTCTTTTACCCAGTCGGCATGAATATTAAGCACTGGATCTGCACTGATATCTTCGTCAGCTAAAATCGCTTCCTTTAAGGCTGCCATTTCATCCTTTAATCTTGCTGGCAATACCGCAAGTCCCATAACCTCTATCAAACCAATGTTTTCCTTTTTGATATGATGAAGCTTTTGATGTGGATGATAAACACCCAATGGATGCTCGTCAGTTGTAATATTGTTACGAAGAACAAGATCCAACTCGAATTTATCTCCTCTTTTTCTTGCAATTGGTGTAATTGTATTATGAGGTTCGCCATTGGTTTCGGCATACACAAAGGCTGCCTCGTCAGTATAACCTCTCCATGCCCCTAAAATATGATCTGCCAATTCTATAATTCTGTCTGTATCAGTTCCTGACAAACGAATAACTGACATTGGCCATTTCACGATTCCTGCTTCTATATCCTCAAATCCTTTTACTACAAAGGTTCTTTCTACAGGTGCCTTTGCCATTGCAAACTCATAATGTCCACCCTGGAAATGATCATGACTCAAAATAGATCCGCCTACAATCGGAAGGTCTGCATTGGACCCAACAAAATAATGTGGGAATTGATGCACGAAGCTGAAAAGCTTTGAAAACGTATCCTTTTCAATCTTCATTGGAATATGCTTTGAGTTAAACACAATGCAATGCTCATTATAATAAACGTATGGTGAATACTGGAAGCCCCATTCACTGCCATTTACAGTCACATTAATGATTCTATGGTTCTGTCTAGCCGGGTGATTGACGCGTCCTGCATAACCTTCATTCTCTCTGCAAAGTAAACACTTTGGATAACCACTCTGCTTCATAAGCTTCGCTGCTGCAATGGCCTTTGGATCCTTTTCCGGCTTTGACAGATTGATGGTGATATCCAAGTCACCATATGGTGTTTTTGTAACCCATTTCTGGTCCTTGGCTATTCTGTCTCTGCGAATATAGTTAGAATCCTGACTTAGTTTATAGAAATAATCTGTTGCCTGCTTTGGACTTTCTTTGTAAAGTTCTCCAAATACACGGTTCACCTCACTTGGTCTTGGCATAAGGCAACCCATGAGCTTTGTATCAAAAAGATCGCGGTACACAACTGAATTTTCTTCCATAATCCCATTCTCGTATGCATAGTCACATAGAGTATCGAGAATTGCAGGAAGTTCACTAACTGGTACCTCCGTAATACCAATCTTAGCAGAATCAAATTCATCTGATAAGCTGTCCACTTTTAAGACCTCCAACAAGCGATTCAATGCATACAGCATATCCTCACTCTCAATCAATCCTGTGCTGACTGCGTAATCAACCAGTTTTAGTACCGCATTTTCCATTTCACTTACTCCTTTTATAAAACTACTGGACCATCACCGACCTCTACTACATAGAAATCTGCTGCATAACCAATTTTTGCTTCATAAGCTTTTCCAACTTCACTGATAAAGTTATCGATTGCCTCATCCTTTACAATGCTGACAGTACAACCACCAAAACCTGCACCTGTCATACGGGAACCAATCACACCATTTACCTTTCTTGCTTCTTCCACAAGTGTATCCAACTCGATACCTGTTACTTCATAATCATCTCTTAGTGAATCATGAGAAGCATTCATCAATTCACCAAAAAGCTTAATATCATTTGCCTTTAAAGCTTCAACCGCTCTGACAGTTCTCTGATTCTCATATACTGCATGCTTTGCACGCTTCATTCTGATTGGATCCTTAATAGCGTCCTTCACTTCTTCGAATTTCTCTTCTGTTAATTCACCAAGTGATTTGATGTCTACTACCTTCTGAAGTTCTGCAAGCGCTGTTTCACATTCACTTCTTCTTTCGTTGTACTTAGAATCTCCAAGACCTCTCTTTTTATTACTGCAAACGATCACAATCTTAGCACCATCTAATTTGATAGGTGCATAAGTATATGATAAATCTGCTGTATCTAAAAAAATCGCATGACCCTCTTTGCCCATAGCAATGGCAAACTGATCCATAATTCCGCAATTTACCCCATTGAACTTGTTCTCTGAAAACTGTCCGATCAATGCAAGATCCTGATTTGACACATCAAATCCGAATAAATCTCTTAAAATTGCACCTGTTAATACCTCAACAGAAGCTGATGATGAAAGACCTGATCCATTTGGAATAGTACCATTCAAAAGAATATCAAGACCTGCATCCATTTCCATTCCTCTTTCTTTGAATGCCCACATAACACCCTTTGGATAGTTGGTCCAGTCTGCTGCCTTATCTGGCACAAGGCTATCAAGATCAGACTCCATCATGCCCAGACTTTCAAAGTTCATGGAATAAAAACGAAGCTTACGGTCGCTTCTTTTTCTAGCCACACCATAGGTTCCAATTGTCAAAGCGCATGGAAAAACATGTCCGCCATTATAATCTGTGTGTTCTCCGATCATGTTTACACGACCTGGTGCAAAATAAACCTTTGCATCGTTGGCATCACCAAATACCTCTGCAAATTTCTGCAATACGATTTCTTTCATTTCCATTGTGATTCCTCCATTATTTTTGGGGTTTTTAATTGATTATATCATAAAAAAAAAACAAACCGATTAAAATATCGGTTTGTTAATGAAATCAGTCAAAATGTTAACTGTTTTTGTTTTCGATAAAGCTTTCAAATGAAACTAAAGGCTCCTTATTGATTCCTGCTCCATCCTCTGTTTTGCGGAATTGTGATGGTGATATTCCCTTGTTTTGTCTAAATGCCTTGGAAAAAACAAGCGGATCTGTGTAGCCACAGGAGCTTGCAATTGTTTCAATAGAATACTCTGTAGCAAGTAAAAGCTCTGCAGCCTTAGACAGCCTGTACACTGTCAAATACTGCTGTGGCGACATATGAATGGAATTCTCAAACAGGGTATACAGATAACTTCTGTTAATACAAACATACTCAGCCACATCTGTAACCTTAATGGGATTACAGTAATTTAACTGTATAAACTCTATCGCCTTTGACACATAGATATTGGCTTTATCCTGTTCCTCATTGGCAGAGATATCCAGATGTTCAGCTAGGATGGATAAAAAAATACCAAGCTGTCCGCTCCTTCTTAGTTCATTGGCAACACCAAAGGTATTATGTTCCATCATATCCTTTACAACCTCATAGAGCTCCTCGGACTGTGGGCAGGTGAAAATCGGATGTGCCACTGATAATCCCATATTATTTAGGATTTCTTCCGCATCGTTTCCTCGAAAGCCAACCCAAAGATAATTCCATGGATCCGTTTCATCAGCCTCATAAAATGCCAGCTCATTAGGAGGTATAAAAAATCCACTTCCAGCTTCTAGCTTATATTCCTTTCCACCAATCTGAAATCTGCCCTTGCCACTTAAAATATAATGGATCAGATAATATGGCTTAATGGCAGGTCCAAAGCTATGCAAAGGTTCTGTTCTGGAACAGCCACAGCTACTAAGTGTTAGACTAACTGACTGTTCTAATTGAAATTCCAGCTTATATGCTTTTTCCATTTATGCGTCTCCTGCTTATTTGACTTACTAATCAAATCATCTTCATTATATCATAAATGCAAGTCGCGCTTTTGGCTATTTTTAAACAAATTCAGGATTGTCTAAATCTGCCTGTGCTTTCTTTAGATCTTCACGAATGCTTAAGTGCTGAGGACATGCTTTTTCACATTTACCACACTGCACACAATTCACTGGCTTCTCCTCTTCCTTCATTCCCTTCCAGTCTCTTTCAACTACGCTGAAATTCTGGTACATATGATAGGTATTCCATGTTCTGAAGGTTCTTGGAATATCCACACCAAGTGGACATGGCATACAGTAACGACAGCCTGTACAACCATTTTGTACACGGTTGTTCATAATAGCAACGTTATCTTCGATTACTTTCTTCTCTTCTGCAGATAATGGCACATAGTTAGTAAATGTATTTAAGTTATCATCAACCTGTTCTTCATTGGACATACCACTTAGAATTACCTTTACATCCGGTAATGAAGCTACCCAGCGAAGTGCAAAAGACGCTGTACTCTTTCCTGGATTCACCTTCTGAAGATTTGCTTCTAAGTCCGGTGATAAGTTGGCAAGTGTTCCACCTTTTACCGGTTCCATGATCACAAGAGGTATATTTAACTTCTCAGCAAGTTCGTATCCTCTCATACCAGGACCATCTGCTGTATCCATATAGTTGATCTGAATCTGGCAAAAATCCCAATTTCTATACGTGATGATTTTTTCAAATGCTTCATAAGAATCATGGAATGAGAATCCGAAATATTTGATCTTACCCTGTTTCTGCAAGTCTTCACAAAGTTCAATAAGCTTTAAATCAATACACTTCTGGAAAGAATCTTTGTTCAATGCATGAAGCAAATAAAAATCCACATGATCCACTCTTAATTTCTGTAACTGTTCTTCGAAAATCTGTGCTCCCTTTTCTGTAGAATCAATTGCCCAGATTGGCATCTTTGTTGCAAGAAAGAATGAATCACGATCATATTTCTGCATTACCTCACCTACAACAAGCTCACTCTTTCCATCATGATAAGGATATGCAGTATCGATATAATTTACACCAGCCTTCATGGCTCTATCAATCATATCGGCTGTTCTTGTCTTATCAATCTCACCATCTGCAGTTGTAGGAAAACGCATACAGCCAAATCCCAATAACGAAGTTTCAATCCCTATTTTTTCAAGTTTTCTCTTTTCCATAGTAACCTCCATTTCACTTGTAAATATTTCTTATTTTATTAGCACTACCAATGATTTCAATTCATTTATTTTCTATCAAAATACCACCTTATTGTAACATTTTTTTCAATAAAAATCTTCCTTGAATCAATTTTTTGCAAACATAATGTTATTGATTTCCTACCAAACAAAAAAGCTGAATACCCGCGCACACAACGCCAATACCCAGTCATTTGCCTTTTTTGCAATAAAAAGAAGCGGGTGATGGGGCGCACGAGGTCTGGGGGACCTCGGCTTTGCGCCGACCGGAGCGGAGCGGAGACCGAACCCTGGGGGCGGTTGACGCATCCGTTCCTTTTGTCAAAAAACCCCAAGCTTTGCTTGAGGTTTTTGACATAAAAAGAAGCGGGTGATGGGAATCGAACCCACGTATCCAGCTTGGAAGGCTGGTGTTCTACCATTGAACTACACCCGCGTGTGATATAATATATAATCCTATCTCCATTCTAAATATTTTTTTTAGAACAGAATGCCCAGAGCCGGAATCGAACCAGCGACATAAGGATTTTCAGTTCTCCGCTCTACCAACTGAGCTATCTGGGCATGTGACGCATTCTTGCATCATCGTGTTAAATTCTACAAGAATGCGTACCATTTGTCAAGCAGTTTTATGTTT
>JAZQQB010000001.1:0-28231 GCA_045628865.1 Lachnospiraceae bacterium | reverse complement strand
AGAGATTAAATATTTAGATTATCATTTTGAGAATGATTGGAATACAGATTCAACTAATACAATGTTGAAATATTATGAAGCAGAGATGGCATCAAAGGATGGGGAAAAAACACTATTCTCAGCTATGAATACTCAATTCGAGTTTCTGAGTTCGATAAGTTCTTCGTTCAGAGATAATGCATTACTTGGAGTGTGAACAGCAGATTTAGCATCTAAACGACCTTCTTTAAATGCTTTAACCCATGCATATATAGTTCCAGAAGGAACACCAAGTTCCTCAGCAGCTTTGTGTCCTCCAATTTCCTGAGCAAGCTTAACTGCCTGTGCTTTAAATTCTTGATCGTAAGTTTTTGTGATTCGTTTTGCCATTTTGATTTCTCCTATTCTCGGTTGATTATATATCAAAATCCTTGAGAACGGGGTGGCAATTTTTATTGTACAACATCAATATGAGTATATCAGATTCATTATAAAATGTCTCAAAAAGTGTCTTAAATTACTCTACCATTATATTGCGCCCAGCCAAGGGTAATAAGTTTATCGGGTGGAGATCCTGTCTGCAAAGAACTAACTATTCAGCAGTACATGCCAAGAGCCAATCATATACTTTTCAATGATTTATTTGCTATGATCTGGGGCGAAATACGTTTGATGAACAGTATAAAAATGCACGTTAGATATTTTCAGTGTTTGGATGAGAAAAAATAAGTAATTTGGAAACATGATCATAATGCTTTTAGATTACTTATTTTTTTTCTTGACAACTGCCCCACTATAGGGAAAAATGGAGTGATGGAAAATGGTTAGGTGTATTGTGGAATGCAAAGGAATATATAAAAATTTTGATATAGGAGAAAAATGTATGTATAAGTGTCCTAGATGTTCTGGAAGAATAAAAGATTCAGAAAGGAAGTGCCCAACATGCCATGGTCAGATTTCAGATGAACAGTATGAGCAGCTTTGTTTGGCTAGGCCTTACGAGTCTAAAAATTCCATATAAAAGAAACTTTGTTAAGATTTTTAAAGTGGGTTGGTATTGCAGCTATATGTATTGTGATTATTGCAGGAACTTATATTTTAATTATGGATGGTTCGTTTATTAAAGGTAGTAAACAAAATAACTACAGAATGCATGAATCGGTTATTTCAAATAGTAAAAAAGAATTTGTTTCATACTTAAATGCGAAGTATTCTGAAGATTATCAAATGAAGGATTTTATTTTTGAGGAAGATGTTATTACGGAATATGTTTATGTATCAGAAAAACATTCTTCATCTATGGAAGATACAAAACAGGTGGCAGGCTATTATGTGAAGGATGCCATAGATGAAAATTATATTGGTTATATTGCTTTTGAATATGCTTTTATACGGGATGAGGGATTTGAGTATAAAAATTGTTATTTCTATGATATATTTCAAGCTGATGAAATAAAGGAAGCCATCAAAAGTTATATCAAGGAACAGGTATTCCGTACATCAATAAGTGATAAAATCGCTAATTATGATATTTCTTTCTATGATGTATTTGAAAATGATTATTTCTTTTTTTCCACAACCTATAATGGAGATATGGGAGAATTTTTAGTATCGGAGAATCAAATACGTAGGAAATTACCGACCCGTTCGAAACATATTATTCCAGTAGATACATATCTGGCAGATATTTGTTTTTATCTTGTGGATGATTTAAAGGATTCTGACGCGGAGTCCTTGTTAGAATACGAAGATTGTAAGATGTTTGCTGATTTCATAGATCAGTCTATTGGTGTTTTTGGATATGTTATTTCGACGGAGACTCTTAATATTATATTATATGAAGATAATCCGTCTGTTAAGGCAGATTATTTGATTTATTTAGATGATACATTTGTTAATTTATATATTGGGTCAGGCAGTTCATCTACAAAAACGGTTTATTATAATCCACAATATTGGATCCATTTTACTGGAGATCTTGAATCTGTAAAATAAGAAAACAGGTAAATGTAGACAGCCTAGAATTTTACAAACTAGATGCGAGTATTGTAAAGAGGAGGAAAAAATGAAGAAAGAAGACAACAGACATTTTGATGCGTTTATCAGTTACAGACATACACCTTTAGATATGTTTGTAGCCAAAACATTGCAAAAAAAATTGGAGGAGTTTAAGCTTCCAAAAAATATAGAGAGAAAACAGGCTGAATGGGAGAAAAAGAAGATTGAGCGAGTATTTCGTGATCAGGATGAATTACCATTGACAAGTGATCTATCGGATCAGATCTATCAGGCACTGACAATGTCAGACTATCTGATTGTAATCTGCTCACCAAGGATTGTTGAATCTTTGTGGTGTCAGCAGGAGATTCAGACCTTTATTGAAATGAAGGGATTTGATCATGTATTGGCTGTTTTGATTGAAGGCGAACCAGAGGAATCTTTTCCACCAGAAATGGTTTTCCGTCAGGAATATCGTACAGATGAATATGGAAATGAAGTGCTTTGTACGGTGCCAATTGAACCATTAGCAGCAGATGTGCGAGGAAAAAGTAAGAAGGAAATAAAGAAAAAAATTGATGAAGCAGTGGTTCGTATTGCTGCAGCTATTTTTGATGTCAATTATGATGATCTGAAGCGTAGACACCGTGAAAGAATGATCAAAAAAGGCGTTCATTTAGCAACTCTGGGTGCGGCTTTTTTTGCAGCTTTTGGTCTTTATGCTGGCTTTCAAGCAATTCGTTTTGCAAAACAGAATGAAAGGATTGCGGCGCAGGCAGCAGAATTAAAGGCAAAGAATGAGGCGATTACATCCCAGTCTCAGATTGTTTCAGAACAAGGCGATGAACTGAAGGAACAGTATCAGAATATTCTTAGAAGAGAGGCACAGGATTATGGGATCATTTCGTGTAACTATCTTGAAAAAGGCCAAAGGGATGATGCACTTTCCTATGCGTATATGTCGGTTACCCAGGATGAAGATGGAAATGAGTTGCCAGTTACCTATGAAGGTATTAAGGCTCTTTTTCAATCCACATATGCTTATGAATTTTCAAGAAATATTACACCATGCGTATCTTATGATTTCGATAAAGAAATAGTTGCAGGAACAGTATCTCCAGGATATGGATATATTATATTGATAGAAGAGAATGGTGTGGCTACTATTTATTCATTGAATTCTTTAGAAGAGGTGCGAAAAATAGAGTTCCTGAGGAATGATTCTTCTGATAAAGATGAGAGGATATTAAGATCAATGGGATTTTTGGATGAAGAAACTATTATTTATATGAATAGTGACTGGGGATTTACAGTATATAATTTTATTGAGGATAGAGAAGTTTTTACTTATGATACGATGGGAACCAGTGCTGAAATGTATGAACATTTTATTCCTTTGTATGGGAAACATCAGGCTATTATTCAGTGTACTTATTCTTTCTATTTATTAGATTGTGAAACATATGAGATGGAATTGATTTATACATCCAATCCATATGATAATGCTTTGGATGCTATTTTATCTTCCATAGATTCTTTCATGACTAATGCGATTCTGTCAGTTGATGGAAATGGTGTTACCATAGATGTGATTACAAATGATGATGCTATAGACTGGATGGATGATAGATTTATTTACATTGATCTTGAAGAAAAAGATATTAAATATCAGGTTGATATTCATTCTTATTATACTGGTACGGATAGTGGAAGGCCCGCTTATTTTTTTGATGGTGATAAGTTTTTTATTTATGGTGAATTTGATAGTAGTTTGGAAAACAATGAGAATGGTAAGCCTCACTGTATAAGATGCTATGATGCAAATAGTAACGAATTACTTTGGGAACAACCTGTCTATAACACAATGAGTGGCGGAAAAATCATGTTGGATGGCAAATCGGTAGATGAATTCAACGAATTGATTTTGTCAATTGATAATAGCGTTCATATTCTTGATAAGCGTACGGGAGAAATCTTATTTTCAGAAACATTTCCTGGTGATGTTGTAAATTGGATGGTCCATGATGGTTCAAATGTTGTACGAGTATGTACAGATGACGGTTGTTTGTATAGTATTGTGGTTGAGATGGATCAATATTCTAATTTTGGCAAAAATTTAGGAGAGAAATTTTTGTTTGTTTATGAACTGAATGATCATATTTTTGCTGTTCCGAAAGATTCTAAAAGCTTTAAAATATGGGGAAAACATATTGGAACTAGAATCGAGGAACGAAGATATGATTTAAATTCTTCGGAAGACATTTATGCGGTGTTCCCTGATATGGAAAATATATGTGTAAACGAAAATGGGAAATTGATTAAGTACAATATGAATAATAGAGTTCCAGCCTGGGAACTGGACATAGATGCAACTATGATTAGTATCTACCAGAATGGAAAAATATTTGTAAAGGATTCGAAGTCATTTTATTATATCAATCCGGATTCTGGGGAAATATTATTTTCTAAAGATTTATCAGATTCTAATATAAATCTGATTTCACATGAACCAATGTGTAATTCTTTATTTTACACAAAAGATAATGGAAAAACAGTATATAAGATGGATGCTAATACTTTTGAGGAAGAGGCTTGGGCTGATTTGTCATTTATTGATGAAGAAATGAGTTTTGGTGGATTAATTGTGGATGGCAGGTATTTAATTGTGATTGATGATGAGAATGACTTGTATAGGGTTGCGAGTAAAGAAGGTGAATATCAGGACTATACTATTCGTGAAGATAAACAGGAAACGATTTTTTACGATGAACAGAACGCGTACTTGTTAGTGCAATTTAAATCGGGATTTTTTGAAATATATGATCTTGAAAAACAAGAAATCATTTATGAAAGTGATAGGAAGTTAAATCAAATTACTGGATTTTCATATGGAAATGAAGATTTATCTTATATCATTACAACTAGAGGGCAACTATCTTATTTTTATGACAAAGATTTCAATTTTATTGGAAGAGCAGATATTTCATTAAATGTAGTAACGGATGTGTCACAGGCATATTTTGTTTCAGATAAGAGGATTTATACAGTGCCAATCTATACAGTGGATCAATTTATAGAAGATGCGTTGGGGATTATGAATGGTAAAATTAGTAATGGCTGTGAGAAGTGATTTTTATCAAGCACGATAGAATATACCAGTGATCAGGCGAAGTATGACACCAGTGTTAAGGAAATGCTTGCAGATAAACAGGTGTTGGCTAGAATATTAAAGTACACATTTTATGATGATATAAAAGCAGTAAAGAGTATCTGGATTTGTATGGATGCTAGTGATGAAAACGATTCTATCAATAGATTCTCTTTTACGCAGGAATCAATTTATGGAAATAAGATGGAACTTACCAACTTGCATAAGATGCAGGGAATCATCATTCGAATACGAAAGATATGGAAGTATTATTCTGATTGCTTTAAAAATGA
The DNA here is from genome assembly GCA_045628865.1 of Lachnospiraceae bacterium. Classification (GTDB taxonomy): domain Bacteria; phylum Bacillota; class Clostridia; order Lachnospirales; family Lachnospiraceae; genus JAZQQB01. Next base: position 22,813 of record JAZQQB010000001.1, on the reverse strand, counting down.
AAATACAGATCTGTTATTAGGAATAGACGAGGTTAGTCCAGAAACTGGGAAAGATATTTTATTGGCAGATTATTCAGAGGTGAATCATGTACTGGATAAGATAAATAAGATAGGAATGTTGTCAAGAAACGATGTAAATATATCACATGAAAATGTGTCAATCTATGAATGGATCAGAATGGGGGGAGTTGCAGATGAAAATGAACAAAAAAGCGATTATTTGTATGCTTATCATTAGTATTGTATTCGGTACATCTTGTGGACAAAAGAATGAAAAAACGCCAAGCGATATGGAAGAGTGGATAAAAAATGCCAAGGAAGACAAAAAGTATTTACAAGTGCAGCAGAATGTGGAACAGATCAAGAAAGGTGATCAATCTTACACTGTTGAAAAAAGTGGTGAATATTTAGGCGTTAAATGGGAATTTACAGATAAAAAGATATTAATCCTTACAGGAGAAGAATTGACCAATGGAGCGGGCTTTACAGATGCCCCTTGGTCTAGTGAGTGCTATAATGCCGAGGGTGTGTATGTCAATATTCAAAATGCAACGACAATGAAGGATTTGCTTCATTATATGAGAGAAGTACTTTATGTTGATCTATCAGATATGGATACCAGTAAAGTGATAGATATGGAGTGTGTTTTTTCTAATTGTGAAAGTCTAAAGGAACTTAACCTATCTAGCTTTGATACACAAAATGTAGTGAATATGACTGGGATGTTTGATGCCTGCCGTTCCCTAGAGGCATTAGACTTATCTTCCTTTGATACATCAAAGGTTGAAAATATGTTATGTATGTTTGCAGGATCTAATCAATTAAAAGAACTTGATCTATCCAGTTTTGATACAAGTAATGTGGTGAATATGAAGGATATGTTTTATTGTTGTAGTTCATTGGAAAAAATAGATGTGTCCAGCTTTGATACTTCCAAGGTAAATGATATGTCATGTATGTTTGCCGATTGTGATAGTCTCTCCACCATAGATGTAAGTAACTTTGATACCAGTCAAGTGGTGGATATGAGTAATATGTTTGCGTATTGTTATTTACTGGAAGAAGTAGATTTATCAAGCTTTGATACATCTAATGCAGAGGATATTAGTGGAATGTTTGTTAGTAATAGAAGTTTACAATCTGTAAATCTATCTACTTTTGATACATCAAAAATGACATATTTCACGTATATGTTTTTAGGATGTAGTAATTTAAAGGAAATAGATATTTCCAATTTTGATTTTACTAATATTACAAAAGTGAAAGAAATGTTTAAGGATGCATCAGAATTAACAGAAATCAAAGTAAACAATACCTGGCACGATGACATCGTGGATGAAACTGTATTTGAAAATTGTGGGGTCGATCATGTTACCATTGTTGGAGAGTAAATGAGCAGGAAGGAACACGCTATGTATATTACACCAACTCCAGCGCAGTCAACAATGGGTACCGCGCAGTTTAAACAACATGGTTTGGATTTTATTGGCAGATTATATGAATGGATCAGAATGGGGGGAGTTGCAGATGAAAATGAACAAAAAAGCGATTATTTGTATGCTTATCATTAGTATTGTATTCGGTACATCTTGTGGACAAAAGAGTGAAAAAACGCCAAGCGATATGGAAGAGTGGATGAAAAATGCCAAGGAAGACAAAAAGTATTTACAAGTGCAGCAGGATGTGGAACAGATCAAGAACGGTGGATCTTATGTTGTTGAGAAAAGTGGTGAATATTTAGGCGTTAAATGGGAATTGACAGATAAAAAGATTTTAATCCTTACAGGAGAAGAATTGACCAATGGAGCGGGCTTTACAGGTGCCCCTTGGTCTAGTGAGTGCTATAATGCCGAAGGTGTGTATGTGAATATTCAAAATGCAACGACAATGAAGGACCTGCTTCGTTTTATGAATAAAGTACTTTATGTTGATATATCAGATATGGATACCAGTAAAGTGACAGATATGGAGTGCGTTTTTTCTTATTGCGAGAGTTTGCAGGAACTTGATCTATCCAGCTTTGATACACAAAATGTAGTCAGTATGGCAGGGATGTTTGATTCTTGTTGTTCACTAGAGGTATTGGATTTATCTTCTTTTGATACATCAAAGGTTGAAAATATGTTATGTATGTTTTCAGGCTCTAATCAATTAAAAGAGATTGATGTTTCCAGTTTTGATACAAGTAATGTTGTGAATATGCAATGTTTGTTTTATTGTTGCAGTTCATTGGAAAAAATAGACGTGTCAAATTTTAATACCTCTAATGTGAATGATATGTCATATATGTTTGCAGATTGTAAAAACCTTACGACAATTGATCTAAGTAATTTTGATACCAGTCAGGTGGTGGATATGGGTATGATGTTTGCATATTGTTATTTATTGGAAGAAGTGGATTTATCAGGTTTTGATACGTCAAAAGCAGAAAAAATTAGTGGGATGTTTATTGATAATGAAAATTTACAAACTGTAAATATTTCTAGTTTTGATACATCAAAAGCGGCTTCTTTATCACACATGTTTTATGGATGTAGTAATTTAAAGGAAATAGATATTTCCATTTTTGATTTTACTAATATTACAGAAATAAAAAAGATGTTCCAAGATGCATCAGAATTAACAGAAATCAAGGTAAACAATACCTGGCACGATGACATCGTGGATGAAACTGTATTTGAAAATTGTGGGGTCGATCATGTTACCATTGTTGGAGAGTAAGAGACAGGGAGAAGTTTTGGGATAAGAAGATAATTATGATTAGGATACAAAAATTTTTATTATGTGTAATGATATGTACCATTTTGCTTGGCGGATGTGGGAAGCAAAAAACATTAGGAGTAGAGGACTATAAAGCTAAAATTGAAGAAATAAAGGCAGGGAAAACGGATTATGAAGTGCGTTTGTCTGGTGAATACGCTGGTGTTAAATGGCAGGTTACGACAGATGGTATTCTATTATTGTCTGGAGAGGATTTGACAGCAGAAGATTCTAACTTTAGGGGAGCTCCATGGCAGGATGAGTATGTGGATGCTAAAGCAGCTTATGTAAATGTGAAAAATATGCATTCCATGAGTGTACTTTTTCGAAATAATGCCCTGCTTTATGTGGATCTATCTGATCAGGATACCAGTCAGGTTACAGACATGTCTGCTTTATTTGCCAATTGTAAAAGCCTAGAGAAAATTGATTTTGGAGATTTTGATACCTCGAATGTTGAGGATATGTCAGGTATGTTTGCGTATTGTGAGAAACTGGAGAATGTTGATGTATCTTTTTTTCACACAGATAAAGTGACAGATATGAGTGCAATGTTTACAGGTTGTTATTTATTACGCGCGATAGATTTGTCTTGTTTTGATACAAAAAATGTTGTGAAGATGGATCGTATGTTTTCGCAAGATATAGCTCTTGAAGAATTGGATTTGACTTCTTTTGATTTTACAAGTGTTGAAAACTTGGATTCCATGTTTTTTAAATGTTCGGCTATGAAAGAAATCAAGGTGAATAAAACTTGGAATGAAGTGAAGATATCTGACAGTACATTTGAAGAATGTAAAATTAATCAGGCTACGATAATCGAATAGTGGGAAAAGTATAATAGAACAAGAATGTTGCTGAAAATAGCGTTTTGCGATGAAATGATTGATAAAGGACCTCCGTAAGCGATGAATAAAATAGCGTATAGCTTTACCCATCGCCTATGATTTAAAATTTAAACGGCCAGATCAGGATGATTCTCAACCGTTACATTTTCAACATCTATCAATCCGGTACAGTGTTCCTTGATAAAATCACTCCATGGCAGTAGTTTTTCGATGCCTGCGGGCTCATTTTTATAACCCGGCATGTATAACAGCAATGTATAGATATATTGGAACACGTTCAGATCATTTGCTTTTGCAGTCTCTACCAGACTGTATACGATACTGCTTGCCTTTGCTCCATCGACAGATGTATGGAAGAGAGAATTCTTTCTTCCGATTGCATAGGCCTTGGCTTTTCGTTCTGCAGCATTGTTGGATAATTCGCAACGACCATCCTGCAGATATGTGCGCAGACTATCCTGGTGATTTTGAGCATAGTTCACCGCTTTTTCAAATTTATTTGAAGAAGGGCACTATAAATTTACAATTAGTGATGACAAAAAACAAATAACCATTACCTCTGTTGATCTAAACGAACTAATTCCAGACAGTTACATGGCTTCTCTAAAAAATATGGGTGTTAATGATGCTTACAATTTAGAACTGTATAGAATGACAGTCGCAACAGATAATGATATTTATTTTATTAAACAGATGTGTGAAGGTGATTTCGTAGAAATGTTTAGTCTAGATAATAATCTAATATCAGATAGTACGATTGCAGGGTTGTGTGGTTTTTTAAGGGCACTTGAAAATAATAAAACACATAATTCATGTTGCTTTAATACATTGGAAAGTGTATTGGAAGCTTCTGCAACCAAACACGGAAATAGTGACGGAATGTTAGTTTCTCTTACTGATAATGGTAGTGAATATCAAAATAGAATTGTTGCCCAGCTATCTTCTTGTTATTTACAAGCAGTTGCGGATATGCTTGTAGATATGGATGATGATTATAATGATTTGTATGAAGGTTGGTCACTTGACAAAGTAAATCAAGTTTTGTATGAAAAAGAATTGATTGCAGAGGCATTGTATAATCAAATTGGTCCTGTGTCAAGATTTAGTACAAATTAAAATGAGAAGTTTTGCCAGCTAAGCTGCCGGCAAAACATTTACCTTTTCATACAGTTTTTCAAATTCGTCAGGAGACATATAATCACAATGACTATGAATTCTGACAGTGTTATAGAACGCTTCGATATATTCAAAAACAAGCCTGTAGGCATGATGATAGTTTCTTATATTGAAGCGGTTCAACCACTCTCTCTTGATTAGAGAATGAAATGATTCAATGCAAGCGTTATCATATGGATAACCGCTATGAGAATAACTGCGTTGCATTGATTCTGTGGCTTTACGCCAGGCATTTGAAACATACTGGCTGCCACGATCACTATGTATTATCAAAGGCAAATCGGTATTGCGACGGGCCTTAGCTTTATTAATTGTTTCAATAACGGTAGACACTTCCATAGTGTCTGCAAGAGTCCAGGCAATGATTTTCCTGGCAAATAAATCCATAACGCAATTAAGGTAAACGAAACCATCTTGAGTCCAAATATAAGTGATATCGGTACACCATACAGCGTTAGGACGTTCTGGGTTAAATTGCTCATCAAGGATGTTGTGTAGCTCATTACTAAAATCAGAATCCCTGGTTGTAGTAGTCCAAGGCTTTATCCACTGAGCTTTAATTCCCATTTCACGCATGTATTTACCTACAGTGCGTTCAGCAATGGTTTCGCCAGATTTGCGAAGTTCCTGAGTGATTTTAGGAGCGCCGTAATTCTGTTTAGAATCATCATAGATAGTCTGGATTTTCTTTTTGACTGCTTCCTTGCGTTGCTTGGTGGCAGAAACTTTTCGATTAAGAAAAGAGCGATATCCAGAGCGAGACACACCTAAAAATTTCAGTATTCCGGAAGTAGAGACGCGGTGCCCAGTAACTTTAGACGCCTCTACCTTAGCAGAAACCTCTGTATAGATAGCTTCTGTTAGTCTTTTCCCAGAATGCCGATGGCTTTTTTTAACACATCAAGCGCATCCTGAGCATCACGGAGCTCACGTTTTAGACGAGCGATCTCTTTAGCTTCGTCTGATTCATAGTTGCCTGATCCTCTAACAGGAATGTCGCCTTCATTGTTACGGAATTGAGCTTCCCATTTAGCAAGGGTACTCACACCGATTCCAAGATTTTTGGCACATTCAACCTGAGTAAGATCAGGATGTTCCTTTCGATAGTTGACAGCATCCAACTTGAATTGCTTTGTGTGTTGATTATTTTTACGAGACATAATGAGTTCCTCCTCTTGTTGATTATATAACATTTTAAGGAATATCTCATTTTGTTTTGTACTATTTAGATGCTAACACTAAGAAAAATGGTGAAGGTGTTTATCAGTTATCCAGTGAAAGAACAGGTGAGATGGGTGTTATAAACGTTTGTAAGATTCAGGATGAGAAGTATTTTTTACTATAGTGAAGATGAGATTAAACAGGATAAAGATAAAATCATTTCGGATATATGTAGCGATGGAGAGGTCATTTTTATCGTAATGTAACAGATGAAAATTATCTAATGAAGGTCAAATGAAAAGCTATTGATAAATGAAAGAAAATAAAAAAATCGTAACTTTGGTTCAGTACCCTTCATAGAACAAAACGCAAATCCATGCGAAATCGCCAACGGCGATGGGATTTGCTCATTGAATCATGTATTTACGCCATAAACAGCAAGTGTTTATGGCTACCTCTGAACTGTTACAAAAAATCAATAGTCAGAAAGCTTTAAGTGCTCACAAAGCCCCTCCGGGGGATGCGCCCGCTTGTGCAGATGAAGTTGTTGCTTATTCAAGTAATCATCAATTATAATTAGTATAAAAGAGACACGAAAGATTCAAGAACGCTCCTGGCGTTCTTGAATTTGCAATTGTTGGTATCTTTCCCCATAAATATACTGATTTTCATCGTATAGAAAGATAGTAGAATTGAAAAGGAGAAAATGTATGAAAGTATGTCCAAAATGTTTTTTTGAATATGAAGAAAATCTTGAACAGTGTCCAAGATGTGCGAATTCGCAGATGAATGTGTCAGCACAGCCACAGGGGATGCCGCAGATGAATATGCCAGTGCAGCCACAGGGGATGCCGCAGATGAATGTGCCAGTGCAGCCACAGGGACAGTTTCAGATGAATGGTGGTGTATATCCACAAGCAGGTCCGCAAATGTATATGGGAAATAATCAGATGAATGGTGAGATGCCACAGTCACCAAAAAAGAAAAAAGGATTGATCATTGCGATCATTTTGGTGGTTCTTGCTATTTTAGGCGGAGTTCTTTTTTTCGTTTTTTCAAAAAAAGATAAGAATTCGAACAAAGAGAATACATCTAAGATAGAATCATCAAAAGAAACTGAAACGCAAGAAGAGTTAGAGACTCAGACAGAGGTGGAATCCGAAATAGAAGAGGAAAGTGAAGTTGAGGAAGAAACTCAGCCAGAGGATGAAGATCCATTTGCGGGAATGTCAAGAGATGAGTTTTTGGAGAATAGTAAAGAAGAATATGTGAATTGGTTAAATGATAAGTATGGCTATTCTTATGAACTGGACGAGTTTGTTTTTGAAAAAAGTGAGAAAAAAGAATATTTTACTGTAACTATCACAGATGAAAATGGGGAAACTCCAGAATGGGCTGTTGATCCAGTTGTATATGGTTATGATGTTACTCTTTCTTCAAATTCGGATTTTTGTGGTAAAATATGGTTTGATATTGATGATGGTACAGAAAAAGACGAAAGCGATACTTATTCCGCAATTGATAATGGAATTAAGGGAGATGATTACAAATATATTGGAAGAACATTTTATGATAACGTTCAGGTAGATGATATTGTAGAAGCATCCTATGATGCTTTTGTGCAATTATTTGATGATGTACCAAATGGTGATATGTTGCTGATTTCAAATTATGCATATAGTGGTTCTATGGTATTTTCAAATTACTATGAAAGTGATTGCGATTTTATCGAATATATGACAGAAGAAACAAAGAATACAGAGAAGTTTACCACAGTTTATGACTATTCAGGTCCTGTAAAGCGCAATATTTTTGCAATCATTACTTTCCAAATATATGCAGAGGATCAGACACAGGCAGATTTGATCGCATCAGAAGAGTTTACTGAAAAACTGAATATGTTTGAGGATTTTGGTTTTGATATTGATGGTTATGTGCTTGATGAAACTGGATTTGAAAAAGCATATGAAGTAGGAACGGATTTCACTTCTGAGGATGTAGTTGACCATGTATATGTTTATTTGTACAAATTAGATTTCCTTGGATCCTATGCAAATGATATGGAAGCATATAAGCTTTGGTATCATTTGGCTGAATTGGAATAAAATACAACAATGAAAAAAGAAAATAAGTAATTTGAGAGCAAGATCTTAATGATAAAGGAGCTGGATGTCGGAAACGACGTCCAGCTCCTTGTTGTTATGTTAGCATTAGTTTTTTTCGGCATGTCAAGTAAGTCCACCATTTTTCAGGCTTGCTTCGGACGTATCAGTGGTTACAAGAAATAGTCAAAAACGTTCAAAAAAAATCAAAACAGTTGAATAATTTTTTGAAAATCGTGCATAATAGACAAATGGCACTCCTGTTCTTTGTGAAATATGAGTGTTGCAAATGAACGAATTTGACAGTATTATGAATACATGAAGAAGAATTATAACCGAATTTGATTGAAAACGTCATTTGTAAGAAAGAAATGAAGAGAAACAGTCAAAAAAACGTTTTTTTGTCAAAAAAGGTAATGGTTACAATGGTTTCAAAGTATAAATGAATGATAGTAGGAGGTGATCAGAGATGATCTATACGGTTACAGTGAATCCATCCTTAGACTACATTGTTGAGGTGGATGGATTTGAGTTGGGGATGACCAATCGAACCAAAACGGAGAAACTTTTACCAGGAGGAAAGGGAATCAATGTTTCCATGGTGTTAAAGAATCTTGGGTATGAAAGTACAGCACTTGGGTTTGTGGCTGGATTCACTGGAGAAGAGTTGATCAAAAAACTGGATGAGAAGGGCATTAAACAGAAATTTCTCCATATTCCGGATGGAATGACCAGAATTAATGTGAAGTTAAAGTCTATTGATGGAACAGAAGTGAATGGTCAGGGACCACATATCACGGAAGAGCAGACAAGGTTATTGATGGAACAGTTAAAGACATTAAAAGAAGGGGACATTCTATTTTTAGCAGGATCTATCCCGGCTACCATGCCACAGGATCTTTATAAAAGGATCATGGAGGAACTGGATGGATTGGGTGTAATGATCATTGTGGATGCAACAAAGGATTTATTGACCAATGTTTTACCTTATCACCCGTTTTTGATCAAACCCAACAATCATGAGCTGGGTGAGATCTTTGGTGTGAAACTGACAAAAAGGGAAGAAGTCATTCCTTACGGTCAGAAACTGCAAGAGATGGGTGCCAGAAATGTACTGGTATCTATGGCAGGAGAAGGTTCAGTTCTTATTGCAGAGGATGGTACTATTGTATCCCATGAGGCTCCAAAGGGTGTACTGGTGAACGGAGTTGGAGCAGGGGATTCCATGGTGGCTGGTTTTGTGGCGGGATATCTTGAGAAAAAAGATTACACATATGCCTATCAAATGGGCGCCAGCACAGGAAGTGCAAGTGCTTTTTCAGAGGAGCTTGCTACAAAGAATGAGGTAATGGAAGTGCTTTTACGAACATTTTCTTAAGGGAATAGTAACTAATAAAATGGATTTTATACAGAAAGAGTTGAGGGAAAATATGAGAATAACAGATTTACTTGATCAGAGAAGTATTTCATTAAATGGAACGCCAACAAGTAAGAAAGAAGCTTTGGATCAATTGATCGATCTTATGGTAAAAAGTGGTAAGATCAATGATGTAGAGGCGTATCGTAAACAGGTTTATGCAAGAGAAGAAGAGAGTACAACAGGTGTCGGAGAAGGAATTGCCATTCCTCATGGAAAATGTGCAGGTGTTTCCAAACCGGGGCTTGCTGCCATGGTTGTGAAAGATGGTGTGGACTTTGAATCTTTAGATGATGAACCGGTTACTCTTTTGTTTTTGATTGCGGCACCAGATACAGAAGATAATGTGCATGTAGATGTGCTTAGTAAATTATCAATGTTAATGATGGATGAAGACTTTGCCAATAAACTTCGTGAGGCGAAGGATGTGAAGGAATTTTTGAATATTATTGATCAGGCGGATGAAGAGGCAAAAGATGTGAATGCAAGACTTGCAAAGAATGAGAATTCTACAGGAAGAAAGCTTGTAGCAGTAACCTCTTGCCCAACTGGTATTGCTCATACATTCATGGCAGCAGAAGGATTGGAAAAAGCAGCTAAGAAGGCTGGTTGCCAGATCAAGATTGAAACAAGAGGATCTGGTGGTGCAAAGAATGTGCTTACTGAACAGGAAATCAAAGAAGCTGAATGTGTTATCGTTGCTGCGGATGCTCAGGTTCCTATGGATCGATTCAGTGGTAAAAAGGTGATTCAGTGTCCCGTTTCTGATGGTATCAGTAAGGCGGATACCCTGGTACAGAATGCATTATCAGGCAATGTTCCAGTGTATGAAGGAAGCAAAAAATCAGAGCAGACAGTGAATGCTTCCTCTGGAGGTATTGGGCATAAAGTATATACCTGGCTGATGAATGGTGTATCTCATATGCTTCCATTCGTAGTTGGTGGTGGTATTCTGATTGCACTTGCATTTTTGATCGATGGTTTGTCTGTGGATATGAATGCGTTGCCAGAGGCTGAGCGTGGTAATTTTGGTTCCATTACACCTGTTGCCGCTATGTTAAAGAATATTGGTGGTGTTGCATTTGGATTTATGCTTCCTATTTTGGCTGGATTTATTGGAATGGCTATTGGAGACAGACCAGCACTTGCCCTTGGCTTTGTAGGAGGTATGATCGCTTCAAATGGTAAATCAGGATTTTTGGGTGCTATCGTAGCAGGTTTTGTAGCAGGCTTTGTTATTTTAGGCTTGAAAAAAGTTTGTGATAAGCTTCCAGAAGCTTTGGAAAAAATTGCACCAGTTCTCATTTATCCATTGATCGGTATTTTGATTGTCGGACTTTTTATGAATTATGTAACAGAACCTGTAATGGGTGCTATCAATACTGCACTTAACAATGGCCTTTCTAGCATGGGAAGCACAAGTAAGATCATATTAGGTCTTGTGCTTGGCGGCATGATGGCTGTAGATATGGGTGGTCCTTTCAACAAAGCTTCCTACGTATTTGGTACAGCTGCCATTGCAGCAGGAAATTATGACATTATGGCAGCAGTTATGATCGGTGGTATGACACCTCCATGTGCCATTGCTTTAGCAACTATCTTATTTAAAAATGAATTTTCAAAGGAAGAAAGAGAATCTGGACCTGTAAACTTTATTATGGGACTTGCATTTAGTACAGAAGGTGCTATTCCTTATGCAGCAGCAGATCCGATTCGTGTGATTCCTTCTTGTATCGCAGGTTCTGCAGTAGCCGGTGCTTTGTCTATGGCATTTAAATGTACATTGATGGCTCCACATGGTGGAATCTTTGTATTTCCTGTAGTAGGAAATGCAGTTATGTACTGTGTAGCCTTGGTAGCCGGTATTTTGGTAACAGCATTATTATTGGGTGTCTGGAAGAAAAAAGTGACAGAATAAACAAAAAAGTAAATAGATTAAGATAAAAACGAGAAGAAAGAAGAGGAATGGATAATATGAAAACATTTGATTATACAATTCAGGATCAGCAGGGAATTCATGCAAGACCAGCAGGAGAATTGGTTAAACTTGCAAAACAGTTTCAGTCAAAAATTGAGATTGGAAAAGATGGAAAAAGTGTGGACTGTAAAAAAATATTTGGTATTATGGGATTAGGAGCCAAAAAAGATCACGTTGTTACCTTCACAATTGAAGGAGAAGATGAAGAGCAGGCTTTAGAGGCTATTCAGAAATTTATGGCTGAAAATTTATAGGGGATATTGAGATAACAAAGGAGGGCACCATGCCAACATATCGTGGAAAAAGTGTATTTGGTGGGATTGCCATTGGTAAAATCAAGGTGATCAAAAAGGAAAATGCACAGGTAAAAAGATATCATGTGGAAAACCTTTCTGGGGAATTAGAACGTTTTGAAAAGGCGAAAGAAGTTGCAATGCTGCAACTTCAAACCCTGTATGAAAAAGCTTTAAAAGAAGTGGGAGAGACCAATGCTGCTATTTTTGAAATTCATCAGATAATGCTTGAGGATGAAGATTACAATGATTCTGTTGTAAATATCATACAGTCTCAGCAGGTGAATGTTGAATATGCTGTGGCTACAACCAGTGACAATTTTTCCCAGATGTTTCTTGCGATGGATGATGACTATATGAGAGGGCGCGCAGCTGATGTAAAGGATATTTCGGAACGCTTGATCAATATTTTATCCGGAAATGAGATAGAAGAAGAAAAACATGACGAGCCAGTGATCATTGTTGCAAAGGACTTAGCTCCTTCTGAAACTGTTCAGCTGGATAAGGATAAGGTGCTTGCCTTTGTGACCACAAAAGGATCTACCAATTCCCATACAGCGATTTTAGCTAGAACCATGGGAATTCCCGCACTGGTTCAGACCAATATCGTTCCACCAGAGGTTTTAAGTGAAGAGGAAGATCAGTATTTATCTGAAATTGATGGAAAAACCGGTGCAGTTGATGGAAATGGCGGTCTTTTCTACGTTTCTTTGCCAGAAGAAGAGATGAAGGAGTTGCTGATCAAAAAAGAGCAGGATGAGGAGCAGAAGCGTCTGTATGAAACATTGAAAGGGAAAGAGAATATTACCCTGGATGGCAAAAAGATTATGCTGTATGCGAACATTGGAAACAGCAAGGATTTAGCGCTTGTGTTAAAAAATGATGCAGGTGGAATCGGACTTTTTCGAAGTGAGTTTCTATATTTGGAAAGAGAAGATTTTCCAACAGAAGAAGAGCAGTTTTTGGTCTACAAAACAGTTGCAGAAACCATGGCTGGAAAGCGCGTTATCATCAGAACTTTGGATATTGGTGCAGATAAGCAGTGTGATTATTTTGAAATGGAGAAGGAAGAGAATCCAGCGATGGGCATGCGTGCCATTAGAATATGCTTAACCAGACCTGAGATTTTCAAAACACAGTTACGTGCTTTATTTAGAGCCAGCGCATATGGAAAAATTGCCATTATGTACCCCATGATCACAAGCTTGTCAGAGGTTTATAAGATCAAAGAAATTGTGGCAGAGGTGAAGGAAGAATTATCAAAAGAGCAGATATTGTTTGGTAATCCTGAACAGGGTATTATGATTGAAACTCCTGCTGCTGTTATGATCAGTGATCTGTTAGCAAAAGAGGTAGATTTCTTTAGTATTGGTACCAATGATCTTACCCAGTATTCCCTGGCCATTGATCGTCAAAATGAGAAATTGGATGCGTTTTTTGATTCCCATCATGAGGCAGTACTTCGAATGATCAAGATGGTAGTGGACAATTCTCATCAAGCAGGTATCTGGACGGGAATCTGTGGCGAATTGGGTGCAGATCCTACACTGACAAAGGAATTTTTGAAAATGGGTGTAGATGAGTTATCTGTGGCACCTGCCAGCATATTGCCTCTTAGAAAAATTATTTTGGAGACAGATGTTGCCAAGTATGAGAAAGAACGATAGAATATAACTGAAAAATTGGCATGGAAAAGAAATCTATGCTTACTGCATATCGAGTAGGATTTTCCTACTCGATTTGTTAGTGGATCGAAAGACAAAAGGAGGCAATTATATGCTTGCTGAACAACGATATGAAATCATATTGGATCTTTTGAATGAAAAGAAGAGCATTACTGTAGCGGAGATCAGAGAACTTCTGGGTGCATCAGAATCCACTGTGCGACGTGATATTACAGCCCTTCATAATGCATCAAAACTGATCAAGGTATTTGGCGGTGCAGTTGCCATTGAAGAGAAATACTTAGCTATTGAACAGACTGTAGCACAGAAAGCAGAGCAAAATCTGGAAGAAAAACAGATGATTGCACAATTTGCCGCTTCTTTAATAGATCAAAATGAATTTATCTATATTGATGCCGGAACCACAACTTCCTGTATGCTTGATTATATACAAATTTCAGGAAATACCTTTGTGACCAATGGAGTTGAGCATGCAAGACGATTGGCTCAAACCGGAGCAAAAGTATTTTTGCTTGGAGGAGAATTGAAGAGCTCAACAGAAGCCATTATTGGTAATTCTGCAGTGCGCACTTTATTGGGATATCATTTTACCAAAGGTTTTTTTGGAACCAATGGAATCAGTTTGCAGGAAGGACTCACCACGCCGGATGTGGATGAGGCTATTGTGAAAGAAACTGCTATGAGACAGTGCAAGCAGTGCTATGTTTTAGCTGATTCAACAAAGTATAACAAGGTATCCGCTGTGACTTTTGCACAGATTGATGATGTGATCGTGATCACAGAAAGTAAAGTCGGCGGATATGAAGGCTTAGAAAATATTCTGATCGTTCCTGAACGATCAGATTTGTGAAGCGTGTTGTTTTTGCTTTTCTATGTACATATTTGTGTCGGCCTTCTGATAGATGTCATGAAAGAAAGTATCATCTTTTCTGACCTTTTCTGTAGCGTATCCGATTGCCATAGAAATAGGGTGATCATTCTTTGAATTGTAGGCGTTGATTTCCTGATGCAGTTTTTCAATTACCTTCGTACATGCATTATTTTGCTCACTCATGAGAATGCAGAATTCATCTCCACCCAGTCTGTAGCAGGTCGCAATACTTCCACAAGCATTTGTAAGACATTGAGAGGCGCCTATGATCAATTGGTCGCCTTCATTATGCCCGAATTCATCATTTACTTTTTTTAGATAATTTAGATCGCACATAATAAAGGTAATAGATTGTTTTGGCGATAATTTTTTTGTTAATTCTTCAAATTTTTTTTCTAATCTTTTTCTGTTTCCAATATTTGTTAATGGATCTGTATAGGTTAGCTCTTTGTATGCATTTGCCTCAAAGATTTGTTCTCTATTTCGAATTTGAATTTTTATAATAGTATAGAAAAAACTAAAACTAAGAACTATCGTGCCAATGATCAGTAACATGATTCCTAGGTGTTCGTCATATTCAAAATAGAATACTGCCAATGAAATAAGGAGTAGGACTTCTGTTATAAATATACTTAACATGAGATTGTTCTGCGAAAAGGCTTTTCTATTTTTTATGAAGTATTGTATACAGCTGGTGAGGGACAATACTATATGTAATAGAATATAAAGTATTATTACATTTTGTGCTATTCGAGGATTTAACCGGTTTTGTACAAAGATAAGGGAAATGCATATGATCAATACATAACCCAACATTTCAACGTAACAAAACAGTTTGTTTGTTTTATGAAAATAGTATTTGTATAATCCAGATAGTAAACAAGGCATTAATGTTAAAAAAATATAATACAAAAAAGTGAAAGCAATTGTTTGATGAGTTAGAAGCTCTAGTATTTTGGACTGTAACAAGGTCCAGATAGCAATACTTATCTCCGTTAATGCAAAATACAACAAAATGTGGAACTCCTGGGTCCACTTTGCAGCAGCATATTGTATGGCCTGAGTCAGTGCAATCGCTGATATTAGTACTAAAATAACAATCGTAGCGATAATTGGAATATTCATTTGTATGAAATATTGGGTAAGTATATCCCGGTTTCCGAAAAGAACCGGTGAATATTTATAATCAAGGTTATAATAAGGGGTAATCTGTATTTCTACTTTCTTACCGGCATCATGCTGAATGAAAGGGATCAAGCACATAATATTTCCAGTCGATTTGTAAATCGGAAATGAATGATCATCTCCAAATGAATATCTTAAAGTACTGTCAACATATACCTTAAGTTTTGCATTGTGTGAGAAGAACAGTATAGCATCATGAGATTTTAAGGTGTCAGGAAGTGTATTGGAAATTGAATAAGTTACTCCCGATTTTTCCTGTATCTGAAATGGAAAAACTACGGTTTTTTGATCATTTATCACCCAATTATCAGACCACTGTTGGATATCATCATGCTTTATTTCTACATTTGTGCCTTTTTCTACTATAAAGCAGTATGTAACGAAGAGTAAACACCAAACAATGGTCAAGCATATGAGTGTTCTCGAAATAATTGTAAATTTTTTTTGCTTATTCATGGTATGCTGTTATCACCTTTCTGATTGTAATGTTCTTTACGAATCACGTCTTTCTGCATGCATATTTCGTTTGTTGGCATACATATTCTTGTCTGCCTTATGGTATAGTTCCTTGTAGTCAGCGTCCTTGTTGGATATTGTGTTAAAGGAATATCCAATGGCTAAAGATAATGAACTGTGCGCTGAACCGTTTTGCATGTCAATTTGTGAATGGATACGTTGAACAATTTGTTCCCCTTTTTCTTTAGGACCAACTACAATGATTCCGAATTCATCACCACCTAGTCTGAAGCAGGAAGCATCTTCGTTGACTGCATTTTTCAGACAAGCAGCAGCAGTAATAATAAGATTATCCCCAGCAGAGTGTCCATATATGTCATTTGTTTTTTTCAAATAATTCAAGTCACATATGATCAAAGTGATAGGTGTGCCCTGCTCTGAATCGGATTGGATTTTTGATAGTTCGGAATGAAATCCCAATCGATTTCCTAATCCAGTCATTGAATCCAGATAAGCCATTTTTTTGTAGACTTTCGATTTGACAACCGCATTTGAATTATTAACCATGTTCTTTTCGATGATTGAAAGGATTCCAAGGCTGAATAGTATTATTCCATTTACAAAAATAGCAACACCAAGAGTGTCGAGATTTTTATAATAGAAAAATATCTGTCCAATTACGATCGCTAAAGCCAAAACAAGCAGATCAAAAAACATATAAGTTGCTAATGCGTTTGTTTTACGTTTTTTAAAACTCGAAACCAGTGCATAGATAACAACAATCGGTGCGTATATCATGATCGGGGTAATAAAGTCAACAGGATCTATAACACTGAATATATATAATACTGTCATAAGTATGATTATCATAAAACTAATGAGTTCTAATACGGAAAAACCTTTTTTTCGTAAAATAGTTTTACAAATGCCCACTATCGTACATTGAATCAGTAAAATAAAAATCTGTACAATCAGGCAGGCTGTTGTACTTTTGGATGATTGAAACTGGAACAGATTGGAGTAGAAATATAGGAAAACTATCAACTCAAAAGCCAGCAATAAATAATATACAGCAAATGAATAATCTATTCTTACATGGGACAGGTAGTAAATAAGTAAGACAATAATTGTACCAACAGACGCAACTATTAGTATGAGGATATCTAATACATACCAAAAATTAGTCCGTAAAATATAACGAAAAACAGACTCTGCCCTGCCAATAACGATTTTGTCTAAAAGAATTGCTTTTGAAGAGTGAAGTATTACTCTTATTTCAATGGTTTTATCACGATATTCTTCTTTCATTGGTACAAAACAGCATGTATCTCCAGTCATTGTACCGAAAGGAAGGCTTTTATTATCACCATATGAATAAACTGATTCGCCATCAATATATATATGAGTTTCAGAATGTTTGGTTCGAAACATCATGATGTCATCATTTGATACGTTAGAAGGAATTGTGTTAAAAAAGGAAAGAGATTTTTTGCTCTTTTTGGCATAGTAAGAGAATGGAAGCTTCCCCACCTGTTGATCATCCATTGTCCAACCTTCAGTAAAATACTTGACTTGAGGCTGTAAGTTTATATTGCTATTTGGAGCGGAATGCATGCAGTATATAAAAACAATACTAACAAGCAAAAATGCAATACATTTTATTATGTTAAAAATGATTCTAAACTGCCTGGTATTATTCATATATTTTATTAAACTCCTTGAAAGTGACTTATCAATAGTATGATTTATTAGATAATATAGTGCATATCTATAGTTATTATGATTATAACATAGTTTTGATGAAAAATAAAACATTATACATACAATTGTATTGTAAAATCAGACAATACAATTGTATGTATAAAATTATATGATAAGTATATAGCGATGGAAGTTAAGGCAATAAATTATTTAGAATAAAGAAGATATTAAAAAATTATAATGAAAGTGTTGAAGATAATTATATTCAATTAAGTGCCTATTTTAGAAGGGTAAGTTTATAAAAGGAAAAAATAGAAAAATCACGATGAGTAGTCCATTTCAAAGGAGTATACGTTGTTGGTTTGCGCGAGATGTTTTTGTACATGATACTCCTTTTTATTCTATCGTTCTTTACAGCTATTAACAAACTTTTGAAGTCCTTCATCACATAAATGCATGTTAGCCTTGATCTCATACATGGCCTCATCCGCTTTTTTGATATAATGATCCATGGATGTGTTTTTTTCAGGAAGGAAGTGTAAAAAACCACAACTTACGCTTAAATAGAATGGGAAATCTTTTTCCTTTACACGTCTTATAATTTGTTCCTTTGCAAGTTCAATGGTTTCTTTGTTATCACACTGGCCAAGAATCAGAAATTCATCTCCACCAAATCGAATGGCAATCCAGTGCTTTGGGATAATGCTCTGGATGATCGCAGAGGTTGCTTTGATGGCAGCATCACCCTGCAGGTGACCATAATAATCATTGATCAATTTCATGCGATTGATATCTGCAAACATCAAGACCATTTCTTTTTGCTGCTGCTGACATTCTTCAAAAATTCTTTTTCCTTCTGTGGCGAATCCAAAACGATTATACATGCCAGTAAGAGCATCTTTTGTGTATAATTCCTGCAACTGGTTGTTTAAACTTTCCAAAGCCATATTTTGCTTTAACTTATCAACGGTTTGGTTCATACCTACTGTAAAATCCTTGAGCCTGCGGTTGGCAATACCTGATAACCAGCCTTCAATAACGGCATATCCAAATACGCCATCCAGATAGTGGATTGGCATGAAAATATACATTTTACTTACGTTGTCCATTTTTTTATAGCCAGGAATCAATTCTCTTTTTGAAATGAAATCTCCTGGAACAGCTTTGTTTTTTTCAATAGATACAAGAACCTCTAATTCATCGGAGTAGCCTTCATTGTCGTCAATGTGAGACTTATCGGATAGGAACATTTTTGCTTTTGCGTCTTCTAAAAGGTAGAGCGTACCAGTGCCAAACATCTGATGATGTGAAAAATAGGAGAGTATATTCTGCTGGATATCCTTCGTATTTTTTGTATTTAATATGATATCAGAGAGCACAGTGCTACCCTGCATGAATCCTAAATTGTGAAGCTTGTTGTGAAAAAGGTTTTTGCATTCGGTTGCACGTAAGTGATCCACATTCGGATCGGCACAACCACAGCTTTGATTTTTTAGTATTCTGCCTGGAATTACTTGGTCCGCAGGTGTGAATCCATTGATCAAAGAAAGAAGTGATTCAAAAGCCTTTTTTCCAGCTAGGCGATCATCTCGTTCAACGGTACATAATGCCGGATCATAAACCTGGCCGTCATGTAATGCATCATAACCTGTTACGAGAACATCTTCTGGAACTCGTAATCCAAGGTCTTCAAGTGTTGAGCAAACCCCTAAAGCAAGTCCGTCATTTGCACAGACAAATGCGTCTGGCAGCTTTCCTTCTCGGGAGGTTATGATCTCGGAGGTTATGTTCATAGCCCAATGAACACTCCAATCACCATAATGAATCTGGCTTTCTGGCAAATCAAAGCCGTGACGTTGTAATACAGTTCTAGTAGCATCGATTCTTGTATTTGAATCATGATTGTGCTGTGGACCTGCAATAAATTCTATATCTTTAACGCCGTGATCGTTCACTAAATGTTCTACTAGTTCGATCATGCTATCAGAGTTATTTATTTCAATTAATGGACAGCCTTCCAGCTTTTCTCCAACGTTAACCAAAGGAATGCCTGCTGCATTCGCTTTTTTTCTTATATCTTGAACCAAATCTGGAAAGTTCATGGTAGTACTAAACATAATAGCACCATCAAAGTCACGCAAATCCGGTAAATGATAAATACGTTTTTCTTCCCGCTGCGCAATCCTGTCATTTCCTACAGAAGCATGACTGATAAACACGAATACATCGAAATCATGTTTTTTCGCGATTTCGCTGATTCCTTCTAAAGTATTACTTAGACTTTTTTCATTCCAGGCATTTGAAAATACTGCAATTCTTTTCTTCATTGTCAAATTCCCTCATTTTAATACAAAGGTGGGGCCTTTTATACTCCATTATATTATCCCACAAGATATATCCTAACACAGAATTTGCAAGAATGGTATAAAAAATGTGTAAGTAGGTCAACATTTGATTGGTTGAATTAGGGGGTATGAGTAGAGATGGTTATAGAAATTATGTTAACTGGTTAGAAAATGATTTGGGATGAAAAAGATGGAAAAGGTCGCTAAAGAGGCGACTTATTTGCTGTGAGATGTGGTATGATAGGAGTGAAATGTTTGAGTGGGATGTGGTATGATAGGAGTGAAATGTTTGAGTGGAATGTTATTTCTACGTAGCCACGCCGCAGCTAAACACGGAGGCATTCTTGAATACAGGCTCATGATTATAGAACAATCATTATAGAACTGTGTCAGAAGCATGGATTGGAAGGAAAATGGCAGTAGTGTTAGAAAACCATCATTGAGGTTCTATGTCAGAAGGAAGAATTGGAAGGAAAAAGATGAAAACTTGAAATCCCATCATGGAAGATTAGAAATGGAAGGATAGATATTATGTCGAATGGAAATGGAAGTCGAAAAGAAAAGAATATAGAAATATTTCAAGATACGATGGACTGGATCAAGAAGGATAAGGCTTTGCAGGAGGCAGTAAAGAAGTCTTTGGAAGGACAGAAATTAATATTAGAGGACCAGGAGCTTAAGCTGGAAAATCAGGAGCTGAAGCAAGACACTCAGAAGTTAACTGGACCTTCTGCAGAAAAGAGTGGTTGCAGGACTGTGGTTTCCAAAAAAAGAAGCTTCGAAGCCGCATCAGCCTATGCAAGAGAAGGGAAAAAGGTATGTGTGTTGAATTTTGCGTCAGCTACCAACCCGGGTGGAGGTGTTACCCGTGGTAGTTCAGCCCAGGAGGAATGTTTGTGCAGATGCAGTACGTTATATCCTTGTTTAGAAGGGGATGAACTGAGGGAGAAGTTTTATCAGCCACATAGAAAAGCAGCGGATCCGCTTTATAACAATGATTGTATTTATACACCAGGTGTAATGGTGGTGAAAAGTGATATTGATTTCCCGAAAAGAATGGAAAAAAATGATTGGTATCAGGTGGATGTGATCACCTGTGCTGCCCCAAATTTAAGAATCCATCCAAGCAACGAAATGAATCCAGGGGCTGGGGATACCCAAGCAAAGATTGATGAGGAGGCTCTTTTTGATCTGCATGTAAAAAGAATCGAGCGAATTTTTATGATTGCTGCGGAAAACGGGGCGGAGGTACTTATTTTAGGAGCCTTTGGATGTGGAGCTTTTTGTAATCCGCCTGAAATTGTGGCAGGAGCATTCAAAGAGGTATCTAAGCGATGGGGAACTTATTTTGAAACCGTGGAGTATGCGGTATATTGTGGAAAAAATGATACTGCAAATTATGATGCTTTTTATCAGAGATTGGGAGAAAGATAATGGAAAAAATCAGATGTCACTGGTGCAACCCAAACAACGAAACTTACATAAAATACCATGATGAGGAGTGGGGCAAACCTGTTTATGATGATGCCACCTTGTATGAGTTTTTGTTATTGGAACCTTTTCAGGCAGGGCTTTCCTGGGAATGTATTTTGAATAAAAGGGAGAGCTTTTATGAAGCCTTTGATCATTTTGATCCTACATTGATCCAGGACTATGATGCATCTAAGGTGGAAGCGCTACTTCTAAATCCTGATATTATCAGGAACCGTAAAAAAATTGAAGCGTCGATTTCAAATGCAGCAATTTTTTTGCAGATACAAAAGGAGTTCGGAAGTTTCTCAAAATATATTTGGGGATTTTCCAAAGGGGAGATTATTGTGGAATCTGATAAAACGGTATCTCCTTTGTCGGATGCCATCTCTAAGGATTTGAAAAAGCGTGGTATGAAGTTTATTGGAAGTACAACGGTTTATGCATATTTACAGGCTGTTGGGATTATCAATTCACATGAGACAGGATGCTTTTTGTATCAAGGATAGGAGGGAGAGGTAACTCGGTGTTTCGATTAGATTCAGAATATATTGTATTTCCAAAGCCTGAATTGGCGGAGGAGGACGGACTTTTGGCGGTTGGAGGAGATCTTCGTGTAGAAAGGCTTCTTTTAGCGTACAGCAATGGGATCTTTCCATGGTATAATCCAGGGGAGGAAATTCTTTGGTGGTGTCCGAAGGAGCGTTTTATCATTCGACCTTCTGAAATCCATGTGTCCCATTCTATGAAAAAATATATGAAAAAGCATGAGGTTTGTATAAAACTTAACAGGGATTTTGCTGACACCATGCACCGATGCCGTATGATGCGTGAAAACAAGGAAGGGACTTGGATCACGGATGATATGGAAAAAGCATATTTTGATCTGCATAAGGAAGGTTTTGCTGTCAGTGTAGAGGCGTATGTGGACGGTGAACTGGCAGGAGGCCTGTATGGTGTGTGCTTTTCAAAATGCTTTTTTGGTGAGAGCATGTTTTCTGTGAAGGAAAATGGTTCTAAGATTGCGTTGATCTTACTTGCAAGGCTTTTGGCTAAGCAGGATTTTTTGATGATTGATTGCCAGTTCCATACGAATCATTTGGAAAGTATGGGGGGCGTTCGGATCTCCTTAGAAGAATATAGGAAGATTTTGCAGGGAGAGAAAATAACACAGGTAAAAGATAATTAAAAATCACACAAATGAATTGTTAGAAAGGTATAAATTTATGAAAAAAGAAATCAATCGTCATTATGATGCATTTATCAGTTATCGTCATACCCCACTTGATATGTATGTGGCGAAAACGATTCAGAGAAAATTAGAGGAATTTCGACTTCCAAGGGATGTGGAAAGGAAACAGGCGG